>DCZN01000099.1 GCA_002331625.1 Nitrospira sp. UBA2083 | reverse complement strand
GTTGCTCCCTGCGCATTGGCTGCTGCACTACCTAGAACATTCGTTACGATAGAACTCTTGCTTTAACTCAACGATCGCACAGCACACAGAGGTAGATGACTATAGTCAGGTTCATCTCCCTCCTCGCTTGGGCTGTTCCTTTAATTGAATGCCGCGCGAATCATTCTGCCCAGGTTACGGCATCCGGTATCTCACAAAAATCGACGGAGACCTATCAGGAAAATCCTGAAAGAATGAGGGGAGATCCCCGAGGGGTATCGTCGAGTGTATTGAAAGAACAGAGAAATGCGATGGATCGGCGAAGAACTAGGAATAGGGTTGAATCAACCCAACACGGATCGCGAAAGGGACGAGCCCGGGCACATCGTGAATGTCGAGTGCTCCATCAATTGCGCGCGGTGGGTTTCGACGGTTTTGACACTCACGTTCAGGCGTTGGGCAATGTCTTTCGTGGTATGCCCTTCAGCGACCAGCTGCAGGATTTCACGCTGGCGCATGCTGAGTTTCGCCAGCGGGCCGACCGGCCCTTCAGCCTTTTCGCGGTAGGCATCGATGGCATACTTCACAACGGCCGGAGTCAGATACCGCTCACCCCTGGCGACGGTCTTGAGGGCCAACTCCAGCTCGGCCAGCTCCGCCCCTTTCATCAGATAGCCTGAAGCGCCCACCGGAAAACGCTTGTCGGAGACAAGCTTCATTCGCAGGCATCGACAGCAAGGTCCCGTGTGTGGGTGGCGATCCCTTGACACTCCGGGTGGTCCCCCATCGAGTCCGTTGAGTAACCTTCTCTCCGATAGAATAAACTATTTCCAGAGTAAAAACTTGATGATCAGTCTCTGGATATAGATCCAGGGTTAAAAATGAGGAAGCGACGCCACAAGACACTGTGCTTGCGGCGTCGCTCTTGCTGATACATGGACTAACTATTGGTCCTTCCTAGATTAAGGCCTTCACAGCATATCCTCCTTGTGCTATGCGCCTGAGGCATTCTCCCGATCCACCGCGACATACGCGCCTTGCGAGGCGATCGTTCCCGCCAACGCCAGCGAGGTCTGGGCGGGCAGGACATGCTCGCCGGTCTTGTCCGTGGACAGGCAGAGCGAGCAGATGTAGCCCGCGTGAACGGCGGCCTTGATCATGTCCGGACGCTCGTAATCGTGATGGCACACATGACATTTCAGGTGTTCTCCGGACGGGTTGCCATACATATCGTACATGGGCAGGGCGATGCCGTCATCGGTGCGTCGCAGGTAGTACTCGCCCCTCGTCGCAATCGCGATAATGGGCGGCAGCACCAATGCGAGCCCAATTGCGACCAACGGCGAGTATGGACGCAACGTTTCGCCAAGCCCGCCGAAGAATGCGACGACGGACAAGCCTGCAGCGATCAACATCGACCCGAAACCCACGGGATTGAAGTCATACAGCATCCCGCGACGGAACTCAGGCGTTTTTGGTGAAAGCTTCAGCAGGTATTTATTGAAAACGATGTCCGAGGCCACCACCACGACCCAGGCCATGCCGCAGTTGGCGTAGAACCCGAGGATGGTGTTCAGGAAGTCGAACATGTTTGCTTCCATCAGGATCAGCGCGATCAACAGGTTCACGGCGAGAAACACGATGCGGCCCGGATAGTGCTTGGTCACGCGGGTGAACGCATTCGTCCATGCCAGCGAGCCTGAATACGCATTGGTCACGTTGATCTTGATCTGGCTGATCACCACGAGCACGACCGCCAGCGTCATCGCGAGCCAGCCCGGCAGGAAGTTTTGGTAGATTTCCAGGAACTGGTGAACCGGCTGATTGGCGATGCCGGCACTGCCCGCGACATTGGTGATCAGATACACAGCCAGAAACAGCCCGACAACCTGTTTGATTGCGCCGAAGAACACCCAGCCGGGCCCCGCCAGGATCAACCAGGTCCACCAGTTGCGCTTGTTCTCCGGAGTCATCGGCGGCATGAAGCGCAGGTAATCGTTTTGTTCGGCAATCTGTGCGATCAGCGACAAGCAGACGCCTGCAGCCAACAAGGTCGAGCCGAGGTCGAACCCAGCCTTGCCGCTCTCACCGGCGTAGGCAAAGAATTGGCCGATCGACTCCGGGTGGCTGACGACCAGATAGCCAAACGGCGCAACCATCAGAATGAGCCACAGAGGAGTCGTCCAGACCTGCAGTGTCGACAGCACTTTCATGCCGTAGATCACCAGTGGGAAGATAATGAGCGTCGACACTGCGTACCCCAGCCAGAGCGGGATGCCGAGCCCGAGCTGAAGTCCTTGAGCCATGATGGAGCCCTCGAGCGCGAAGAAGATGAAGGTGAATGTCGCGAAGATAACATTGGTGACGACCGAGCCGTAGTAGCCGAACCCACTGCCGCGCGTGACGAGATCGAGGTCGATGTTGTACCGCGCTGAGTAGTAGGCGACGGGAAAGCCGGTGGCGAGGATGACAATCGCAAAGATGAGAATGCCCCACAGCGCGTTCGTCGTGCCGTAGGAGATGCCGACGTTGGCCCCGATGGCGAAGTCGGCGAGGTAGGCGATGCCGCCGAGCGCCGAGATACCGACGACCCCTGTCGACCACTTGCGGTAGCTACGCGGCGCGAACCGCAGCGTATAGTCCTCCATGGTTTCCTTGCTGGCCGTCATAGTGTCGAGGTCTGCCTCGTCAATTCCTGGTTCTCTGGTGACTTTCTGTGTTGCTGGTTGCAAAGTGAAAACCTCCTTGTTGCTGTTATGTGACAACTGTGTTTTAACCGCGAGCGCAATTGCTGATCGCGGTATTGGCGCTGCTCGCCGCAGCAAGCTACGCGGTGATATGGATTGGGCAGACTACGCTCATGAGACAGGCTCCTAAGCATCGATCTCTCGTCCCTGATGAGGTGGTACCTTTTTGTCCGTCATAGGCTTCCACCTGCCACGTTGATGCTCTTGTTCGTCTCGAATGAGTCAGCAGCCGGAGAGATAGCTCCTGTAGATCTGTTCCTCCCGGATGCTGTGCGAATCATTCCGCCCATGTTGTGGCGCGCACCATCTCACAACCATTGGCGTCGATCTATCGGAGAACTCCTGAAAGAATGGGAGGAGATCCCCGAGTGAGGGCCATTGAGTCTCTTAAAAACAATCAGGAATCAGATGAATCGGCGAAAGGACACGCCTCGCTCACATGGCGCATACACCAGTGGCGAGTTTCGACGGATTTTTATGCTGGAACTCGTGAATTGCTCAGGTTAGGAAAACCCTGTTCCCTGTCTCATCTTCTGGCCAACCCAATATCGGCATCTCGAGAGAACATAAAGAGCACAGTGCAACACAAGTGCAGCAACGATGAGGCTGAGACTCCAAAACTTTCCGATAACGTTGCTCGGTTACCAGAACACTCGCCCACAACTGCGACAACCACTGCGCGGGAGTTCGAACGCAAAGTGCCATTATGCCGGATACTCACCTGATCCGTTTGAATGATGGTCTAGCGCTTAAAGGTAGCCACAGCCTCTTCTTCCGTGTTGCACAACTGAATACTTTCTCCATACACGCGTTTCAGCAGATTGAACCCGCTGGCCTCAAGCGCCTCTTTGACCATTCCCTTTGCAGCGGCAATCTTCATTTCTCCTTGAACGTTGTGAAGCTGCTTGCTGGCCAGAATCAGCACCCTGATGCCGCCGCTGCTGATATAGTCCACATCAGCNNGCCAGGTTGATCACGACCTTTTTTGCACCGGAATCCACAACATTTTTTATTTCCCGGTTCCCTTGCTCGGCCGTCGTGGCGGAGAGGCTGCCCTGCATCTTGACGAAGGTGACCCCAGCGTTCTCACGAGAGGTGACCGTCAACGTGTGTCTGGTTCCTTGATCCATATACTGCGTTCCTTTCCTCTTCGAAGATTGCAACTCTGTCCTCCTATGATCCAAATTTCTCAACGAACCTGCGGAACCGCTTCCCCTGTTCTCCTTCCAAACACTTGTCCTCTTGGAGCGTGCGCAACGGCACCCACCATGGCATCAGGATGCTTCCTTCTTGGTTGCATAGATAACGGATGCGTTACCCTTGGTAGACAACATGCCAGAAGCTCAGAATAGAGACGTATCGGAGAGACCCTGAAAATAGGCAGAAAGTCCCCAGGGAGAAGGTAGGAGCTCACCGAACGATACGGAAATAGAGAGCCCGAAGCAGGC
>DCZN01000124.1:8158-17502 GCA_002331625.1 Nitrospira sp. UBA2083 | reverse complement strand
TCGATCAACGGCCGAATCTTCCGCATCGGGTGATCAGCGGTGACAAACTGCTCCAGATTAATCTGGTAGAAGAGGGCCGGTTGCGGATCACATGCCCCCATCATTGGTGAAGTCCTCCTGATGAGGCCTCTTCCTATCACACCGGCAAGACGTTGGGGAGAAGGTTTGTCAACACACTGCTAGTCCAGGGGTGGCACGCAGTTCGCTCTGAGTTGCTGCAGAGCAACTGAAATGAGTGGGGGGGGGTACATCTTGTTCTGTGCATGGTGACCATTCTGGCTGTTGGCTCTAAACTAAGCGACCATATTTATTGTCTTGTAGATCAATGGCCGCACCTGGCGGGTGCTGTAAGCATCGCATAGACAAAGCGCGTCAATCCTGCAATGCGAGCTGAATCTGTTTCACAATCTCGTCCTTCTTTCCCATCCCTCCAATAAACTTCACAAACTCGCCGTTGCGATACAGCGCCAGCGCGGGAAGCGACGAAATCTCCAACTCAGCAGGAATTTGAAACTGTTCATCGACGTTCATCGTGAGAATGTGGAGGTTCGAGCCCATCTCCTTTTGAAGTTGTTCTAGTTCTATCATCAGGGCACGGCAATGACCGCAGCCAGGCTTCCAGAATTCGACCAGCACCGGAACAGTGCTAGTCTCGACTACCCGATCGAATTCTCGATCAGTAACGGCTTGGAGCGTTGAATTCATGATCACGTGTTTTGCGCTAAGAGTGGTTTCAGAATGAAGGCAACTCGCTCGGCAAATAACCGGTACCCGGCTGTGGTCAGGTGAATCCCATCGTTCGAATACATCTCTGCTAGTTGCCCGCTCTGAGTATCCACCGTGGCAGTAAACAGATCGGCATAGGCCAGTTGTTTCGAATCCGCATACTCTTGGATCAGCTTGTTCAACTGCCTTCGACAAGCCACATGCTCGGCGACCCACTCTTGTCCCTCTCGACTCCCAGCCGTGTCGTCCACGCGAATGGAAGGAACCGTGACGGGAATCGGC
This sequence comes from Nitrospira sp. UBA2083, assembly GCA_002331625.1. GTDB lineage: Bacteria > Nitrospirota > Nitrospiria > Nitrospirales > Nitrospiraceae > Nitrospira_D. Next base: position 16,494 of record DCZN01000124.1, on the reverse strand, counting down.
ACACGTCCCATTCCCAACACCTGGTCGTACATCGTAATGAGATTACCGATAATGTCTTGCGGTGACGCATTCCATCCCAGATCGTTCGTGCCGCCGAGTATGGGCACGTAGTTCGGCTGCTGATCGAGTACGTCTCGCTGAAATCGCGTCAGCATTTCTCTCGTTAGTTCACCACAAACCCCACTGACACGCACCTCTACGCCACCATCCAGATAGGATTGGAGGAACTGCCCATATGGAGTGTCTCGTCCGCTCGGATTCTCTCTCGTCGGAGACTGGAATCCGGCCGTCAGACTGTCCCCAAAACAAATCACTAAGTGTGATGGGCGCATATCGCAACGTGATTCTACCGGTGCCTCCGGTCTCACACAAGCCGGTAAAGAATGGTGATTTTCTTGACGAATAGTGGATCTGCCGGTAGGTCTTACGTATGCCCACGGAGTTGAAATCAACGCAGGAGATGCTTGCCGCCGCGGTCGCTGCACGGGCTGCCGAGGACCCGGAAATCGTCTCCGTCAAACGCGTCCTGAAGCTGTTAGATAAAACGGCAAAGTCGAATCGCACGTACGGCTCCGCGAATCCCGTCGCCCAGAAATTCTCGCATCAGTTATTCGAGGAGCTCACCACCCATCTGACCGCCTATTCCAAACTCACTTTCCTGGTCCAACGGACGGCACTCCTATGCAAAGAGTATGTCGTCTATCAAGCGGAGCAGGATGGCGGGGGTGAAAGCATTGCGTTTAAGTTGTACTCTGATGGAATTCGTGAATTGGCGCTCCACCAGGGCCTGACCGAAGAAGATCTGGGATTCTTTCTGGACTCTCTGTGGGGTGGGCTTGATCCGACCAAGGACGATGATGACATCGTCACGCGCATCTGGGGAAAGAACCTTTCGAGCATCTCGATCGTCACGGCCGAAGAAGTCGCAAAAGCCTCCGTAGGGAATGAGGGGTTCTTTCGCCTGGATGGCGGAATGAGTTTGTCCGATTCAACCCTCCGAGAACTCCTGGATCGTGAACGGAGTCGGGGTCGCCACGGGGGCCAAGGAACGGGGGATGGCACGGGATCGGGATCCGCAACCACCGGTCCGCAAGGCGACGGTACGAAGAATGCCAGCACACCACGCAATCGCTTTCAATCAGGACTCGTCGGGTACGAAATCACCGAAGAAGAACTCGCCGCACTCGCGAAAGAGATCGAAGCGGAAAGCAACCAAGATGCACTCTCGTATATCCTGGATGCGTTGACCGCGATTCTGGCCTCTGAATCCTCTCCAATCTTACTGACGAAACTATTTGGGCTGTGGGGCAATGTTGTCGAAGCACTCCTCCGAGAAGGGAAGTGGACGACATTGGAGAACATATTGAGTCTGCTGCTCGAAACAGACGCCGTCCGCCCAGATCTTAGTGAAGAACATAAACAACACCTGGCGTCGGTTCTCAATGGACTGGGTCGGGCTGAACGCGTCAAAGCCATCGAGAGCTACCTGAATCGAGGCCCGGATGTCGAAATAGAAGGGCTGTCGACTATCTTCCTGCTGATGAAACCGGATGCGGTGCCTGCGCTCTGCTCGCTCCTGGCCAACCTTGTATCCCCGGCACATCAGGCCATGGTCGTCGAAGCCCTCACCGTCCTGGCCAAGGACCATCCAGATCCTCTGGTGAGAGGGTTGTCGGACCGCCGTCCGATCTATGTCCGCAACCTCCTCTCGATCCTCCTGAAATGGAACAACCCGAAATTTCTTGATCCGATTGAAAAACTGATTCGCTATCCGGACGCGCAAGTCCGACGTGAAGTGGTCCGTGCGATCGGCCTCTTTCGCCCGAACGGCAGCGGAACAAAGCTTATCCCGCTTACCGACGACGAAGATGAAAGCGTTCGCTTTGCCGTGCTCAAGCTCCTCGTGTCGGGTCACTATACGATTCCCTTTGAACAGTGGGCTCCCTTTCTTGCTGAGGACAGCTTCATGGATCGACCGATCAGCGAACGCCGAGGCGTGTTTCAGGCCATACGGGCCACGTGCGGAGATGAAGCCGTTCCCTACTGGCAAGGCCTCATGACAGCCTGGGCTTGGACGAACCGAAGAAAAAAGGAAGAGCTCGCTGTGCTTGCAGCAGAAACACTCGGCAAGCTTGCCACTCCCGCTGCCGTCGCAGCATTGACGCTGGGGTCACGAAAAGGAGGCTCTGCCGTCCGCCAAGCCTGTAATGTCGCGCTGATGCAAACTCACAAGCACCAGCGAGAGAAACGCCCCCCCCCACAGGGGACGAACGGAGAGTCCTCATGACGGCACCGAAAACGGCACAGCCAAAGCCGAAATCGAGCAACGACCAGAACGAACCCCTCCTCACACACGAAAAATCCCTGTCCGAGAAGATCGGACGAGGATCCGAAGCCGGCGATATTCTCGATCAACAGCTGGCGATGCTGGGATTCCAGCTGATCACGCAGCTGAATACGCTCATCAAGACATCGCGCATTCATGGTAGGACGAACGCCGCCCTGGATAAGCCGGTCGAAACCATGCTGACGCTGATTCAAACGCTGGCCAATGATCAGCCCGTCACGCTCCGGATTCAGAATGACTTTCTCTTTCTCGGAGAGCGTCACCTCAAAATCAGCGCGCAGCAGATGCTCGTGGCCTCAAGCATCATCGATACGATGGCCAAGTGGAAAATCGGCGGGTTGACCTTTACCGCTTCGACGTCCTCCAAGGATCTTCGTGAATTTGCCTATCTCTTTGTCACACTCGATCCGGCCACCAAATCCCTCGAAGAGTTCCGGCAGGAGCTCACGGCCCACGAGGTCACCGCTATCCAGCTTGAAGACCCTCGCGAACTCGCGCTCCGAGAAGATCCCTCCGGAACAGGCCAGGGGTCGGCGTCCGGCGACGGCTCGGGGACCGCACCTGGCTCAAAAGCCCACCAGAAGGCTCAGTCGAAGGCAGCCTATGGAAAGGCCGCCAACGCCGTCGGACACCTGACACAATCGGTACGCGATGGCGGGACGCTGAACTTCAAGCAAGCCAAACGAGCGATCCAAAACATCGTGGATCTCATGATGCAGGACGAAACAACTCTCCTGGGTCTTACGACACTACGCTGTCACGACCAATACACCCATAACCATTCCGTCAACGTCTCTCTCTTATCGATCGCGCTTGCAAACCGAGCCGGGTATCCCAAGGTCGAACTGGCCGACCTTGGGTTGGCGGCACTCTTCCACGACATGGGCAAGTCCAGCATTCCACTTGACGTGTTGAATAAACCCGGCGAGTTCACGGAAGACGAATGGGCGATGATGCGTAGTCATCCAACCGAAGGCGTCTTGAGTCTCACCGAGCTCCGCGGCATCACCAATCTGCCGGCACGCATGGTGGCCGCCTCGTTCGAGCACCACATGAACTTGGATTTTTCCGGCTATCCCAAATTGAAAACACCGTGGAAACTCTCGCTGACCGGGCGCATCCTGACGATTGCGGATTGCTATGACGCGATGACGTCCTCACGCGTGTACCGCCGCGAACCGATGTCACCCTCAAAAGTCTTGAATATCATGTTTGGGAAATCCGGAAAGAGTTTCGACGAGACGCTCCTCAAACTGTTCGTGAACTGTGTGGGCATCGTGCCGATCGGCAGTCTGGTTGTGCTGGACACTGAGGAACTGGCCGTGGTGCTCAAACCAGCCATGAATAAAGCTGATGCCGAGCGTCCCTTGGTGAAGGTGATCACCGATATACACGGCACTCCGATCGACAATGGACCTGAATTGGACCTGACTGAGAAGGATGATGTCGGGCTCTACCGCCACAGCATCATCCGACTAGTCGACAACACGGAATACAAAGTCGATACCAGCCGATACTTCGTCTGACACGACCGGGACGACTCCCTATCATCGCCGACTTTCCTCGCAATCCTGTTTCTTCCGTTGCTTGACAGTTCAAAAGATGATCTCTGACAATGCTGTGATGGCCGGACGGATCGTGATCGAGCGGATTGAATTCCGCGGTCGGTGTGGGGTGACATCCGAGGAACGGGCTCGCCCGCAACCGCTTGCGGTCGATCTGGAATTAGATTGCGAGATGGCTCAAGCGGGAGTATCGGACGACCTGCGACAGACGGTGGACTACGCGGCCGTCGTGCACCGCATTGTCGAAACCGGAACCGGTCGCGAAACACAGCTCCTGGAGACGATGGCGGAGGAGCTCTTGCTGGTCATCTTTCATGAATTCCAGGTCAATCGCATTCAGCTTTGGTTACGCAAGTTGAGTCCTCCCATCACGTGCGTGACCAGATCCGTCGGCATCACCATTGAACGCACACGGCTCGAGCAGCAGATGCTCCGAGCATGCCCACAACCAGCCACATTTCTCGCGCAGCAGCTTCATCGTCTTCCCAAGGGCACCGTCCTCGACGTGGCTGCGGGAAGGGGCCGCCACACGTTGTTTCTTTCATCCCTCGGCTATCAGGTTGAGGCCATTGACCGAGATGCAGAAGCCCTCGCACAGTTGCTGACTACCGCTCGATCTCAAAACCTCGCCGGCGTGACGACACGCACACTCGACTTGGAACCACCACCTCCCCACGCGCCAAGCCTTGGGCGCGCGCGGTACGACGCCATTCTTGTGTTCTTTTATCTGAATCGACCGCTGTTCCCTCATCTGCGTGATGCGCTCAAGCCAGGCGGGGTGTTACTGTACGAGACGTTTCTCATCGAAAATCATGTTCAGCATCATCATCCGAAGCGTCAGGAGTTTTGCCTCGCACAGGGGGAACTCCTAGACCTCACGTCAGGTCTTCGTGTGCTCCACTATGATGAGGGACCTCATGAAGGAGCGCACGGCGGAGAATCGATGTACACGGCGCAACTGGTGGCACAAAAACCTATACACTCTGGACCCACCGTATGAGCCGCTTGGATCTTCATCTCCACACGACCCACTCTGATGGAAGCTGTACCCCCTCAGAGGTCGTTCACCTGGCGCATCAGGCAGGAGTGACAGCCTTAGCCATCACCGACCACGACATCACAACCGGTATCGCTGAAGCCATCACGGCTGGGGAGCAGTACGGTATCGAGGTGATCCCCGGCGTCGAGATCAGCTCGATGATTGGCGAGACAGAGTTACATATACTCGGATACTTTCTTGACTGGAACGATCCCCTCCTACATGAACGATTCCAGACCCTCCGAGCCAGTCGCCACCGGCGCAATCCACAAATCGTTGAGCAGTTACAGGCGCTTGGAATCGATATCACCTACGACGAAGTTCGCGCGCTCGCCGGCAGCGATTCAGTGGGCCGACCACACATCGCGCGTGCCCTGATGGAGAAGCACGTCGTTCAGTCGGCACAAGAAGCCTTTGATCGTTTTCTCGCCAAGGGGAAACCAGCCTACGTGCCACGTGATCTCCCGAGTCCGGCTGACGCCATTCAATGGATCAAGGGAGCCCGCGGGCTGGCAGTCCTGGCCCATCCAACCTGGGTGAAGCCGGCAAATCAAACGTTGAACGAGTTGGTTCGAGAACTCAAATCCGCCGGACTCGATGGCGTGGAGGTCTACTACAGCACGCACGCCGCACGACAAACGCGCGAGTACCTCAGTCTTGCACAACAGCTCGGCCTACTGGCCACGGGTGGAAGCGACTTCCATGGCATCACAAAACCTGACATCGAAGTCGGCATCGGCAAGGGGAATCTGCATACCCCTCCCTCGCTGCTCCCGAAAATGAAGGCAGCCGCCGGACGACTCTGAGATCTCCTGGCTCGCACAATTTCCCCAATCAATTGACTCCCCTTCGAGATCCGTTAGACTCTGTTGGTCGTCTTCTACGCGTGAGCCATGATCAACACGTCAAGTTGGGCCATCCACTATCTGCTGGTCGCGTGCGTCGCCTTGTTCGCGGGTCCGCTTGTCAGCAAACTTCCCGCAGCGCAGTCGTTTCCGCTCACGCTGTTCGGTCTCAGCGGTTCCCAAACGATTCGTCTCCTCGTAGAAGAGACCGGGCTGATCATCCTCTGCCTACTCGCGATTCGTTCATTCCGTCAGATGCCGGACAGCGGTCGAGGGTTTTCGTTTCTGCGACAACTGATTCTTCCGGTGACCACACTGCTTATTGTCATCGCGACAGACAAGACCCTTCGAGTCGTTGGGCATTCATTAATCGACAGCATTGGGTCGGCACGTTATACCCTTACCTACGCGGCAGTCCTGATCCTGACTGGCATGTGGATTACCGCGGCCTGGCTGTTGAATCTCGATGCGCTCCACCGTTTCTTTTCGAAGCCCGTTCCCTCATCCCGTCGCAAGGACGCACCGACGACGATCGACGATACCGAAGCGGTCCATCAAGACGAACTCCCCTCGGCTGATACCACGAGTCCGACGCTCCCCGTGCAGAACGGTCCCCCCGCAATGCTCGGTCGCTATAAGGTCCTGAAGGAGCTCGGACGCGGTGCAATGGGAGTCGTGTATCTCGGCAAAGACCCGACGATCCAACGATTCGTGGCGATCAAAACGATGCGGCTCGACGAAATCGACGATGCCGATAAACTGCAGGAAGTGAAGACGCGGTTCTTTCAGGAAGCCGAATCCACCGGGCGATTGTCCCATCCGAACATCGTCACCATCTTCGATGCCGGCGAGGAAAATGACCTCGGCTACATTGCCATGGAACTGCTCGAAGGCACGACGCTGAAAGACTGGTCACGGAAACCGAATCTCATGCCGTTTGACAAGGTGATTCCGATCCTCGCCACCGTTGCCGAGGCGATGGACTATGCCCACCAACAAGGCGTGGTCCATCGCGATATCAAGCCGGCCAACATCATGGTGACAAAAGACGGGAGCGTGAAAATTATGGACTTTGGCATCGCCAAGATGGCGACGTCGTCAAAGACCCGCACGAACATCGTGATGGGAACGCCCACCTATATGTCCCCTGAACAAATTGCCGGGAAAAAAGTCGACGGACGTTCTGATATTTTTTCGCTTGCCGTCGTCATGTTCGAGCTGCTGGCCGGGCGGCCGCCCTTCACGGCTGACAACGTGTCTGCCCTTCTTTTTGCCATCGCCCATACGCCGCATCCCAGCCTGAAGATGATCCGGCCTGACCTCCCTCCCATGGTGAAAACCGTCTTGGATCGTGCCCTTCACAAAGACCCAGTCCAACGTTACCGTCGTGCCGGCGAGTTCGCCGCTGAACTTCGAGCCTGTGTCGAAGGGTTAGCGGCCTAACGTCGATACGTCGGGCGTACGATGGCTCACTACCTACTCTATGATTTTCTCACTATGGATGAGGGGGGATGGGTTCAGCCTACGGAACGATCACGGTCGCCGGTGGGTCTGCTTCAGTTCCGCAGATTGAGTCGCCCTTTGGGCAGGCTTTGGTAGCAGGATTCTGACAGATCTTGTTCGTGTTCCTGTAGACACTGCAGAATACGGCCCTCGCCCGGCTCCACGGTCCGACAGACTCGCTTCACATCTTCTGCGCACGCCAACTTATATCCGTCGGCTTCTTTCCAACGCACCAATCGCTGTTTGACGATCTGTTGACAGGAAACCTCTAATCTCTTGAACCGTTGCATCACACAGCGACGCCGCTCTTCTCCCGCGAGAGAATCGGGGCAGTACTGCTGGACCTCTGCATCACACTTGACTTCTGCGATTTGCCGGGCACGCCTATCTTGCGGAACCGACAACCCACCAATGGTGGAAACGGATGAGATATCGTTCGTTCCTGCCGATCGCTCAGCAGATTGGCTGGACAGACCTGGAATCGTCAGATCGAGCTCAGGTTGGCGCGACCGTTCAACCGTGGGTGATGCCGATTGAGCCGACAAGAGTTCTTCCTTGGACGGCAAGTTTGCCCAGACGATCGTCCAGACGAAGATCAACCCGCCCACCGTGGCCAGGCTTGTCATGATCTTGCCGGACTGTGCCGTTGACTTATTGGGCTTCATTCACGTGAGGATAAAATAAACCCGCCAGAAAATCACCGAAACGGACGTTTTGTGCAGGGTCTTCCCATGGACCCACACGACAGGATGACAGGACGTTTCGAAATCTGGGATGGAGCGGAAACTAGTTTTCAGGAGTTTCCACGATGTGGTTCTCGAACCTGGTGCAGCCTTCGGCCAATAAGCGGTTGGTCAACATCTCACCGGGCCATTCGATAGGGAGATCTGCCGTGAACACCCAGACATCCGGAGAGGTCCACACCGGGCCATGCTCTTCAGGAAGCTCCGGATCAAACAGGTCTGTCCACACAGGCATGTAGACTCCATTCCCACATTGCGTGTGGAGATGGACGATGGTGCGGGATCTCACGAGGG
>DCZN01000124.1:1470-8145 GCA_002331625.1 Nitrospira sp. UBA2083 | reverse complement strand
ACCCCCGCCATACCGCAGCCGTCTCATCAGCAAGGTGATGCAGCCGCACCGCATTTTGCGCATCGAACATGGCATACGCCGCATAGACCGGAGCCTCAATGGTGTCGGGCGCACAGGCCAACTCCGGGCATTGTTTGACGAGCCCTTCGAGAATTTCACGGCGCTGGTGGTCTTCCCAGGAATCCGGCAAACCCGGATCCGGTGCCCCAATCAGCTCGAACAGAAGAAATGCGGTGTTTTCGACCGGCGGAAGAAGCCGAGCCGCCACGGATTGTACGCGTCGTGAATCCGCCACCATCACGAGGTGGTCGTGAAAGAGTTGAAGATTCAACATCTCCAGTGTGGCATCGGTGAGCAACCGTGATTCCACACGAACCACCGTCCCCGGCGGAAGCCGCAAACTCTTCTGCAGCAAATCGGCCGTGGCAATCGGGTCGACCTTCAGCTTCAGAGGGGCGGTCAGATTCGCCTGCAAGGGAAGCTCCAAGGCCGCGATCGCCGCATACGCCGGCTTTTCATCACTGGGACCATCTAAGAGCAACGTACAACTCGCCTCGGCGACCAGATCGAACAGCCATTCAGCCATTTCCTCGTCGAGGGCAGCAAGAACCGTCAGGAGGTCGTGCTCCCGCCCTTGCTCAAGAAATGCCTGCAGGGTATCGATTGCATCATCGGTATCACCATGCTCGTGACGACGGGCATTGATGAGATGGATGAGATCGCGTGTGAGAGGGTCGGGGCGAGACCAGGCTAGCATTGCGGTTCCTTACGATGATGCGAATCAACCCTGACGGCTCGATCGCTCAGTGTGCATGTTGCCAAACTTTTTTACCCTGTGCAAGCCTGAACACAATACCGACGACATGGTCACCGACAAAACTACCGCCCCTGTCAGTCGCCGATGATCTTGACAAGAACGCGCTTACGCCGACGGCCATCGAACTCGCCGTAAAAAATCTGTTCCCACGGACCGAAGTCGAGTCTGCCCTCGGTAATCGCTACCAGCACTTCTCGTCCCATCACTTGTCGCTTCAGATGCGCATCTCCGTTATCTTCACCCGTATCATTATGCCAATAGCGTGCACCCTGCGGCGCGAGTCGCTCTAGAAATTCGTCATAGTCTTGCAAGAGCCCTGCTTCATCGTCATTGATATACACACTCGCCGTGATGTGCATGGCATTGACCAACACCAAGCCTTCTCGCACCCCACTCTTCTTTACCAATGCCTCAATCTGCGGTGTAATATTCAGGTAGGCCCGTCTGGTCTTGGTCTCGAACCAGAGTTCTTCTCGATAGGACTTCATGATGGTAACCAAAGCATTCTGCCTTCCGGTGTCAGAGACATGCAAGAGGCCTGATCACCTCCACCGCCACACGGATATCCCGGCTCCCGAGAAGACGCTATACTATTGATCATCCTCTCATGAACAGACAGCACCCGACACCTCGACTGTCATCGAATGCACTGACGGTCTTACGCCAGCGTTACTTGGCGAAGAACGGGCGCGGCGTCATCGTCGAATCTCCTTCCGCTCTGTTCCATCGTGTCGCGCAGGACGTGGCCTCGGCCGAACCGGTCACAGACCGACACAAGCTGGCCGGACAGTTTTATGAGGCCATGGCTTCCCTAACGTTCCTCCCGAACTCGCCGACCTTGATGAACGCCGGACGCCCCCTTCAACAGCTCTCGGCCTGCTTCGTGTTGCCGGTAGAAGATTCGCTGGAATCGATCTTCGATGCCGTCAAATATCAAGCGCTCATTCATCAGTCCGGAGGAGGGACCGGGTTTTCCTTCAGTCATCTTCGACCGCGCACAGACCGAGTCGCCACCACCAGTGGACTGGCATCCGGCCCGATCTCCTTTATGCGCGTCTTCAATCTGTCGACCGATGTCATCAAGCAAGGAGGCACCAGGCGGGGCGCCAACATGGGGATCCTGCGCGTCGACCACCCGGACATCCTGGATTTTGTGGCACTGAAACAGCAACCGAACGAAATGACGAACTTCAATCTTTCTGTCGGCCTCACCGACCAGTTCATGCACGCGGTTTCACACAACCGGCCCTATGCACTCGTCAATCCTCGGACGAATGCTCCTGTTCGTCGTCTTTCCGCCAAGGTGGTGTTTGACCAGCTGGTGGAAGCAGCCTGGAGAACCGGAGAGCCAGGCGTCCTGTTCCTCGATACCATCAACAGAGCCAATCCCACACCGCACCTCGGAACGATCGAGGCCACGAACCCTTGCGGCGAACAACCGCTCCTGGCCTATGAATCCTGCACGCTGGGATCAATCAATGTCGCTCGATGCCTCACCTCCCACCGCGGCAAATCCAGCATAGACTACGAACGGCTGGCAGGCACCATCCCGCTCACCGTGCGATTCCTCGATAATGTGCTGGATCGGACCCGGTTCCCGTTGAAATCGATTAAGACCCACACGAAACAGACGAGGAAGATCGGCCTCGGCATTATGGGCTTCGCTGATTTGCTGATTCAGCTCGGAATCCCGTATGACACCGATGAAGCCTTGCACATCGCCGACCAATTGATGGGATTCATTCGGCACCATGCCCATGAGGCCTCGCACCGGCTCGCACAGGAGCGGGGGACCTTCCCGGCATACAAGGGAAGCCGACTTCAAGCCCAAAGGCTGCGGCGACGGAATGCCACCGTGACGACAATTGCCCCGACCGGGACCATTAGCATTCTTGCCGATTGCTCCGCCGGGATCGAACCGCTCTTTGGCATCAGCGTGGTGCACACGGTCATGGAAGATATCCGTCTCGAACGCCTGCACCCCGAATTCCTCAAGCAGGCTCGAGCCAGAAAGCTTCCCATCGAGGCATTACGGCAAGATATTGGTCGGCATGAGTCGATTCAACATCTGTCACAGATCCCGGATGATCTTCGCCGATTGTTTGTGACCGCACATGATATCGCCCCTGCACATCATGTGCGGATGCAGGCGGTGTTCCAACGACATAGCGACAGCGGTGTCTCAAAAACCATCAACCTCCCTCCGTCGTCGACCGCGAAGGATGTCGCCGCCGCCTTCATACTCGCCCATGAGCTAGGCTGCAAAGGGTTAACGGTCTATCGTGCTGGAAGCCGGGACCGTCAAGTCCTTTCCTGCTCCCACGTACAGTCCTGTTAAGGCTGGATCTGAAATGGTCCCTGCTGAATATTCAGACAAAATTGACAGCCTACCGGCTTGGTGATAAGTACCTTTTCAGATTCCATGCTACTGCCTGCTAGAGGGAGGTGCTCGATGTTTGCTACTGCTGGAGGCCCGTCGTTCGCCGACAATCCTCTTTCGTGGAGCTTGTTCTTCGCCCGACAACCTGAACCTGATCTCGAATTCACCGAAGAGGAATTAGAGCAGACGACCACCGTTCGATCACCGTCTCCCATGAAACCACCCAAGCAATCAAATAACCGCTCGCTGTTATGGGTTCTCTTGCTCGTGCTGGTCGGCGGTGGCGCCTATGTCGCGATGGAGCCGGACCTGATCATGGACTATGTTGGGCCGCTCCTCGGTGAAACCCCGGTTCCGCAACCACAGCCACCAGTCGCACGAAAGCCGGCACCACCGACTCCTGTACCAGTGGCACCAGCCGCTCAGCCGAAGGCCGTGTCTCCCCCACCAGCCCCTGCGGTCTCGCCGGTGGAGACATCGCAAACAGCAATGCCGACTCCAGTGCCCGTTCCCACGCCGCCGTCCGCACCACCGATGCCGACCGCGTCAGCCCCAACACCGGCGGCACAAACGCCGACACCTGCCCCATCCGTAGTCGCTTCTCCCGCCCCGCTGTATAGCGAGGGGCAGCGAGTCAGTGTTCTGCCGAACCCCGCGGCTCCAGGCCAGAAGGTCTCGCTTTCTCTCGACGCAGAGGGGTCTCGGCCAGGGCCGGCCATTCCCCCGGGCACGGTACTCACGATTCTTGATGGTGATTTGCAGGGAAGTGGGTGGGTCTACTCCGTCCGCAGCGACTTCGGCACCAAGGGATGGCTGGCTGAAAACCAGCTGAAACTCAAACCCTGATCGTCACCCGATACCACATGGATCGCACAGGGGAGGGTAGGTAATCCTACGACCTACCTTCTCCCTGTGCTATAATGCCCCCCGTTCAGGCCTCGACTTGCAGATACGCCGTTACGAACCGTAGAACGCTATGCGCGCTGTGATCTTTGATTTTGACGGAGTGATCGCCGACACCGAACCCTTGCACTTCGAAGGGCTCCGCCGCACCTTAGCCGATATCCAAATCACCTTGACTGAAGAGGCCTATTACGCCGACTACCTCGGCTTCGATGACCGTGGATGCATCTTGGAAGCACTCCGAGTCAATCGACGCGCGATTTCCACGTCACTCGTTGAAGACTTGATGGTCAAGAAAGCGACCGCCTATATGGCATCCATCAAGGACCATCTCGTCATTTTTCCCGGCGTGAGAGAGTTCGTGGAAGAGGCCGCAGCCGCCTATCCCATCGCCATCGCCTCCGGTGCCTTGCGGCCTGAAATCGAGCTGGTGTTGGAACAAATCGGTATTCGAAAAGCATTCCGCCACATCACCAGCGCCGAGGACGTCACGCAAGGCAAACCCCATCCCGAACCATTTTTGCATGCCCTCGCCGGGTTGAATCGGCACCATTCCGGCCACCCGCTATCCTCGACAGCCTGTTTGGTGATCGAAGACTCGCGCCCCGGGATCCGAGCTGCGAAAGCCGCGGGCATGAAGGTCTTGGCGGTGGCCAACACCCACACAGTGCAAGATCTCCACGAGGCCGATGCAATCAGCACGAGCTTGAAGGAGACAGGCTTGAACGACGTGCGCGCCCGCTTGTGGCCGACCTAAGCACAACACAGCCATGAGGATCTGCTCACTTATCCCCGGTGCTACAGAGGTGATCGCGGCTCTCGGCTTGGAACACGAGCTTGTCGGCATCACCCATGAATGTGACTTTCCTCCGTCGGTCCGACGGGTTCCCATCATGATCGAATCGTTAGTCGAGGGGGACCACACGACAAGTGCGGCGATCGATCAACGAGTCAAGGAGTTGGTAGCAGCCGGAAGCCCACTCTATCGTCTGAATGAAGAGGCCTTCCATCGGGCTCAACCTGATCTCATCCTGATACAAGACCTGTGTCACGTCTGTTCCGTAACTCCCGATCAGCTCTCCAAGGCCATGCAATCGCTTCGACGCCGTCCCGACCTCCTGACCCTCAGCCCAACCAGCGTCAACGATATGATCGGTGATGTTGAACGGATCGCTCAAGCCGTCGGTACCCCTGAGCAGGGAAAGAGACTCGCGGCCGACCTCCGGCATCGGTTGGATCGGGTTCGCAGCCAGACCGAGCCGCGTTCCCGCCCTCGGGTTGTCTGCCTGGAGTGGCTCGATCCATTGTATGTCGCGGGCCATTGGGTTCCGGACATGATAGACTTGGCTGGAGGCCAAGACGTCCTCGGCTCGAAAGGGACGCCTTCACAGCACACGACGTGGCACGATGTGGAAAAGGCTCAACCCGACGTGGTGGTTGTGATACCGTGCGGCTACACCATCGATCGCACCATCAAGGAACTGATGCGGGTCGGGCATGCCCAAGAGGCCTGGCAACGAGCCACGGAATCTTGGCCGGATCTCTATATCGTGGATGCCGGCTCGTACTTCAGCCGCCCTGGCCCGCGCCTCGTGGATGGTGTCGAACTGCTTGCCGCCATGCTGCACCCGCGTCATGACCAACCGATCGATCCCACCAAAGCGATCAAACTTGGGGCATCGACCCTCGTTGGAGACCGTACACCATGACTGCCTCTGAAGCTCAAGCCTATTGCACCGCCTACACCAAGAAAAGCGGCAGCAACTTTTACTACTCGTTCCTGTTTCTCCCGAAAGCCAAGCGCGAAGCCATGTACACAGTCTACGCCTTCTGCAAGGCCGTCGACAGTGCCGTCGATGAACCGGCCGCCGGCAGCAACCCGAAGGACGAGCTCAAGCGGTGGCGCGAGGAGCTGGACGCGGTATATGTCGGGACTCCGACGACGCCCATCATGGTGAGTCTCGCCCACCATGTGAAGACGCTGAACATTCCCAAGGCCTACTTCGAAGAATTGATCAAGGGCGTCGAGATGGATCTGTTCAACAATCGGTACGTCACCTTCGATGAGCTGTCGCTCTACTGCTACCGGGTGGCGTCGGTGGTGGGCCTCATCTGCTTACATGTCTTCGGGGTCACGTCCGCACGCGCCCAAGACTATGCGGTCGCACTGGGCATGGCGTTTCAATTGACGAATATCCTGCGCGATGTCGGGTCAGACGCTGCGACCAGTCGCATCTATCTCCCCCTGGAAGACCTGCGGAAATGGAACTATCCGGAGAAGGCGCTGCTCAATCGAAGCTATTCACCGGAATTCCGCGCCTTGATGGAATATGAAGCCTCCCAAGCCCATCATTATTACAAGCGGGCGGAAGCAGCACTCATGGGGCTCTCCGCATCCGAGCGTCGGGCGCTCACCGTTGCCGAGATCATGCGGGGGATCTACAGTCGGATTCTTGAACGAATCGAACGGTCGAACTATCAGGTCTTCGGGCCACGGATCAGCCTTACCACGACTCAACGGCTCCTGATCGCCCTCCGCATTTGGCTCCGCTCCCGATTCGCGTGACGACTCCGC
>DCZN01000124.1:303-1408 GCA_002331625.1 Nitrospira sp. UBA2083 | reverse complement strand
AATCATCTCCATCAACAGGGTTACCACATTACCCTGCTCGATTGCCCTGACTGGCACGATGGATTCAGGACCGATGCGTCCGATCCAATGCCGATCACGCTAGGATGCCATCATGAGACCAAGCAACTGCTCCGTCTCCTCGACCAGGGAAGACCTGCGGCATCCGACCACACCATCCCTCTCGAATTCCGGCTCCCCAATGGACGAATCATACCCTATCAGTCCGCGCATCTGCCCGGCGCCTTGCAATGGATGATGAGCTTTTTCAGCTTTGCTGGCCTTTCGTGGCACGATCGATGGAACCTTTTCTCCCATGTCGAACAGATTTGGGAACAGGCCGAAACTCTCCCGGAAGACTTGGAAAATCGGACGGCCGATGACTGGTTGACCGCGATCGGACAAAGCGCAGAAGCCAGAACATGGATTTGGGCCCCGCTCGCGCAGTGGCTGACCGGCAATGCCCTGGAGCGCCTCTCCGCGGCCACATTCGTGCACATCCTTTCGACCGTATTCCTGAGAGATGCAGCTGATGCCAGACTCACTCACCATTCGGGCACCGTCGATCAACGCGTTATTTCACCGTTGAGAGAAATCCTCGTCCACCACAATGTTCAGATTGTCAGCCTCACGGAGCCGCCTACCCTACGGTTGGCACAAGACAGGGTGCAGGAGATTCGACTCCCCAACGGCACGCCCGTGCAGGCACGATGGTATGTCATCGCCCTCTCATACCAAGACCTCCTACGCTTGCTGCCAGAACGATTTCTGACTCGCTTCGCCTATTGTTCTCATGTCACGGAACTTCAAAGCCTCAGTGAGATCGTCGTCCAATTGACCTATTGCGAGACCAACCATGCCCCGCGTCTACTGCTGTTGGCAGATAGACTGTTTCATCAACTGACCAGAGCCTCCATTGGATCCGATCACGTCATCTATCGGCTAGCAGCCACTACGAGTTCGCTCATGGAATTGCCCGACGAGCAGATCGTCGGCGCTGCACAGGCCGAAGTACGCGCGCTGTTTCCTGACCTTTCTCAGCACGATCCCACCTCCCGACAGCTCTTTCGAAGGAATCATGCCGCCCTCGTACTTGGACCGGGAGCGG
>DCZN01000124.1:0-146 GCA_002331625.1 Nitrospira sp. UBA2083 | reverse complement strand
ATGCCTGGATGGTACGAATACCTAATGACGAAGCGGGTCACACTCGTTGGACTGGTACTGATGGTCACGGCTGTTGGCTGCGCACAAAGCCCCTATGAGCGAGGCGGGTATCCGACTGGGCTCAGTCGGTATGATGTGGAACGGGA
>DCZN01000123.1:24395-28960 GCA_002331625.1 Nitrospira sp. UBA2083 | reverse complement strand
CATCCACTGCACGGCCTGCGGATACGAATTTGATACAAGGCTGGAAATGATGGAGACATAGACGGGCGCCCCGTCGGTACAAGACAAGAGACAACGGGATGTAGAGACAGTCCGAGTCGCGTGAGCCGCTGGAGGCAGCCCATCTCGTCACGCACCTGACTACATTTTCTGCGGAGCGCGTCTGGTCTGGGTGCGGGACTGCGCGGGAGGGAGATTAGCGAGGTCCATTGGATCTATTCAGATACACAAAATCGGTGTGCTGTGTACGAAGGTGATCTATGCACCACCCGATTGACAGACCATGTGTGGTTGGCATTACGTACAATCGGAACACTCCAACATCACAAGTCCTGTCAGATCCCATGAGTGAAAGTGACCACCGGAAGCGAACCCCGCGTTACTAGTCACTAAGTACATTACGAGATGCACATCTAGTAATATTACTAGTTCTATCTAAGGTATGCATTTGCTAGGATCCGCTCCATTCTCTGGTGAATGGACACACTAACCACAATGAGGCCGGAAGCTGAGAACACCCAGAAGCACACTGTGAACTGCGTACTGAATCATGAGGGAGATCGAAGCCTCTACGGGAGCCGGCCCCCTCATTCAACCTGACCTGGACCATCCAGTCAGAAGGACACATAAACCATAGGAGGTTCTTGGTGGCGATCATCGTTGGCAATCACCTGAATAACAATCTTTTCGGCACAGCATTTAATGACACGATTGCTGGACAAGGTGGTAATGATTTGGTAGCTGGGTTTGCGGGAAATGATACGCTCAAGGGCGGTCTCGGCAATGACGTGTTTGACGGCGGCCTCGGAACTGATACTGCCGACTACAGTAACGCCGTCCTCGATCCAACAGGTCCGGCCGGTCCTGTTACAACCATCGGGGCGATAGCTGGTGTCAGGGTCGATCTCGATCTTCTAGGAATCCAGAACACGGTGGGGGCAGGCTTGGACCGTCTCGTTAGTATTGAGAACCTTATCGGTACGAATTTCAACGATACCTTCAATGGCAATCTCAGCAACAACGTACTCAACGGTCTGGGTGGGAACGATATATTGAATGGGCGTGCTGGGAACGACACACTGTCTGGCGGTCTTGGCAACGACCTCATCACCGGCGGGGGCGGTAAGGATACCCTGACCAGCGGCAGCGTATCAGACAGGGATACCTTCGATTACAACGCGGTTCGCGAAAGCTCAGGGCTTTTGGGTCCTGTGCTTCGGGATGTTATCACCGATTTTCGGGGACAGGGTGCATCATTCCTCATGGGAGACCGGATTGATCTCCGAGATATCGATGCCAATACTACTCCCCTCGCCATCGGCAACCAGGCCTTTACCTATATTGGCTCTGCGGCATTTACAGGAGCGGGCCAGCTTCTTTATGCCGACGGAGTCCTGTGCGGCAACACCGATGCGAATCTTGCGACAGTGGAGATCCAGATTCAGCTGAACGGCGATCCGGCGCTCTTTGTCTCAACACTTCCCGCGTTTGCGAGCGCGACCGACATTCTTTTGTAAACCTCGCGATACCCAGCTGGGCCACGCCGAAGATCATACACGTCTCCGCTTGCGGGGCAGGTGTAGGGATGCAATTCAGTGTGGCCAAGCCCCCCAATATCCCCAGAATCGATGGAATACTTATGGGTATTTCGTCTGGTCGGATTTAGTCATAACGGAAACGATTCTGAGAAAGTGGTTCCCTTGGGTGATCTCAGATTCCTTGGCCAGTGAGGTCAGTCACGCTAAGTCTGACCATATCGCTGCATTTCATGGGATACACAAGGGGATGAGGTCGACGGTGCTGATTGAAATTGAGGCCTGAGTTACGTCACTATTCCTCACGTATCTTCACGTAAGGAGGCTGTCATGAAACTGGGACGATTGTGCGCGTTGACTCTCGGCGTGTTCCTCGCAGGCACGACGCTGGTGTCGGCAGAAATTCTTGCGCTGGTCAACTATGAAAGTTAGGCCAATCAACCGACCCGGCGAGAAGGGATCGCCATCATGGAGATGGATCCAGCTTCTGCCGACTTCGGGAAGATTCTGATGGAGATCCCGCTCCCATCCGATCTCGTAGCCCACCACATTTTTTCAACCGGGATCGCACCAAGGCCTACGTCACTGCCTTAGGGAAGAGTCTCCTGTACGTCATGGATCTCAGGAAGTTTCCCTTATCGGTTGCGCGCGATCGACGTCCCGGACTGTCAGGTCGGTGAGGGTCTGGTTGTCTCCGAGGAGAACCAGACCTGGTCTCTCACCTGTATGGGATCGAGCACGGTAATTATGGGCGATGCAATCACCGACCGGCCGATCAAAACGATCAGTCCCCCAACCCCTACCGAGGCGTTTATTGCCTATCCGCACGGCGTCGCGATTCATAACGACATCGATTGGGTGCTGGTTACCAGTACAGTCAAGCCTGATATGTCCGATCAGGGTGGCTCGGTCACGGTGTTGGAAGCTAACATGGGGAAGGTGCTGTCGACGCATCGGATCGGATCGAAATTGGCATCAGCGAAATCGGCACCCGTTGAGGTCGTCTTCAGTCCCAACACTGATCCTCCGGTCGTCCACATCACAAATATGCTGAAGGGCACTCTGTGGGCTGGAATCTGGGATCCCAAGAGTAAAGCCTTTGCCTTTCATCAGATCGATGATTTTGGGCCACGGCAACAGGGCATGCTGCTGGAAATGCTCTATAACGCAAAAGGGGACCGCCTGTATGTCACGACAGCCAAGCCGGGATTCGTGAAGCTCTACGACAACAGCGATCCACGGCATCCGAAGTTTCTCAAAACCATCGCGGCTGCAGCCGGCGCACATCACACCGTGCTCTCGCCCGATGAACGATACCTCTTCGTTCAGAACAGTCTGCTTAGCCTGGAAGGGCTGAGTGACGGTTCTATCACGGTGATCGACCTCAAGCAGGACAAAGTTCTTGGCAGCATCGATACCCTCAAAGTGCCAGGATATAACCCCAACTGTATCATGC
Source organism: Nitrospira sp. UBA2083 (assembly GCA_002331625.1). GTDB lineage: Bacteria > Nitrospirota > Nitrospiria > Nitrospirales > Nitrospiraceae > Nitrospira_D. The sequence continues at coordinate 25,951 of DCZN01000123.1, read as the reverse complement.
TGCTCCCAAATCATTTTCATCCAGGCGGCTTGCGGGCAAACCTTGTTATCCAGTGAATCGGTGATAGGCCTGACCAGAAAGCAATACTGAGCCAGTGCCTCTATGGCAGTGCGGGACCGGTTTACATACCCATGTCGAGAGAGACTTGCTCTCCTCTGTCAATTCTCACGTTGAGACCATCACGACGAAGTGTGTATGGTACGGGGATTGAGAGGAGACCTTTCAATGCCACTGACCACATACAATCACATTTCCATTCCTTCTTTCATGTACGGGACGGCTTGGAAGAAGGAAGCCACGACCGGGCTAGTGCTGCAAGCAGTGGAAGCTGGGTTCATGGCGATCGATACCGCCAATCAACTGGTCCATTACGATGAAGCGCGGGTCGGGGACGCGCTCCTCCAATTAGCAAAGCAGGGCATCACCCGAGACAAGCTGTTTCTGCAAACCAAGTTCACTCCGATCAATGGGCAAGACCATCGCCTGCCGTACAACGCACGCGCGAGCATCACCACACAGGTGCAACAGTCTTTCGTCAGTTCCCTTGATCATTTGCATACAGACTATCTCGACTCATACGTCCTGCATGGACCCTATTCACGGCGCGGGTTAGGAGCCGAAGATTGGGAAGTCTGGGCGGCAATCGAGTCTCTTTACGATGCAGGCAAGACCAAGATGATCGGAGTCAGCAATGTGTCAGCTGAGCAACTGACCGCTCTCTGTATAAAAGGCAAGCACAAGCCGATGGTCGTGCAGAACCGCTGCTATGCCGCCTTCGGATGGGATAAAGAAGTGCGAGAGATTTGCCGAACGAACCAGATCATTTATCAGGGGTTTTCACTGCTTACTGCCAACCGAGAGATTTTCACGGAACCGACCATCCGCACGATGGCAGCCAAGTATCAGACCGGCCTCGCTCAGATCGTGTTCCGCTTTTCACAGCAGGTCGGCATGTTGCCACTCACCGGCACGACAAATCCACAACACATGAGAGAAGATTTCGAGTGTGAACAGTTCACGCTTTCACCGGATGAACTGGCCATGATCGAAACCATCGGACAATAGCGACCGCATGAAGGTCTTCGTGAAACGGATATATGAACCGGTAACCAAGTCAGACGGGTGCCGGATATTAGTCGACCGCTTGTGGCCGCGTGGTATTTCAAAGGAATCAGCTAAACTCGACTTCTGGCTGCCCGACATTGGACCATCGACCGCTCTCCGACAATGGTTCAACCACGATCCCGCACGATGGGCAGAGTTCCAATGCCGCTATCATGCAGAGCTAAAAGAGAAGACGCTACTCCTCGCCTCAATCACCGCACAGGCCAAGACCGGTCCCGTGACACTCCTCTATTCCGCCAAGGACGAACAGCACAATCAGGCTGTGGCTCTCCGAATCTTTCTGCTGAAACACAAACATGCTGATAGGTGATCGAAAGACTACGCGTAATGAGCCGACGGGTCATAGGAAGCATAAGGTATGGATTGGAAGACACATGCAGTGCTCTCTCCCGTCGCCAAGAATAAACTTAAGGGCTCCGGGTCGAGCAAGC
>DCZN01000123.1:9537-24315 GCA_002331625.1 Nitrospira sp. UBA2083 | reverse complement strand
TCGGCCGCTCTCGCACCTCTCCGTTATGAATAGAACGTCGGCTGGTTTCAGTCTCGAGCAGGTGAGAAGGACATGCTCGACGAGTGGGCCGAGCTTACCGTGCTCCGTGCCGTTTTGCAATGGTTTCAGTCGATCTCCTGAGATGTGGGTCGCCACAGCACTGGATGGAGTTACGCCGGAGAAGAGGGGAACGACAACTCGGTCAATTCGGTTTGCTCAAGTCCTCGTTTAACCAGCGTGGCGATATCTAGCGTGCGCTCAATTTTATGCACATCATCAAGGCGAGTTTTAGTGCTCGGATGGGCAGGCACAAAGAGTTTACAGCAGTCTTGGTCTGGTTCGATGGAGGTTTCATAGGTACCCAAGCGTCGGGCTTCATCAATAATTTCACGTTTGTCCATGCCGATCAGCGGACGGAGGATCGGCAGCTCGGCCGCGTCTTCGATCGCGGAGAGATTCTGCGGCGTTTGTGAGGCCACTTGGCCCAGACTATCGCCAGTGACCAACGCCCAACACTGTTCGCGTCTTGCGAGTTCCTCCGCGATTCGAATCATCATGCGTCGATAGAGCACCACACGGAACGGTGCCGGCGTATTCAGGACGATCTCGCGCTGAATTTCCCCAAACGGAATGACGTAGAGACGTGAATCATATTGATACTGCGTAAGGGTCCGGACAAGATCGCGGGCTTTCTCTTCCGAAGCCCGGCTGACAAGCGGGCGACCAGAAAAATGAATGAATGAGGCCACGCAGCCACGCTTCACCATGCGATAGGCAGCCACTGGCGAATCGATCCCTCCCGACAGAAGGCAGGCGACCTTTCCGCTGACGCCGACCGGCATGCCGCCAGGCCCCTCGATCTTATCTGCCGCACAATAGACCTCTTTCGACAGCACCTCGATATAGACGGTGACATCGGGAGTTTTTAGACTGACTGTTTTGCCGGTCTGTTCGCAAATTGCCGCACCGATTGTTCTTTCAATATCCATCGAGGTCAACGCCACTCGCTTATCGGCTCCCCTCGNNAGCGGTGACTCGAAAGGTATGAAATGATTTCACATTGAGCTCCGCAACCGCGGCAGCGGAGAGCGCCCCCAGATCCGGATTTTCTAACTGTAACGGAATCACGCGACCCAACGAGAAGTTTGCAATTCCGCACACGCGACTCAGCCGATCTTGGACGACATCCGCGCTCGCTCCTGGAGGAAGCTCAATGCGGACACGGCTGTGGAGGTTCTGAACTTGACGAACACCCACGTCCATGAGGGCTCTTCGGATATTCTGCACGAGGCATTGTTCGAAATAGTCGCGATTGCGACCTTTGAGGGCAAGCTCGTGGTAATGGACAATGGCGATTCTCATGTTGCTCGTGACTCGTTGTTCGTGAAGCGTGAAGCGTGGGCGAGAGGAGATGTGAGTCTCATTTTCGTCAGCGATATACGTTTCACGAGGAACGATTCACGCGCCGAGCGCTTCGAGGAAGTGCTCGGCGTCGATCGCGGCCATACAACCGGATCCAGCCGCAGTAATGGCTTGACGATACGTTGAATCTTGGACGTCTCCGGCGGCAAAGATGCCCGGCACACTCGTGGCCGTGCCGTTGTGTGTTCGGATATAGCCCTTTTCGTCCATGTCGAGTTGACCGGAGAAGAGCGCTGTGTTCGGCCGATGGCCGATGGCGACGAAGACACCGGCGCACCCCAGGTCCATCGTCTTGCCGGTCACAACATTCTTGAGCCGCACGCCGGTCACCACGTCATTGCCGAGAATGTCTTCAACGAGGGAATTCCAGACGAATGCAATCTTCTCGTTCTTCATGGCCCGATCTTGCATGACCTTGGATGCCCTCAGTTTATCGCGCCGGTGGATAATTGAGACTTTTGTCGCGAACTTGGTGAGAAATGTGGCTTCTTCCATCGCACTATCGCCACCGCCAACGACAACCAGCTCCTTCCCTCGAAAGAAAAATCCGTCGCACGTGGCGCAGGTTGAGACCCCGTGGCCGATCAGTCGCTTCTCATTCGGTACTCCGATAGGAATGGCTGACGCGCCAGTGGCGATGATGAGGGTGCTGGTTTGGATGGTCCGGTCGCCGTCTATCGTGATGTGGAACGGACGCGCTGTGACCTGAACGGCAGATACATCACCCGTAAGGAATTCGGTGCCGAACCGCTCGGCTTGAGCTCGCATGTCTTTCATGAGCTCCGGTCCCATAATGCCTTTGGCAAAACCAGGATAGTTCTCCACTTCAGTAGTCGTCGTGAGCTGGCCGCCCGCCTGCCAACCTTCGATCAGGAGGGGAGTGAGGTTCGCTCGTGCGCCATAAATAGCAGCGGTTAATCCCGCCGGTCCAGAGCCGATGATCACAACGTTTCGCATAGCCACTGACTCTATCATAGCGAAGGAAGGGAGCGGTAGAAGGTTGTTTACGGCCTGGCAGAAATCAGCACGTAGTGGAGTTCGCTTTGCAGCCCAAGTCGTTCCGCCCAGGACCAAAGATAGTCGAGGTCGAGTTGAAGGCTGGGATTCTGAGCAATACTCATAGCATCTTCAAAATCATGAGGTCGGCTTGCTTTGAGCTTCATCAAGATGAGGTCCTCGGGTCCATAGACCCATGTCTGAATGCCGATGATGGTGAATGGCTGTCGTCTCAGCAGAGTTTCCTCTTCATGCTTGTCTGCAACGAAGATGACATCGAGGGGAATGTCTTGAAACGATTCGTGAAAGAGCCGGTTGACGCGGTTAGCCGCGAACGGATTTTGATCGAGCCACTTCTGATCTACTTTAAAGCCTTTTGCATTTAAGGATATTACCAGCCGTGCGGGCTGTGACTCTTCAGCTACCATAAGAAGATCAATATCCTTGGTGGAATGAATCCGACCCCAAGCACCAAGAGCCAAAGCACCCACGAGACAATAGAGTGGGGGAGGTGTGGGCAGGGAATCTGAAATGGTTCGGAGAAAATGTTCCAACGATTCCCGATTAGGCTGGTCTGTCATCGCGATTAGGCCTGACTGGTATTTCAAAAGGTGGAGGCAAAGGCAGTGGATCATGGCCCAATGCCTGTTTCATGGCGCGTTCAAGCGCTCGATGAGCATCCGAGAGCCGGCACACTTGTAGAATGCCCTCTTCGGAGGTCGCAGGGTAGTCGGTTGGGTTGAACTGTGTAGCACTTACATGCAGCTTGCGCAACCAGATGGGCGGATCGTCGGGATCAATCGGCATGGCATCATGATAGCGCAGAATGGAGGGGAAACCTATCAGGGAAAACCAACAGGTCGCTACTTGATCGGCGGCGGAAACGTGGATGTTGCCAGTTTGGAGAGCATGCTAAACGTCTCTTGAACCTTCTTCCTACCGGCTACACGAGGCATGGTCCCGTCAATGACGAGATCGGCCATGCAGATCTTTTTTGACAGCGGTATTTGGCTACGAATGCGTCGAAGTGCCTCGGCACGGGTGAGGCCGTTGCGCTTTTTGAGACGGGCAATCTGCGTCTTCTGGTCGGCCGTAACCACGATGATCTGATCCACGCGCTTGTCGATACCGGCTTCGAAGAGGAGGGGAACGTCGTAGACGACAATGGCGTGTCGATCTTTTCGAGCTGCCGCTCTAGTCAGTCTGATTTGTTCACGGGCGACACGGGGATGGATGATACGCTCAAGCTGTTTTAGTTTTCGTCGGTCACGGAACACGACCTGCCCAAGTGCCTGTCGGTTAATGGTTCGATCACCATTCAATACGGACTTCCCAAATCGGCGAACAATGTCTCGCCAGGCCGGTTTGCCTGGCTGGATGACCTCTCGCGCCAATTCATCAGCATCGATGACAGTGGCCCCGCATTGCTCGAACATCTTTGCCACGGTGCTTTTTCCAGTGGCGACTCCTCCGGTCAATCCAATCAGGACCATGGCGGCGGAGCTTATCATGCCCCAGGCCTGACAGGAAACGGCGATTGACATCCTTGGATTCCCGCTTGTATGAATTTTGGTATGGTACGGATGCTGATTCTCGTAGCCTTCTGGGGTCTCATTGGTGCCGGCTTCGGTGTCGCTGGAACCGACCGCTCGGTACCGAGCCCTCGGACCATCACGGTTGCGCTCGATGGCTCCGGAGACTTTTCCTCGATTCAGGAGGCCGTCGACAGTGCCGGGAAAGGCGATAGCGTCTTCATTAAGGCCGGAGCGTATTCGCAAGACTTGACGATCCATAGCAAAGAGAAAATCAAGATTATCGGCGCAGGAGTCGACAAAGTCAGCTTACTTGGGCAAGGACAGATGGTCGGGGTGTTGCATGTCGGCAAATGGCCGTATGGTGCGACGGATATCGAGATCAGCGGCCTGACGATCAACGAGCATGGCGGTCATGCCCTGGGTGTGTTCAATGGAAACCGCATCACGCTGCGCCGGCTTCACGTGAAGGGGATGGTGTTCAGCCAGCAGGTGCACGATGTTCGTATCGAAGACTGTGTGATTGGGGGAAGTGAGACAACAGGCGTTCACGTTTCCGATTCCCAGGCTGTTCTCATCGGGAATGTCATCCATGACAACGACCATGGTGTCAATGTCACCGGTACGTCGTCGGTTCAGCTGGAGCGCAATGTCATCACAAGAAACCTGTTTGAGGGTGTGGTCATCGGTGATCGGGCACGGGCGGTCTTGATAAATAACACCTTGGTGAAAAATGGCGGCGGAGGGGCATTCCTTGGCACCTCAACGATTCAGGCCTCGGGAAATATTCTGAGTTTCAACAAAATCGGATTTCTGATCGCACCATCAAGTCAGGTCAATGTTGCGTACAACGTGCTGTTCAACAGCGAGGCCAACTATATGCGAGCCGGTTCGCCAAATGTTCCGGCTCCGGAGTTCACGGTCGACTCAGATATTATGGCCGACCCACGTTTCGTGGACGCCGAACACGATGATTTCCATTTGCAGCCTGATACCACCCTGGTCAATCTCGGCGGGTTTCGGCACCTTGGAGCTCTCCCTCCTCTGTCACGCACCTCAAAACAACAATAATATGCGTAAAAACAATAGGGTATGAGCTCTAATTATGGAAAGCGACGCGTGTGGTATGCTTTCTTTCAGATAACACTTTCGTTGGCCCAGTGGTCGACTAAAGTAATGTCTTAAGCACGCCGAGAAGGATTCAACCAGGAGGTCTTCCTTGGCTAGCTTCCGTAGCAACCTCGAAAAGTTGTCGAATGAGGGAATCCCCTCGCTCATGGACATGGAATCTGGAAAGTTGGTCGGCGCCGTACTGCCGATGTCTGAACAGGCACAGATCCAGATGCGAAATAGTATTGAAGTGATTGAGTACCTCCTGAACCAAGAGCAAGTGGTCTGGAGTTAGATTCCTGATCGCTCCCCGCCTGTTTCATTCATATTCCTAGATCCATCGACAGAGCCCTCACCAGTTCCGACCTTTGCGATACCCCATCAGGCATCTGTGGCCGTGATAACAGANNAACCATGGCAGATTCAGAGAATGAAGCAAAAGGCCGAAGAAGACTTTGCGTTGCCGTGTGTGTATGCGAACGCAGCCGAAGCTTGATTCTCATATCTGTTGGGTGCATCGTAGACAAATTTCATTTCTAATCCGAGTCGATGGCACGGAGGGTCATGGGGAAAGCTGTTCGGAAATCCTCTCGCTCCCACGCTCCTCGAGGCGCAGAGCGTCAACGGCTCGAAGAAGATGCCCTTCGTCAACAGCACTGGAAGCGATGGGGGCCCTACCTGAGCGAGCGCGCCTGGGGAACGGTTCGGGAAGACTACAGTCCTCACGGAACCGCATGGGAAGCGTTTCCTCATGATCTCGCGCGTTCGCGCGCGTACCGATGGAACGAAGACGGGCTGGCCGGGATTTCGGATCGACACCAATACATCTGTTTTGCCGTGGCGCTCTGGAACGGACGTGATCCCATTCTGAAAGAACGGATCTTCGGGTTGACGGGTAACGAAGGGAACCATGGCGAAGATGTCAAGGAATACTATTTCTACCTAGACTCAACGCCGACCCATTCATACATGAAGTATTTGTATAAGTATCCGCAGGCCGAATTTCCCTATGCACAGTTGGTCAAAGAGAATGCCGCCCGTGGACGTGGGAAGTTGGAATACGAACTGATCGACACCGGTGTATTTGATGAGAATCGTTACTTTGATGTGATGGTGGAGTACGCAAAAGCGACACCCGAGGAGCTGCTCATCCGTATTCACATTACGAATCATGGGCCAGACCCTGCCGAGTTGACCGTGCTGCCCACTCTCTGGTTCCGGAATACCTGGTCCTGGGGGATCGATGCCCGTCGACCGCGAATGCGTGAAGGACAGGCAGCGCATGGGATGAGCGTGATTGAATTGGATCACGAGTATTATGGTGAACGACGCCTCTGGTGTGAAGGGAACCCGCCGTTACTCTTTACTGAGAATGAGACGAACACGCGTCGACTCTACGGCGATCAGGACGGTGCCCGGTACGTGAAAGATAGCTTTCATGACTACGTCATCCACCATCAAACGGATGCGGTCAATCCCGAGAAGGTCGGATCAAAAGCTGCCGCCCAATATCGCTTCTTACTTTCTCCTGGAGCTTCCGAGACCATCCGACTCAATTTGACCAATAGAACGGACGTTTCTACCTTTCATATTCAAGCGTTCAATGAGCGCTTCGCGCAACGGATTCATGAAGCCGATGAGTTTTATGCAGAGCTGGCTCCACCTGGTCTCTCCGACGATGCGAAACTGGTCCAGCGACAGGCCTTCGCCGGATTGTTGTGGAGCAAGCAGTTCTATCACTACGATCTGAAACGCTGGCTCATTGGTGATCCCGGAATGCCGGACCCTCCCCGTGAACGGCTTCATGGGCGTAATGCGGATTGGACACACCTCTACAATGCCGACGTCATTTCCATGCCGGACAAGTGGGAGTATCCGTGGTATGCGGCGTGGGATTTAGCCTTTCATTGCATTCCGTTGGCACTGGTCGACTCGACGTTCGCGAAGGAACAACTGATCCTCATGCTCCGTGAGTGGTACATGCATCCGAACGGTCAGATTCCGGCTTATGAATGGGCCTTTGGCGACGTCAACCCCCCGGTTCACGCCTGGGCCGCATGGCGTGTCTACAAGATCGAGAAGAAGCGTAGAGGAGTTGGGGATCGGGTCTTCCTCGAACGAGTGTTCCACAAGCTGCTCCTCAACTTTACCTGGTGGGTCAATCGAAAGGACGCCGAAGGGAAAAACATCTTCCAAGGTGGATTTTTAGGATTGGATAACATCGGAGTGTTCGATCGTAGCGCACCCTTGCCGACCGGCGGCCATATTGAACAGTCGGACGCCACAAGTTGGATGGGTATGTATTGCCTCAACATGCTCTCAATCGCACTCGAGTTGGCTCGCGAGAATCGAGCGTATGAAGATGTGGCCAGTAAGTTCTTCGAGCACTTTGTCTACATCTGTCGGGCCATGAATAACATCGGGGGAGAGAAAATTGAGCTCTGGAACAGAGAGGATGGATTTTTTTATGACGTGCTGCATCTTCCGAATGGACAGACGTGTCCGCTCAAGGTCCGGTCGCTGGTGGGACTCATTCCACTGTTCGCCGTCGAGACATTGGACTCGGAATTGATCGACCAGCTTCCTCGGTTCAAGCATCGGATGCAGTGGTTTATTGAAAACCGGCCTGATTTCAGCGCCCATGTTGAAACCCATTCACAGGACGGAGAAGTGCGAAGGTTTTTGTCCCTGGTCAATCCTGCGCGACTCAAGTCGGTGTTGCGATACATGCTTGACGAAGAAGAGTTTCTTTCCCCCTACGGCATTCGAGCCCTTTCGCGCTATCACAAAGACCATCCCTATATCTTCTCCATCATGGGCAGAGACTATCGGGTGGATTATGAGCCGGCTGAATCAAGCACGGGACTCTTCGGGGGCAATTCCAACTGGCGAGGTCCCATCTGGTTCCCAGTCAACTATCTGCTGATCGAATCCCTCCAAAAATTTCACTACTATCTCGGCGATGCCTACAAGGTGGAGTACCCCGTGCGTTCAGGTCATTTCGTGTCGCTGAATGAAGTTGCTGCCGAACTGTCGCGACGTCTCACGCATATTTTTCTTCGAGATCACACCGGTCACCGTCCAGTCTACGGAGCCACCAGGAAGTTTCACGAAGATCCGTATTGGCAAGACAGCCTTCTCTTCTATGAGTATTTCCATGGCGATAGTGGAGCAGGAATCGGGGCCAGCCACCAGACCGGATGGACCGGACTCGTTGCAAAGTTGATCCAGCAGAGTGGTGAGTAGGGCGTGAAGCGTAGCTCGCAAGAACGAGATACGAACGACGAAGTACACCCAATGCTGATCAGCAAACAAGAGTGCCATGATCTCGAGAGGGCCTTGCGTCTTGAGTGGCTGGAGTTAAACGGCTGTGGGGTCTTTGCATCGGGGACGGTTGCCGGTTCCAACACAGGCCGCTATCACGCATTGTTGGTCGTGACGCACGCGCCCGAACACCATCGATACGTTCTCGTCAATCATGTGGAAGAATGGCTTCGTGTCGCTGGCCAGGAGATTTCACTGTCAACCAATATGTACCCCGGAGTGATGCGTCCTCAGGAATACCGTCACTGTTTCTCCTTTGCATCAACTCCTTGGCCGACATGAACCTTCGCCTGGAAGAACAGGAAGCTCCGCCGGGAAGTCTTCTGCATACGAGGTCGCAATGTCGTCGTGATGCGATGGACGCTGCTCACAACGACGAAGGATTCCGTAGAGCTTCGGATACGTCCGATGCTCACAGGCCGGAACTATCATGCCCTGCACCATGAGAATGGTTGAAGACCTTTGGTCGCACTCCTCAGGAAGGCATGAGGTGCGGTCGTTTCTCAGAGGACTCGATGCAAGCTTACGGGAAATCTGCCTGGGCCACGTATCGGAAATTTTCGACGGAGACCCGCCATACGCACCACGAGGCTGTCCCGCTCAAGCGTGGTCGGTGGCGGAGCCTCTCCGTACATTGATCGAGGATCTTGGCCTACCCATCGGGATTGCGAAAACCAGCTCAACTCGCCGCACATAATCTCTCACCAGCCTGAATCAGAGTCCGAGCTGACGCTGTTCGATGTTCGTTCTCTTGACAAGCGTTCACAGGTATCCGTAGTGTGAGTATGAAGTCTCTTGGGAGGTGTGAGGATGCTAACACGCTTGATCTCCACCAGAAAATGGCGGCTCATCATTGCCGAGATAGCGACGCTGTTCCTATTTGGACTGATCACACATCCCGTCACATTTGCCGATGAGTTGCCGAAGGAATCTGCGCTGCCGATCGGTGCGGCGAACAAGGCGATCTATGCCGCAATAGAGGCCTGCAAGAAGGATGGATACCGCGTGAGTGTGTCGGTCGTTGATCGTGCCGGTGTGCTTCGCGCAATGGGACGTACCGACGGCGCAGGACCGCATACGGTCGATAGCAGCAGAAAGAAGGCGTATACCGCGGCCAGTATGCGCCGTCCGACGAGCGAGTTGGCTGAGCTGATCGCAAGAACTCCTACGCTTCAGGCTCTTCGGGACATCAATAGTGAAATCTTGATCATGGGAGGCGGGCTCCCCATTGAGATCGGCGGAGAAACGGTCGGCGGAATTGGGGTTGGCGGGGCGCCGGGCGCCCATCTTGATGATGCATGCGCTCAGGAAGGCCTTGACGCGATCGGTGCAGCGCCCAAGATACCCGCATCCAAGTGAACGACCGACTACGGATCGCCCTTCTGGGCGGTCTGATACTCCTCTCCATGGGGTGCAATAGTTCAAGCCCAGAACCGGCCTCGGTGGAGATCTCATCGGTTGGTGTTCGACTGACCATTGTCAGTACGGCAACAGATCTATTTCTACAGCGATTCAATCTCACCATGAATGTACATGGCGCTGGAGGGTGTTCATCTACCACGGAATTGTTTCCGGATACGGGTTATGCTGGCCGAAGAAACGTGTATCTTGCGGCGGAGGGGCGCGTCTATGTGGTCGGACAGTACGATGCGCGTATTATCGATGCTCATGATTGCCAGACGAGCCTCTCTGAATTTCGGCATCTCAATCGCTACGTGGTCTTCATCGGAAGCTTCGATCGGGATGAGGCCAGACACTGGACCTATGTCCCTGCTGCGAAGCGGCCAGAGTTGCCATTTGAAAAACGATAGGCGTGGCCTGTGCCGCAGAGAACTGTGAACTCACACACAGGGGCCTTCTGACTGCAGAAGCACATACAGTCTCTCCACCTCACCACAAGGTTTCATCCAAACATGCACCAACCGATTATCGGATACCACCAAGATGAGCATGGCGACTGGGTTGCTGACTTGGCCTGTGGTCATGGGCAGCATGTACGGCACCAACCGCCCTTCACAAACCGAGCGTGGGTGCTCACGCCCGGTGGGCGCGAGCAATTTCTCGGCACTCACCTGAATTGCAAGAAGTGCGAGGAACCAGCAACTGAACTTCCCCCTGCGTCCGAATAGACTCTCTCCTACCGGTTCTCCTTGCTCCAAAACCTCCCATTTACTTGGTCGGTGACGGCCTCAATGATACCTTGAATCAGCGAGAGAGGAGGAGCATGTCATGGGTGGGCCTCAAGGAGGAAGGATGAGCATGGCGACCATTGCAAATTCTGCCACGACCAACCTTGACCGTCGCGAAGGGTTTTTCATCCATCGGATTCAAAAAGGCTATGCGATCTGGATCGGTGTCCTGTTATTCCTCTACTCCGCGCTGTTCTTCACGTTGGCCTTCTATGGAACCCATTTGAAGCCTATGCTCGCGCTGTACGGCAGTGATTCACTGGAAGAACGCCAGGCTGCGGCAGCAGAAATGCTGATGCTCAGCGAAACAGTCTGGGTCGCCGTTCCGGTTCTGTTTTTTGGATCGGTGATCTTCAGCCTGATTCTGACACGACGGGTTGCGGGACCGCTCTATCGGCTGGATGAAAGCACGCAACAGTGGGTCCGTGGAAATCTTCGCTGGCGAATACGATTTCGGCCGAATGATCGGTTAGATGAGTTGGCGACAACTGCCAACCAAGCCCTGGCAAATATCGAGCAGTCGTTCGCCCAAATTCAGCACCAGACTCGAATCCTTCAAGGGGCATTGCTGAAAATCGAACAAGCCGGGCCGTCCGGCATTGAGGAGGCACGAGATGCCATGGAGGATATTGTCACGATCCTCAATCGGTATGAGTTCAGACCGATGACCGACTCGCCTGTAAAGAGCTGATGACGCGCCGGGCTAAACACGATTCCGGGTTCACGTTAATCGAGCTCCTGATGGTCTTGGCGATCCTCAGCATTCTGGCCACGGTCGCCATGTTGTCGCACAGACATTTTACCGAGAAGGCAAGGGCCGTCGAAGCCGAAGTCGCATTGGCTGAGATCGATCGGCTCGAAACCCTGTATCACACCAATCATGGGACCTATTCAGCTGACCTCGATGCACTCGGGTTTGTACTGAATTCGTCACTCAAATATTACCGGGTCACGGTTCAACTCCAGAACGGAGGAACGTCCTTCCAGGCGACCGCCGTGCCATCCTTCAGCCCGACAGCCCAGCCTGCACTGGTCTTAACCCATAGCAAAGACGGCATCGTGACTCAGAACGGTGATATCGCGGCACTTTCAGGACCGGAACCCGACACACACAAGCCGAGCGCGACAGGGTCTACGGACCAGGGACCAGGGGCAACAACCGTGGGGCCGGCAGGAAGTCCACCCAAGGCCAATTGCAGACAAGGGGGCGAGGCCACGGTCGCGGAGGATGGATTACTTGATATGAACTTCTGCTTGAAATAAGTCCTGCTGATCTTCGATCCTTATTGTCTCCTCTGTCTGCAGGGTCAAACTATCTCTCGCTCGATGATGACACGGAGAGAACACCAGAACGACCGTGGTATGGCCGATGAGTTTTCCGTAAGACATTCCTGCCCAATCCGACCATATTCGGAGTCAGAGCCATTCGGATCTCTTGACAGAACGTCATGGTTTATTTGACAACCTGAACCAGGCTATCGCCCCCGTTCAGCAACTACTTATGTTGACGCAACGCTACCAAGTCGCTGTACTGTTTATTCTCGTCGCGCTGTGTGGCGTGTATTTATTGCTGCCGTTAAGTGCCTCTTATTTGTTGACCAGAGGGCTTCGCGCGCAGGGGTATAGTGATGTCATGCTTCAACTTGGCTATCCCGGCTGGACACACATGCGGATTCCTGTTGTCTCCTTTCATCAGGATTTAGGGGAAGAGCGCTTGATGGTGTCATTGACGGAGACGGAAATTCGGTACGATCTCGGGCAGCTGTTGCAAGGCCGTGTGAATCAAATCCTGCTCCGAGACGCAGCCGTTCACGTCCTCAATGTACAGACCACTGATCCACCCACGATGGAAAGAAAAGAGGCGGATCGAGCCTCTCAAGAAGAGTCGCCCTGGCGTTTGCTCACTGCCGGTGATCTGTTGCGGAATCTCCCTATTCTTCCGTTTAACGAATTACAAATAGAACATCTCACCATCTTTCGGGAACAAGCCACGGGGCCGCTGCGCAAAGTCACGATTACTGGGGGACTGACCTATAGTGGTAGGGAGGTGGGAGGCCGCCTCTCATTTCGAGGGCGGGACACAGGCTCATATGGCCTGGCCGTGAGTGGGAATTCGGCCAGTACATGGTCAGCCACCCTCTCGTCACAGCAACCGCAGGCGGAGCCCATCGTATCGTGGTGGTCCCAGGCTCATCCAACCGAGTCGCGAATTCAAGTCAGTGGACAACTTCGGATTAATGTACAGGAACTGGCCCCGTTTATTGCCCTGCTCGTACCGATCGGCCCGGAACTGGAGAGAGTAACAGGGCAGGTGGCCATCGATTGGGCCGGAGTCGCGGCGGCACAGGCCGCACTCGGCTCGTTGTGGGAAGATCGCCAAACACATCTTGATGGCCACATGAGGGTCAATATCACACTGCCGGCCCTGAAAGGCATCGCCAAAGACATCGCGCTGGCCTATATGGGAAGTTTTGGAGGGAATGCCACACAGGCGGAATGGGCCATGAGCCCTGGCGTCCTCCTGACTGCGACGATCAATACTCAACCGCGCATTATTCCTGAGGCGGTCCGATTGATACTCCCCCATGGCGATCAGCCGGTCCGCATTGAGAATAAGGAGCCCGTTCAAGGAATTCTCTATTGGAAGGAAACGCCTATTCGCACAGTGACCCAAGGACCATTGCATGTAACCTACGGCAAGACGCCCGGACCACTGGTGGCACAGTTCAAAACCACTCGGGCCGAGGGCCGTGGGAATGAATTGGTGTCAGCTGAAGGGGGCTATCAGCTGGAGGGGCTCCTTCCCAAAGCCATCGCTGATCGCTTATCGGCCAAAGAGGCGGTGGGAGGAGTGCGGGGTACCATCAAGCTGGATCAAACCCATGTCAAAGGAGTGCTGCTCCCCCCATCTTCGGTGACGGCAAAGCAGATCGGGCACAGCGCGGTCTTCATGTCAGGCGCGACGCTGCACCTCTCTGAGCCGCTGACAATTGAGTGTGATGTCGCCGCGGTTCACTGTAACGGGGGACCGTTGATCGCCACGATTCGCGTGCCTACCATGAGAATACGTGGTCGAAATGTCAGTATCGCTCAGGGTATCGTGAAAATCCAAGAAATGGAAACCAGAGGCACGGCCTGGGCGACGCGAGGAATCCTATCCCTTGATCGGGTGAGTTGGGATCCACTCATACCGGTACCGTCGCCCACCACATGGGTCGCGAAGGTATCAGCTGACCAAACAGCGGTCCAAGCGGACCTTCGAATCGATCTCCCAACACTTGAAGGGCTGGTGACGGCCCGAGTCGAACACTCGCTGCAAACACAGCACGGCGTGCTGCATGGATCCATTGGCCCACTGACATTCAATAGTACGGACCGGCGACTAAGCAAGCTCATGACCGGTGTCGCTCCATCGATCGATCTTCTCAACGGAAGCCTCAGTGCAACCGTCGATGCGTCCTGGACTCGTCCCGTCAACGGCCAAGACCGCGAGACGAATAGCACGTCGGTCACCGCGACAGTAGTGGCGGACAATGTTGCCGGGCACTATGACGACTATGGCATCAAGGGTGTCAGCACAACGCTGAGGATGCGGTCAGAGGATCTTGAGTCGATCGTCATGGTTCAGCCAGCCTCGCTCGTCGTCACTTCCGTACAGAGTGGTGTCGATGTCACCAACGTCAGAGCCTCCTACCAAGCACGGTGGCGATTCGCAGATGAGCGGCCCGTCGTTGAGGTCAAGGATGTGCGGTGCGAAATATTTGGAGGCACGATCACGAGTCCAGGCGCTGTGGTAGACTTGACCTCGTCCCCATCGGCCGCAACGTTTTCTCTGCAAAACCTTGACCTCGCGAAGATTCTCAGCGTGGAACAACAACGGGGACTACAAGGAACAGGCACACTCAATGGGACCCTACCTGTCACAATCACATCCAAAGGGGTCACGGTACGGGATGGAGTCGTCGAGGCTCAGCCTCCCGGTGGTATCATCCGATACCTCTCAACAACAGACTCGTCGAAGGCACTGGTAGAATCAGATCGTCAGCTCCAGCTCGTTACCCAGGCGCTGAATAATTTTCACTATACCCTGTTACGAGTGGGTGTGCGGTATGGAGAAAACGGCATGTTGGATCTGAGCGCACGGTTGGAGGGGAGAAACCCGGACCTGCATCAGACCCCGCCGATTCACTTTAATCTGACGGTGC
>DCZN01000123.1:9289-9502 GCA_002331625.1 Nitrospira sp. UBA2083 | reverse complement strand
TGATCGAAGACATTCACGGGATGATTGAGCGTCAATATAGACGACCCTGACCGTTATGAGGCTGATCATGGCGACAAGACCTTTTCTGAGTCGTGCGGGTATCCTACTCTGGGCAACTGTGACACTCGCGGTGGGCGCATGCACACCGCGAGTTGAGGTCGCCGCGCCGGAAAAGCCGATTACGATCAATCTCAATGTGAAGATCGATCATGA
>DCZN01000123.1:7535-9108 GCA_002331625.1 Nitrospira sp. UBA2083 | reverse complement strand
AGGGATTGGTCGGGGAACGGGCCAACGGCTACCTTGGAGCGGTGATTGCTTCCAATGCGGACGCCCAGGCCGTGATAGAGGACGTGAATCGGAAGCGGAGACAGGCCTACGAAGAAATCGCGAAACGGAACCGCACTGATATTCGCGCCGTTGAAACGCTCGCGGGAGAAAAAGCCATTCAGAACACCACACCGGGAAACTTTGTCGAAGGTCCTGGTGGGTGGATCAAGAAATAAGCTTTCCCCTTACCCGTAACGATCGTTCTTCCACGGGAATGCCGTGTTCGAATATCCGCGGACTTCCCAAAACCCTTTCTCATCCTTATCGGAAAACGTAATCTCCTTGACCCACTTGGCCCCCTTCCACGCGTAACGCTTTGGAACGATCACACGTACTGGCCCGCCATGGTCGCGGGAAAGCGGCTGACCGCTCCAGCTATGGGCGAGCAGGACATCGTCATCATCACAGGCCTCAAGGGGGAGATTGGTGGTGTAGTCATCGTAGGACTTGAACAGAACATATCGGGCAAGCGACAGCGGTTTCACGACCGAAATGATATGCTTGAAGCTCACGCCTACCCAGTCGTTGTCATACCGGCTCCATGACGTGACACAGTGAAAATCCGACCGATCGGTGAATTGCGGCTGGCTCATGAACTGTTCCCATGTCCATCTCACGGGGGAACCGACAAATCCGCCGATAGTGAGCGTCCATTCGTCTAAGGGAATCTCCGGCTTGAAACCGAGATCAAGCACCGGAAAATTATCGACAAGGTGCTGGCCCGGTGGCAGACGTTCATCTCCCTCATAAAAGACTTCCCGTTCCTCTCCACCCCGCCGCGCCCGAGCCCATTGCTCCTTGGTTCTTGTGAGTTTGCTCGATTCATCCATCCTGGCCTCCTACTCCACAGACTACGGGAATTGATGCCAATCTGGCAACAGACTCACCGGCAGTCGGTCTTGGATCAACGTGTAAGGTTTTCCGTCTGTGATGGACAACCATCCAGACAGCTAATCTCATTGACAGATGGAAGAGGAGCCACCATGATACGTCACGACGCCGCTATGACGACCCCGGTCGCAAATCAACGTGAGTCCAGCAGTTCAAATTTGGGTAAGATCTCCATCGCCGTCGGTATGGCTCTCGCCGTCGGCGCTTTCTTCTATTTTGATCTGGGAAGGTTACTCTCCCTCACTGCTCTCAAAGAGAATCGAGACGGCTTGTTGGCGTTTACGGAGACAAACTTTTCTGCGGCAGTCGGGATCTTCATCGTGGCCTATGTGATGGTGGCCGGTTTGTCGCTTCCAGGGGCAGTCATTCTCACATTGGCCGGAGGCTTCTTGTTCGGTCCTGTTTTCGGAACACTGTTCGTCAATCTGGGAGCCACGACCGGAGCCACGCTGGCGTTTCTGACCGCACGGTATCTGTTGCGAGATACGGTGGAAAACAAGTTCGGCAAGTGGGTAGGACCGCTCCAAGACGGATTTGCCAAGAACGCCTTCAGCTACCTGATGACCCTGCGGCTCATTCCCTTGTTTCCCTTCTTTGTGGTGAACCTCGTATCGGGGCTCAC
>DCZN01000123.1:7176-7454 GCA_002331625.1 Nitrospira sp. UBA2083 | reverse complement strand
CAATTGGGCACGATCAATTCGCTGAAAGAGATCGCGTCTCCAAATGTCATCGGGGCTTTCGTGCTTCTGGGACTATTGGCGCTGGTACCGGTTGTGTATAAGCGGTTTGCAGCGAAATCCGCGTGATGGATATTTCATCGATTGACCAGATACCACCAAGGATGCGACGCTATGATCACGCAATCCCTCTCCAGGATCATCGGAATGAGTGAGCACGAGCAGGCTTTGGTCTTTCCGAACGACGACTTCAATCAGCAGCTCGTCGCCAATGTGCATCC
>DCZN01000123.1:284-7053 GCA_002331625.1 Nitrospira sp. UBA2083 | reverse complement strand
AGCACTTGATGGGTGGGGATTGCCTTAACGTTGGATGTGTGCCCTCGAAGGGTATGATTCGCGCATCTCGAGCCTGGGCGGATTTGCGAAAAGCCACAGAGTTTGGTCTGAAGATTCCCGCCGGCGTGCAATACGATTTTGGCGCGGTGATGGCGCGCATGAGGAAACTGCGGGCCCGTATCAGCCGGAACGACTCCGCCCAGCGATACACCAGCCTTGGCGTCGACGTGTATATCGGCAATGGGCGTTTCCTCGGCTTCGATACGGTTCAAGTGGAAGGTCCATCCGGCGATCGGGTGCTCACCTTTTCAAAATCCGCCATCTGCACGGGAGCACGAGCGGCAGTGCCGGACGTGCCTGGGCTTCAGAAAGCCGGTTATCTGACGAACGAAAGTGTCTTTTCCCTCACGCAGCTTCCACCACGTCTGGGAGTCATTGGGGCGGGGCCCATCGGATGTGAGTTAGCGCAGGCCTTCGCACGGTTCGGCAGTCAAGTCTATGTGATCGAAACCGCACACGGCATCATGCCCAATGAGGACCGCGATGCCGCAGAGATTGTCGAGCAACAGATGCTTCGGGATGGGGTGAAGCTCCTCTGCTGCGGGAAGGATCTGCGGGTGGAGCACGTGGAAAAAGGTAAACGTCTGAGCGTCGATTCACATGACCAACAACATGATGTCATCGTCGACGAAATTCTCGTTGCTGTCGGCCGGACACCGAATGTCGAGCGAATCGGCCTCGAAGCAGCCGGCATCGCCTATGATAGAAACGGGATCAGAGTGAATGCCCGACTACAGTCGACGAATCCCAAAGTGTTCGCAGCAGGCGATGTCTGTTCCCGCTATAAGTTTACGCATGCCGCCGATGCGATGGCGCAAATCGTCATCCAAAATGCGCTCTTTCCCCATCCCTTGGGATTGGGGTATGCCAGCGTGGACTCGTTGAACATGCCCTGGTGTACGTTCACTGAACCGGAGCTCGCCCATGTCGGCCTGTACGAAAAAGATGCCAGGGCAAAGGGGATCGAGATTGAAACCTATACCCATAAGCTCGAAGAAGTCGACCGCGCGATCCTTGACGGAGAAGAGGAGGGCTTTGCGCGTATCCACGTGAAAAAGGGGACGGACAAGATCCTTGGCGCCACGATTGTGGCATCCCATGCCGGCGATCTGATCAGTGAATTTTCTGTCGCCATGAAGGCCGGAGCAGGGGCTAAAACGATTGCCGGAACGATTCATCCCTATCCCACTCAGGCTGAGGTGAATAAGAAAGTCATCAATCTCTGGCGCAAGGCCCATTTCACCCAGAGCACCAAACGACTGCTCACAAAGATGTTCGAATGGATGAGACGCTGAACGGGGGCATATGAGAGATCGGCCCGTTTGCCAAATTTATGGTGTGCTGATCGGGGGAGTTGTGATGACGCTCGTCACCTCTCTTCCCACAGAAGCCCAGCCCGGCACTGCGGTTGAAGTTGCCCAGTTTTCACGTGCGACGATCGGTCAGTCCGTTCCGGATGGGTGGAAACCGCTCACGTTTAAAAAGATCACGGCTCAGACGAAGTACGAGGTCGTGAATGATGGTCCCGTCACAGTCGTCAAGGCCATGAGCGACTCATCGGCATCAGGCCTGACCAAAGAGGTCAGGATCGATCCGAAGGAATTTCCGGTCGTGCGATGGCGCTGGAAGGTCGAGAGTCTTCTTAAGAACAGCGATGTCGGCCGTAAAGACGGTGACGATTATCCGGCCAGACTGTATATTACGTTTGAATACGATCCAGACAAAGTGAGCTTCTCCAAGAAGCTGAAGTACAAAGCCGGGCGCGCCATCTTCGGTGATATTCCCATTGGTGCGCTGAATTACATCTGGGAGACGAAGACACCGATCGGAACCATTGTTGAGAATGCATTCACAGACTTCGCCCAGATGATCGTGGTGGAAAGCGGACCACAGAAGATTGGAACGTGGGTTGACGAAGAACGAAACATCTATGACGACTACAAGCGGGCATTCGGAGAAGAACCGCCGATGATCAACGGAGTGGCGATCATGAGTGACACGGATAACACCAAAGAACAAGCCGTGGCCTACTACGGGGATATTACGTTCAGCAAAACAGCCAAATAAGGCACCCAGAATCCTTCCTTATTGTTCCATCCTGACGCACCCATATCCGTCTGATTTCGTTTAAGATTATCCCCCATTCGTCCGTGATGCTTTTGTGACAATCGCCTGTTATCCTGGCGATCATGGCGGACACCACACAACATCTTCGGTCGAACAGAACGCCTCGAACGATCTTGGTGATTGAAGACGACCACGACATCGCGCGTCTGCTCGAACTTCATCTGCACGATGTCGGGTATGAGGTCCAAGTAGCGCAGGATGGCGCAACCGGTTGCACGCAAGCCCTCTCCAAAACGTACGACTTGATCATTCTCGATCTGATGCTTCCAGGAATGGAAGGGTTGGATATCTGTCGAACGCTGCGAACGAAACCCAATTATACACCCATTCTGATGCTGACGGCCAAGTCGACAGAGTTAGACCGCGTCCTTGGGTTGGAAGTCGGCGCAGACGATTACCTGACCAAACCGTTCAGTATCCGCGAATTGCTTGCTCGGGTGAAGGCCTTGTTCCGCCGCGTGGAGGTGCTCACGACGCCAGCGGATGGAGACGCGAAGAAACAGATTGTTGCAGGCGATCTGGCGATCGATACCGAGAAACGCAAAGTCACGTTGTCCGGCAAGACGATCGACTTGACCGCAAAAGAGTTCGACCTCTTACTCCAGTTCGCCCGGTACCCGGGCCGTGTCTATACCCGTTCGCAACTGCTGGATCTCGTGTGGGGCTATGCACACGCCGGCTATGAACACACCGTGAATTCTCATATCAATCGGCTAAGATCCAAAATCGAGCGTGATAAGAGCCATCCTCGTTACATCGTGACGGTCTGGGGTGTTGGCTATAGTTTTACCGAGACACATCAACACGAGTAGCCGAATGTTCACAACATTGTATGGGAAGCTGGCCAGTGTGTTCATCGGACTGTTTTGTCTCCTCGGCGCCGGGGCTATCGTCTTATCACTGTACACCACCGGGTTGTATTTCCAAGAAGTCAATCAGAAGCTCAACCAGACGCTGGCCGAGCGCATCGTATCTGAAAAGATTCTGATGCAAGACGGACAGGTAAACGAGGCGGCAATCAAGGAGATCTTCCACCAGCTCATGGTGATCAATCCCAGCATCGAGGTGTATTTGCTCGATGCAACAGGAACCATTTTGAATTATTCAGCGCCGCCTGCAAAGGTCAAACGGCCACGGGTCTCCCTTGATCCGCTGACGCGGTTTGTATCCGGAGCCCAAGACTTTCCCATTCTAGGTGACGATCCGCGCGATCATCATCGACAGAAGATTTTTTCAGCTTTTCCAATCGAAACCCTCGATGGTTCGATCCAGGGCTATCTGTACGTGATCTTGGGAGGGGAAGAGTTCGACTCGGTGGCGCAAATGCTGGAAGGGAGCTATATCCTCCGCGTAGGCACGTGGGCGGTTGTGGCGATTGTGCTCTTCGCTCTTCTGACCGGCCTGTTCACGCTGAGACTCTTGACTCGGCGGATCAGAACGCTTGCCGTAGCCATGGAGACCTTTAAGCGGAGTGATTTTTCCGAACCGTCCGCATTGGTATCCCCATCTCATGTGCAACCAGGGCGAATCCAGCAAAGAGATGAAATCGACGAATTGGGACAGATCTTTTCCGATATGGCGGATCGTATCCATCAGCAAATCCAGCAGCTGAAACGCACTGATCAATTGCGGCGTGAACTGATCGCCAATGTCTCCCATGATCTCCGTACGCCGTTGACGTCGCTTCAGGGGTACCTCGAAACCTTAAGCTTGAAGGAGGGCACGCTGTCGGCAGAAGAGCAGCGCGCCTATCTTGGCATTGCCATCGCTCATAGCCAGCAGCTAGGACACTTGATCGCCGAACTGTTTGAACTGACAAAGTTGAACTCTCAGGAGATGCGGCCGCATCTCGAACCGTTCGCGCTCGGCGAGTTGGTCCAGGATGTTGTGCAAACACTCACGCTAGTGGCAGAAAAGAGGCACGTGCACCTTGACATGCATGGCCCGGCAGATCTTCCGTGTGTGTCCGGGGATATCGGACTCATCGAGCGGGTACTCGAAAACCTCATTGAGAATGCCATCCGATACACTCCAGATGGGGGAGCCGTGACAGTCTCGCTCCATCTGCAACATGAGCAGGTCATGACACAGATTTCGGATACGGGCTTCGGGATTCCAGCGGACGATCTCCCTCACATCTTTGACCGGTACTATCGCGTCGGCAAGAACCAACAAGGGCGTGCAACAGGGGCCGGGCTTGGTCTCGCCATTACTAAACGCATACTGGAGCTTCACGGGAGTTCCATTGCAGTTCAGAGTGTCGTCGATACGGGGACAACTTTTTCTTTTCACCTACCCGTTGCGCAGTCTTCTACTATCCAGGTCACTTCTGCCGCGTCGGAATACGTGCCACAGGCGTAAACTCTACCGTGGGACGGTGCACACCTCGGACCTGACCCTTTCAATCGCCTCACAGGAGTCCGTTCACTCCTACCCATAGCCATAGGAGGCCGCACTCGTGGTCTCGGCCAGCAGACGATCAGTTCGTGATCAAGATATCTCTCTTTCGTGATCATTCCGTGATCACCGTCTGTAAAACTAGGCACCAGGACGCATGGACAGCGTAGACGGCGGTGAAGGCAGACGTGACAACGTATAGAAGGTCAATTCACCATTCCCTCTCGGCTGGCAAGACAGCGGTAGGAGGTAGCGCGTGTGGTTTAATGCGCACGGAACCACAGCTTGTTTCACGATTGCGGTCCGGTGAAGAAGAGGCCTTTGAGGCCATTGTCACCGAGCAACATGCTGGGCTCATCCGAATAGCAATGCGCTACGTGGCCAACAGGGAAACGGCGGAAGAAGTCGTCCAAGAGACCTGGGTGGCCATGATACAGGGTTTGAATCGGTTCGAAAGCCGATCATCTCGTCAGGCCTGGATCCGCGCAATTCTGATTCACAAGGCCAAGGATCGAGGTGTGCGGGACAAACGTCAGATACCGTTCTCGAACTTCGAGTATGAAGACACTGAGCATCGTGGCGCAATCAGCCGATCTCGTGTTCGGCAGGGCAGGAACTGATTTGGGCACTCAGGCGTTCCCTCAAGGCTCTCGGATGACCGGACTTCGGAACAACTCCTGGCATCAAAGCAAGCTGGCACCTGTTTGCAGCAGGCGATTGAGGCCTTGCCGACACTTCTTAAAGAAGTCCTGATTCTTCGTGACGCACATGGGGTCCAGACCAAAGAGATCTGTCGAATGCTGAACATCTCTGAAGAGAACCTCTATGTGCGGTTGCATCGGGCTCGAGAACGAGTACGGACGGTGGTTGAGAGTGCAGTGGGGTGATTGAGGTCTGTGTCGATGTGCGCCGGTTATCATGTGCCGGAAATGTGACCGATCTGTGAATGTTTTGTGACAACTCGCCGCTACGATCAATCCTGCCATGAGCTATTCACTCAATCATTCATAGGAGGTCGGAATATGAGAAAGCCTTTTGTCCGTATGGTCGCACTGATCGTAGCCTTATCGGCAGGGTTGCTCGGCAACGCTCTCGCCGGGCAAAAAGGGCGGATGGTGTATACCATGTCAAATGCCACCTCCGGCAATGCGGTCCTGGTGTTTGAGCAGCGTGGTGACACCTTGGTTCCTGCTGGGAGCTTTCCTACGCAGGGGACTGGCTCAGGCGGTGGGTTAGGGAATCAAGGTGCGATTGCCCTGAGTGAAGACGGCGAAACCCTTCTGGCCGTGAATGCTGGGAGCAATGAGGTGTCGGTGTTCCAGGTCCATGAGCATGGCCTACGGCTGACGGATAAGGTCAGTTCTGGTGGCGTGAGTCCAATCAGTATCGCCATTCATGAAGACTGGGTCTATGTGCTAAACGGGGGTGGAACCGGTAACATTACAGGATTTCTGCTGACGAAACATGATACGTTGACGCCGATTCCTGGATCGACGCGTTCGCTCAGTGGCCAGGCCACGGCACCTGCACAGATCGAGTTTAATCCCGAGGGTGACACGCTGGTGGTGACGGAGAAGGCCACTCAAATCATCGATACCTATACCGTGGATGAGGACGGTGTCGCGACTGGGCCTTTCTCTCAACCGTCGTCGGGCGCGACACCATTCGGGTTTTCTTTCAACAAGAGAGGCGTGCTCATCGTGAGTGAGGCATTTGGCGGCAGAGCCAATGCCAGCGCCGTCTCGAGCTATGTGTTGCGAAAGGGTGTGCTCGGTCTTCGGAGCGGATCGGTTCCTGATTTTCAATCAGCAGCTTGTTGGATCGTAGTGACCAGGAACGGCAAATTCGCCTATACCAGCAACACCGGCAGTAACAACATCTCGAGCTATCGTGTTGGACGAGACGGAACGCTCACCTTGCTTGAGGCCGTGGCTGCTGCAACCGGAGCCGCTCCCATCGATATGGCATTGAGCGGAAACAGCAAAACCCTCTACGTCTTGAATGCCGTTGCGCGCACGATCGATGTGTTTCGTGTCGATCGCTGGAACGGGGAGCTGACACTCCTGAGCAGCCTGTCAGGTCTGCCCGCGGGGGCCAATGGCCTTGTGGCTCGGTAACCATTCATCGGATGATGAGCCCGAAGTCATGGAAAGGCTGTAAGAATTACCGTGAATGTCGGACATAT
>DCZN01000123.1:0-272 GCA_002331625.1 Nitrospira sp. UBA2083 | reverse complement strand
GCCCGCCTCAATTGAGGCGGGCTTGATTGACAATCGGCAAGACTTCACACGAGGCGACTACTGGATGGAGTTTGCAAAACCGCTGTGGGTGATTTCAGCACGTACACGATCACCGACTTTTTTATTTCCCTGCAGCTGTTTGGTCTCCCGGCTGACATGCAGCTGAACCTGATTGCCTTCGTAGTCTTCAACCGTGTAGATCTCGACCTTGATGTGTTTGAGCGTTCCACCGATGGTCTTCCATGCCGGACCCGGCTTACGCTCCAACGCGC
>DCZN01000131.1:478-7271 GCA_002331625.1 Nitrospira sp. UBA2083 | reverse complement strand
CTTCTGAGTGACAGATCCGTTCAGTGCTGAGCACGATTTTACCCACTCGTCCCCGCTCAATCTGTAAGACACCTTACGTGGCCAATAAAATCGACCTGGAGGTGTGTAAGCCAGATCACAGATGAAGCCACAGGGTGTGGAGGACAATACGGGGCTATCGTACCAGTCGAGCTGACACAGCCTCGTTATGGAACAAAGACAACGTCGTGGCCTGCGGAGTGAAGCTGGCCGGAGAGTATGACGGACATCCGAGCGTCAAGAAGCGCGTGGCGCAGGGGCATCAGGTCATCAAGTTCCAGCTCATGTGATGGGAGGCATGTCCCATGTAGCACGAGGCATGTACCGAAGTCGCCATTCGACACGGCCCCATGGGCGTGGGCGAGTGAAAAAGGAGGCTCCTATGTTTCTCACGTCCACATACCGTGTCGTGCCGACGATGGGATTGGTCGCGCTATTGGCGAGTTGTTCCAATACCGACTATGTGATTCGGCCGCCGGCGCCTGAGAAACTTCCTTCGATCGAAAACCCGATCCGTGGAACGGCAGACTCCATTATCAACGTGCCGTTGCGAGTGGATGTGTCGGGATTTCTCGATGCCGTCAACAATCCGAACCTCATTCCAAAGAAGTTCGACCATTGGGAGAGCGCCATCAAATACCCGAAAGGCGGGGAGTACACATACTATGCGGAACGGGATGACTTTTTGATCGAGCAGTCAACTTACCCGATCAGGAGTATGGGGCCGGGTTTACCGATCAGAGATTGGTGGAAGAATATTGAACTCTCGGGAGGCACGCTCTTTCTGAGTGCGCCGCTCCGCTATAAGATTGGGGTGCGACCACCTTCGCAGGACCCTGATTCAGCGGCACAATGTGGCGATGGGAACGAATGGCCGAAACACGCCACACTCAATGGAAGCATTGCGATCGGGCTGACACCGCATTACGGGGTGTCGGGCTCCCTCCGTAGCGTGACCGTGCATTCCGCGGAGCCATGCCAGTTCCTCCGCGCAGATGTGGATCTGCAGCAGGCCGTCAACACGGCCCTTTCGGATCAGGTCAAGGACGGTCTCAACACCGCCGTCTCGCGCCTTCAGGCTGTGAGTGTGAAGGCTCATGCGGAAGATGTCTGGACCGCACTGCGTCGTCCCATCCAATTGGAGCCGGACACCTGGCTTCTACTTAATCTCGATAAGGTGAGGCATACCGGATTTTCGAGAGATGGCCACGGCGTCAATAGTATTCTTCACATCACCGCGCATCCGGTGATCGTTCATGGGGCTGAACCGCCAATATCGTCCACAGCTCTGCCTCAGCTCGAGACGGAAGCCTCTTCTCCGGATTTTCGTGGTGTGACTGATGTCGAAGCAAACTATTCCGAAAGACGGCCCGTCGCCAAGAAATTTCACGTCCTAGCCGATGCGCGGATTGACTACCTTACACTCTCCGAGACGTTATCGAAGCGGCTGAGAGGAACACGCGTTGAAAACAAGGGCCATTTCATCACGATTACCGGTGTGGGACTTTTGGGACTTGGCGATAACCACATGCTCCTGCGCGTGGAGTTCACCGGAGATGCGCGAGGCTACGTGTATTTGATCGGGAAGCCGGCATTCAACCCGATGACAGAGATGGTCTATCTCAGTGGCCTTCGGTATGACCTCGAAACCACACATCTGCTTCAGACCACGGCCCCAGACTGGTTCCCTGATGCACCGCTCCGAGATTCTATTGCTCCTAAAATCGTACTTGGGGTGACGCCGATGATCGATCGGATACGCGACATGCTGAGAACCGGGCTGTATCGAACGCTGACCCCAACCGTCTCGATACGGGGATTGGTGACGTCGATACAGGGGATTGCCGTGATTGCCGATATCGACGCCCTCTATGTGCGAACGATGAGTAATGGAACCCTCAACGTGCTCGCGAGCCCCGAGCCATAAGTCACCTATTCAGAGTTCTCCTGGTTGCTTTGTATCGAGGACATCTCACTCTATGGGTTTTCCAAGCAACTTGACCGCATCATGCATGCCGTCAGTCAGGCTCTTCGGCATACAGGCTGGCAGCAATCTTGTTACTTCGACCACCACCGGTCAAACGTTCAGCAGGTGCCGACTCAACGTAGGATCACCCCGTGTGCTGGGGTCAGTGCGCACAGCATAGACCACTATGCTTGCCTGACTGGGTTCCTCTCACATATTCCTTATAGGTTTGGTACGCCTTCAGTGCCCATCAGTGCCCATTCTTCGCCAGGACAGCCTTGCATGGTCATGGAAACTTCCAGGAACTCGATTAATTCCTTGTGCGTGATGCCTCTGTCACATACCATCTGCACATATGCTCAAATGCAGGATTCGCATCGGCGCAATCGCATGACGTAGACTATTTGGGGTCATCGTGGCTTGCGCCATGAAGCAGGCAATTGTCTTCCTAGGGTGGTATTCGCACCGTCAGTTGGTCGCGCAACGAGCCAACTGAGTTCAGCTGCAGGATGCACTGATCAACGTCAAGACAGGAGCAGTGCCGCCGCAACAGGCGCACCGCAGCAGGGTCGCACTGGTTCGGCCGAAGTGATCGCGGATGCGCATCGGTGCGTGAGGAATGACAGTGGGCATGAGCGCTATCCATCAGACAACAACAACTCTCACACTATGACATATGGCAATTCAGTTTGTGTCGCGGCATACATGGGCTAGAATGAGAAAGTGTATGGTCCGAGATTATGAGTCGGAGACAGTTTCCCCGCAGGGGATAATGCGATTGGAAATGCCATAATCATGAGATGCCACAATGATACGAGAGAATATTGAGTGGTGTATGTTACTAGGCATGCTGCTTGGTTTGCTGCTGGCGGGCAATGCCGCTGCGGCTGAGTTTGAAACGCCCGATCCACTGCGGTCATTTGTATACGCAGAGTATGCGTTGGGTGATGATTACTTCATCAACGGCGTACAAGACACGTTTCTGTTTCGCTGCGATCTGGTGAAGGACTTGGAATCATTTGAAGGCGTTGCATTGTCGGAAATTTCCATCTGGGGTAATAAAACAGGTCCTTGGGAAGTGTTTAAGAAGCAATCAAATGGCAGATACCTCTATGTCAAAACGACGCATTACCCGACAGTGGCTTGCCTTGAGTGGTGTCGGTCACAAAACTACCTGTCGGCGGGTCGATGCTTGTGGCAGCGTGGCTGGCCACAGGTGCAAGAGGGGCTGCGATCACCCTGAATAAGACGAGAAACCAAGCAGGTCTCTGATGCGAACCCCAATCCTTATAGCGCTCAACGGCATACCTCAGGCCTGTGATGTTCAAGCCAACGAATGGGTGCACACATTCAAACAGTTGATGAGTTCGCCCCAAAGTTCTGGTTGTGAGGGGCAGCGGGCAAGAAAATGGCGTGTTCGAATATTGGGACTGAGCCTTCCGCTTTTTGCCGTGCTTCAGCCTGCCTGGACAAACGCCAGCAGTTGGCCTGGGCTCCCACCCGATTGCTGGACAGAATCGCGCATGGTCCATTCTGCCCAGAGCCCGAACGACGTATGGAAGAGGAATATCTCAATCATAACGCGTCAATCCGAGAAACTGAAGACGGGCACACTTTCACCCAACAAAGGTTACATGTTTGTCGTCGAAGGCGGTCGCCCATCCGAACATGTCATCATCTTCGCAGAAAAGGATCACCTCATTGACATTACAATCAGGGACCTCGTGGGACTATCTGACATTCGCTGGGTAAATGAGAAACTCATTCTGATGCGCATTTGGTGGGGGCGTATGACGGCCACCGACATGCTCTTCGATGTAGAAACCGAGAACGTGCTGTATGCGGAGATGGTCACCGACGGGACTCAAGCTCTGCAGCAATATCGAGAGAGTTGTCTGGCTCTTGGATGTACATGTATCAAGAAAGGATGAACGCACGTGCCGTTGCCTTTAGGTCGAAATGACAGACAAGACCGTGCAGCGTAAGGTTGCACAAGGATGACGACGATGCGTGTCCGATTCTCTCTACGGGGGGTATCGGTATCGGCCGTGTTCTTGGTCCTTGCAACTGCAGCGTATCTTCAGCACGCGCACTCCATCGGCACCAATCCGGCGGATTCAGGGGAAAGTGGCATACTGTTTTTCATATTTTCATTGCCATGGGGACTTGTCACGGGAATCGTTGTCGATCTGCTGCACATCCGGCTCTCAAATGATACCCCCTATGTCTTGGTTTGGTCTAAGGTTGGACTCAATGCGTTGATCCTCTACTTGATGGCGGGTGGTGTTCGGCGAACTTCGTAAGAGCATCTCTGATCGCAAATGAGGTCGGCACAGGGCCAATACAGGAAACACCGATGCGGGACATGAAGCGGGTTCCATCAAAACGCTCGATGCCTCCGCTTGTTACGATTGTCCTTGGGTTGATGTGTCTTGGCGCAAGTTATCCGACGACGCAGAAGCTCGACGAGGCCGCATTCTACGTAGGGCCACGCTTCACGCTAAAACTCGTTCGGTACTATGAGAACCTTCCGCTCCATTATTCCGGCGAAGTGTTTCGCGTCCAGTGTGCATCGGAGAAGACCGCAAACTCTCCGGGCCACAAGACCCAGGATCCAGGATGGCGCACATTAGGAAACGGGAGCGCCATCGGTTCCAGGAATGCCGCAGAACTGGTCGAGCGCGAGCGCCGGAGCTATCTGGTGATCGATGAGCAGACACTGGTGTGGCTTGGGAATGGTGTATGTGTGAGCTTCGATGCGTGCGGACAGTTTCGAGCGTGGTATCCCACGTCTCTCCCTGAGGAGTGGATCAATCCGGTTCAGAAACCAGAGTTTTGCGCCCCCAAGGGGAAAGCGAACTGTCGCCACTATGACTTCCAGGGTGATCGCGCCCCGCATTTGGGAGACATTCACGTGTCCCGGCAGGGGGCCATTTCCTTCACCGTGCGGTCGAAGGCCTTTCGAGGTGAACGGGCCATTCGAGTCCACAGCGCCGATTTCGGTAACAGCTGGGATGTTACTCCATGGGAGACGCCATAACGCTGATGTTGGACGCCGATGTGATCACAATGAGAAGATCCCAACAGTGGGTTGGCGGCGTCGTGACATTTCTGTTGCTGTCTGTTTTGGCAGTTGCCTACCTTCTGTGGCCAAGGTTTTCGTTTGACGATGGGCCGTTCTTTGCCGAGCCGTTTGCTGGCAATCCTGCCGAACTGTTTGCGCTGTCGTCTGTTGATCTGAAGATTCTTGGCACCACCCTGTTTGTATTGGAATCTCGCGCGACTCAAGCCCCTGATTCGAGAACGGTGTTTGTACTGAAGAACTCGAGTGAAAGCATCCGCTGGGCGAAAATGACCTCAGTTGAGTTCGGCCGTATCCAGCTTGTTGACCTGTCGCCCCAGTGGTTTGTCCCAGGCGGTTGGATTGTAACAATACGGCCAGAACGAACCGAGAGTGGGGAGTTGTATCTCTCGCCGTTTGGCGAATTTCGATTCTTCTTTCATAGCTGGTAACCTGCCCAATTGCAGCCAAAGCTGCCTCACTGCCCCTGGCCGCTTACGGCGATGCCGGCGCATTCGGATGAGAATACGCGTGTATTCTGTCCCTATATCTCGGATAGGGAGGCCATCAACTCCCTGCCCTCATTGAGATTATGGACATAAAACTGCTGCCCGATTCAGTACACAATTACTCGGTCTACTGAGGCAAATAAATCCACTATCTTATTGAGTGGAATCGGGGTGACTGAGGCAGCCACTCGCCCCGGATCGATGTTGTAGAGCAGCATCATGGTCCGGTTGCCGTAAATCTCGACCCCGAGCCTTGCCTTCAGGAAGTCAAAATACTCGCCGTAGTGGTGTGGGATCTGGTCTAGCGGCACACCCATCTGTTCCGAGAGGCTCTGACGTTCCCGTTCAGGAAGCCCGGCACGCTCCAGCGCGTTGTGTCTGACCCGATCAACCCTCTGAACCAACCGAACCCCTTGGTGACCGACGTCACCGCACTAGCGTCCACCAAAATCGTGACGTTGTGACCGGCCTTCACGGCCGCCCAGGCCATATTTGGCACAGCACAGATCTGCGCATCGTCCTCGGCCAGTGAGGTTTTCATATGGATCAGAATGCCAGCTGCAGAGACCTGCTGCGTGCTGAGGCCCGCGATCCCTATGAGGGTCATGCCCATGACGAGTATCAGGATCATGATCTGTCGATTCATGACTCGCCCTCCTTCTTCTTGGTCAGGTTGAGAGACGGGTGTTCGCAGCAGCCGGATGAGGCTAAAACGGACGTGCCATCGACACAGTCTTTGTAGGCGGCGTAGGCCTTCAACGCCCATTCTTCACCCGGACAGCCCTGCATGGTCATGGCGACTTCGAGGAACTCGATCAGTTCTTCCTGGGTCATGCCTTTGTCCCAAGCCATCTTGACGTAGGCCCGGATGCAGGGTTCGCATCGGATCGCAATGGAGATCGCCATGGCCGTGAGCAGTTTGTACTTGGCAGCCACGGTTGCATCTCGATAGGCTTCCCGCCGCATGCGCAGCAGCCCGCCAGTGACTTGAGGACTCAGCTTTCTCAATTCGGTGAACAGCCCGGCTTCGTTAGTTGTCGGTTGATTCATGACGATTTCCATCCTCTCGCCTAAAATACTCCATTGATTCGCTGTAGCCGCCAGCTATGGCTTCACCAGCCGCGCTTTGTATGCCGATAGCGGGCTGCTGGCGCCTTCTATAGCCTTGATCAACACCTCCAGACCAGTTTTCTCCGAGTCGAATGTCACCAAGGCGCGCGCATCCGCGTAGTCGGAGAA
>DCZN01000131.1:0-463 GCA_002331625.1 Nitrospira sp. UBA2083 | reverse complement strand
AATTCTACGGCACTGACGCCAGGTAATTTGGCCAGCGCAGCTTTCACGTCCTTGACGCACCCTCCGCAGGTCATCCCATCGATCAGCAATGTGACGGTCTGCTGGCTTGATCTTGCAGCGACACGTTCCTGGAACCCGGCCAGGCTCAGGATGACAACACCGATCACAATCATTGTTTGAACGAGTTTCCACATGGTCGGGTTCCCCCTCTCTCCATCGCCTCGCTTCCCCAGGATGGAGAAAAGTCGGACGGAACATAACGACTCATACCTCACGTCCCTCGCCTTTCGAAAAATCATACACTCAACCAATACGGTGCCAGAATTAGTACCAACGCCAACGACGCCATGATCCAGAGCCATATCCTGCTTCCACCTTTCAGATTTCCTTGAGTACACACTTCTCCCGGCACGCATCGGGCTGACTCGGGCTTCTTATACGCAAGATAAAAGCCGATACCCAG
>DCZN01000040.1:22129-22280 GCA_002331625.1 Nitrospira sp. UBA2083 | reverse complement strand
TAGAGTTCATTGTACTTCTGCGGCCCGATGGCGATGACGCTGTGGGGGCAAATGGTTTTGATATCGGGCGCCATTTCCAGCACTCGTCCATCGGAAATCCTCTTGCTATCTCGCACCTCCATGAGCCTCAGCTCCCCTTGGGTCGTGGCGT
>DCZN01000040.1:21474-21830 GCA_002331625.1 Nitrospira sp. UBA2083 | reverse complement strand
ACCAACCCCTATACGGGTCGGAAGCAGTTACTCATGACGTCGATTGGCCAAGAAGTACAGATGGGGGCTCAGGCGTACAATCAGGTCAAGAGCGATCCCAAAATGCGACCGTCACAAGACCCTCGAGAAATCGAACCCGTGAAACGGGTTGCCGCTCGAATCGTCGAAGCCGCGAAACGGTCGAAGTATGCTGAGATGGCTCAACAGTTTCAGTGGGAGGTCACGGTGATCAAGGATGATCAGACAGCCAACGCCTTTGCGCTGCCTGGCGGAAAGATGGCGGTTTACACCGGCATTTTCCCCATGGCCAAGACGGAGGCGGGTCTGGCGGCGGTGATGGGGCATGAAGTGGTGCA
>DCZN01000040.1:20934-21378 GCA_002331625.1 Nitrospira sp. UBA2083 | reverse complement strand
AAAAATCCTGCACTTGGGCAGGCGACGATGGCGGCGCTGGGAGCAGGTGCCCAGGTTGGTGTGCTGTTGCCTTTCAGCCGAAAACATGAATCAGAGGCCGACTATGTCGGAATTCTTTTGGCCGCCGATGCTGGGTATGATCCGCGTGAATCTGTCGCACTCTGGGAACGGATGGGGCAGGCTTCAGGTGGTGGAGGGCAGTCTGAATTCCTCTCGACCCATCCCAGCCACGACACGCGCATCGAACAATTGAAAGAGTGGATGCCGGAAGCCATGGCCATTTATCAGAAGCGAGCTCAGATGCCGCCTACCCCGTTACCAGAAGTCGGTGGGCGATAAAGGCTTCCCGAACCAGCTGCAGTCCTGCGTGCATTGGTCGGACTGCTTGTGACCGATCACGTTCGTTCTTTATACTCATATTGCGTGGGTGGAAGGCTGGATGGT
>DCZN01000040.1:20541-20700 GCA_002331625.1 Nitrospira sp. UBA2083 | reverse complement strand
CCAAATAGGAAGACATGTGCAGCGCTCCTCGCGGACCGTTGCACACCGACTGGCCCGGTCGAGGTCTTCGGGTAGGTCGCTTGAGGTTCGAGGCAACTCGAATCCCAGAGAAATGATCATTCATGCAAAGAGGGCAACTTCTTTGCGGGACAGAATCCG
>DCZN01000040.1:17937-20487 GCA_002331625.1 Nitrospira sp. UBA2083 | reverse complement strand
ACGCTCGATCTTGCTGTTCCGCGGTGATGTCACGCTGCTTGTGTAAATTGCCGAAGGGTGCGCTGCCTCCATTCCAGGTTAAATCGGTTAAAGATCGAGAAAATAATCCGTTCCACGCTCTGGACGTTCACAAAACAGACCATCGGCCGGGTTCGTCGCCGCACTTCGACAAAGCAGCGTTCAATCACATTCGTCGTTCGCAGCTTCCGCCAGAGTGGGCGCGGACACTGAAAGAAGGCGAGCAGTTCCGGCACATCCTGGAGGAGCCGTTTCACCAGTTGGGGATATGTAGCTCGCCATCGACAGGCAAAAGCCCGCGCATGGTCTTCTGCCTCGGACCGGCTCGCGGCCTGATAGATCGCCTGGGCATCGGCCTTGACCGCTCCGTGATCCCGTCGCCGGGTTCCGCTCAACAGGTTCCGGAGCTTGTGAACCCAACAACGCTGGTGGGCTACGCGGGGATAGACGATCTGTAGGGCCGCAGCCAGTCCGGCACAGCCATCGGTCACGATCAGCTGGAGCTGGTCACCTTCGAGTCCGCGCCGATAGAGATCGTGCAAGAGGCCCTCCCATGCCCCCTGGCTCTCACCTCGACTGCGGACAAAAGCCAGCAACTGTCGGGTCCCATCGCGCCGTATACCATAGGNNTAGGCGACTAACAGCTGCACCCGCTTGCAGCCACTGGGCCGCCGGACCCGCAAGCTGACGCCATCCAAGAACAGATACGGCCAATCGTCCGTGAGAGGCGCCTGATGAAACTGTGCCACGGCTTGGTCCAAGTCCCGCGTCAGCCGCGAGACGGTTTGCGCGCTGACTGCCTCCTCGGTGAGCAGCGCCACGACTCGTCCCACGGCCCGCGTACTGAGCCCGCGCAGGAAGGCCTCGCGAATCAAGAGCATGACTTCCGGCGCCCGGCGCGCTATGCGCTCGAGCCCTGCTGGCAGAAAGGCCTGTTGACGCGTCCGGGCCACTCGCACTCGCAGCGTCCCTAACCGGGTGACGAAGTCCCGTTCATAGAACCCGTTGCGGACGTCGGTCCGCTCGACGCTCCGTTCATAGTGGCGCACCCCCAGATGCTGATCCCGCGCTTCCAGGGACAGCCGTCCCAAGAAGTCTTGCCAACTCTCTCGGGTGCGCTGGGCAAGGTCGCCCCAGAAATCGTCGCGAATCGCCCGTTGAAAGTGTTGCCACTGCTCGGTCCACGGTGCTAGCGTCGTCATGGGTGTAAGCATCCTTCAATGGAGAATGGTGCGTCTCAGCAACGACCAGCTTACACCCTTCGTCTTTTACACAGAGAAGATTACATCACCTCCGCGAGGCGTCCTATTGACGGTCCTGAGCGAGGATGGTACGATCGCCAATCTTTCCCCTTGATTTCAAACACATTTGTGCACGATGATGCGTGCTTCCGCGAGGGGGTGCTGTTGTAAGGTCTCACGATCGATCGGAGACCTTCTCTGCTTGCGGATAGAGGGAGGGGTGCCATGAAACTCACCGGTGCAGAAATCTTCATTGAATGCCTGAAGCGGGAAGGGGTGAAGACGGTCTTCGCGCTTCCCGGCGGGGTCGTGTTGAAGATTTTCGATACGCTTCATCAACAGAAAGACGTGGAAGTCATCTTGACGCGCCATGAACAGGGTGCAGGCCACATGGCGGAAGGCTATGCGAAGGCGACGGGAAAGGCGGGAGTGTGTCTCGTCACTTCCGGACCAGGCATGACCAACGTCATTACAGCCTTAGCCGATGCCTATATGGATTCGGTCCCGGTGGTCTGTTTCAGCGGCCAAGTGCCGACCAGTTTGATCGGGAACGATGCTTTTCAGGAAGCCGACAACATAGGGCTGAGCCGACCCTGCACAAAGTACAATTTCCTTGTGAAAGATGTGAATGATTTGGCGGCCACCATTAAAGAGGCGTTTTATATCGCAACGACCGGCCGGCCAGGTCCGGTCCTGGTTGATATTCCAAAAGATGTCTCGATGGCCAAAGCCGAGTTCACTTATCCGAATTCTGTCTCAATTCGTGGCTACAACCCGACCTACGACGGAAATAAATGGCAGATCAAACAGGCGGCCGAAGCCATCATGAAGGCCAAGAAGCCGATCCTCTATGTCGGGGGTGGTGTGGTGTTCTCTGGCGCCTCCCAAGAACTGCTGGAATTGGCCGAGATGACACAGATCCCGGTCGACATGACCTTAATGGGGCTTGGCGCATTTCCGGGAGAGCATCCCCTCTCATTGGGGATGTTGGGGATGCACGGGACGTACCAGGCCAACATGGCCATGCATTACTCCGATTTGGTCATTGCCATCGGCGCGAGGTTCGACGATCGGGTGACGGGCAAGGTGTCGGAGTTCTGTCCCCATGCGAAAGTGATCCATGTCGATATCGACCCAACCTCTATTCGGAAGAACATCCATGTCGATATCCCGATCGTGGGCGATTGTCGAACGGTCCTTCGTGAGCTGAATCAAATGTTGCGCGCCACGGTCAATGGCGAGCAGAAGGACCTGCGGAAACCTTGGTGGGATCAGATCCGAGACTGGCAAC
>DCZN01000040.1:17594-17845 GCA_002331625.1 Nitrospira sp. UBA2083 | reverse complement strand
GATCCGATCGTCGCCACCGATGTCGGTCAACATCAAATGTGGGCGGCCCAGTATTTCAAGCTGGCCAAGCCGAACCGATGGTTGACCTCCGGTGGCCTTGGGACCATGGGTTTTGGGTTTCCCGCTGCCATGGGTGCACAGGCTGCCTTCCGCGATCGCCTGGTGCTCTGTATCGCAGGTGATGGCAGTATTCAGATGAATATGCAGGAAATGGCCACGGCCATCGTGAGCAAGTTGCCGGTCAAGATCAT
>DCZN01000040.1:17178-17542 GCA_002331625.1 Nitrospira sp. UBA2083 | reverse complement strand
TATGAAGGGCGCTACGCGTCGAGTTATCTGGATACGACTCCAGACTTCGTCAAATTGGCAGAGGCCTATGGCGCCGTTGGATTGCGGGTGAAGAAAGTCGGTGACCTCGATGCTGTTCTGAAGGAAGCCTTGGCCACAGATAAACCGGTCATTGTGGATGTCCCGACNNTATCCCTATGAGAATTGCTATCCAATGATTCCAGCTGGCGGCTGCAATCATGAGATGATCTTGGAAGATCCGCCGGAGTTGAAAAAGAAGCAATCCGGTGCAACGAAGGTAACGCCGGAAGACAAAGACACGGTCTTAACTGCGTAGGGCAGGGCAAGTTTCGAGTTTTGAATGTTGTGTTGAGTTCAAAACTTA
>DCZN01000040.1:16472-17024 GCA_002331625.1 Nitrospira sp. UBA2083 | reverse complement strand
CCATCCATGTCGCAGATGACGATTGTGACGTCGGGCGATGAACGGATCATCGAGCAGATCGTCAAGCAGTTGAATAAACTCATCGATGTGATCAAGGTGGTGGATCTGAACGAGACGGAATTTGTGTCACGCGAGACGGCCATCATCAAGGTTCACACGAAAGACGCGGACCGGGCTGAGGCGCTCAGAATCGTGGACATCTTTCGGGCGAACGTGATCGACTCGACGCCGAGTACCTACACCATCGAAGTATCCGGAGATCCCAAGAAGATCGAAGCGATTATCAATTTGCTCCAGCCGCTCGGGATCAAAGATTTGGTCCGCACCGGTCGGGTTGCCGTCGCGCGCGAGCCGGTTCGTTCGGCGGTTGCTCAAACAAAGAAAGTGGCTCGCGAGTAACACCCCTGCGGGGTGCCTAAGTATTGCTGTATACTGAACGAAGAGGGAAAGGGTTAGCCATGAACATTTACTACGATAAAGACGCTGATGTTCAGCAAATTCGAAACAAGAAGGTGGCTGTGATCGGCTACGGCAGTCAGGGGCATGCCCATG
>DCZN01000040.1:16020-16283 GCA_002331625.1 Nitrospira sp. UBA2083 | reverse complement strand
TCCTATTTGGCGTTCGGGCATGGGTTTAATATTCACTTTGGGCAAATTGTGCCGCCAACGAACATCAATGTCTTTATGGTGGCTCCGAAGGGGCCGGGCCATCTTGTTCGTTCAGAGTATACGAAGGGCAGCGGCGTGCCGTGTCTTCTCGCGATTCACCAGGATCCCAGCGGGAGCACCAAGCAGGTCGGACTCGCCTATGCGAGTGCGATCGGCGGCGGGCGAGCCGGTGTGATTGAAACCAATTTCCGCGAGGAAACCGA
>DCZN01000040.1:5141-16015 GCA_002331625.1 Nitrospira sp. UBA2083 | reverse complement strand
ACCGAGACCGATCTCTTCGGCGAGCAAGCGGTCCTGTGCGGCGGGTTGACGTCGTTGATCCAAGCTGGGTACGAAACGCTGATCGAGGCCGGATATTCACCGGAGATGGCCTACTTCGAATGTTTGCACGAAGTGAAGCTCATCGTCGATCTGATCTATCAAGGCGGCATCGCCAACATGCGCTATTCCATCAGCACCACTGCAAAATATGGTGACGTGACCAGGGGCCCGCGTGTCGTGACCGAACAGACCAAGCAGGAGATGAAGAAGATCCTCGAAGAGATCCAGACGGGACGCTTTGCCAAAGAGTGGGTCCTGGAGAATCAAGCCAATCGGCCTGTGTACAATGCGTTGCTTGCCAAGGGTGAGGCGCATCCCATCGAGGCCGTGGGCGCGAAGCTGCGGGGGATGATGCCGTGGCTCAAAAAGGATCAGCTCGTCGATAAGACCAAAAACTAGAGATGTTGAATCCAGCTGCCAGCTTTATTCGTGCGTCGTTCAACGGCTCGACGAACACAAACACGTACGTCGAGCTGTTTCGCTCGCTGCAGCCTCGCTGGACAGGTGATTTGAACGTCTCTTCTGAATACTGAGGCGATTCCATGGCGGATCGTGCGGTCGGTGTTCCCTTTGCCAAAGAAGGAATTCCCTTCATTGCCGCCCCTGCCGGCGTTACACTAGTGACGGCATTGCTGGGGTGGTGGTTCCTCACCGTTGTCGGAGCCATTGCGACGCTCTTCTCGGCTTGGTTTTTCCGCAATCCAGCGAGAATCGTCCCTCGTGGCCCGAAACTGGTGGTGGCTCCTGGTGACGGCAAAGTGATTGCCATCGAGGAAGAGTTTGAGCCGCGCTACCTCAAAGAGCGTAGCGTCCGGGTCACCGTCTTTTTGAATGTCTTCGATGTGCATATCAATCGGATGCCTTGTGATGGCGTGATCGAAAATGTGCAGTATCAACCAGGGCTCTTTATGGTCGCGAGTAAGCCTGAAGCGACGTTCATGAACGAACAGAATTCATTGATGATTAAAACGCACGAGGGCATCAAAGTGCTCTGCGTGCAGGTGGCTGGGTTGATCGCTCGGCGAATTGTGTGTTGGGTTTCGCCACAGGATCGAGCCATTCGAGGTGAGCGATATGGATTGATCCGTTTTGGATCGCGCATGGATACCTTTCTTCCGATCGGGACTAACCTTCGTGTTGCGGTTGGGCAGCGGGTCAAGGGCGGAGAAACCATTCTAGGAGAGTTGCCATGAAGACGGCAGGTTTCAGGAATTCATTTGGGAAAGAGGGGAAACGGCGTAAAGCCGCGATGCATCTCATCCCGAATCTGTTCACGACCGGCAACCTGTTTTGCGGAGTGTATGCGATTTTGTCCGTCTTCAACGCCAACTACCTGGAGGCGGCCATCGCGATTCTTGTCGCGATGATTTTTGATGTGTTGGATGGAAAGTCGGCCCGACTGACGAATAGCACGAGTCAGTTTGGGTTGGAGTACGATTCGCTCTCCGATGTAGTTTCATTCGGCGTGGCGCCGGGCCTGTTAATCTATTCCTGGGCATTGAGCGGGCAAGGGACGTTCGGTGTGGCCGTCATGTTCGCCTACGTGGCCATGGGAGCTGTGCGGTTGGCCCGCTTCAACTCAACGGTTGCTGTGTCGGACGGGAAATATTTTACCGGCTTGGCTATTCCTGCCGCTGCGGGGGTGGTGGCTTCGCTGGTGGTTTTCGATCATTATCTCCTCAAGATGGGAGGAGACGTGAGGGCCATCGTGGTCCTTCTCATGACGTTAGCCCTCTCGTTTTTGATGGTCAGCACGATCAAGTATCGCAGTTTTAAAGAGTTAAAATTCAAAGGTCACCGGCAAATCACCTACCTGGTGTGGGGCATCTTGACGTTGATGATGGTGGCAGCCTGGCCGGCGGTCATGTTATTTGTTATCTTTGGTGGCTATGCCCTGATGGGGCCGGTCGAAAAAGTCTTTTCGTTGGTTGCTCCGGCTGCCGGGAAGAAAGGCATCGGGAAAGTCGAGACTCCGCCAGTCGAATCGAATTCATGATGGTGAAAACCGATGGGAGGAACTGAAGCGGTTATCACTAGCTAAGACGAGGAATAGTACGCGAGCTGTCTAGAAATAGAATGGTAACCATTCTGGAGAGAGCTGGTGGGTGGTGCAAACCAGCCTAGACATCGCCGAACTCGCCTCCGAGCCGAATCTCTGAATAGGCAGTAGGAGATTCCGAGTTGCTTCCGTAAGAGGCAGAATGAAGGGCCTGGACCAGTTGGTCATCAGGCTGAATCAGGGTGGTACCACGGAGCGCATGAAGCCTTCGTCCCTGGGTCTACATGGGGGATGAAGGCTTTTCTATTTGCAAGCTGCTCAAAAAGCCTTCCCGCTGCGTTCTCAGTCGTTCGAACCTCTCAACGTACCAAACGCGTACGCCTCGGGGTTCTCACTCCTTGCGGCCTTGCCGGAAGGATTTTTGAGCAGCTTGTATCGGAGGTCAACCATGGCACGCATGATCAGAATTTTCGATACGACCTTGAGAGATGGCGAGCAATCGCCCGGCGCCAGTATGAATGTGGAAGAGAAGGTCATGGTGGCCAAGCAGCTGGCTCGGCTCGGTGTCGATATTATTGAAGCAGGGTTTGCGTATAGCTCGCCCGGAGATTTCGAAGCGGTGCGGCGTATCGCGCAAGAGGTTGAGGGCCCGACGATCTGTAGCTTAGCGCGGGCTCGTCCTGAGGATATCGATCGGGCTTGGGAGGCGTTGAAAGGGGCACCCAAGGTTCGTATCCATACGTTTCTCTCTACATCCGATATTCATTTGAAGCACCAATTTCGGATGACACGTGAGCAGGCCAAGCAGCGTGCCGTGGAGATGGTTCAGCGTGCGCGAGGCTATGTGGAAGACGTCGAATTTTCCCCGATGGATGCGAGCCGATCGGATCCCGCGTACCTCTATGAGGTGATTGAGGCAGTCATCGCTGCTGGAGCAGGAACGGTCAACATTCCAGACACGGTGGGATATGCGGTTCCACAAGAATTCGGGGCATTGATTCGGGGGATTTGCGACAAGGTTCCCAATGCCAAACATGCTGTGATTTCTGTCCATTGCCACAATGACCTGGGTGTCGCGGTGGCGAACAGTTTGGCGGCGATTATCAATGGAGCGGGCCAGGTGGAATGTACGATCAATGGCATCGGCGAGCGCGCGGGGAACACCTCCTTGGAAGAAATCGTCATGGGCTTGCGGACCAGAAGAGATTTCTATCAAGCCGATACGGGGGTCAGAACCGAAGAGATTGCGAAAACCAGCCGTCTGGTCAGCAAGATCACAGGGATGGTGGTGCAACCGAACAAGGCGATCGTGGGGGCCAATGCCTTTGCCCATACCTCGGGGATCCATCAGGACGGCTTACTGAAAGACAAAACGACGTACGAAATCATGCGCCCGGAATCGATCGGATTGGTCGAGAGCCAGATGGTCATGGGCAAACTGTCCGGGCGTCATGCATTTCGGCAGCGCTTAGAGGAGCTGGGCTACAAGCTCGGCGATGAAGACGTGAACCATGCGTTCGAGCGGTTCAAAAAACTCGCCGACCAAAAGAAGGAGATCTTCGAGGAAGACCTCGAGGTCATCGTGTCGGAAGAGTTATCCAAGATGGCCGAGCGCATTGCGTTGCAGGGGCTCCAAGTCTCCAGCGGAACAGAGCGAGTTCCGACGGCGACGGTCGAGCTCGTCGTCGACGGCACCACCATTGCTCAAACCGGAACCGGCGATGGCCCGGTCGATGCCGTCTATCGGACCATCGCTGCCATGACACAGACAAAGAGCAAGTTGCTGATGTATGTGGTCAAGGCCATCACCGGCGGGACGGATGCACAAGGAGAAGTATCGGTGCGAGTTCAAGAGGATGGTCGAACCGTGACGGGCCATGGTGCCGATACCGATATCATCACAGCCTCCGCCCGAGCCTACATCAGTGCTCTGAACAAGCTGGCCTATCTGGCGACGAAGCAGGCGCAGGGTGAGCAGAAGGTGAACTTGATTTGACGCGGATCCCCACGGTACAGTTTCAGCTTCTGTGGTGAGACTGGTTGGATGAAGGGGGCTTATCCGTGTTCAAGGTCACGCTGGCGGATCGCCCTGAATTTCTGGCTGGAGACGATACTCGGTTGCGGGAAATTTTTCACCCTGCCAAGCATCAGCTCAAACTCAATTACAGTCTGGCTCACGGGACATTACCGGCCGGTCAACGCTCGAAGCGCCATGTCTTGACCTCGTCTGAAGTCTACTACTTCATATCAGGGCAAGGGCGATTCACCATCGACAACCACGTCACGATGATCGAATCTGGGACGACTATCTATGTGCCGCCAGGCGGGCAACAGTGGGTCGAAAATACGGGGGACACAGCTATTGAGTTCCTGTGCCTCGTCGATCCGGCCTGGCGACTGGAGGATGAGGTTGTCTTGGAGTAGGCATGAATAGATCGAACGATCGAAAGGAGCAACAGTGAAGGCCAAGATCGCAGTGCTGCCCGGTGACGGCGTCGGGCGGGAGATCGTTCCTGAAGCCGTCAAGGTCCTGAAGGTGATTGCAGAGAAGTTCGGGCATTCATTCGAGTTTGCCTCGGCCGATATCGGTGGGCAGGCGATCGACAAGCTTGGTGTCCCACTACCGAATGACACGGTGACGCTTGCCAAGCAGAGCGATGCCGTATTGCTTGGCGCGGTCGGGGGGCCTCGATGGGAAGGGTTGGAGTACAGCCTACGTCCGGAGCGCGCGTTGCTCGGCATCCGTGAGGCCTTGGGACTCTATGCCAACTTGCGGCCGGCCAAACTCTATTCACAGCTTGTCGATGCCTCAACGTTGAAACGTGAGGTGGTCGAGGGGATCGATATTCTCGTGATTCGTGAGCTCACCGGAGGAATCTACTTCGGCAAACCCAAAGGCATTGAAAAGTTACCGAACGGCGATGAGCGTGGGGTGAATACGGAAGTCTATACGTCGGAAGAGGTTCGGCGGATCGCCAAGGTTGCGTTCGAAGCGGCACGGAAACGGAAGAAAAAAGTCACCTCGGTCGACAAGGCCAACGTCTTAGAATCATCGGAGCTGTGGCGGAAGGTCGTCATCGATGTCCATACGTCCTATCCGGACGTTGAGCTGGGGCATATCTATGTGGATAACGCCGCGATGCAACTCGTACGAAACCCACGGCAATTCGATGTCCTACTCTGCAACAACATGTTCGGCGATATTTTGAGCGATGAAGCGGCGATGTTGACCGGCTCGATCGGGATGTTGCCGTCGGCGAGCGTTGGGGCCAAGGTCGGACTTTTTGAGCCCATCCATGGGAGCGCACCGGACATTGCCGGGAAGAATATTGCCAATCCGATTGCAACCATCGCGTCTGCCGCGATGATGCTGGCGTATGCCTTTCAGCTCGATACGGAGGCAGATGCGATTGAACAGGCCATCGTCAAAACCCTTGAGCTCGGATATCGCACCAAAGATATTCAGAGTTCCGGAGCAAAGATTGTCGGTACGGTAGAAATGGGCGAGGCGATTGTTAAAAACTTACACTAGTCGTCACAGGAACTGATGGCCGCTACGTTATCAACATGGATGATCAGCACACTCGCGGGCGACGGGGAACCGGGCTTTGCGGGAGATGGAGGATCTTCGAAACAGGCACGGTTGAATGAGCCCAAGGGTGTGACGATCGATCGACATGGTCACGTGTATATAGCCGATTCAGAAAATCATGTGATTCGCAGGATTGATCGCGTCACGGGCATCATCTCGACGGTAGCCGGTGTGCCGGGTGAAAGTCAGGAGCGGACAGATCTTCGGGAACGCGTCGCGCTGCCTCCAACCGATGAAGACCCCCTTGCCGACAGCTCTCGAGACTCTGAACGGCACAAGTATGTGCAGCAATCGGATTTGAGCGGGACCGTCCGCTACGTCATGAACGGAACTGCTCCACTGAAGCGATTTGCCGGCGACGGTGGACCGGCGGTCGAGGCGTATCTCAATTTCCCAACCGCTGTGGTGGTCGACAGAGATGGAACGCTCTTCATCGCCGATACGATGAACCATCGAGTACGGATGGTGGAGGCGGCAACTGGGGTGATGACGACATTGGCGGGAACAGGTCAGGCGCGATTCTCGGGTGACGACGGTCCCGCCAACCTGGCTGCACTGAATGAACCGGCCGCGCTTGCTCTTGACGATGAGGGCAGACTCTACATCGCGGATCAAAGTAACCATCGGGTACGGATGGTCGATCTCAAGACCGGTGTGATTTGCACAATTGCAGGAACCGGTGCTGCGACGTATGACGGCGATGGGAAGCCAGCGAGTGACGCTGCCCTTGCCGGTCCCAGCGGATTGGCTCTAGTGAACGGCCGGCTCTATATTGCGGATACGT
The DNA here is from genome assembly GCA_002331625.1 of Nitrospira sp. UBA2083. Lineage (GTDB taxonomy): Bacteria > Nitrospirota > Nitrospiria > Nitrospirales > Nitrospiraceae > Nitrospira_D. The sequence continues at coordinate 9,580 of DCZN01000040.1, read as the reverse complement.
TCAACGGTCGAATCCGGTGCGTGACTCTCTCGACAGGACTGGTCTCCACAGTGGCAGGAGACGGTGCCAGTTATCGCTATGAGTCGCCATCGGATCCACCGTCGTCAAGCCTTTCCCGCCCCTCGGGGATTGCTGTGGACCGTGATGGCAGACTCTACCTGACCGATTCAGATAGTCATCTGATCAGACGATGGGATTGGGAGCAAGGGGCGGCAGTCTGTGTAGCGGGTCATGGCGTGCCTGCCTATTCAGGAGACGGCGGTGTCGCACGCGAAGCAGGTCTGTGTTACCCATTCGGGATCGTGGCGGATCACGACGGAACGCTATTCATAGCCGACACCTTTAATCATCGTATTCGCACTTTGGCATTGGAGTAAGCCGATTTATGATCAAGAAGAAACCAGGATATACTGTAGCCATTCTTGGCGCGACCGGTGCGGTCGGCATGGAGACGCTCGAGATTCTCGAGGAGCGGAAATTTCCGGTCGCTGCGCTTCGACTCTTTGCGTCCAAGCGATCGGCCGGGGAAGTGATGACCTGCCAAGGCACGGAGTGGACAGTTGAAGAATTAACGGACTCCTCGTCGTTTGAGGGCGTCGATATCGCGTTTATTTCGGCGACCGATACCATCAGTAAGGAGTACGGGCAGCGCTTGGGAGCAGCCGGCATTGCGGTGATCGACGATAGTGCTGTGTTCCGCATGGATGACCAAGTGCCGTTGGTGGTGCCGGAGGTGAATGCGAACGCGCTATGCACGATGCCACGGGGCATCGTCTCTATCCCAAATTGCACCACGACTCCCTTGGTCATGGCGCTGAAGCCGCTTCAGGACGCCGTCGGGGTGAAGCGAGTCGTGGTGACGACCTTTCAGTCCGTGTCGGGAACCGGCGCGGCGGCCATGGATGAGTTGATGGATCAAACGAAGGATTTGCTGGCGTTCCGCGATGTCACGACCAAGGTCTATCCCTATCAAATCGCGTTCAATTTGCTTCCACATATCGGCTCGTTTACCGAGGGGGGCGACTGCTCGGAGGAGGTCAAGATCGCCAAAGAAACGAGGAAGATTCTTGGAGTACCGAATCTGCGAGTGACGGCGACGACGGTACGTGTGCCTGTGTTGCGGTGTCATTCCGAGGCGATCAACGTGGAATTGGAGCGCCCGTTGAAGGTGAACGAGGCGCGTGCGGCGCTGGCTGCCATGCCCGGTGTGATCGTCTACGATGACCCCGTGAAGAAACTGTACCCGATGCCGCTCGATGCGACCGGAAAGGATGAAGTTTACATCGGCCGTGTGCGTGAAGATGAGTCGATTGCGAATGGTCTGAACCTTTGGGTGGTTTCCGATAATCTGCGAAAGGGCGCTGCGCTGAATGCCATTCAGATAGCTGAATGTCTGGTGAATGGCTGAGGAGCTAGGCTCTCGTGGTGGATGGTGTTCGCAGGCCCGTATGAGGATGAACGTCGATGCCAGAATGGAGTGCCTTCGGCAAAATCCTCATTGGACTAGGGATCGGGATCGTACTGGTTGGGGTCCTGTTCCTCCTGTTGGACCGAATCCCCGGTCTCGGAAACGCATTCGGTTGGCTTGGTAAGCTTCCTGGCGATATTTCCATCAAGCGTGACAATTTCAGCTTCTATTTCCCTCTGGCAACGAGTATTGTCTTCAGTATTCTTCTGAGTCTGCTATTCTATTTCATAGGATGGCTCTTCCGCAGATGACAGCAGCACGGCTTCTCGCCGGCGCAACGGGATTGGGGATTTGTCTTGGCACAATGATGGTGTCGGAGGCCCACGCAGGCCAATCCATTCGCGTGCTGCTGGCTCCCGATATCCAACAACTCGAAGTCCACGCAGATCAGACCATCTGGGTCACGGATGAACACGACCAGGCGTGGTCGTATCAACCTGCCGTGCGGATCAAGGTGCGTGGCCGTGCCTTAATCCTCAACGGTAAGCCGGTGGCGAGTGATCAATTGACCCTGCGGGCCGGGAACCACGACCTCAGACTTTGGTTGAATCGGAATGCGACCCAGGCTGCCCTGCATGCGGTAGACGACAAAGGCGTGCTCCAAGTCAGCGGGGTGCTCCAGCTCATTCGACGAGGGAAGGGGTTGCTCCTCATCAATCACGTTGATTTGGAGGAGTATGTGAAGGGGGTCGTGCCGGCTGAGGTGAACCCGGTCTGGCATTCCGAGATGCTGAAAGTGCAGGCGGTCGCAGCGCGGACCTATGCACTGTACCAACATATGCTGAGTACCGGTCGAGACTATGATGTCGTGGCGGGGATTCAAGATCAGGTGTATCGCGGTCGCCACGGTATCGATGCACGAGTCGTGGAGGCGGTGGAGTCCACACGGGGCCTCGTGGTGACTCATCAAGGTGCTCCTATCTATGCGGCCTTCTCATCGACCGCAGCAGGGATGACGGAAGATGCCATGACTGTGTGGTCGAAGGATCTGCCGTATTTGAAGGGAGTGGAGTGCCCATTCGACCTTGAGTCTCCCTACTATCAGTGGAAAGCATCCATAAAAAGCGAAGCCTTGGAGAAAACGTTGCAACGACAAGGATTCCCGGTGGGAACGATCTCAGCGGTTGCACCACTGGCCTATAGCCGCGCCGGGCGCGTGGCGACCGTGCGGATTGAGCACTCGAAGGGGGAGACGGTTCTCCGAGGAGAGGACTTGCGCAAAGCGGTAGGCTATACGGTCATTCCCAGTACGCAGTTTACAGTCAGGTTGATCGGACAAGACGTTGCCTTCTCCGGCTACGGAGCGGGTCATGCGGTTGGTCTGTGCCAGTGGGGCGCGAAAGAGTTGGCTGAGCTAGGCTATTCATTTTCAAGCATTCTTCGCTATTATTATCCTGGCACGGAGCTACAGGATGCGTCCTTGACTCAAGCCCCTCCTATGCCTTCCATCCCGTCTGTTCCTCCTTCCTGATGCGACTCTCGGAATTTGATTTTCCCTTTGATCCTTCACTGGTTGCGCTGCAACCCCTGAGTCCTCGTGACCGTGCGCGGCTGCTGTTCCTGGACAGGACGACGCAGCAGTCCATCCATCACCATGTCACTGACCTTCCGTCCTTGCTCAAACCAGGCGACCTGCTCGTCGTGAACGATACCAAGGTCCTCGCCGCACGGGTGCCGGGAATCAAGAGACCGACAGGCACCCCGGTCGACGTATTGTTTGTCAAAGATCTCGGTGCAGGGCGATGGGAAATCATGGTCAAGGGTTCATTCCGCGTTGGGCAAGCCATTGATTTTGATGAACGATCCCATGCGAGGATCGTCAAACGAGATGCATCTGGGACTGAGGTAATTGTGGAGAGTTCGGTGCCGGTCATCAGGCTTTTCGAAGAGCGAGGGGCGATGCCGCTCCCACCGTATATCAAGCGCGCACCAACTCAGGAGGATCACCACTGGTATCAAACGGTTTTTGCCAAACATGGAGGGGCGATCGCTGCGCCGACTGCTGGACTTCACCTTACAGAGGAGCTCTTTCAGCGCTTACGCAACGCTGGGATCGAGGTTGTCACTGTCACGCTGCATGTTGGGCCTGGCACGTTCAAGCCGGTGACGACTGAGCAGATCGAGGACCATCAGATAGGAGGAGAGGTCTTTCATGTCAGTGAGGACACAGCCGGCACCATCATCCGGACAAAACGTGCTGGTGGGCGAGTGGTGGCGGTCGGCACGACTGTTGTTCGTACGCTTGAAACCGTCATGAAAGAGAAAGGCGAGATGGCCCCCCTCTCCGGTGAGAGCCGGCTGTTCATCACGCCTGGATTTGAGTTCAAGATTGTCGATGCACTGATGACAAACTTCCACCTGCCCAAAACGACACTGCTCATGCTGGTCTCGGCCTTTGCCAGCACCGACCGGATTCGCTCAGCCTACGAAGAGGCCGTCAAAGAGCGGTATCGCTTCTACAGCTACGGCGATGCGATGCTAATTGTCTAGTCGTTGTTGACCAGGGATTACTTGACAAAAAAAGAAAAGTTTACAGCAGCTCTCGGCGGATGGTGACCGGCAGCTTAGCTTTCATGGCCTGCTGGAAGGAGGCCAGCGCACGTTGCTGTTTCTGCAGCAGCATGTCATCCAATACCCGTTGTTTGGCCTCAGCCGCCTTCGCGGGGTCGTTACCATCCGCTGGTCTGGTCATGAGGGACTGCCCTTCGGCAACCTCGGACGGGGTGAGTGCCACGGAATCCCGCACGATCATCCGGGCCTTGTTGGCCAGCACTTCTTGGTGCTGAAGGGCTTCGAAGGCGGCCGGAGTGAGGTGATTGGCGGCGAGGATGCGCTGATAGAGTTCGGGGTCGAAGGCGCCGTTTTTCTGAAAGACCGGCGTTTGCATGATCAACTCACGCAAGTCGGCATCGGAGACCCGCACGCCCATCTCTTCCGCTGCGATGATCCACACGCGGCTGTCGACGAGTTG
>DCZN01000040.1:0-5078 GCA_002331625.1 Nitrospira sp. UBA2083 | reverse complement strand
CGGTGCATGTTCTCGTAGGTGCGCTTAAATTCGTCGAGTGTGACGGATTGTTCGCCGACCTTGGCAACCGGTCCGCCGGCCTGTTCACCAAATCCCCACCAGCCCATGGTAATGACGAATGCCACCGCCAACAGCCCCATGATCGACTTCAGGAGCCACGGGTAGTTATGAGCGGCATCGCGCATGGTCTTAATCATCTGAATCCTCTTTCTTTTGTGAAGCCAACAGTGTACTTATGGCCACGACAGAAGGCAAGAGCAGTTTCCCTGAGTGGATGCACGGAGAAGGTTTCGGCGAGGAGTGCCATGGGGGATGGAGAACATATCGGTCGTCCAGGGAGAGTCGTGATCCGATTGCGGATGGCTCGATAAATTAATATTCCTGAAAAGATCGCTCTTTGTTTGTGCAAGTTGATGAATTTTGTTATACTTTGCCACTAATTAGAAGGAGATCCCTTGGCAGGGGAGGGGCCCACCTCGACGGCATTTGAGGCTAGCGTTTATCCGAAGGCCCATGTCCTGAATCGGTTCATCGCGAAGCTCATTGATCTGTTCATTGTCGTCGCTGCCGGCGAAATTGCTCCTCCGGTCGGCTTTCTTTCCGGTTTGGCGTACATCTTGATTGCCGATGGGTTTGCGGGTGGAAAAAGTATCGGCAAACGGTTGGTTGGTTTGCAAACCATGCGGGTGGATGTCCGAGAGACGGTCGGTTTTCGAGAGTCAATTATTCGGAATCTCCCGCTAGGCGGTGCACAGGTTGCGTATGCGGTTCCGTATATCGGATGGCTCGCGGCTCTGGCAATTTTAGCGTTCGAAAGTTTTTTGATCATCGGGAATGAGCAAGGTCGTCGTCTCGGCGATGAAGTGGCCCGGACACAGGTGTTAGACGCCGGTCAACTGGCAGTCCCGGATTAGGTACAGCACACACCAAGCACACAGGTTGGACGCGACGTCGTCCCGCCAAGATGAAGGGAGAGATGCCGTGGGGTTCCCGGGAGATGTGTTCGGTTGGTTTTCCGATGACCTAGCGATTGATTTAGGCACTGCGACGACGCTCGTGTATGTCCATGGGAAGGGGATCGTCTTGAACGAACCCTCCGTGGTCGCCGTCGAGAAGAAAACTGAAAAGGTGCTGGCCGTCGGCGCGGATGCGAAGAAAATGCTCGGCCGTACGCCGGGAAACATCGTCGCGGTTCGGCCGATGAAGGAAGGCGTGATCGCCGATTTCGAGATGGCCGAGCAGATGTTGAAGCACTTCATCCGGAAGGCCCACAATCGCAGCGCGTTTGTGCGGCCGCGCATCATCATCGGCGTCCCATCCCGCATCACCCAGGTAGAGCAGCGTGCGGTACGTGATTCGGCGGAGTTGGCCGGTGCGCGAGAAGTCTATTTGATCGAAGAACCCGTCGCGGCAGCGATCGGATCGGGACTGCCGATCACGGAACCATCCGGCAACATGGTCGTCGATGTGGGAGGCGGCACGACGGACATCGCCGTCATCTCGCTGGGCGGGATCGTCTACAGCGAATCCGTCAAGGTCGCCGGCGATCGAATGGACGAAGCGATCATGAATTACATCAAGAAAAAATACAATCTGCTCATCGGCGAACATATGGCGGAACGGATCAAATTCGAAATCGGATCGGCCTATCCGTTCGAGGAGCGGAAGACCATGATGATCAAAGGGCGGGACTTGATTACCGGGATTCCGCGTACGCTGGTCATTGACGACGCCGAAATTCGTGAAGCGTTGCAGGAGCCGATCGGCACCATCGTCAACGCCATCAAGATCGCATTGGAAAACACCCCGCCCGAGTTGGCCGGGGATATTATTGATCGCGGGATCGTGCTGACCGGTGGAGGGTCGCTCCTGAAAGGGATGGACACCCGATTCCGTGAAGAAACGAACTTACCGATCATTACGGTGGATGATCCGCTGACGTCTGTGGTGCTGGGAGTGGGCAAGATTTTGGACGAGCTGGATCTCCTTCGGAAAGTATCGGTCATGTCTCAGGCGAACAACCTCCGGTAGGGTTCCATCCCTCATGCGGATGGTTAATTTACGCGTGTCGTATAACGCTAGGCGTGTGGCTCTCGTTCTCGCCGCTGTGTTCGTCCTCAGCTTCCTGCTTCTGCCGGGCCAACTCCAAAGTGTGTTCCAAAACATCGGTGGTCCGTTCGGGTGGATTCTCAGTTGGCCGCTCCAAGGCGTGGCCGGGATCCATGATCGCATCGCCGGGGTGTGGGGGCGGTATGTGTCGCTCCAAGGCGTCGAAGAAGACAATCGGCAGTTAAGGAGAGAACTCGAGCTTCTCAAGGAGCAGAACGCGCAATTGCGAGAGTCCTCGGCAGCGACCGAGCGTCTTGCGACGCTGTTGGAGTTCAAGAAGCAAGCCCTTCCCAACTTGGTTGCGGCTCAAGTGATCGGTCGTGATACCGGCAATTGGTACAAGACCATTATCCTGAACAAGGGGACATCAGACGGCCTCCAACCTGACCAGGGGGTGATTACTCCAGCCGGGGTCGTCGGCCGAATTGTGAAAACGACCTCGTCCACTGCGGTGGTGTTGCTTGTGACGGATCCCAACAATGCGATCGCCGGGTTGATCCAGCGAACAAGAGACGAAGGAATCGTCGAAGGCACCACGCAAGGGCAGGCACGCCTCAAGTACATTCCGCTGTTATCGAGTGCGCGACCAGGCGATCGGGTTGTGACGTCAGGGCTGGTCGAAGGGTTCCCCCGCGGGCTCGCGATCGGCACGATCACGCGAATCGATAAGGAAGAGGAAGCACTCTTCCAATCTGCGGAACTGACGCCTGAAGTCGATCCCAACCGAGTAGAAGAAGTCTTGGTCATTCAGTCTTCCGTCGTGCCGACCGAGAAAGAGCGGTTCAGTATCCCGAAGACCAGACCATGAAAGGGTTCATCTACGTCACCATCGTTGTGAGTCTTGTGCCGATTCAATCCGTTCTCCTGCCGCATGTCACGCTCTGGGGAGTCAAGCCGGATCTCGGCTTTGTGGCGGTGTGTTTGATCGGGCTTATTGCTGGGGAATTCGACGGTTTGCTGGTTGGGTTGGCGATCGGATGGGCGCTGAGTCTGTTCTCTGCGCAAGATGTGATCTCAGGGGCAGTCTTGAAGGGAGCGGTTGGATTTCTGGCCGGCCTCGCAGGGCGGCAGGTGGTCTATCTCAGCCCTGTCGTTCTTGTCCTGGGACTGCTGGCGATCTCGTGCTTGGCTGGAGTGGTCGCCCCGTTCGCGTTGAAGCTCAATTCTCAGCAAGATTTGTGGTGGGCGGTTTGGACCGTCGTGCTGCCGCAAGCCTGTCTTGATGCGATGATTGGGGGGGCGATCTACTGGCTGATGTGGAGTCGTCTCAATGTCGAGCAGTTGATGTCTGAGTCCAGAATGTAGGCGTGGGTATGGCGACAGCCCATTATCCGGAAACAGAAGTTGGCGACCTCCATCGGCGGCTGTTCATCCTCCGTGTGGGGCTCCTACTGGTGGTCGCGCTGCTCGGCCTTCGTCTCTGGCATCTGCAAATTCGCGAAGGACCGTACTATCGAGATTTGTCTGAAAACAATCGGACCAGGCAGGTCTTGCTTGAGCCGGCTCGTGGTCTGATCTATGACCGACACGGGGTGCTCTTGGCGAACAACGTGCCCAGCTTCAGTCTGTACGTCACCTTGGAAGACGTGAAGGATCGTGAACTGTTAGTTCAGCAACTGACCGAGGTGCTGGGGCTGGACCCAGCGCTCGTTCGCAAGAAACTGACGACCAAGGGCAGTAAGCTCCTTCCACGAAAAATCAAAGACCGTATGACGCTGCGGGATGCGACACTGATAGAATCGCATCGTCTGGACATGCCCGGTGTCATGATTCAGGTCGAATCCCAGCGGAACTATCCAGGTGGCATGACTGCCGCTCACCTCTTAGGCTACGTGGGAGAAATTTCCGCCGACCAGCTGGAGAAACCGGAGTTTATCGATCTGCACCAAGGCAGTATTGTGGGACAATATGGAGTGGAAAAATCCTACGATCGGCACATGCGCGGAGTGGCCGGGCAGAAGAATGTGGAAGTCGATGCCCTCGGTCATGAAAAGAAGGCCTCGGTGGTCGAGAAGCCGCAGGCCGGGAATGATCTCTATCTGACCATTGATGCGCGGCTTCAAAAGGTGGCCGAAGACCTACTTGGTGAAGAACATGGTGCCATCGTCGCGCTGGATCCGACGAACGGTGATATTCTGGCTATGGCCAGCCGTCCCGGCTTCGATCCGAATGTGCTCTCACGAGAGCTGACGGCGAAGCAGTGGGTGGAAATCGTGCAGGATGAAGGGCGTCCGCTCAACAATCGTGCGTCACAGGGACAATATCCACCTGGGTCTACCTTCAAGATTCCCATGGCCATCGCTGCATTGGAAACCAAGACTATGGCGCCGTCCAGTACCGTGTTTTGCAATGGAGGCTATCAGTTTGGGAAGCGGCTGTATCACGACTGGAAAGCCAGCGGACACGGGTATGTTGATCTGCACAATGCGTTGGTCCATTCCTGTGACGTGTACTTTTATACGGTCGGTCAACGGATGGGGATCGATGTCATGGCTGAATTCGGGAAGGAGTTTGGCCTTGGGAAAGTGACCGGGGTGGAACTTCCGTCGGAACGATCCGGTATCATGCCGTCGACTGCGTGGAAGCAAAAGGCGAAGAACGCGCCGTGGTTGCCGGGCGAAACGGTTTCGGCCGCGATCGGACAGGGCTATGTGACGGTCACGCCGCTGCAAATGGCGAGCTTGATCGGCACGGTCGCCAACGACGGCGTGAATTACCGGCCGCGGCTCGTNNATCGGACAAGGGTATGTGACGGTGACACCGTTGCAGATGGCAAGCGTCATGGGTACCGTCGCCAATGACGGGATCAGCTATCGCCCTCGCCTGGTACAGGCGGTCATGGATCGAACGACAGGGAACCTTCAAGAGATCCCTGCCGTCCCGCGCGGGAAACTGAATATCAAGCCCGAAACGTTCCGGATCATTAAAGACGCGCTTGCTGATGTGGTCACGAAAGGAACGGCGACGAG
>DCZN01000003.1:384-4199 GCA_002331625.1 Nitrospira sp. UBA2083 | reverse complement strand
AGGAGGAGATGCAGAATGGCATGTTCCGGAATGCGAGATTGGATAAAGATGGTGGACCGTTCTGGATCGATGCCGCCCGCCAGCCAATCGATGAGCATCTCGCGAACGAACATGCGAATGCGGCTGGTGTCCGCATAGTTCGTGGACAGGGCATGCCAGTCAGCCACGAAGAAGTAACAATCAAACTGTTCCTGGAGTGTCTTCCAGTTTTCCAACGCCCCGAGGTAATTCCCCAGGTGCATGAGCCCACTGGGCTGCATGCCGCTGAGCACGCGTCGCCGAGGTACGGTCATTCTGTCACTCCTCGGAGCAGCTGCTCCGCAGCTTTGAACAGGGTGGTGGAGACGCTACTGGTGAAGGTGCCGGTGATTGTGTGAATCACGTGTAGTTCCTTGTCGAACACGATGAGCCCCACCAGGATGAGCATCCCATATGGTTCCAGTCGCGCTAATGCCATGGCCGGTTTCGACGGAAGCAGCGCCGTCAGGATTCGGCCCCCATCGAGTGGCGGGATCGGCAGCAAATTGAACAGCGCGAGGAGGACATTGATGATGATCGAAAATCTCGCCATTTCTGCGAGCGGGCGCAAAAACATACTGGCTGCGACACTTCCGGATTCCTCAACGTCGGTGGCGCTCTGGTGCGAAAACGTCGGTCCAATGGTCAATAGCAATGCCAGGAACAACGCGCTGGCGACGGCCAGGAGCAGATTCATCCCTGGCCCCGCGACTGCCGTGAGGGCCATGTCGCGTCTGGGCTGACGCATATTCCGAGGGTCGATCGGAACCGGCTTGGCCCAGCCCAACAGGAAGCTCCCTGGCAGGATCAAGCAGATCAACGGCAGAATGATGGTGCCGAAGGGATCGATATGCGCTAAGGGGTTGATCGTGAGCCGCCCGTGCAGTTTCGCGGTGGGGTCGCCGCATTTCCCCGCCATCCATCCGTGTGCATACTCATGGAGGACCATTGCGAAGAGCAGCGGAAGGCCCATGTAGGAGATCTTGGTGAGAATTTGAGGAAGAGAACTCATTGGGGAGTCGTTCAGTTGACCTGGACGAATTTACCTTGTTTCACTTGGAGAAGAAAGAGCGGGCGGTGCAGGGTCCCGTCGGGCCCGAAGCCGGCTGGTCCGGCCAGGGTCGGCAAATTGCGCTGCGTCGCGAGGTAGTCTTGAAGCGCTTCGCCGGAGGTGGCTCCGTGGCGGATCCCGTCGATGATGATTCTGGCCGCGTCATATCCCTGCATCGTGAATAGCGAGGGGAGTGCTTCAAAGCGCTTTTGATATCGCTGAACAAATTCCTGCACACCGGCATTGGGGCTGTCGACGAAGAAACCGTCGACGAAGGTGGCGCCGTCGACTGTGCGATCAGCCGTACGAGCAAAATCCTGTGAGTTCCACCCGTTGGTGCCCAGCAACGGGGCCTTGACGTCATGAAAGGCCAGCTGGGCAGCGAGGAGTCCAATCTCCTTCGAACGACTTGGAATGAAGATGGCGTCGAACCCAGGGGTATAGAGGACGCGTTTTTCATTGCGGCTGAGCGGCTTCCCGGTCGGACGTGGAATCTCGACGGGAATGGCGAGCCCATATTTTTTCAGATCCTCGGCCTTGATCCGCTCGATAGGGGGGCCGAAATCCGTTTCCCCTTCTTTGAAGGCTTCCATCGCAATGATTTCGCCCTCCAACCGACGCACTTCCTGGGCAAAGAGCCGGGCCAGCTCACGCCCATAGATGGTGTCAGGGTAGAGAATGCAGAACCGCCGATAGCTCTGTTCCTTTACCGCATACGTTGCGATTCGTTCGGCTTGCATGCCATAGGTCAGCGCGGTGCTGAAGAGATACCCTCCCAGTCGACGGACGTTGGGGAGTGTGGCTGCCGGTGTGATCAACGGGATTCTGGTCTTTTGGGCCATCTCTGCCATGACCGGAAGGTTTTTTGACAGCATTGGGCCGATGACGGCAACCGGACGATCGTCATGGAGGAGCGTCGACAGATCATCTAAAAATCCCGCCCGGTCGGCATCATGGTCCTTCACGATCAACCCAACGGACGGTGAGCCCGGCTGTTCACGAGCTCGTTCCACCGCCAGCTGGATTCCTTCCAACACATCGGTCGCGAAGGCGGACAGTTGTCCCGACAGAGGGAGGACTGCAGCAATGAAGTACTGATTCGCCTTCACTCGTGCCTTGATCAGTTCCAAGGATTCGTTCACTTTTGGGACGGCAGGGTGGGCCGGAAATGCGGCAAGAAAATGCCGGGTCTCTCGCTCGGCCAAGTGGTCTTCACCCCGCCCGATGTAATACTCAATCAATCGAAACGAGGCGAGGTCACCGGGGTAGGAGCGGGGATAGGCCTCCCTTACCTTGACCAACCCTTTCCGATCCAACTTGTCTGTGATGAATTGGCGGATTTGCTCACGCGTTTCGGTCAGCTGCACATCGGAGCTACCAGCCATTCCCTCCATCAAGGTATGGATGGCCCGCACATAATCTTTCTTTTTAGCCAAAGTTTCAGCCGTCAGCTGCTGGGCCTCACGCTTGGTGGTCTCGTCCTGCGTGGTCGTCCGTACTTGTGCCAGCAACGGCAAGGCGAGATCCAGATTGCCCATCGCGGCATGGGTACGGGCTAATATCAGCTTGCCTCGATCCACAAGCTCGGATTCGGGAAACTCGGTCTGAAGTTGGTTGAGGTAACGGAGCGCCTCGCTGTAGTCCTTCATGCCGTACAGTGCGGCACCCAAAAGCAGATAGGTGTCGTCAAGATGTTCTGGTGGCGGCGCGGTGGTCAAAAATCGACGCAGCGCCGTGGCGGCTGATTCCGCATCGCCTTTGTCGAGCAACTGTTTGGCTTGGTTCAAGGCCGGTGGATTCGGAAGATTCTTGACGGGATCTGCTGCCGTTGCCGCGTGTGATTGTGTCAGGACGAGGGCGCCACAGAGCGTCAACGCCACGGTGATGGGACCCATCACCGGCGGCCATGCAACGTTGGAGAACGGGTTATGTAAGTAGGCGAGCATTACGTTCGACCGGCGGCAAGCCGTACGCAGACTAGTATCGGAAAGGCTTCGGCCTGTCAAGGAGAACTACGGAGGTTTCATTGTGCCGATGACCTGAGTTGGGTATAGTTCGTTTCTGATGGCGACCACGTGTGCATCCATTCCACTCTTGGACCCTCTCGTTGAACGCTATCTCGTTCAGCTGAGGGTCGAAGGAGGACTGGCGACCAACACCATAGAATCCTACCGGCGCGACCTCTGCCGATTGCAGCGGTACTTGTCGGCACATCGACTCGGCATGAGCGATGCCATTCCACTGCATGTGGTGCGCTCGTTTCTTGCTGTACTCAAGCAGGAGTCCCTGGCCATGTCATCGATCGCCCGCATGCTTTCGGCGATGCGAGGGTGGTATAGGTTTCTCGTGGAGGAACACATTTTGGCGGTCAGCCCACTCCGTGACATACGGGCGACGCATCGGCCGGCTCGTTTACCGAAGACGCTGACTCGACAGGAGGTGACCGCGCTCCTGGAGTTACCGGTGCGCGATCGGGTTGAGGATCACCGCGATCGGGTCATGCTGGAATTACTGTATGCGTCGGGCCTTCGTGTATCGGAGCTGGTCGGGTTGACTCCATCACAGATTGATCTGAACCTCGGCTGTCTGACCGTCATCGGGAAAGGAGGCAAAGAGCGAATTGTTCCGATGGGACAGACTGCACGGGACTTACTGGTTGAGTATCTGGATCATGTTCGTCCTGCGTTACTCAAACGCCGGCCATCGCGTGTCCTCTTCGTGAGTCGCCGTGGCGGCGGGCTCACAC
>DCZN01000003.1:0-181 GCA_002331625.1 Nitrospira sp. UBA2083 | reverse complement strand
GAGAGTTTTTCCCTCGGCAGTTGACTCGGCGACAAACAGATCGACGCCACGCGAGAAAGACGTAAACATATCGATCCGTCCACGTCAGGGCATGAGTGGACCAGCGAATCACTCACACACTGGTTGACAAGGCGATATGGACTTGATACCCTCCGCCGAGGTTGCTAAGAAAATCGGGCGG
>DCZN01000113.1:12654-13152 GCA_002331625.1 Nitrospira sp. UBA2083 | reverse complement strand
ATTCAGAAATCGCTCGATCTGGAGTACCAGCCGCTCCGTCGGCGTCAACGGAGCGTATCCCACGGTGGCGGACGTATCATTGGCCACGGATTCCCGCGGCCGCTCGGTCACGGACCGCAACTCTTCCGACGCCGGCTTGAGTTCAAATTGGCATTCCAGATCTTTGAGAGGCTTGATCCGAGGCAAATGCCGTTTGAACCATTGATACGCCGCCCGCTCGGCGATCTCCCGTACTGGAATACGTTTGTTCTTCCATTCGAAGGTGGCTCGGTCGCCCATCACCAACCGCATCGGAGTCAATACTGAACCTCCGCCAAATCGACAATCGACCTGGCCAGCCACCAACATCCCCTTGTCGGCATTGAAATGGAGAACGCGGCCGCACGTCTTGAGATAGGCCTGTGCCAGTTGTATGGCAACGGCCTCCATTACTGCGTCACAGATTGTGTCGGGGTGACCCAACCCCTTCCGCTCTACGATTTCGACGGCTTCCTGCGC
>DCZN01000113.1:453-12597 GCA_002331625.1 Nitrospira sp. UBA2083 | reverse complement strand
CCTCCGCAATCCAGGCCACCGCTGAGCCTGGTCGTTCGTGATGGAGGCGGTGCAATCCGGCCGCCTTGGCCGCCTCAACCGCTTCCTCAAATTCTTCGTTCGTGATCGATCGTTCCAGCGGCGGATAGTTGAACGATTTCCAGGAGGGACGATACTGATCCATGATGTTGACGTAGATGTCCGCAATAGCACGAACACACATGGCAACGGCGTAATCATTCCCGGGCTTACGCGACAGGTTCAGCCAGCACGCCCGATTTCAACAGGTCGCAATAGCAGCCTCGCAATTGTACCGTTGAGACTGTCATCCTTATTCTCGAGATGCGGGCTTCATCAACAGGCCAAATGAAGCACCGCCACAACTTTCTGCATATCTCTCAATCTGTTGAACTCTGTGCAGGCCTTCGTCGTGTCACAGGCAATGAGGGCGATACCTTGCTGCCGCAACCAGTCTGATATTGTCGGATCAACATACATCTTTCCGAAATAGCCGGTGCCGACCACCAGCACGCTCGGATGGGTTTCACGGACACCACCCAAATCAGCCAGTTGCAGCCAATGGCCTTCCTTCCTCCACCAGCGATCGTCGATGCGCTCCGGATAGATGATCACATCGGTGTCATAGGTTCGACCATCAATCATGATGCTCCCGAAGGAATACTTGTCGATCATGGCTGTTGTTCACCTCCTCTCCCATCCCTACCGCCTCCATGCAATCGACCATCCGCTGGCGTATACAAAATTCCCGCATGGGACAATCCCGCTTCCGCTGGCGACGACAGTAATCACGTCCGAGCCGTACTAACGCCGATTCAAAATCGACAAAGCTCTTTCCCTTTACCCCAGCCCGCTTCCACAACGCTCGAAAATGCTCCACCGTCGGGCGATTCCCGCTCCCATTCATGCGCGAGCAGAGTTTCAGGTCTTTCGCCGCCAGAATACNNATACCCAAGGGCGATATGGCAGGCTGTGTTTTTGGCCAGATGTCACGCAACTCACGCAGAAAGATCTGCACGGTTACCTCGCCGATACCTTTCCCTAACCCCTTCAAGCGCTTTTCAAGATCAGACGCATCGCTGGAGACATCATGCAGCCTCTGCAGGTCTCCGTCATACTCATCTATGAGATGCCTCATCACGTCCAGCAATTTCGTCGCGGTCTTGAAGTCGTAACGAACGTAGCCGCCACTATCGAGGGCTCGAACCAGTCCATCCCATCCGGTCTTCACAATAGCTTCCGGGCTTGTGAGCCCACGCCGGAGGAATTCATGATGGGTCTTCTTCACGATCGAACCNNGAAATCCTTGCCCCATAGAGAAGCGCCGCCAAGAACCACAGGAAGAGATCCCTCTTCCGGTGAGTGGATACGTCAAGCCAAGTTCCGAGGAAAAACACCCCGATACAAGGGCAGCGAGTGTTCTAACCACTTTCGTATTCACGAGTCGTTGGTATCGTATTGTGAGCCTTGCGTAGGTTGATCTTTAAACGCGACTCGTTCTTTCTGCTCCATAAAGAGTGGTGCCCCGCGCGTGGTTGGTTGTTCCCACCTGAACCACATAGTTCCCTCGCCCCTTCTGTTGTAATCCCACACTACCCGTTCGGCTCAGACGATCCACAGCGGCGAAAATTTGATTCCACGAAAGATCCGGACAGGCATGGAACAGATCTTCGATCGAACATTCGATCATTTGATTCACTATTTCATGAATCCTGATGTCAGGAGATACGTTCTGTGTGGCAATCATCGCTTCCCCTTGGCTCTCTCTTGTGACAGCCCACGAGCGTGTAGTGCATGTACGATGCCGAGTCGAGCACACCATAACGTCCTCTAACGTAGGACAGAAAAGACTGCTGAGGAATGAAAGAGTTGAAGGAGACGAGTAATCACCGTTGCATGGCTCTTTTGTCGCGTTTTGCGACAAGACCGTTGTAATCAGAGTCCCAAGATTCCTCGAAGTGGAGATTGTCCTTGCGGTGTATCAACAAGGTAGGTCCCGATGGATTGTCTCGCACAGGGGGCGAGGCTAACTCGGCAACCTCTGCTTTCCGTTGGGAAGATGTACCGTGTCTTGTGGCAGCCGTAGTCGAGTCCTCAGAACGAGGCCTCGCGATGGCGCAACTGTTGAATGGTGTTTCTGTAGCCCCATATGGACTGTGCCAAGAGGCGACGATGTCTGCCAACTTGTTCACCAACAGTTGCGATTCCCCACTTGGGCAGCGCGAGTTTCGACCTTCGAAGGCTCTCCTTCTGATCGTGCTCGTGGCGACCATCGTGCTTGTTGCCTCGATGGTCAAGGCCACAACCAGCCTTGCAGACAGACCAGTGGACCTGGAAGTGTTCGTCCGCAAGGGCTGCCCACACTGCGAGGCGGCGAAGGTCTTTCTCGACACACTTCAGCACGACCGACCCTTGCTCAACATCGTCGTGCATGATGTCCGGGGAGATCCCCAAGCTTCCGCTCGACTCACAGAACTGGCGAACCAACAGAAGATTCAGGTCATTGGAGTGCCGGCCTTTTATCTTGGCGGAGAATTGATCATCGGCTATGACAGTGCTGGGCGAACGGGCGCGCGCATTCGGTCCCTCTTGGACCTCCCGGCTCAAGCGCCGCCTGTGTCCGAACCCACGCGTTCGCCTGAGGGAACAGGACCACGCACCCCGAGTGCAGCGCCGCAGATCCCGCCACCCGAAGGCATCGATGTGCCGTTCTTTGGACGTCTGACCGTGGAGGCGGTGGGCCTTCCTCTGTTCACGTTCGCGATGGGATTGGTGGACGGTTTCAATCCCTGCTCCATGTGGGTCTTGCTTTTCGTGTTGGCGATGCTGGCGAGCTTGCAAGACCGATTCAAGATGTTGGTGATCGCCGGGACCTTTGTGACGATCGAAGGTCTGGCGTACTTTGCCTTCATGGCTGCCTGGCTCAACATGTTCCTGCTTGTGGGCCTCTCGCGCGTGTCCGAAGTAATCTTGGGTGGCATTGCCATCTTGGCAGGAGCCATCAACGTCAAAGACTTTTGGGCCTTTCGACAGGGCATCTCGCTGGGAATACCAGAGGCAGCCAAGCCGGGCTTGTATGCAAGAATCCGCAGCATTCTGCAGGCGGAAAATCTTTCCGCTGCGCTGGCGGGAGTGGTGGCGCTCGCGGTCCTCGTACAGATCGTTGAGTTCCTCTGTACCGCCGGGCTCCCCGCGTTGTATACGCGCATCCTCACGATGCGTCACTTGGACAGCTGGGCCTACTATGGGTATCTGCTTCTCTACAATCTCGCCTACATGCTCGATGACGTTATGGTACTGGCGATCGGCGTCGTCACTTTGAGTCAGCGACGGCTTCAAGCGCACGAAGGGCGCTGGCTCAAGCTGGTGGGCGGTATGGTGATGTTGGGACTTGGTGTCATCCTGATCGCCAAACCCGAATGGCTCGCATGGTAGATCAGACTGTGGACACACAACGAGGTTGCGAGCAGATTACAGCGCGTGCTTCAGCCTCCGGTCTTATGCTCGGCTGAAGCTCAACGGCTTCTTTTGCCACATACCCCCTGCGTTCTCCGCCAAGCAACCGCTCGTATCATCGACGGGAGACATCAGCGTATGGCCTGACGACCCACGCGTCGAGCCGTTCATTGGTAATGGCCGAACGAGCTAATATCCTTAGATGATCAACTTCTTCTGCGATCCATGACGACTTAAAACCTGTTCATAGCCCATGCTCAGAAAAATAATGGATCCTGGAGCTGTGAGTGACATCGTCGAGCAACGAACCGGTTATACCGAAGAGTGCCCTCACACTCGCCGCTGGTCGTCGCTCACCCCCTCGTCCGTCACCCGCTTCATCGATCATGCTTCGTGCTTAGTCCTTGCCTGAATGTCTCCGGACTGGATGCACGACACCATTTAGAGGCGAGGCCTCTTGAACGGGCTCTCTGCCACCTCTCGCCAGTCCCTGAAGATCAAGACCTGTGAGTTCTCCAGTTACTTGAACTGCAGCGTGGCGGCCAATGCAGCGTGGTCTGACGGCCATAGCCCGCCCTTAGGCGGCGGATCCGTCTTATCGCGCTTCTTCTCACCGATGAGCTCCATGTCCAGCACGCGCAACGGTGGTGTGTGCGAGAAGATCATGTCGATGCGCTCATACAACTCGCTCCGGTGGTTTCCGAGATCCTCAGTCTGACAGCAAGTCAGGCCTGGTCTGTGGTGATATCGCAGAGTCCAGGTGTCCCGAAAAAGGTTGTTGAATGTGAACATCTCGTACGGCGTCAGATGCGGCGACGGAGGCGGAGGCGGCACCAGGAACCGGTCTCTTGGATCGGAGTTGATATCCCCGACGATGATCATCTTCTTCGATCCATCCCACGTCCCCAAGGCAATATCCACGAGCTCAGATGCCTGTCTGACTTGGAAGAGGCGCGTGTCGGTCAGACCCTCCGCGAGTAACCGCTGCTCCAGATGGGTATTGAACACGCGGTAGACCCGACCCTTGATTGTCACATCCACCGCGAGGAAGCCGCGCACCAATGCGATTGTAATTTTAATCGGAGGCTTCTCCGGGTCACGGTCCGGTATCTCGACCTCCAGCGGTGGCGGCGCGGCCTGATAATTACAGCCCTGATCAGAAGGCTTCGGACAGAGGCCGACCCGGGCGAAGTTAACCCACTCGGCGGACAGATCCGCGCGAACCAGGATCACATCGCGGTCCGCGATCGAAAGTAAGGCAGAGTAGTTATTGACCGTGAACGGGATTTCATCGACCTTGAGGTTGGTCACCCTCCCTGCGACAACGTACTTACTCCCTAACTCCTCTAACGCCTCTACCGTATCTTTCAGGTGATCGGTAAAGGCAGCCTTGATCGCGAGATCGTCGCAGCCCTTGCCCATCACAGGCGGAAAACCATGCTCTGTATCTGGCACGCATTCGAACTTGTACGCCTCCTGCAGCCCGACGACATCCGGATTGCGCTGGGCAATCTGCTCGGCGAGTGTGCGGACCCTCTCGGTTGGCCTGCTCTCAGCGATCTTGCTCAGCGAGTCCACAACGGCAGCGTTCATATTGGATGGGTCTGAAATCGCCGCTGCCAGCACCGGCCCCAGATCTGCACCGAGATACTGGTTCTGCGTCATGACATCAATCTCGCCTGTCGCAGGGAAATGGTGTTTGTGAGTCCTATTCTCTCTCTCGCCCGCTGCACTGAGCGACGCCGTGCCGAACAGCACCGCACTGAAGATGCACGAAAGAATCGCCTTCATAGGGTCCTCCCGTAGAGATGAATTCATCAGGTCCTTGTGCATGAACAAATTCGAGCCGTCGTTGTGCACCTCACATGCCACTGAGAAGCCGCTACGAGGTCCGCAGTGCAAGCTGATGAAATCCGACGGATTCCTACGGTTCCTTCTCGATCTCTCACGCAATACCACGTAGACTCGCATCGAATCTCTGTGGTGTTTCGCGTCAACTCCAGAGGACATTGTGTGGCATATGCCCCCTTTGGGGATACAACCCAGCTCGGTGAGTTGTCAGTTTGCCGGAGCGTTCGCTCTGTCGATCTTTTCCCGGCCGTCCAATCACATAGACATGAGGGAAGCAGCGACATACCTATCCACGCAGCAACGACATGACGATGGAAACCTTCTTTGGACGTCTCCAGTCCGGATGAACTGGGAAGGGACTTCCGCGGATGATGGGCGTGAACTGCTCGGAATTGGATCGATCGGTGTTGTTCAATCAGCAGGCCGAGCAAGGGGCGTCTCCTCCCCCCTCCCGCTGGTGAGGAGACCGGCGGTGTACCGGCATACGGATCAAGCGGCCAAGTTCCTACCTAACCTCTCAATTCATCAGACCATGGCACTACGATTGCTTCTGATCGATACATGACCGTATGAACGGAATCTGTGTGGTTCTCCATGCTGTCTCGTCATCAACATGCCCTACGCGTTCCCCTCCTGTCCGTCGCCATGATCGGTCTCCTGATCTGGGGCTCCTCATGTAATGGAGGGAAAGGAGCAGACTCTCCCCCTATGGATTCCAACCGTAAGACAGAGCGCAACCGGATGGTCGATCAGTACGTTATCGCGAGCGGTGTCAAAGATCCTGACGTGATCGCGACGATGCGGCATGTGCCGCGCCATCGCTTTGTACCAGCCCGCTATTCCATCTTCGCCTACATCGATGGTCCACTCCCGATCGGCCATAATCAGACTATTTCGCAACCATCCTTGGTCGCCAACATGACCGAAGCACTCGCACTCAAGAAAACGGACAAGGTCCTGGAAATCGGTACCGGATCCGGGTACCAAGCCGCGATTCTGGGCGAGCTTACGGACAAGGTATTCACAATCGAGATCGTGGAACCGCTGGCTCGCCAAGCAACCCAGACGTTGGCGGAGCTGGGTTACAAGAATGTCCGAGTTCGAACCGGCGACGGCTACCTCGGTTGGCCCGAAGAAGCACCCTTTGATGCCATTATCGTTACTGCCGCACCAGAACAGGTCCCTCAACCGCTCCTCGACCAGTTAGCCGTCGGTGGCCGATTGATCCTGCCGGTCGGACGAGGCATCCAGACACTCGATCTCTATCGCCGGACAGTAGATGGCTATCAGCGAAAAACTCTCACCCTCGTGCGGTTTGTTCCGCTCGTTCATCCGGAACAGTAGGAGTGGCGCGTACCGATGGGCAGAGATCAGAGAGATCCGTCCACACTTCCTCGCCGCATCGGCTGGTTCACAGCGGCCTGCGTGCTCGTTGGCAACGTCGTGGGCAGTGGGATCTTCACCACGACGGGATTCATGGCCCGTGATCTCGGCCACCCCGGCTTGATCCTTTCCATCTGGCTGCTGGGAGGACTCATCGCCCTTGCTGGCGCCCTCTCCTACAGTGAGTTGGGAACGGCGCTTCCGATGGCCGGTGGGGAATACCTCTACCTTCACCGAACCTATGGGCCGTTCATCGGATTTCTGAGTGGGTGGACGTCCTTCACGGTCGGCTTCAGTGCGGCCATCGCGGCAGGAGCGATGAGTGTCGCCGCCTACCTGAATCAACTCTTCACGCTTGATGACGAACGTGGTGTGCTCTCGACTTTTGTCGCGCTGGTCTTCCTCTGGTCAATCACGGCCTGTCACCTTGCTGGAGCAGAAGCCGGTGGCTTCCTTCAACGGACACTGACGGTACTGAACATGGGAGCCATCATGGCGCTGATCGCAGCGGGCGTGATGGGAGACAAGGGCGACTGGGCTCATCTTCATCTTCATCTTTCCGATCCGCATGCTGTCCCCAGCATCGGGGTTTCCATTGTGTCATTGATCTTTGCTCTCTACGCCTATTCAGGCTGGAATGCTGCGGTGTATCTGGCCGGAGAAGTCCGCGATCCGGCTCGCACCATTCCGCTGGCCCTGATCAGCGGCACGCTGTTCGTCACACTGCTCTATCTCGCACTGAATGCATTGTATTTCTACGCGCTGCCGGTGACTGACTTGGCACAGCCGCCGTTGTTGCCCGTCGCCAGCAAGGTGGCAGTGGCACTGCTGGGGGTAGACGGCGCGCAATTCGTCATCGTGATCCTCTGTTTCTCGATCACCGGAGCCATGAGTGCCATGGTATGGGCCGGGCCACGGGTCTATTACGCAATGGCCAAAGACAGGCTGATTCCTTCGTACTTTTGTAGAACTTCCGAGGCACGAGGTGCACCGATCCAGGCAACCCTTCTCCAAAGCCTGTGGGCCTCAATCTTGATTCTCTCTGGAAGCTTCGAACAGCTGTTGATCTACAGTGGAACCGTACTCACAATCTTCAGTGCCCTCGCGGTGGGAGCACTCCTGATCCTGCGCCGTCGGGAGCCGAACCTGCCCCGTCCCTATCGCACACCGCTCTATCCCTTCGTTCCGGTGTTCTTCATTCTTATATCGATTATGATTGTCTGGAACGCGCTGTATGAGCGACCACTGGAGGGGCTCATGGGAATAGCGACTGTTTTGGCCGGAACACCCCTCTACTTCTTCTGGCGTCGATTCACTACTATTCATCCATAATCAGTGAGCAAAAGCAGGCCTTATTGCAACCCCATAGCATGGAAACTCATCCCTGGGTTATTGAAGTTTTTGCTGTCACTCAGAGCCGTAGGAACCACCTTAAGGGTCATGGCGTCCCTCTGCCCCCTCAGGCCGTTGAGAATTAGCTGCCAGAGATTGCGTCGGTTATCTCCTGTCAGCAGCAGCTGAGGCAGAATTCAACGATTTCGGCAGCCTGACGCAGTAGACTCCAGGCTTGTTATGGGTGAGCATAACCACATTGTCTCGACTGAGCCGATCCACCTCTAAGAAGACCTGATTCCAGGTGAGTCCCGAACAGGCGCTCATGAGCTCCTCCAGCGAGCATCCGCCCGCTTTGGCACTTGTTAGCGCATCCAGGATCAACTCGGTGGTGGCTCCCTTACGCGCCATGATTCCCTCCTTCCATGCGAGTGAGAATCTTTGACAACTCAGAGGGAGCAAATTGAGTGCCTTGGAAGAATCCTCTTGAAGGCGATACCTCCAACTGCACGATATTCGTGGTGAAACAACCCGTAGTCGTACCAACAGGGTGACAGAGATGAAACGATGTCTAGCAACCTTGAGTGGGGAGAGTCGGGACAACATCAATAAGAAGGATTGTCGCCAAAGGCTTCATCAGAGAGAAACAATGTGTGGGTGCATCAATTGGAATAGGGGCATCAGCGCCGTTCAGTGTATATGGCTGAGTGGCCCATACGATGACTGCTCCATGGCAATCCCTGTTGCTTGCCGCAGCTGCCACGCGAGACTCGTTCGGTTGAAGGTCAAGAACGGTGAGAGCGGCAAGCCGGCTTCACGCAACGCCAGCGCGGCGTACTGATGGCAGGTATGAAACAGGTGATATGAGCGGTTCGCGGGATAAAACACGGATTGACCGAAGGAGGCCACGGCGTTCTCGCTCAAGAGGGTTGCATGCAGATGCCGGCGTAAGCGCTGATAGCCATCTTCGGTCAGACGAAATGAGAAGAGGTCGGAAGGCGGCTGGGGTGTCCGGTCTGCCCACACGCGATCATAGCGCCCGACTTCCACAACGCCTTCAGACGGCCAGAAGAGCGCGCGAAGAACGCCAGTCAAGCCGGTCTTTCCCTCCACATACCAGGCCCGCTCGGCATAGCCCCACTCTTCAAACGCGTGAGGGGTAAGGGGTGAGGCGTAAGGCATGTCAGTCGAAAAGGCGATCATCGCGTGCCAGGTATCGAGCGAGACAACGACAGTCCGAGCTGGCGAGTTCGGAGCCGGCGGCCATAAGCCCTCGACCGGCGAGGCACAGGCCGAGAGCAGGAGAAGCGCCGAGAGAACGGTCGCGATCGCGATAACATAGCTCGTCGGTTGCATGAGCGTTACGATTGCATGTCTCTGATTGTGATTAGCCCTTGACTGAAGCCACTGTCCGGAGATCCTCAGTGCCCAGTGACGAAGGCCAGACCACCGGTCTCGGCCTCCATGCCAAACGGTTGGGGTGTATGGGGCGGGTGGCGCGGGGGACAGCCGGCCGTTGCAAGTACAACAAAGGCAATCAGCCACAGCAGCAGGTAACGACTCATCTCGCCTCCACAATCAATGTCTATCCTCATCCTCCTGCTCAATCTGACTCCCGCTAGAACCTCTAAGGGCAATCATTGTGCCATTGGAGCAAGCCAGACCTTTCTTTCTATTTGGACCAGAACCTTGCTGAAAGGCTGACGTTTCGTACCGTGCACAGAGTGACCTCTTTCTACTGGATCGGGGAAAAATCCACGGATGGTTCATTCATCACTGTCGCGGAATGCTACAGCTGATGGGATATCAGATCCGCATCGAGAGGTCGGAAGCGCTTTGCACGCAAAGAATAACTGCTTACGCCACTTGTCGGTTCCGTTTCACTCGCTGCTGAATCCAACCGACCACATAAGTCGTGAGGTTTCCAATAAGGAACCAATGAAGCCCGCCAAAGATTGCGGTCAGAATGAAGGCCCTCAGGTTGACTCCCTGATGCCCGTAGTACCACAAGTCGGTCCACGAATCGGTCAGGCCGGTAAGGAGACCGATCTTTCCTTCGATCTCGAAGGCCAAAGGAACGGTTGGAGCATCAACAACAAAGAACAGAAAATAGACGAACACCACTTGGCTCTCAGTATTGATATGGCAATAGAGAAACGCCAGGAAAGAGACAAACGAATGGATCACGAGCAGAGTCGTGCCCAAGACCAAACCATCTCTCATGGTGCGATTCGAAATAGAGCTCCCTTTCTCCTCTGGCTCTTCGAGACTGGTCGTGCCTCAACGCTAGGGCTAACGGAATCGCGGTAGTTGCTCGCCCGATAACAGGTCGAGTACACACACAGTTCTGGCCTGGCCACCTCTTCCACAAAAATTCACATCAATAGTGTACTCGATCCCCCGCCAGACCTTTGTCAGGATCCCCTGCGGTGCGCGATCAGGGCGTCGACCACGGAAGGATCGGCCAGTGTCGAGGTATCACCCAGATCAGCCAATTCGTTCACTGCGATCTTGCGTAAGATGCGGCGCATGACCTTACCCGAGCGAGTCTTTGGAAGGGCCTCGGCCCATTGAATATGATCGGGTGTGGCGATCGGGCCAATTTCCTTTCGCACCTGGGCGATCAATGCAGCACGTAGTGCCTCCGATACTGCAATGCCTTGCCGCGGCACGACATAGGCATAGATCCCCTGTCCCTTGATCTCGTGGGGAAAGCCGACGACCGAGGCTTCGGCCACGTCCGGATGCTTTGCCAGCGAGCTCTCCAACTCAGCTGTCCCTAGACGGTGGCCGGACACGTTCAAGACATCGTCGATCCGCCCCGTGATCCAGTAATACCCATCGGCATCGCGCCGGGCACCATCCTCCGTATCATAGAGGCCGGGGAATCGGCTGAAATAGGTTTTGAGGTATCGCTCATGGCTTCCGTGTATCGTGCGCGCCAGCGCCGGCCACGGTTTCGTGATGACTAGACGACCCTGGGCTTCTCCTTCAAGAATGTTTCCTTTCTCATCCACGATGGCCGGAACGACCCCGAAAAACGGCTTCGCGACGGACCCGGGCTTCAATGCCATTGCACCGGGCAACGGCGTCAAGAGCAATCCGCCTGTTTCCGTCTGCCACCAGGTGTCTGCAATGGGGCAGCGTTGTTCGCCGACGACGCGATAGAACCATTCCCACGACTTGGGATCGATGGGCTCCCCGACACTCCCCAGCATGCGCAGGCTCCGGCGACTGGCTTTCCTCACCGGCTCATCGCCTTGCGCCATCAGGGAACGGATCGCGGTGGGCGCGGTATAGAAGATATTGACCCCGTGTTTGTCCACAAGCTGCCACAGTCGGGAGTAATCGGGATAATTGGGTACGCCCTCGAACAGCAGTGTGGTGGCCCCGTTGGCCAATGGGCCATAGACGGTATAGGTATGGCCGGTGATCCAGCCGATGTCTGCGGTACACCAGTAGACCTCGCCATCATGGTAATCAAAGGCATACCGATGTGACATGGCAGCAAACAGCATATAGCCGCCGGTCGTGTGCACGACGCCCTTCGGTTTGCCGGTGGAACCGGAGGTGTAGAGGATAAACAAAGGCTCTTCCGCATCCGTCTCCACCACCGGACATTCGGACGAACTGTCGGCCATGGCCTCGTGATACCAGACGTCCCGCGCACTGTCCCACGGAATGTCCAGGCCGAGACGTTTGACGACCAACACCGTCTTGACGCTGGGACAATCGCTGAGACCCTGATCCGTCTTTTCCTTATGACCGATCGTCTTGTTGCCGTGTCGATACCCGTCCACTGTGATCACTAGCCGACACTCACTGTCTCGGACGCGATGTTTGAAGGCCTCCGAAGAAAACCCGGCGAACACCACCGAATGGATGGCGCCGATGCGCGCGCAAGCCAGCATGGCAACGACAGCCTCGGGAATCATTGGCATGTAGAGGCACACGCGGTCGCCCTTGCCGATGCCTCGCGCTTTGAGTGCGTTGGCCAAGCGGCAGACCTGTTGGTGCAGATCTCGATAGGTGATGGTGCGACTCTGGTCGGGCTCGTTGCCCTCCCAGATAATCGCCGTCTGCTCCCCACGTGTCGTCAGATGGCGGTCGACACAGTTGAAACAG
>DCZN01000113.1:0-402 GCA_002331625.1 Nitrospira sp. UBA2083 | reverse complement strand
CAATCGAGCACCTTCTGCCAATGTACAGACCAGCTCACAAACCGGTCGGCCTGCTCAGCCCAAAAGCCCTCTGGATCTTCGACTGAACGTCGATACATGTCGCGGTATCGTTGTTCAGTGATATGGGCGCCTATTCGAAACTCATCAGGTATCGGGTAGGATTCTTGACTCATAACGCCTCACACCGTCCCTTCGCTGTTATCCCTTGACGCACACAAGCGGTTCCAGTCTTGCTACCTTTCGCGCCAACTTCGCATCATCCGCCGCATCGACCACCTCGCTGACATCCTTGTAGGCACCTGGCGCTTCTTCGGCGATTCCTCTCATGGATGGACTGCGAATCAGAATCCCACGCGTCGCCAACTCCTTCACCACATCGCGACCATGCCACTGCCGCAATGC
>DCZN01000126.1:5240-5472 GCA_002331625.1 Nitrospira sp. UBA2083 | reverse complement strand
AATCCTCCCGCTGCAAATTCTCGATCACTTGTTGGTAATCGGTATACGAGCGATCGATGAACGCGGGGATCGTGGCTTTCCCGACGGCTTTGGAGGCCCTCAGCCGGCGCGCGCCGAAATTCAAAATCCATCGCTTCTGTTCGGTGGGATGGGGGCGGATCGAGATCGGCGTCTTGACCCCATGCATCCTCACGCTCTGCTCCAATTCCTCCATGCTCGCCGCATCGAATTC
>DCZN01000126.1:4395-5194 GCA_002331625.1 Nitrospira sp. UBA2083 | reverse complement strand
AGCGGGCGCCCTAAGACTTCCGCCGTCACGTTCCGTTCTTTGGCGATCGGATCAGGCGCGGGAGCCGGAGTGGTGCGATCAAGAGCTGTGAGATCCAGTGTTGCCGTCATTGGTTTCTTCATTCTGTTACCCCCATCGTATGAGCCACTTTCTGAAAGATCGGTTTGAGATGCATCCACGCATCGCGTGAACTGGTTTTCTGCAACGTCCAGATCGGTGCCCCCATCGCCTGGGCTTCGGCCACTGCCGTACGCGAAGGAATGGCGGCCATGCGTCCATCATCCAGCCTGATAAACAACGACGCAAACGCCTTACAGAGTTGTTCGAAGTTCCCTCGTTGAAATGGCGTGGGCTCCACAAGATTCGGGAGCAGACCGATGAATCGGAGGTCTTTATTCAGCGTACTTTGTATCTTGAGGACCTGTGCCCGCAGTGCGGCAATACCGTCAACGGCCTCCTGATTCAATTGAATGGGAGACAGCACAAAATCGCCTACCACCAGTGAGGCGAGCACACGAATATCGGGGTTCGGGTTCGTATCAATAATGGCGACATCAAATCGGTCATCCATTTCATTCAGGAAGTGCTGGAGATTGGTCGCGAACTGATTGTGATCTTCTTCCCGTCGTTCGAGCTTCAGCAGATCTCCATGCGACGGAATCACCACAAATTTTCCATCCTCAATCGTGGTGACCGGATCGGTCAATAGTTGATTGGCGGTGACCGCGGAGAGCGTGGCCAATTTCGACATGGTGATGTTTTTCGACGTATTCCCCTGATGGTCTAAGTCAATGATCAA
>DCZN01000126.1:2966-4311 GCA_002331625.1 Nitrospira sp. UBA2083 | reverse complement strand
CCCTTCTGATTGGCTAAGACCAAGGTTTTCATCGACAGCGTTCCTCCTTCATGGGCCCGTTGGCTCGACTCTCCCTCGTTTGTTTCTGTTCCGAACGACCTGCGACGTGCATTCTCCGCCGTACTCCCACTTCAGCAAAACTGAATGTTGTTTGGGACCACGTGCGCCATCGAGTCAATTTTTTCAGAAATTTTCTCCCCCGTCCATTTCCAACCGGAGCAGTATCCTAGGTACGGAGAATTGTCAATCCTCTTCCTTTTTGAAGAGACTCCAAATGCGTTCGATTGTTCCGTCGGCGCTTCACCAAGATGTCACTGGTGTCGTTCGCCGGCACATCAGGCTCATCTGGTCGGTTGCACAAGTTGTTCGCCGATCATTCTGCAAGGAACGAAAGCGTGATGACTATCGCTTTCCCGTTTTCAGATCATTGGTTTGCAAGACCACTTGTAGAATGCCTCTCATCCGTGTAGCGTTTCCTCCGACGGTAGACACCCCATGAAAGAGAAGAAACGCCTCACCACCGATGGTGGACCAATCAAGTGGGCCAGTCCCTTCGCCGTACTGAAAGACGCTCAACGCCCGGCGGATTCGCCTCGTCAGCCTGGTGCGGATCAGGCTACTCCGGTATCTGTCCATCCCAAAAAGAACCGTGGACGAGTGGATATCCTTCGCCAGACAGCCCATCGCGGTGGCAAGACCGTGACGGTGGTCACAGGGTTTGTCGGGATTGGCCAGGCTGAAAAGGAACTGCTTGCGAGGCAGATGCAGAAAGCCTGCGGCGCAGGCGGAACCGTCAAAGAGGGACGGATTGAGATTCAAGGAGATCAGCGCGAGGTGGTTGCCCGCATTCTCACCGTGGCCGGGTTTCGCCCGGTCTTTACTGGAGGGTAACGCGTTCTTCTCGATATCCTGACTGCGGTGAGTGGCGCCTCCGCCCGTGCAATCTAGAATCCTCCGCTCTCATTGCGTACAATCGACGGAGGATCGCTAAGAAACCAACCTGACGGATGACAACCCTTGTGACATTTCTCAGATCCGATCTCCGTTCCTATGTGTTAGCCCTCTCTTGGTTACTAGTTGCAAGCTGCTCGCTCATCGAGTCTCCAAAAGAAAGTGCGCCATCTCCTGTTTCAACACAAGTCCCAAGTGTGAACCTCGTCAGCGAGGGCAACTACCTCGAAACCTGCCGCACGAACGGAGTCCCGATTCCTCCGGACTGGACACGCTCCTCGTCCGAATGGGAAAGTCACGGCAACCTCAAAACCATCTTATTGACGCCGAACTCCCTCGATGAGGCACCGGTCGACGAAACTTCGTTCGCCAGCGTCTGGTCCTACGCACCGCC
>DCZN01000126.1:2318-2924 GCA_002331625.1 Nitrospira sp. UBA2083 | reverse complement strand
TTCCAAATCATCTGCCAAAGCGCTACGACAGGGTACGCCTGTTTTTGGGGTAATGACACACACTCACCGAATACACGATGGACCCCAGAATCATCCGAAGTGCGCATCGCCTCACTCCGCGATCCGGCACAGGGATTTCCTTCCGAGACCGTACCCTGCACCGACTGCCATCGTGGGAACAATGCCTTTTTGTATGCTCCTGATGACCCCGCATGGGCAACCGTACTACGGCCAGAACGCGCACGGCCGATGTTTACCACTCGTGTTGAACAACCGATATCCCACCAGCCAGACTCGTCCGGTGAAGCCACACGTTCCTCTCCGCGGTTTATTCCGATCGGAGGGAAATCCATGAACCTGGACAATCCGCTGCCCACCGTTACAGGGTGTTCAGGATCCTGCCACGAGTTGCACGTTGCGATGTTAAAGAAAAACTACAGCGTGGAAGGATATGTCCGAATTCCAAGACCCATGGGCCCCAACTGTGCAGCTCATTCTCCGCCAGATGATCCAACCAGAAACTGCTACCAGAAATAACGGCTCGCTATACCGCCGGTGCCGATATAGGAATTTGATCTTTCTGTCGAATCACGAGTAGCATAGCCC
>DCZN01000126.1:360-2238 GCA_002331625.1 Nitrospira sp. UBA2083 | reverse complement strand
GCCATTGCCCTCGGGTTCGTCCTTGGAATGTACGGGCTCGACCATCCCGACTCCCATTGGCTTCGGACCGCGCTTGGGTTACTAGTGACCGGCATGATGGCCCAGGGGTACGCACTCTACTGTTCGATTAAACGGATTCGTGAACTGAACTCCTGATGCGGGTTCACCCAACGAGGGTGGCTCAGAAATCATCAAAGAGGCGGAGCTGATGAAGATGCTGTCGGCGTCTCTTCCACGCAGAATGCCTGCGTGTGTTTCTCGATTTCCCTGACGGCTGACTCGGCGTCTGCAAGACATCCGCTGGAATCCACGTGCCGACGAGCTCAAAATGTGCGAGATCTTTTTCTCGAAGGCTCACACTCCATGGNNGAAGCAGCCTTGGTCCGTTCTCCCACAGGTCGATCCAGGTATCGCAGTTGGCAGTACCATTCACCCGTCCAGCTTGTTCCAACATGATGCACGACGACAATAAGGCCCGCTGGACTACCGGACCACTCTGTGGCCTGCCGAAGATAGGTTCCGACGGTGATATCTTCTGACTTTGTCACTGCAACCAATGGTTACACTAAAAATAGGATCCGGTCAAGCTGCTCCGGCAGACTGCCAACAGGAAATATGCGTACGATTGAAACGAGTCAGATCAGCTGAACTGAAACACGAGACTCGGTGGTAATGTGAACCGGCTGGCCAGAGGAACCTATACAGGTAAGTGACAGGGATTGGAGCTATTGCAGCTGGATCAGAGGGAGACGCATCATCAAGAACGTCTGGCCCTTCTCAACTAAGACCAGGCTCCCGGCCACTACCGAAACTCTTTTCCGGTCCTCCTCGTCGGCCTGACGAGAAATTGGAGCAGCTCCCCATCCGTTGTTTTAGTCATCACAGAGTGAGGCGCTGACGCCGGCTGGCGGCGAACCTTCCATTCCCTGTAGAGGATGACTCCGACCGCCAGACTCACGATCGTACCGAGCAGCCACCACATACTCATATGTCCTCCCACATCTTCAGGCTCACTGCGCTCCTTGTACCCTCACTGATCCAAGAGCACGGGGTCTTAAGCTATCACAGGACAGTGGTCGACTGACAATCGACTATCGCATAGCGCCAGGACGTAGTGCAACGAGTTCTCCTTGGGAACCGTTACTCTCTTTTACCATAGTCGCATAAAATTGCCTAACTTCCGACAGCACACTGTTCACGTTCGACGTGTGGAATTTATCATTATCCTTGCTATGAACCGCTACCATTCTTCCTCCCCTCACTTCAACTGGAGCGATTCTGGTGATGCTTCGGAGCTGTTCTACCGTTTCTGGGCTCTACCCGGTAACAGACCGGTATCGCGAACGTTCTCGGCATGAACTTTGTTGCGCTCTTCATCTTCTAGGCTCATCCCGGTACAATGGGCTCTGCAGGAACACGGTTACGCATGACCCTCACACCGATTCCCTTCTATATCCTCTGTGGCTCGCTTGGCGCCGGAAAAACGACGCTGCTGATGCGGCTGCTGGAACACTGGAAGGCCCAGAGGCGACGAACCGGTGTCCTGATGAACGAGGCCGGGTCGGTCAGCATCGACGGTCCTCGTGCCGGCACGTTGGCTGAACAAGTAATGAATCTTGCCGGTGGCTGCGTCTGCTGCGACACGAAGGAAGACCTCTCCTGGGGCATCGCGCAGTTGGTACGCGATCATGGGTCAGAGGTGCTGATTCTCGAATGTTCGGGATTGGCCGATCCAGCTGAAGTGATCGACGCCGTCACCGATCCCTATACGGCACGGTTGGCAGCGCTCGAGCGCGTCATCGCACTCTTGCATCCGGTTTCAACTGAAGAAAGTCACTCCAGCGCCTATGTGACGACACAAGCGATCCGCTGCGCCGA
>DCZN01000126.1:0-263 GCA_002331625.1 Nitrospira sp. UBA2083 | reverse complement strand
CAAAACCCCTATGCTCGCCTGTGGGAAACGTCGCACGCACGGCTCGATGCCGCTGACCTTCTCTCCCCACATCCGTCGGCGAGACACACGGCGTCGACGAATGTGCTGTTCGACAAATCACCAGCCGGTCCTTCTCGACGTGCGGCCTACCATCCTATCGCCACGACGGTCCGGTTACCAGGTCCGCTCAATCGTCAGCGCTTTCTGGCTTGGATCAAGACCCTTCCCAAAGAACTCGAGCGGGCAAAAGGCTATTTCCGATT
>DCZN01000062.1:228-13235 GCA_002331625.1 Nitrospira sp. UBA2083 | reverse complement strand
AGCCCTTAGACTCGGCGTATGCTCTGGCGTTCTCAATCTGTCGCGTAACGGAGCGAGCTTCGGCTGCCACGCCAGTTTGTTCGGTAGATTTTCTCGCGTATACCGCAGCACGCATATTACGCTCCTCCGCCGTCTTGAGGGTCTGAAGGATGCCGTTGACTCTCGGACAATGTCAAGCGCGGAGAGGAAACTATGGCATGGGTCGGCTGGTATTCCGCCACGAGGATCTCTGCCAGTATATCTACGACCGCATCAAAAACATGTGGCGGCCAGGTATCCGAAGTATGACCTCGGTCAAGGGACTCCTGCCGCTTAGCGGCATCGCGAGTACGTGATGAAGGAGTCAGCTTAGAGAGCATTATCACTCATTCTTTCGCCAACAGCGTGAGCTTCTGAGACGCACTTATGAGAGGGTTCAGAATTTATGACCATACCGAATAAGTAGGGGAAGCTGTGGGGTCGGGTATGCCCGTGCCTCGAGGGGCACTTCCCTAATTCCGCAGAAAGGCAGGCCGTCGGACGAGTTTCTACTGAGGCACCGCGTCCGGAGACGCCGTGCCACGTGGAGTCGGGCACCGTCGTGTCGCGCAACGCGACTCGACCGTGCCGAGAGAATAGCCGTCGCCCATCAAGGGGCGTGGCACGCCCGTGGCAACCGCGCCACCTCAGACGGTGTCACGGTTGCAGTCGTGCGCAGCCACAGACACAGAAGATGTGTTGCGCCTCAGCGTCGGTGAGGGGCGCAACACGGTATTGAGAAGAAGTCGGTGTGCGAGTCCGCTGTGTGAGGCCGTTCAGGATCGGTTCAACTCTCCGCTGTCACAGTCAGGTGGTTGATCCGTGACGTTGAATAATATCAAAGGCGTGGAAGCCCTTCTCCCTCACGACCCCTTCCTTGACGAGTTATAACATAAGTGTTATAGTTTGCCCGTATGGCCTGGTCAGTAGTCTACTATGAGACGGCGCAGGGAGATAAGCCGATTGAGGTATTTCTCGACGCCTTATCCCATGGGGCGCGAGCCAAATGTCTGGCCTATATCAGTCGGCTCGAAATTGATGGCACGCGTCTTCCAGCCTCGATTGCGGCACACGTCCGGGGGAAGATCTGGGAGCTGCGTCCGGAATGGTCGGGGACTGAATACCGGTTCTTTTATGCCGCACTCGTGGGGCAGCGGTTCATCATCCTGCATGCGATCCAGAAGAAGCGGCAGAAACTGAGAGAACGAGACATTGTTCTTGCGGAGCAACGATACGAAGACGTCAAGCGAAGGAGTCGCGATGAAAACACATAAACAGTACATCAACGAACAGATCAAGAAGGAGCCAAAATTCGCCGAGTCTCTTGCGAAGGCGGAGCAGGAGGTTGGGATTGCCGTGGAGCTGGCGAGGCTGCGGGAACGACGCGGGCTCAGTCAGACCGAGCTCGCGAAACTTACCGGTATGAAACAGCCGCAGATTGCCCGCTTGGAAAGCGGCGCCCATTTCCCCGCGTTTCCCACCCTGCAAAAGCTTCTCGGCGTGCTCGGTGGAAAATTGGAACTGACAGCGGACGCCTGCCATCTCGTTCCAACACGACTGAAGGTCGCCAGCGCGCGGCGGTAGTGCGTCCTAGCATCCAGAGTGCAGAGAGTCATCAAAGTGAGGGGAGAGAGATCATGAGACACCGCGCCGCGAGACGACACGAGCATCTCCAACTCGATCACGCGACGCTGACGCGCATGAAGACCGTGCTTGGTACCAAAACGGAAACCGAAGCCGAAGCCATCGAACGCCCCCTCGCGCTTGTGGTGGAGGAGCGCAGGCTCGACCAACCCTTGAAGCGGGTGAAGGGACGCATGCAGCTGCAAAGAGTCTATCGATGAGATGCGGCGCCTCATTCTTCATACTAAACGCTCCATCGATTAGTTGCACACTGAGCACCGTCGTCACGCAGAATCAACGGGACTTTCTCGCCATCCAGTCCATCCGTCCTTTCAAACTCAGTCTGGTCTAGGAGTTGCCAGGATCGTCCGATCGTTTTGGACGCCGGCTATCTCTGATTCCGACCTTTCTTCTCTCACGATAGTGGTGGTATTCGACACAGCAACCTCACGAGAGCCGTTCAGCATTGCACTGCGGTCAGCGATCATCTGATGTGTACTCGGTCGCCTACTGGCCGACAACCGCGTCACGCTCAAGACCACATCGAAGCCGACCATCTGACCATCTTCCGTCGTGACGAGCAGGTACAAGCTCCTTGTTCGATGAGCACAGGGCCTTCCCACCTCGTCCGGTGAATCTGCTCTGTCATGCCGTGCTGGTGAGGAGCGGGGGCCGGCTTGTAATTTCTAGTCCGGTGCCTGTGCGCATCCGGCCGTCGCCCTGGCTTTCCACCGGCGGGCTGCGTCGATCATGCCCGCGCGCCGCCAGAACCGGCGTCGACTTTCGCGGGCATTCCTCCGCATCGCGCCCACCGGCCCGCCAGGGGGCGGCGGCCTCTCTGTCTCCTTTGTCGTCGCTGTGTGGCCTCCCCCTCCTCGTGAGAGGCCAACACATCAACTCTAACTTAAAGGAGACAACACTATGGCACCTCAAGACAAGAAACCCCAGCCGGTCACCACGCTGCGATGCAGTCGCATCAAGGCGAGCATCTGGAAGAACCAGGGCATGAACGGTCCGTTCTACAACGTCACTGTCGCCCGCTCGTACAAGGGCCAGGATGGAGTCTGGAAGAATTCCGACTCCTTCGGAGTCGCAGACCTTGATGCGCTGATCGTCGTCGCCCAACAGGCGACGCGCTGGATCGCGGAGAGGTCAGACCGCTGACCGTCACGGGAAGCCTCCGGCCCTCGGTCGGGGGCTTCCTTCACGCCAAGAAAGGACCACGATCATGAAACTCTATCAAGCCTTTGCGAGGGATCTGCATCACTTGCTCACCGGCGTACGCGCGGTGCGGATCACAGTACCTGGCTCTATGCCACTCTCGGTCGAGGAAATCGGCGTCAGTCAGGACGGGTGCCGGTTAGTCTCGCTGTGTCAGTACGGTGAACAGAACGGCGACCTCATGCGTGATCCCGATCTGGTGTTTATGGTCACTGATCTACCCGACGGCTCGGCAGCCGAACCGGTGTCATATCGGAACGACTACCTGGGGATCGTCCAAGAAGTCTATCGGTATGACGAGGCGGGGAGGCGCACCCACGTCTTTCCGGCGCTTAAACAAGACTTGAAGGAGTTTGCCCAGACCTGGTTTGCTACCCTTCGAGAACAGGGCTGTTTTGCCCCCACAGTGGTGCGAGAGATCCTCTCCCCGTAATCTCGTCGGTCTGTTCAAGGGGCCTGATCTGATCAGATCAGGCCCCCGTTCCCGGTCAGACCCACGTGGATCATGACACCCTCCTCTTCTGTGGCCCTGTGTGCCGCCACAGCATGAGCCGGCTTCGTCCCGATCATGACGAGTCCGGTATGGGTCCTCCCACGGTCCTCGCGATGCCGCGTAGAAGGGAAGACGAGCCGGGTGATCGAATGCCCGAGGAGAGCGGGGGGGAGGGGGGCAGCGCTTTTGGGGGACGCCTGGAGCCAGTGGTTCCTTCCTCACTTTTCATCTTCTTTCTCTTCTTCTTCTTCTTCTTCTTTGGATTGTGCAGGATATGGCTCTTGCCCGTAGTTGTCTTACATTTATGGATGCATTGAATCGCTGTGCGTATGTCCTTTGACCCTCTGCAGACTAGAATCAGACACCGGTCGGTGAGGGACGGGGTACGTCTTGCCTTAGGTTGGTGCTGGTCCGCTGATGGGGCAGATGGCGAAACGCACGATCACGGTGGATCTGTTGAACTGAAAATGCCCTGGCAGGCTGGTGTCAGGACTACAGCATCACGCCGAGCCATGTATTGCGGAACGTGCTTGGGCAAAGTGCAGCGGCTATTGGAGGGGGAGTGATGCGGATAGATACGATCGGCCGTGTGGTAAGGACAAGAAAAGTTGAACCCAGGACGAGGAGCGTCATCTCTAGAAGTGATACGCCAGTCCAGCCAGCACGTTGAACGCGTTGTACTCACTGCTCAGGCCGAAGGTGCTGTCAAAATTCGTGATCGTCGCACGATTAAACTTTCCTTCCACGAACAGGCCCACGTCATCGAGGATGAAGACCTTCATTCCACCGAAGGCGTTCAAGCCCGGGACCACTTGATGGCCTCTGATGGGGCCGGAACTGGTGAAATAAAACGCCCCCGCACCCACGCCCGCGTAGGGTTGAAAGAATTTCCCCGGATAGCGAACCACCACATTGAAAGCGAAGGTGATAAGACGCATCGAGGACTCCGGGATGTTCGTGGTGCCGGAAATTGACTGCCGGATCTGACAGGTCGTGCCTACTGTACAGAGGCCGGGAGCTTCGGGGTTGAACGGATTGAAGGTAATATCGTGAACAGTGGTGGCTGTTTGATTTTTAATAGACGGCGTAGTCGTGAACACCTCGAACTCGGCGCCCAACCACTTGAAGCCTTGATCGGCAAAAAAATAGCCGACCCTTCCTCCGAATAGGGGTGAGCGCTTCAGGCTGAGGTCGGAAGCATGAAGTTGTTGGCTGTAGGTACCTGTCGGTGGATTATTCTTGCCCCCAGCGAAGAGAGCCGTATCAAGTGTTTCGCCGAGCTGGTTGAGTTGGACTGTGCCCAATGTGAAAGGGATGCTGGCGCCCCCATAGCCGGCGACATACCATTCGCCCAGTGCTTGGTGGGGAGCTCCCCACACCGTGAACAAGAGAACGGCAATCAGACTGTATGGGCGAGCGGCAACTAGCATCACATTGGCACACCACGACGTCATCAACCCCTCCAATGAAAAGACCGGGCGCACAATAACCATCAGGCCATGACGGGCCCATTACGGTCGGATTAAGTTCGCGTTAATTGAGGAAGGCGCGACAGGCCGGATCACCGAATATCGTAAGTGAAGGTTTGGCGCTGATTGTTCCGGGCCAGATCAACGCGCACCGAATTTTCGCTGCGCAACTGTTGGAAGAGCGAAAACAACATGCCGGGATCGCGAAGCTCTACACCGTTGATCCGTTGGACGACGTCGTTGTTTCGCAGTCCGAGCTTGTAGAAGAAACCACCTCCAAGGACATTCCAGAGACGGAACCCATCCAGTTTTCCGTCGGTGAGATTCGGCATGGCCTGCGCATGGGTCATGACTCGGGTCGGGTCGTTCAGGACGGCGGTCACTTCGCGACGATCCAAGATCTGTCGAGTTGGGGCGGTCTGGGCCTTCATCGGGAGCGGGGAAGACGGTACTGAATCGTTTCCTCCGTTCTGTGGTTGTAATGTAACGGCTAGCGGCAACCATTCTTCCGAAGGCCCACTGCGGAACAAAATTCGCTCCTTTTCGATTGCGGCCAACACACCGACGTTCGGGATCTCCGTGCCTAATCGGTGCAATTCCTGTTGTTTCGACGTGAGATCTTCTAGGATCGCAAAGACACCGCCACCTTGTCCGAAGACGGTCCCGAGCAGTGCAACTTTTCGGGCAGCCTCAATCGGTGGAGGAGGAGGTCCTGTTGGAATGGGTTTTCCATCGCGCGTCGNNGTCAATTGGGCGGCAGGGGGTAGTTCGAAGAGGCCACTTTGAAGAATCATCTGCATGTGCCGCTGGGCATCGGCGGGGTCGGTGGTTTCGACCTGCTCAGTCGAAGACGGAGAAGAGTTCGGGGTAACAGGTAATGCGTTCAATGCGTCTGCAATGAAGGCGTTCGTGGCGTGGGCAACGATAAGCGACACGAGTGTGAGATACGCGGCTCCAACTAGTCGGCGTGCGATCGGTGAAGGCATTATCGGAAGAGCGTTAAGTGATATCGCATGATGCGGATTGCATCCTAGTCAGCTCGTGCGGGACGCACAAGGGGCGAAACCCGTTTCGAACGCAAATTAACAGCAGACCAATTCTTCGATAACAATCTCGTAACACGCTCCCGATAATTCTTCGGTACACATGATCGGAAGAAGGGACGACTCTGTGCTCGACGAGCCAAACGGGCCGGCCATGAAGTCCTGCGTCGGCAGGCGCTTCGAGAAAAGCGATGCGGCATGACTCGGGCAGGATGGTCCGTCGGAACGATCGTGCGCATCATGATCATGGGGATCAGCCTGGCGGGTGGTGAAACTCGGGCTGCTGCGACTCAAGCCGAGATGCTGGCAACACCATCGGTTTCGAAACAAGGAACGAACGAGGGCCAAGCTTCGGCATCGCGTGATGGAGCGAACCGATCGGCTGATCCTCGACAGGAAGGAAAGCTTGTTCCGGAACCGCGAGGAACGAGTCGTCCTGGAGAAGATCCGCAAGAAGTGAGATTTCCGCTGACGACCGTTCAGGTCGAAGGCAACACCATTCTCGATCCGACCAAAATCGATCGCCTGCTGGAGTCCTACAAGGGGCCAGAGCGTGGGATGAAGGACGTCGAACAGATGCGGGCGGAACTCGAAAAGTTGTACCACCAGGCCGGCTATCCAACCATTTTAGTGAACATCCCGGAGCAAACGATTGAAAACGGCCTGGTGCAGTTGATGGTAGTAGAAGGACACTTGTATTCCATCACCGTGACGGGAAACGAGCATTACAGTTGGTCGAACGTTCGAACCAAGTTGCCCTCGTTGACGCCGGGCGCGCTCATCTATGAGCCGACGTTTGTGAAGGAGTTGGCCGCCGTAAACGGCAATCCGGACCTCAATGTCACTCCCCTTCTCAAGCCGGGCGAGGTGCCGGGGACCGTCGACCTGGAGTTGAAGGTGAAGGATCGACTACCGGTGCATGGCAAGCTGGAGGCGGACAATCGAGGCCCGATCACCACGCCGCGCAACCGATTGATAGCAGAAATCCAGCACACGAACGTCTTCGGCAGCGACGAAATCCTCACGTTCAACACGGTGCAGACGCCACAGGATTGGGGAGCAATCCAAAACTACGGGGCGAGTTTTGTCTATCCCGTGATCTGGCCCAATCATCTCCTCTCCGTCTATGCGTCAAGATCGGAGAGCAACTCCGTCTTAGCCGGTGGAGCCATTTCGATCGGAGGTGGAGGCGATGTTGCGATCGCTGGGAACGCGACGATCGCCGGAGCACGATATATATTCCCGGTCTTTCCTGGGCGCGAGCAAACCCACCAACTATCGATCGGCATCGATTATAAGCGCCTGAACAAAACCGAGGCCTCGTTTCCGGACGGCGGGACGGCAGTGGTCTTGACGCCGGTGCAGTACCTGCCCATGTCGCTTGGATACACCGGATTCTATCCGGATCGGTTTGGCCTGACGAAAGCCTCGTTCACTGCCAAGGGCTATGTGGCAGGAATCATCCCCGGCGGGCACAAAGAAGATTTTGGCGGAGATCCCAACAATCCGTTCAGTAAACCGGGCAACCGGAAAGGGGCGACCGGCACCTTTGCCGTCTTGCAGGGAGGAGTGGGGCGCTCGCAGCCGCTGCCCGGTGATTTTGTTCTTGATCTTTCGGTCAACGGTCAATGGGCCTCACAGCCGCTGATTCCAGCTGAACAGTTTTTCGCCGGCGGGTTCGATACCGTGCGTGGCTACGTGCAGTTCGAAGCCATCGGCGACCACGCCATACGGGGACGAGCGGAATTGACCACGCCGGAAGTGCTCAAGGTGCCGATCGATCGGATTTGGCAAAGACGTCGTAGCTCCGATTTTACGCTCCGGCTCCGATTTGCGACCTTTTACGATGCGGCGCACATTTGGGTGGCACAAGCGCCCGCCGGACAGACCTCACGATTTCGTCTTGAAGGTGCCGGGTTCGGCATCCGCATGAAGTTTCCGAAAGACGTGGGACAGCTCATCCTCGACAGCGGGTGGGCATTGCACGATACGCTGAATACCAAGCGCGGGGATAACTTTGTGCATTTCTCCGTGGGCCTCGCATTCTAAGGAAGCCGGTTATGAACACGAACATCGGTCGTCACGACAGAATATTCGCGGGACTTCTCATCCTGTTTCACCTGGTACAGTGGGTCTTCCCACCGTTCATGCTGGCGAATCCGACCGGCCCCGCAGTCGTCGGCGGGAACGCAACAGTCTCGGGAGTCGGCACTGCTCACGTCACCGTCAACCAGGCCTCGCAGCAGGCGATTCTCAATTGGCACTCGTTCAACATCGCGCCGAACGAGGTGACGCAGTTCGTCCAACCGAACGCGTCGGCGGTCGCGCTCAATCGCATATTCGATCAGAATCCAAGTCAGATCCTAGGATCGTTGCAGGCCAACGGCACTGTTATGCTCGTGAACCCCAACGGCGTCTTCTTCGGGCCGAACGCGCAAGTGAATGTCGGCGGGCTTGTCGCCTCCTCACTCAACATCACCAATGCGAATTTTCTGGCTGGGCACTATCTGTTCCAAGGTACGGGAGTAGAGGGTGTCGTAAAGAACCTTGGTCTCATACGAGGCCTTCATGACGGCGTCTATTTGCTCGCACCGAATGTAGAGAACAGCGGTGTGATTACCGCGCCGAGCGGCACCATTGTGCTGGCCGCCGGGGCGAAGGCCTACCTCGCCAGTCGTCCCGACGGCCGTGGATTTCTCACGGAATTGTCGGCGCCGACCGGTCAGGCTACCAACGTGAAGGATCTCATCGCGGACGGCGGCCATGTCACGCTCGCGGGACGCGTCGTCAATCAAGAAGGGCGTGTCCAGGCCAATAGCGTGCGAGAGAAGAGCGGCAAAATTGAGCTGTTCGCGAGCGAGTCGCTGACGTTGAAAGCCGGCAGCCAAACTACGGCCCAGGGTGGCAGTGAAGGAACGTCCAACGGCGGCACTGTTTTGGCGATCGCGGACAAGTCGAAGGGGACGGCATTGTTTGAGAAAGGAGCCACGATCGATGTGTCGGGCGGTCGTACAGGAGGACATGCGGGCTTCACCGAAGTGAGCGGGAGCCGTGTGAAGCTGGGAGGCCATTTCCGCGGTGTGGCGAACTCCGGATACCGTGGTGGGCGCTTGCTGATCGATCCCGACTTCGTGGACATCACGGCAGGCCTCACGCTGACGGGTTTGACCGACATCAGTTTGTTTTCGGAGCAGGATGCAGCAGGACACTTGCTGCCAGGTCACGACCTGACGGTCACAGGATCGTTTGATTTGGGCACGATTCAGCTTCCGCCTAACACAGGAGGAACCATCCGGTTCAATGCGGGCCAGGACCTCATCTTCAATGATGTCTTTCTCTCGAACACCCCGTCAACTACCTCGTCCAAATGGGACATCGTCGGTGTGGCGGAGCGGAATATTCTGTTCACGAGCACGACCGGTACCAATACCGGTACCACGCTCCAAGCTACGCAGGGGGGCCACATCAGCCTTGAGGCGAAGACCGGTGATGTCAATCTCATTGACCCAACATCTGGCGTGATCGGGACGGTTCAAGCCCAAGGCGGCGGCGGTATCTCCATCAAGGCCGGCCGAGACTTGATGGCGGCTGTGGGGCTCGATGCCACAAATTTCATCCGTGGGCTCTACATCGACGGACCGGGTCGGCTCAATCTTCAGGTGACCAGAGACTTCATCGGTGGGAAGGCAAGTGGTATCGATCGTGGACCGGGTTTCGTGCTCTGGAACCAGACTCCGACCGTCAGACCGCTCCATACCGTAACGGTCGGAGGGAAGGTCGGCGACACCAATCTTCCCCTCGGTTCCAACGGCTTGCCCCTGACCGAGGCGGAACAGCGGGGCAGTGATCCGAACGCTACACCCGTCGTCGAACGAACCGACAAATATGCGGAATTTGCTCTTTCCGGCGGAGAACTCATCGTCAGCGCCGGCGGGAATATCTATCTTCGCCGCGTCCAAGACGCGGGATTGATCGGAGGTAAAGATGCCCAGGGGATTGATAGGCTGGTCGCCTTCGCTCCAGGGCTTGAACATAACAAAGTCACGTTCATCTCCAACACGGGTCATATTGTCCTCAACACAGACGATCTGAAGGGTCCACCGGAGTTGGAATCGAGTGCGAACCTCCCCACCGTGGGGCAAGGTGTGCCGCAGCTTCGAAACTGGCTGCCGGCTTCGTTCGAGGCCATCGCGAAAAACGGGACGATCCAAATCCGCTCCAACTTGACGTTTTTACCGTCACCGACCGGTTCGGTAAAATTCTTTGCCAAGAACGATATCCAGGGCGTGCCGGTCACGATCACTAAAGACGATGTGGACCATTTCGACTGGATCTGGATCGGCACCCAAGGTGTGCCTGGCGGTCGTTGGGAAGTGGTCGACCTTCGGACTATCAATCAACGGCCTGACCTGATTCCATACCTCAAGAACTTGGAAAAAACCGGCAAACCACCTCGTGACGCACAACTGACCCAGAAGCCGGACGTTCCGCCTGGTTTTATCTTTCCGAAATTCAACCCGCCGAAGTGGCCGTTGAATACGAGAATCCAGGTCGACACAGCTCCCCGCTCAGTGCGCTTGCTGGAAGCGGACCCGAGTGATCTGGTCGGTAAGACCGACGACTATCAAGCCATGGTTATTTGGTCAAACCCATCGACCGACCCCGCGGTCAGAGTATCCGCCAATGACAGCAGCGCACCGCCGGCGCAAGTCAGATTTCAGGCGGAGGCTGGGAGCATCAGCAAGCTCAACCTGGACCTCGTAAGTCGGCCGTTCCGGAAGGAGATTACGATTGAAGCCGGCAATTCAATCGACCGGGTCTCGGCCTCAATGGTTTTACCCGATCTGGGGACGAAGACTGAGACGGTGACCGAACGCATTCCACTCTTTGTGGATCCCGTCACCAACCAGCCGAGGTCGATCAAGCCGGACGATGTGATCTTGATTCGTGCATTCAATCTGCAGACTCGGCAAATAGAAACCAAACCGTGGGACGGGAAAGAGCCGGTTTCGCCCAGCGCCCTCGTCAACGTCGTCTTCCGGGATGTGCAAGTGCCGGTCGTTACGCCCAATGTCGCCGCCACAATTAAAGCAAAGAATTTCCTGTTAAATAGGAGCGATGACGGATCTGCCGACGGGGGATTTACGTTCTATGGGCCCGGTACGGCCCGAATTATCGCAACCAACAACTTGGACCTTGGTACCGGGCACGGAATTTCCGCTAGCCCCCGCCCAGATGGGAAAGGGGGACGGAGTGGGCTGATCGATATCGCTGTTGGGAACAACCTCGATATGGTGATTTCCTCGATCACGAGTAGTGGTGGCGCAGGCGTGTCGATCCACGGGTACGACGCGGCCAAACCCTCTGTCATCGGCTACGACAACTCATCGCTCTATCCGTTGCAGTTTCCGGATTCAGTCCGAGCGGGACTCAATCTTCCGGCGGTGGGGGGAAAAATCAATGTCGGTGCGAACAATTCCAAGGCATTCGATCCGAATCGCCCGCCGACGGGCATTCTCGTCACGAACGGAGGATCCGTTGGGCAGACCACACGGGAACCGGTCGTCAACCAGGATGGGACCGTCACGGTCAACCTGGTCAAGGACCCGGCCGCGATTCTGGTCCGTGCCAAAGGCGATATCGATGTGAACACGTCACGGGTTGCGACCTTCAATGGGGGCGATATCCGAATCACGTCGACCCATGGCAACATCAATGCGGGAAGCGGCAGCAAAAGCGAGTTGGTCCCCATCCGTATTCCGACCGGGACATTCGACGAAACCGGAAAAGAACAAACCAGGGAAATCAATGTCCCGGGCAGCGGGATTTTTACCTTCCATCCACAAGACACAAGGCCGTTGGTGTTCCCGACGTTCCAAGATCCTGAGATTACCGCGTTGCTTGCGCAAGCCGCACGGGAAAAGACCTTTGGACGTGACGTCTCGGCATTGGAAGCCAGGGCAAACCAATTACGCGCCGCACGGCTGAAAAAATTCGAGGATGAGGTCTTGAACCCCTTCATCGATAAACTGAAGCTCGGTGACATCACGTTGACCGCGGAAACCGGCGCGCGGGCCATCACGCGGAATACGATCCCAGCCGACGGTTCAGGGCGCATCATCATCCCGGAGGCCGGCATTCAGGGGCGCAACGTGAACCTCAACGGGGTGCTTGATTTTCGTGGGGGATCGATCACCGGCCGCGTGCTGCTGCCGCCGAACGCGGCCGTGGTGGGCCAGCCCAGCTTCGTCGGCGGCCCGCCGCCGCCGGGAGTCGCGCCGCCGCCTCCACCTCTGAGCGGCGGCGGGTCAGCTGCTGCGGCCTCGTCCACCGCGGCTTCCACGAGCTCGTCGGTGAAGAATGCGGATGCCACGCAGGAAGCCGCCAGCGAGTCGGCCAGCAAACAGTCCGGCGATCGTGTGGCGTCCAGCACGGGGTCAAAAAAGGAAGAAAAGTCACAACTGGCCAAAGCCATGAAAGTGAAGCGTGGTGTGGTTATTCAGGTGGACGTGAAACCGCAGGCGCCGTCAG
The DNA here is from genome assembly GCA_002331625.1 of Nitrospira sp. UBA2083. Lineage (GTDB taxonomy): Bacteria > Nitrospirota > Nitrospiria > Nitrospirales > Nitrospiraceae > Nitrospira_D. The sequence continues at coordinate 837 of DCZN01000062.1, read as the reverse complement.
CAAACTAGTCAGAAAGGGGAGCACACTATGGACATGAGTTCGGGAGGCGTGGCTTTTGCGTTGAGCCATGCGACGCTCGAAGGGAAGATTACCATCGGGGTGCTGCTCGTCTTCTCGTTGGTGAGTTGGACGATCATCATCAACAAGTTTCGACAACTGGCCAAAGCCAAAAAACGGAACGGAACATTTTTAGAGTATTACTCGAAGTCCAAGAGCCCGCTGGTGATCTTCAACAAAGGGCGCATCGACAAGCTTCAGGGATCACCGATGTACGACCTCTACTACGGGGGGTGCGAGGAACTGAAGACTCAGCAAGAAAAGTATGAAACAGAGAAAATTCCGAATCATGGAATGAGCGCCGTGCGAATCGCCTTGGAACGGGTGTTGGGCGAATCGGCCGTGGGCTTGGAGTCGGGCATGATCGTACTGGCGACGGCCATCAGCGGCGGGCCGTTTATCGGGCTCCTGGGAACGGTCTGGGGCGTCATGGATACGTTCTCAGGCATCGGCCGTGCGCAACAGGCTACCTTGACGACAATGGCGCCCGGCGTGGCCTCGGCGTTGATTGCGACGGTGGCGGGCTTGCTGGTCGCGATCCCCTCCCTCTTT
>DCZN01000062.1:0-144 GCA_002331625.1 Nitrospira sp. UBA2083 | reverse complement strand
GTCTTCATCACGGAATACCTTCGCGAGAAGAACGGATCGAGTGAGGTGGAGGATATCGAGGATTACCGGCCGGGCGGACATCGCCAAGAGACGGAGCCCTCCGGAGCGGCGACAGGTCATTAAGCGCGTGAAGCGTCGTTCGTG
>DCZN01000042.1 GCA_002331625.1 Nitrospira sp. UBA2083 | reverse complement strand
CCGGCCGAGCGGGTCACCTGGCTCTAGGCTGCGCGTCGCTCCTTGTTCCAGAGGGACGAAGTTCTGTTGGGGGCTTCGCCATTGTATGGCTGAAGACTGCCGACGAAATCCTGGCCAGTGGGGCACGATTTTGCCAGCGAACTTCAGAAGGACGAGTCTAGTGCAAGGGACTAGACTCGTCTCAGAGGCTTTCCGTCAGCCTTGCAACTTGCACTAGGCAGTGGTTCTCAACTCCACGGCTCATGTAGAGCCGTGACTGGTTCTCCGGAATACGTTCTTTCGGAGCGTGTTCCGGAACGTGTTCTCGTTGGTGATCGAGCAAGCGTGCTTGCCGATGCAAGGTGAGACTTTGAACATGGCTCAACTGTCGTGAGAAAGTTCCTCGTTATTTCGTTATTTATGGTGAAGCCGCATTTTTTGCAGGGATATCAATGACCGATTCACACCAGTACGCATCCACACGGATGTAAGCAGTCAGGGTTGACTGCCTTTCTTTCCAAAGTATTCCTCCCGGTTGACGGCGACGTCGGCACGGTACATGTCGCTCGGCAGGTAGCCTTCGCCGTTCAGAAACTGCTTACCGCGTCGGACGATCTCTTCAAAATGAAGGTATTCCAGGCTGTGGAGCGGATTGTGGTGAACGAAGGTCCGCATCGGCCAGTACTGCGCGACGACTTTCCCGACGAGTCCAACCACGCCGTGCAGTTCCATTCGTCTCGAGGCGAGGTTCGTCGACTCGTTCACCGCTGCCACAGGAACCCTCGTGCGGCTGCGTCGAACACCGGCGACGGTACATGGGAAACAAACCAATCGTGGGGAGCAAGTCCAAGCACAGTCAACGCCAGAATCGTGATGAGGAGCGCCGCCGATTCACTGGCCACGACGTCGCGATACCGAAGATCACTACGGAGCGTCCCAAACAGGATTCGTTGCACCGTGTTCATGATGTACCAGGAAGCGGCCAGCCAAGCCGAAAGAATAATGAGGAGGCCGAGTAATGAAGGAATCGGTGAATGGAGCAACAGGCCTATGAAGCCCGCGAACACTCCGAAGGGTGGAAGGCCCATCGCCGCCAGCGCCAGTAGGGAAAGCAACACTCCATAGCTCGGCATGGTCGAGGCCAACCCGCTGATCGACTGCGGATCCACATCATCCCCGTATCTTGTTCGGATGATCTGCCAGGCAATCAGTAAGCCGCATGTAGCGAGGCTGATCGATGCAATGAGTAGTGCCGCACGCGAGGCTGCCATGCGTGACGCAGCGGCAAACCACCAGAGCACTGAAAAAAATGAAAGACTGCCGTAGGCCAACATCAGCCGCACGCGTGTCTGTGCCAGAGCCTTGACGGCCCCATAGAGGGCGCCGGCCAAGGAGAAGAAGCTCACGAAACCGGTGATGGTGTTGGGGACGATTGGAAGCGTCGTCACCATGACGTGTAGGCCGACAGAAGGAAGGAGCACTGTGGCGAAGGACGGGAGGTTGCCCGGCAGGCGGGTGAGCGCAGTCAGATACCCGGCATGGAACGGAAGAAGCGGGACGAGTACCATACAGGCCGGAAAGGCGGCTGAGGACGATATCGAAGGATCGGTGAAGGAGGCCATGATCACGCTGAGCCCGGCGAAACCAAAGAGGCTCATCCCCCACCAGGAAATGGGCCACAGCGTCGTGTGGTAGCCGGACAACAAGCCGATCGTGGTGGCCAACAGCGCCAGCAGGAAGAGGTGACTGAAACGATCGGGATGAACTATGACACCGATTCCAAGTCCGAGAGTGACTAAGGTCATCAGCCAGGAAAGACGGTGGTCCTGATGAACCGGTTGGCCCAGCATGGAGATGACTGCCGCGATCGGAAGAAGATATAGCAACAAGGGGCCCTCCGGTACAGCCACATCCGACATCGCGATGGGGATCACGGTGAAAATGGACCAGATTAGGCAGGATTTCTTGAGTTGTGGGAGATCTTCCCAGAACATCCGAGCGGCTAACGCACCGACCAACGGCACTGCTGTAGAGAGCCAAGAGAAAATAGACTCTCCCATCATCGCCTCGACCACCCCTGTTCCTGTTTATCGATGCGATGGATGAGCCGCATCAGGCTTTGCCCCAGTCGGGCATAGAGTTCGTCTGCGTAGAGCCTGTTTAGGAGTAGCACATAAATCTTGTTCTGAAGGCCGTCGATCCAGGCCGGCAGCCGGATGCTGCGTCCATGGGCTTTCATATAGAGGTAGAACCAGCCGACCACAGTGAGGACGGTAGAGCCGACGATGATGAGGTCGAACAGCCAGTCAGGCAGGTCTGCGGCCTTAAAGTAGGAAGCTACTTCCTCCGGATTCGGATAGAGGAAAGTCGTGAATGACTCGACGGCAAACAAATACATGAAGACCACGAACAGCAAGGTCAACAACATGGTCGACGAGACTTTCCATGATGCCACCGCACGAAGGCGCGTGAGCGTCAAAATAGCCTGCGACGATGTGATCCAGATGAAGAAGAGGATAATGACGCTCCCTTGGGATTCAAATAAGGGAAGGTGCAGGACTCCGTGCGTCACCAGGAGGATGAGCAGCGGAATAACCAGCGTCGTCACGAACCCGGTCAACCAGGTGAGCCGAGAGAGTTGCTCGTCATCATGGTGTGCATGGTCGTGCGTCGTGTGGGGAAAGTGCGGTTCCAGCCGGGCCTTCTGAATGACATTCCCGCAATTCAAAAATGCCGTGGCTTTGAAAAGACCATGCGCGATCAGATGGAACACGGCGAGTGCAAACGCCCCCAAGCCGCACTCCATAATCATGTAGCCCATCTGACCGATCGTGGAAAAACCAAGCGTCATTTTGATGTCATTCTGCACCAGCATCATGGAGGCGCCGATCACCGCCGTTACGGTGCCGATCACGAAGGCCGCATGGAGGGTGGTGGAACTCATGCCGAAGAGCGGAGCCAATCGATTGATCAAGAAGCCACCCGCATTAATGATGCCGGCATGCAGAAGACCAGTCACGGGAGTTGGGGCGTACAGTGAACCCGGCAGCCACAGGTGGAAGGGGAACTGGGCCGACTTGCCCATGGCTCCTACAAGCATGAGCAGCGTAATGGCGGTGGCGGCATCAAAGTCCATGCCGGGCCAGATCGCCACCGTTGCGTGTGAGGCGGTCGCTCGTGCGAATAGGTCCGGCAACTCGAGGGTGCCGTATACTTGGTACGTGAGGATGATCCCCATCAAAAACGCCATGTCGGCCAGGCGCAGGATCGTGAACGTCTTATACGCACCGTTAAGGGTCGGTGCGTGGCCATGGTTGTGAGCGAGTAGGTAGAGTAAGTAGCTCAGTAGCTGCCAAAACAGAAACAACATCATCAGATTGGAACTGGATACCATGCAGATCAGCACACAATCGGTCAGGCAGATCAGCGCCAGATACCGGCGGTAATGACGATCCTGATACATATAGTTCACGGAATAGGAATAGATGATCGTACAGACGGCGGTTATCAGCGTCATCATGACCCCGCTGAGCCGGTCGATGTAGAAACCGAACGGGATGGTCAACGAGGAGGCTGCGTCAGAATCATAGAATCGGATGGTCATCGGCCCGGCGGTCGCGGCGAAATAGAGAGTGATCGCAGCTCCGAGAAACGCCGTCCCGATGGGATAGACCGCAAGCTTCGCATCGGCATAACGGGTCGACTCGCCATTGTAGACGACAATCAGTCCACCCAGGAGCGGGAGACACGGAACCAGCAGGAATGTCCAAGTCAACACGCAATTTCCTCTCACAATAGAAAAGCCAATCGGAATGGTTCGACACTCTATCGAACCGACCGATTGGCTTGTACCGCGATCGGCCTCTCCGGCGTCTCATTGGAACGGATCTTCGGAGTCGCCATGGTGGCAATCGCTCCGACGATGTTTCTGGTCAAAGGAGTCCGCGCAACGATGCAGGCTTCTGCCGCTATTGCACGATCTCGAGAAAGTCTGATTGCTCCCTGATGGCGATCGGACGCCGCGCGAAACACAGGAAGTTTGGCAGCTCGGTGTCCGGACCTTGGAATGACCCAGACCTTCCCGGAATCATGACCGACGAACAGTCTTTCCATCACACAACGTCAAAACACTGAAGGCAGTCCCTGGTCCTATGTTTGACACTCCTTCCTCTCGCCGGCGCTCGCGCAGTGGAGGCTAGACCAGAAACCACTCACACCAACCTCTCGGGCACCATCCAGGAGGGGCCAGTCGGCCGCCCGAGAGGCCACAGTCTTCCGAGTATGTCGATCTCCGGTCTAGCCATACTGCCTTCGAATCCTCCTTTCACGACTCCAGTCCTTTCTCCTCCAAAAACACGCTCAAACATTTTCTCCGTACGAGTTCCGGGTCGAATGGTTTGACCAAATATTCTTTGGCGCCTACTTTCATTGCTCGTCGGAGCTTGCCAATGTTCTTGGCATCAGACATGACGATCACAGCCACCGATGGGAAGCGATCGACCATTTCTTGCAGTACCGCCATCCCACCCAAACCCTTCATGTCCAGTTCCAGAAACAAACCGTGGAATGGAGCCGAGTCCAAGCCATGCGCTACGCGGGCAAGACCAGAGACTCCGTTGTCTTCTGTCGTCACCTCAAAGCTCAGGACGCCGAGTTGATGGCTAAGGGCGTTCCGACTCTCGGCATCCTCGTCGATCACCAGGATACGTCGCTTGACAACCGCCTGCTCGATCATCGTCACGGTTCCCTTGTTCGGTGATGCTCGTGGATCACTCGTTGCTAACTGCATTTCGTACATCCCTCCGATCTGCCTTTGCGCAGCAAGGCGCTTCTCGCTCTCGCTGACATCGGAAGACGAGGTGTCGTTCTGCGAAGGACCGAGCGACCGGCACGATGGCGCAAAATGATGGTATCAAGAATGTCGCCGCAACTCAGGCATCGATAGCCGAGAAACGACATCGCCCCGCCGCTCGCCCCATAATCGACGAAGACTTCCGGAATCAAAAGACTCTGACATCTGAGACAGTCCATGCACCTCTTTCCTTCCCTCTCACGTTATTCTCAGGCCTGGCACTTAATCTTGTCCTGTCGCCCGCTGACTGGGTCGGACGATCTCGAGAGATGCTGGCCAGGCGGGCGCGTTGGGTTTGCTGCGTGTGCGCCTGGCCCTGAGTCTGTTACGCAGCACCGAGCCCACGACTACGACTGCTGCGATCAGGACCATCGCCAGCCACGAATCAAGAGATTCGCCGAATGCAACGTCAAGGGATTGACCGTCCATAGCGATCCTGGGCAGGCAGCAACCAGGGAATTCGGCGCTTGGACCCATCGACCGTGATCATCTCGACGCCCATGTCCCGTCTGCTACATGCCTTAGCCCTCAGACCACGTTCCGCCACTAGGTTTTTGAGTTGGAACGGTGCGGCTGAGGGTATCGTCTTCCATGTGGTTGTCTTTATCATGATGAGCGATCACGGTCGCAATCGCCTCGAGTGCCCAGAGCGAACCTCTTACCGTTGTCCTGGGAGAGTACCCGGAGAAGATCTACCATCTGTGAGAGCCGGTCCTCGAGCACAATGTGACGTCGTCTCATCGATTGACCTCGTGCGTGGTTCCTTACGCAATCTCATGCGGCAAATTGTACAGGTGTGGCCGTTATGGAGGAGAGCGGAGAATTACCTGCTGATATTGTGGAGATTACCAGAAAGAACCTGATCGATTACGTGGTCAAGGGGGATTCGAGTGCCGTCATTGAGTCATGCTTAACCAATTCAGAGGCTGGAGGGCAGGTATTGTCGGTACACAGGATGATGTGTCCGCGACCTCCGATGACGAGCGGTGATCTCGTACAGCATCTCAATCTACTTGACTATCTCATGATGACGCGAGCATTCCCTGCGTCCAAGCTCATGTCGCCACTACCTGACACACATGCGTGTCTTGATCGCCTACAAGTAGACGGTACAAACTCTCCCGCTGAAGCGATCAGCAGCCAGCGAGTGGATGCAGCCGGCTTAGTCTGTGGTGAGCGACAATTACTTCGTCACCTCACTTGTTACAAAAAAAGATGTCGCGACGTCTTCCCGCATGCCGGGCCCCCCCTTGGGCCACAAGTGACAACCTGACGACACGACAGTCCGATTCTGCAACTGGTTGCCGAGGGCTTCTCCGCGAAGGAGATCGCCCACCAGCTGGAATTGTCCAAACGAACCATTGCATTCCACAAGACCAAGATCATTGAACGACTCCATCCGTATACAACCGCCGATTTGGCGGAGCACACCGCGGCGCGCGACCTCGTGACAACACACTCGTGTTCTTTAACCCCATCTGCTATCTGTCCGTAGTTATCGAGCAGAAACCTCGTATTTTTCGCAACCCATGCAGGTAGTCTTCCGCTCCCGCACGAAAGCAACTTGTGGGTATGTTCAACTTGGTACGTTCGTACTCACCTCTATCACAGAGGACGAGGAGATGAACCGTTTACGTATTCTGCTAGCCGACGATGATTCGGGTATTCTTGGAATATTGCAAATACTCCTGGCGCGCGACTATCGCGTCGTTGGTATAGCAAGGGACGGGCAGTCACTGCTCGATGTCGCTCAAGTTCTGAGGCCGGATCTTGTGTTGACCGATGTAGACATGCCTGTTCTAAACGGGATTGAAGCGATCCGCCAACTGCACAAGGTACTTCCGAGCTGTTGTGTGGTGTGCTACAGCGCCCATGGTGAACCGGAGGTCGTGGCAGCGGCTTTTGAAGCTGGCGCGGCAGACTATCTGATAAAGGGAACGCCGCAATCGGTTTTGTCGACGATCCGGAGCGTCGTTCAGCGCAGGTGGAAAACGAACGGAGTCTGCCGCGGTGGGGTACTCCTCAACCAGCCCACCAGCCAATGCAACCACGATTTTGAGTCGGTCATCGCCGTACGACCTCTCGCTAAGGACGAAGCGACAGTCGGTGGAGGGTGAGCATGGAAGTGACTGCCTCCGGGATGAGCGTTAGACCAATCATCTCGGAAAAGGGAACGACAGTAAGCTCGTTCCGATAAACCATGGTTTTCGATGCCTTTTCTCACGCGTCAGCAAGACGGCGCATGTCTTGAGTACCAGGAATATAGTTCCGTCCACTAACCTTAGCATCATAAGAGGTGATATCGTGGGAAGATTTTCCAAGGAAAGAATGGATAAGGCCTTGGAACAGCTCAAGACCATCGCCGAAAAGGACTACGCAAAAATAAAAGGCATGGTCAATATCGTGCGGCCGTTTCGAAGCGTGCTTCATAAGACACCGGACGATTATGGGATGACGGGATGGAGTGATATCTACTTTCCCGCTGACGACGGTGTCCCGTTGGAAGGATGGTATATCCCGGCCAAAGCGGTCGAAAGTGATAGGTTGGTTATTTTTAACCACGCGCTTCCCATGTGTCGGGCCGGCTTTCAGGGGCACTTTGGTGAACCCTGGAGCACGTATGACGCAGTGGAGATCGATTTCGTGATCCAGATGAAGCATCTCACCGATGCCGGATACAACGTGCTGGCATACGATCTCAGAAATCATGGGAGAAGCGGAGCGTCCAACAACGGAGTGAGCGGCATTGGACGGATCGAATGGCGTGACTGCGTGGGGGTCAAGAAATACGTCGATAACCACCCAAGACTGAGGAGAATGAAAGTCGGGCTCTACAGTCAATGTATGGGCGGCAACTCGCAGTACGAAGCAATCTATCGGCGTCCGGATCTGTTTGAGAACGTGTCGTGTATGTGCAGCCCGATGGTGGTATCCATGAGGGCCATTTACCGGGCCTTTTCTGAACGGCAGGGTCTGGAGCAATACTTAGATCTGCTGGATTTCGAATTATTAAAAGCCGGGGCGTTCCTCATGGATGAAATGACACCGCAATTATTCGCCCAGGGAGTTCATATGCCGGTCTTGATGGTCCAGGTCAAAGACGATGAGTGGACCAAAAATCCGGAAGACGCGCAACAATCCTTTGATCTCTTAGGAAGCAAAGAGAAAGAGTTGTTGTGGATCGAGGGAACAACAAAGCGATTTAGAGATGGCTACAACTATTTTGGAAGACATCCCGAAAAGATCATTGCGTTTTTCGACAAGTATATGAAACAGGAAACAGCCGCGTTGCGCAAAAGCGCCTAACAGTGATTCCCATAGTTCAAGAAGATAAAGAAGAGATGGACACGCGATCAGCCTTGGGTATCAGCAGCCGTTCGTTGCGCTGCAAGGCAGGCTGAGCACAGTGCCCTCACGATAGCCAATCGGTGGAAGGCGGGTCTCGTCGAATGTACAACCGGCACTCCGATCATAGAGTTTCTGGTCCATGAACGGTGGGACGTACGCACAACTGGGATGAGCTGAAAGGGAGGGCAACTTCTCTCTCATTGTCATCATACGAGCGAATCGACGGCAATGTGGAGCGATGACGGGTGGTTGTATCTCATGTGGAGAGACGTGGTAGATCCCCTCATCCTGCTGAATCGCAAGCTTCAGGGGAAAGAGAACAATCTCATTCCAGCACGACATGAGGAGAGAAGCAAGGTCGCTTGGTTGCGGCCACAAGACGGTGACGCGGTGGAGGGTGCCTTCTCGTGAATACATGCAGGTTACAAGATTTTCCGTCGCATCCAAGAAGCAGTAGGACCACGCTCACCAGAGCGATGCCAGGGCGGAAGAAGCCACAGACAATTCTCGTTATCGAGCAGGACCATGCCCTGCGGGCCACCCTGTGCGAATGGCTTCGCGACGCTGGCTTTGAAGCAATCGGCGAACATACTGGCCGTTCAGGCCTGTCGCGCATTCTCTTGAGGGAGCACACGACCCAACCCATCAATGGGGTGTTACTGAGCATGAAGCTTGAACTTTGCGAAAGTCGGTTGGTGCTCTCAGAACTGAGGGATACATACCCCTCAATGCCGGTTGTTGTAATGGCAGCAGCCAAGCAGCGTGTACTGATCGAAGATGCCCTGCGGCTGGGGGCCATGGGCCATCTGCGTGCTCCATTCGATCGCAATGTGTTCAAGCGCAAATGTTCGGCCTTCTTCCGCGACCCGGATCAGTCGGACTGATGAGATGGCTCCTCTTATGTTTCACTGACCTGAGGTCGAGAGGAGGGCGATCATAGGGGATGCCATGAATAAATTATGGCTGTATGTTGTAAGCATTATTGTGGGGGCAGCCGTATTTGTCTTCACGGTGATCTCGGTCGTAAGCCGTACATATCCCTCTGCCTATTAAGGACAACTTGCCCGGTCCAGCCTTGGTCGATGGGGCGAGCGAAGCGAAAAGGTAGAGGAGCGTTCAGCTGATGTGCACCGCTTCGAACGCTGGGTGAAGCCCGAAGCACAACTTGGGATGAACGTAGTTGTAGAAACGAATCGCGACCATGTGACGATGATTCGGATGATTCAAGCACGACTGGAGGACCCGTTACGCCACGCACCTTCCACGTCCCGATCAACTGCGGAAGGAGCTAGGCCAAATCGCTAGAACGTCTATCACGTGTATCGCCCTCCAGTACCACAAAGGAGGTCAATCATGGAATCTGCGAGAAAGCTCGATTACCCTCGCGCCTGGGACAGTTCCTCAGGTGTCGCACAAAAGTCCCCTGAACCGGAACCCATCATCGGTGTGAGCGGAAGAGAAATTCAGCCGTGGGAGATCAAGCTCGGTAAAAGCATTTTTTACCTGACAATCGCGGCGGGCATCTGGTTTTTCTATTGGTTTAACGGCATTCAATGCCCCTGCTAGGCTGGTTTATTTGCGGCGCCGCGGGTTGAGTATATGAAAGAAAGCTTTCGAATCGCGCTGATTCTGGTCCTCGCGTTAGCGTTGTTGTTCCTCGATCTACAAATGCCGTTCGGGGTCGCATTCGGTGTGCTCTACGGCGGCATCGTGCTGCTTACCACAGGTTTATCGGTTCGAAGCCTTTCTTTCGCTGCGGCTGTGATCGCAACAGTTCTCATCCTTATCGGTGGTCTGCAAAGTTCGCCCGTCGAAGGATTTCCGATATGGATCGGAATCGTGAATCGCGTGCTCAGTATCTGTGTCGTCTGGGTCTCCTTCGTCTTCGTACGCGAGCGTCGTCGCGTCCAAGACGTACTTCAACGTGCTCGAGATGATCTCGATGTGCGGATTCAGGAACGAACCCAGGAACTGCTACAGCTAAACAAGGCGCTCGTTGCCGAGATCAACGAACGCATCGAGACGGAGGCCGCCCTGAGAAAAAGCGATGCCGAGTTGGAGACCAGTCAGAGGGCGCTCCAACATAGCCAGGTCGAACTACGGGCGTTGACGGCTCGGCTCCTGAATGCTCAGGACGAGGAGCGGCGTCGGATTTCTCGCGATCTCCATGACGACATTAATCAACGGCTCGCTATGATCGTGGTGGAACTCGAGTCGATCGAACGGCGCTATCCCGCAGTCCCTGAAAGTTTGGCATCTCGCCTTCGTTCCTTACAAGACAACGTGACGGAACTCTCGGAGGACCTCCGTTCCATCGCGTATCAGTTTCATCCATCCGTATTGGACGATCTCGGCATCTCCATTGCGTTGCGCCGCCTTGTCGATGATTTTTCGGCCAGAACAGGAGTGAAGGCCACGTTCCACCAGGGGAAGACACCGGAGTTCATCCCTCAGCCGGTGGCGACATGCCTGTACAGGATTGCACAAGAATCGCTCAGCAACGTGGCCAAACACGCGAATGCCACCGAGGTTGACGTCGAGTTCCGCCAGGAGGAAGACACGCTGAACTTGGCGATCAAAGACGATGGGGGTGGATTCAATGTGGCGCCATGTCAGCAGGCGAATGGAAGTCTCGGCCTCGTCAGCATGAAGGAACGGGCATACCAGGTAAAAGGGACGCTCGACCTTGATTCTCAAGTCGGACGCGGTACGACTATCCGTGCACACATCCCGCTCGTTGGAGTGGAGACATGACCAAACCTCGCGTGTTGTTGGCAGACGATCATTCCCTCGTGCTCGAAGGGTTTAAGCGCATTCTTGAGGATCACTGCGACGTGGTCGGGATGGTGGAAGACGGCCGCGCGTTGCTGGATGCTGCAGCTCGGCTCAAACCGGCCCTCGTCCTCTTGGACATTTCTATGCCGCTCTTGAATGGGATTGACGCCACACGTCACCTCAAGTCCTTACTACCAGACGTCAAGGTGATCATTGTCACGATGCATGCCGATGCCGACTACTTGAGTGAGGCCTTCAAGGCCGGCGCCTCGGGATTTCTCTTGAAACGCTCGGCCGGATCCGAGCTCACACAGGCGATCGATTCTGTTTTGATGGGACACTATTATGTGACTCCAGTCTTAACGACGCACCTCGTCAACTCTGCGATCGTCAATTCCGCTACGCCGGAGACGACTCGTCAGCCTGCATTGACGCCCCGTCAGCGGGAAGTGCTTCAACTGGTAGCCGAAGGGAAGACAATCAAGGAGATCGCACAACTACTGAACATCTCCCCGAAGACCGTGGAGTTTCACAAGGGACACATTATGAATCAATTGCACCTTCGGACCACCGCCGAGCTGACCAAGTATGCCATGACGCACGGCCTCACAACCGCCCCATAAACAACCGACACGACTTTCTGGTTCTGATCGCACTCAGATGCTGTCCTCCCCCGGCTCGAGTGCTAGGGACTCTTCCGCTCTAACCTAGGTATGGCCCGAGTGGCCACAGGGCTCAAGCGAGGGTAGACATAACGACAAGAGAGGCAGCTGTGTCGCCTCAACTCATGTGCGAAAGGTCAATTGATGAAGTGCCTGCGCTGTCAAAGCGTTATGATCAAAGAAGTGTTTGAGGACTATGGTGACGTCCAAGGAGCCTATGCGTTCACCGGCTGGCACTGCATGATCTGCGGAGCGATCATTGATCCGGTGATTCTCAGCCATCAAACTGTGCACCCCAGCCCGCGCGCTCGATACGCCCGCATGCAGATCGGCGGCACGTTCATCTCGTCATCTGAGTCAAAACAAACCGGAAAGTCTCCCCACGACAGATAAACTGTGGGAGGGATGGCTCGGAACATTTTTTCAATCGGTGGAAGGATTATCAGGGGTGTGTCGAGACCCGATACATCGCAGGAAGCCCCTCGGGCGTCGTGTCCTGGTCATTGACGATGATCTGGACATTCGTACCGTACTCTGCGATCAGCTTATGGCGCTGGGGTTCGACGTCGCACAGGCGGACAATGGACAGTGCGGCCTCGCTCGACTCGCCTTTCACTCTAGTCACACTCAGATCCACGGGATATTGCTCGATCTCCACATGCCGGTGCTTGATGGAATGGCGGTGCTCCAAGAATTGCGTCAACGCCACGCTCAGATCCCCGTCATTGTGATGTCGGCTACGGACGATATTCATTCGCTTCGTGAAGCCATTCAGCTGGGAGCTCAGGAGTACCTGCTCAAACCTTTCGATCATGAATTGCTGAAAAAGAACTGTCTTCGATTCTTCCTGAATTAGTGTCCAATCCCAGCGTCCGTCTTACACCCCTCCCAACAACTCGACTGACATTTTAAGTCCGACCCCGCGATCGGCGATGCCTTTTCAGTGGATGGGCAAGCGGTCGAACTCATTGAGACACTATGTAAGAAAGCCTCGTGGTCAAAAAATGACCAGTGACGACATCATGTTCCTGGGCTGAAAAGATTGATGATCTGGTGCTCATGATCGCCCGTCCGATTCATCTCGGTACTTTCTATTTCGATTCGAATGAGGATGAGTCCTGCAAGCTCGGGGACTCGCGAAGCCGACCAAGGGATTTACTCTCTCTAACCTGGGGATGACCCGGGTCGTTCACGCGAGCCACGTGAGGTTAGGGTAAGGAAGAGATACGGCTGGGGGGAGAGATCGTCTGAAGTGACTGATCCTCGCGGATAGAACCCACGTCCCAACCAATGGAGGAGAAGACATGACCGTAGAGCAATTCAAAGGACAGTGGTTGCAGCTCAAGGGGGAACTCAAGCGGCGATGGGGAAAATTTACCGATGACGACCTCATGCAGATCGAGGGCAATTACGACGCATTCGTCGGGAGGGTACAAGAACGTTACGGTGATCAGAAAGAAGACATACTTAAATGGTTGAACGAATGGAGTCCTCAGGCACAAACATCGGCTCGCTCAGGGAAACGATTCTAAACATACCCTACACATCGTGTCGGCTGCCACGGTGAACGGAGGAACCTATGTTTTATTACGCACTGGCATTCATCTTGGTCGGACTGGTTGCGGGAGTGCTCGGCTTATCAGGGATCGCGTCAGTGGCGACGCATATTTCATGGATTCTATTCATGATAGGACTGGTACTGCTCGTCGTTCATCTGTTCACGGGCAGCCGAATTCCACCCCTTAGTTAACAAGCCTGCTGGAATGGTGTGATTGGGGAAAGAGCCCTGTGAATTCAGAGCTGAGTGTCCATCATGCATAGGCAAAGTTACCATCACAGCATGAGCAACAGACATGGATGGTAAGGAATGATCGGCTCGCCTCAGAAGCGAAAGGGAAAGACATGTTGAAACTACCAAAAGTTACCAACGAGCGTCCCGCAGTGCAACGGCAGGTGCAGTATGCAAAGCATGCGGTCCACTCGTTCCTCTGTTCGATCTGCGGGAGTAACCATTACGATCTCGTCCTGTACGCACACGCACTGAACGGTCGCAGCGGACTCGCGGCGCGTTGCAGGACGTGTACCGCTTCCATCGCGCTGTTCGATGACGAGAACGACTTCATCTAGACGCCATACGCTCCTGCTGAGCACAACATCGTGAAATGGAAAGGAGGACATCTCCATGATGGTTACACAAACTTCCGCGCGTTCAATGAGCTTCTTCACATTTGTGATCGGCTTTGGGCTCGGCGCCGGCGCCGGACTTCTCTTGGCGCCTCAGTCCGGTGCACGGACGCGCCGGCGCCTCCAACACCTGGCCCATGATCTTCAAGACAAGGCCGAAGACCTGGTTGATGAAGTACAGGAGGCGGTCAGCACGGTGCGTGACAAGGTTGGTGCATGAAGAGTCCGCAGTTGCCCGCATCCACAAGGAGGGCCTCATGATTGTTGCAAGGAAATGGATGAGGACGGTCACATTACTCACTCTACTCACGCTTACTGGCTGTGCGACGCCTTTCCCCAACTCGACCAGAACGGGACGAATTCATGACGTGAACATCGAGCATGACGTGATCCCGGCTGAACTGACGGTGGCCATCGGCGACGAGATTCGATGGGTGAATCACCGCGTAGGCCGGGTCAGTGTGTACTTCCTGGACGATATTCAGAAGCGGTTGTCCTGCGAGCGAGGATTTCGTAGTTGGTGGACCGCGGGGAGGTTTTCGCCGATTTCTCCCTACCAGGGGGCCAGCCTCTGTTTTTCAACGGCTGGGGTCTACAAGTACAACGTGAGAATGGAGGCGAATGTGCCGGGAGGCGAGATCATTCAACCTGGGATCATCCGGGTCGTAGAGACACCGCGGTCAGGCGCTTGAAGGACCACGATCCTCATATCTGGCTCACGACACAAGGAGAAGTCGTATGGACTGTCAACGGTGTCACGGTTTCATGGTGACGGAACACTTTGAGGACATCTTCGTTGGGGCTGGCCCGACCCGGGCCGCTGGTTGGCGCTGTGTGAACTGCGGTGAGCTCTATGATGCGCTGGTGCTGTCCCATCGGATACATCAGCACAGCCAACCGTCAGTCGAAAATGGCATAGACTGACTGGTTGAGGGATTGCTCCAACACACAGGGAACGCGTCGTAGCCTCATGTGGCCCGGTGATGAGTAACGGTATGAGAACTGTTTACCCATACTATGAGGTTGACAGGCGTCGAGCACGATCGACTGTACTGGGTTTCCTGACAGTCGCCACGCTGGTGGGCACCTTTGTGATGGATCTTGGCTTGCCCGATGGCGTCGCCGCCTGGGCACCGTACTGCCTGGCTATCGTGCTCGCGTTGCAGTGGAAAGGGACGCTCGCTATTGCTGCTGTCGCAGTAACCGCAATGGTGTTCATGTTTCTTGGAGAATGGAGTGGTCCGCCGGGGGATCTTGAGACAGACGTCACCAACCGTGTGATCGGGGTCGTCACCATCATGAGCATTGCCCTCGCGTGTTTATATATCGATTGGCGGAGAAAGCGTCTCCTGCAATCCCGCGCCGTCATCGCATCGAGTCACGATCGCCTTCGTTCGTTTGTCAATAGCCTCAACAGCGCGGGCGTTGTCTTGTGCGATCTCCGTGGACGCGTCACGGAATGGAACCAAGGCGCGCAACTTCTCACCGGGCATTCGACCGAAGACATAGTGAAGCAGCCACTCTACCGAGTCTTTCCAGGAAAGGCCGATCCCGTTGCCCGGTGGGCGCGGATTTGCCAGACTGTCCGTAAAGAAGGCAAGGCCGTGCGCGAGGAGGCGTATCAGCATCGAGACGGGTCTTGGTGTTGGCTGCACATCGTGGTCAAGCCTTTGCGAGACCGATTCAGGCGGCTTCAGGGCTATTCTCTTGTCATCCATGATCTCACGAAAGCAACCGCGTCAACCACGCGGTCAGAGATACACACTCGTCCAGTCAGTCCCATCTTGACCAACGGCTTTGATGTCGTGCGGTATCGCTGTCGATTTGAACCATGTCGTACCTTGGAGTCTCTCGACACTCAAATCGGCCAGCTCATGGGGGATTCAGGTAACGAATGTCCTGTTCTGCATACTCGTGCGCTTGGTGAATGGATACACCCGCTGGATCAAGAGCGAGTATGGAACACCGTTGAGGAGGCTGTCCGCGCGCGGCGCCCCTACATCACCGTCTATCGGCTCCTTACCGTTGCAGGTACAGAGAAATGGGTCTGGGACGAAGGCGAGGCTGCCGTGACCGATGATGAGTCGATTGTCGGCTTGGAAGGATTTCTCGCCGAGATCGGATAGCGTGAGAGATCCCCCTCCTAATCGTCGACGCACCTCGCCAACACCACTCTGTGGGGAAGGATGACAATCGCACCATCTCTCTATTCATGCATAGTGTGCACGATGGTGACCAGGGTAAAACGCTCTCTCGATACACGTGCATTACGCCAATCGGTAACGGTCGCTAACCATGGCTGCGCAATTGCGTTTCAATGGAAGCGAGGTAAGCCGCAAGGAAGTCGTACAGTGAGATCGTGTTGATTTCAGCCGCGCATTCTCACTCGAAGGATGAAGAGATCTTCACCGCTGGTTCATCGTTACTTCATGCCGGTTCGGTAGATTGCTCGTGTAGGCAATCTATGGGGCTCACAAGAAAGGATGGGGTAAACAAATGGCAAATATAATCACGGTTTCAATGGTGTATTTTCCCTACGTCATCGCTGGCCTCGGACAAGCCGTTATCGTGGGGACAAACTCGGCTCGAGGAACAGTCCATAACACAGCCGAGGCCACGGATCGGATCAGTGCTCGCGCGACATATAGGGTAGTCGTCATCGACCGCATCAGGCCTGGGGGCGCTCGGTATCCCTACATTAACCCGATCGGCCATTGATAGCGGAGACCAGGAGAACTGATCTGGCTGCACGTCATCAATGCCGGCCCGAACCATTTCTCGGCCTTTCACGTGTTCGGCGCGAACAACGAGCAGAACCAGATATTCAGCGTGGGGACGCTCGAGTGGCCGATCGAGCCCTTCATGCACGGCGCGGAACTGATCAGTGTCGTGAAATTCTCCGGCTTGGAGACGATCGACGCGGTCATTCCCTCGGAGGGTGGGCCGTACTGCCTGGCAGGCGACTATACTTGGAGCAACCAGCGGTTGCCGTACTCCGAGTCCGGTCAATGGGGCCGTCTATCAGTGCTGGCGATCGGCGCATCCTGCCGCTGACCGGCAGGGCGGCTGTGATGAAACGGACAAATGCGGCACCTCCAGCCCAAGGCCTAAGCGATTTGTCCGCTTCCAAGTAGGCTGAACAGATTGAGGTGATTATCATGAAGACGAAATGGATCACGACCGCTAACTGGCTCTTGGTCTCGGCGTCTTTGCTGGTGCAACCTGTGATCATAGGTATGCAGGTGTGGGCAGCGGAGCCCGATTCAGTCCTGACTGCCACCGAGACTTCCACCGTCACCGAGTCGAAGGCTCAAACAGGGAGAGATGTCTATTACAAGACCGAAGGGATCGTGAGCGGGGCCCCGGCGCCCAAGACGGTCGATGACCATCTACACTATCCCCGGTACAACTTCGAGAGCCGGGTGTTGATCTGGTTCGCAAACCAACAGCACCTGTATTATGGCAGCTTCGTGTTGGCGGTCCCGATTTTCTGCATGATCATCGAGTTCCTCGGTATGGTCACGAAGGATCGAGCTCTCGGCAAACGCTACGATCGGTTGGCCTACGATTTCATCAAGATCAGCCTGACGGCCTACTCGCTCACCGCGATCCTCGGCGGCATCCTCTTGTTCACGTTTCTGACCCTTTATCCGTCGTTCTTCGGCTATCTCTCAGGCATCTTCCGGCCCGTGATGCATCTGTACGCGCTCTTGTTCGTCGCGGAGAGCGGTATTCTGTACATCTATTATTATGGTTGGGACAAGATGAGCGAAGGGTTTCTAAAATGGATTCACCTGAGCATGGCGGTCGTGCTGAACGTCGTCGGTACCGTCCTGATGTTCCTGGCCAACAGCTGGATCGCATTCATGATGTCCCCGGCCGGTGTGGACGAGGAAGGCCGCTACCTCGGCAACATCTGGCACGTGATCCACACGGCGCTCTGGAATCCACTGAACCTCCACCGGTTGCTGGGGAACATGGCGTTCGGTGGGAGCGTCGTCGCCGCCTACGCGGCCTATCGGTTTCTGGCGGCAAAGACCAACGACGAGCGGGCGCACTATGACTGGATGGGCTACGTCGCCATGTTCATCGCGGTGTTGTTTCTCATTCCGCTCCCGTTTGCCGGCTACTGGCTGATGCGCGAAGTGTATGCCTACCGGCAACAGATGGGGATCACATTGATGGGCGGCCTGCTGGCCTGGCTGTTCATCATCCAGGCGACGATGATCGGCGCCCTCTTCCTCACCGCCAGTTATTATCTGTGGCAGTGCATGGAACGCATGCGCGGGGCCGAAAAGTATCTGCGCTACGTGAAATATCTGCTGTTTTTGATGGCGGCGGGTTTCCTGGTCTTCATCACGCCGCATACGATGGTCATGACGCCGGCTGAACTCAAGGCGATCGGCGGTCAGCAACATCCCGTGATCGGCAACTTCGGGGTCATGTCGGCGAAGAACATCGGCGCCAACGTCATGAACGTCACGACAAGCTTGC
>DCZN01000063.1:35620-35758 GCA_002331625.1 Nitrospira sp. UBA2083 | reverse complement strand
TAGATATAGGCGCTGCCGTCGATCAAATAGAGTGTGGGGCGCTTGTCGGTTGGTGACGGAGACATATCTGTAGCTTATAGCGTTCAACGGCCGGCAGTCAGCCTGATATTCTTTCTTTTCGATGGCTCACGACTGACC
>DCZN01000063.1:29491-35501 GCA_002331625.1 Nitrospira sp. UBA2083 | reverse complement strand
CCGATCAACATGGTGAGAATGCCTTGGCCCGGTAGAAACAACATCAAGAAACCTGCAAATAGAAAGATCGCTCCAACAACGTTCTTGGCGATGTGGCCGAGTAACCGCAGGACGGGGAGGTGATTTTCCATCCACTGGCGCGGCACACGGGTATCGAAGAAATCTGTCGGCAGTCGGACGAGGATAAATGGGATGGCAATCAGTGATCCCACAAAGAAGACGATCGAAAGGGCCGTCAAGGTTACGAGAGTTTCGGTCGAAATGTATTGCTGAACGGTCGAGAGAAGCCAATCCATCGGGCGGCATCCTAACACGGGCTCTCATGCCTCTCAAGCTGAAGCCAGCTCTAGTCTCGTGTTTACGCCATCGACTCCGATCGCTATAATCAGTCGGCATGGAGCCTCGGTATGATCTGGCACACCTCTGCTCCAACGATCTTCCGGTTCCTGCTCATTCTTCTATCAGTTGTCTGTGCCGCATCGGGGGTAAGGGGGGCGGTTGATGCGGGCGATGAGCTTCAGGTCGAAGTCACGAAGAAAGGAGCCGGGAAACAGGTCGTCATCGTGCAGGGGGCGAAAGAATGGTTCATGCTGATTGATGTGACGCCTGAGAATGCGGTGATCCTGAAGCAAGAAAAAGATCACGAGCGCTATCTCGTCGATGAAAGCGAAATACACGATCGTCCGATGACGGCCGACGAAGTCGATGCCGCGATCACCGACTACGTGAACAGTGTGAAAACACGTGCACAGAAGAAGTAGGCATGTCGACTAAGCCAAAGTTTGTCATTTTCGCCCACAATGCCACCTACGATAAGCTGCACCAGGTGGCCACACTCGGCATGACGGCCGCGGCGATGGGCAAAGACGTGATTATTGTCTTGCTGTTCTGGACGATCAAAAAACTCGCAGAAGGAAAAATCGATCAGATCGATTTTCCGCTGGAATATGCAGGGTCAGCCGAGGACGTAGCTCGATTGCTCAAAGAGAAGAAGGTGCCCACGATCTCCGAAATGTTTCAGGATGCCAAGCATGTCGGCCAACTGCGGCTGATTGCCTGCAGCGCCGGACTGGAGTACATGGGTGTGGATAGTGCTGCCGTGGAAAAGAATGTTGACGAGGTGATGGGCCTTCCTGCGATCCTTAAGCTGACCGAGCATGCGGAAACGAAGCTGTTTATCTAGCTGGTAAGGGGTGAAGGGGTAGGGGGAAGTGGAACTCCAAAAAACTGGTTTTACCCGTCACCACTTACGCTTAACGAGATCTCGTCACTCCCACCCGATCGCACAAGTCGGTTAACTTACAGGTGCTGCATAAGGGCGAGACCGGAAGGCAGAGGTTCTGCCCATAGGGGACGAGGAGATCGTTGTAGGTGATCCAGTATTGCTTGGGGAGTTTGAGCAGAAGGGCTTGTTCAGATTCTTCCGGCGTCTTGGTTTTAATATAGCCCCATCGGTTGCTGATTCGATGCACATGAATGTCGACACAGATCCCAGGCTTGCCATATCCGATGGTCACCACCAAGTTCGCGGTTTTTCTCCCAACTCCTGGTAAGGCAACCAGTTCATCAATCGAGTCCGGTACCTTGCCTCCATGCTCATCGAGCAATTGGCGGCAGATGTGATGAATGGCTTTGGCCTTTGTCCGGTAGAAGCCGACCGGGTAGATTGCTCGCTCGACTTTCTTCAGCGGTAGCTTGAGCATGGTCGCTGGGGTACGGGCTAGGGCGAAGAGCCGATCGCCTGCTTCCCTGGTCGTCTTATCTTTGGTTCGTAAACTGAGGACGGTGGAAATAAGAATGAGAAAGGGATCGCGATTTGATTCTTTAGCGACGACTCCAACGACTGGTTCCGGCCAGCGGCGAATCTCCCGCCTGACAATACGAATGGCGGCATGGATTTGCTCCTGACGCATAGAGGAATCGTCACGAATGGGGGAGGCGGTTGTGGTGAGAAGAGCGGAGACTCCTGAGCCTGTCTTTAGTCAGGTTTCCGCTTTGATAACCACTTCTGACGGCGTCGTTGAGCTTCGCGCTGCTTGGCTTTCTTCCGCACACTCGGCTTTTCGTAGAAACGGCGGCGCTTGAGCTCACGGAACAGTCCCTCACCGGCCAGCTTCTTCTTTGCGACTTTGAGGGCTTTTTCGACGTTATTATTAAAAACTTTGATTTCCATCCGGTAGGCTTTCAACTTTCTCAGGCCAAGTTGGCCTGTTGCTTATGGTTTCTTATCACTTTGCAGAACCGGGGGCGGAGTCTAACACAACACCTTGAGTTCCTCAAGGATTTCGGTCACCTTGGCGGCTCTGATCCGTATCTCATTAGCAAGTGCATGATTTTGTTGAATATTTAAATTCGTTTGTGCCGTAAATAGCCCGGCCTGAGCAGCTGCAATCGCCATGAATAGACCGACTGTCAAATCTGATTGAACCGACGGCTTTACTACCTTTCGCTGATCCTGGAGGACTCGCGCTACCTCGCAGGCTAGCTCAGCAATCTCCAGAGGGACCTCTGTTGCTCTATTGAGTGCCTGAGAAACGGCGAGAGGGCGATCAGTGTGCTGCTTGGGAATCTGGTAGGCGGTTACGACTCCTTCATACGCTGCGGCATCTTCTTGAACAAGTTGATGAAGGCGCCGGCTTAAGGCCAGCAAACGTTGCTCCGGATCTGCACGGTGACCGAGCCGTGCCCCCATCACCCCAAGGGAAGCCGCTAAGGCGCCGACGAGCGCTGCCACACTGCCCCCAGCGGGAGACGGTTTTGCTTCGGCCACGGCACAAAGAAAGTCTGATAGCGTGGGATCCGGCTCCTTCTGCTTCAAGAGGGCTTCGGCTAGTCTTGTTTCAAGGACTTGCAAGGGATCAAATCGTTCGAATTGTAGAGCTGCCGCTGCAGCTTGGTCCAATGCCGCTTGAGGAACGAGTCCGATCAACTCGCTTCCGGCGATTTCAGCCCCATGCTTGGCTGCTTCCGCTTTGACGGCCTGGAAGACAGCCTGGATCGGGGTGACACGATAGTCGGTGAGGTTCATGGCCACTTGCACCATCCCGCGACTGACTAACCTGACGCCGATCGCCTTCAGATGCGGCAGTCCCCCGTTTGATTGACGGATGGTTCTGGCGATCGAACGGGCTAGGTCGGCATCCGTGGTCCGGAGATTCACGTTGTAGGCGATCAGCGGGGGCCGGGCGCCGATCACGATAGCTCCCGCGCTTGGATGCAGCCGAGGTGGGCCAAAGTCGGGAGTCCAATCAGGATCGGAGGCTATCCGGAACGCCAAGCCCTCAAGCCCTCCCCGTCTCACGGCTTCAAGCGGAGCGTGATGAGGATGGCGTGCGGCCTGTTCGTACAGAAACACGGGGATCTCCAGTTCACGTCCGACTCGCGCCCCGAGTCGTGTCGCCAGCTGTATGCAGTCTTCCATGGTTGTCCCTTTGATCGGAATAAAAGGGACTACGTCGGTTGCACCCACACGAGGATGCGCACCGGCATGTGTGTGCAGATCAATGCGGTTGGCCGCAATACGGATGGCACGAAAGGCTGCCTCGGCAACGGTGTCTGGATCGCCGCAGAATGTCAACACCGACCGATGATGGTCCGGATCCATCGAATGGTCCAAGAGCACCACGTGGGGTGTCGACGTCACCGCGTCGAGTAAGGCCTGGACTGTCGCCCGGTCCTGGCCCTCGCTAAAATTGGGCACGCATTCGACGATTCGATCCATAGCACGTACGCTTGCTCAAACAACAAAGCCGGAGGACTACCGATCGTCCTTCCGGCTTTTGATCTGATTCTCTTTTGAAGAAGGTTGAATTATTTTGTCTTTTTGACAAAGGCTTTGTAGATTCGGCCGGATTTTGCCTGTTCTTCTTCCAAGCCCATCATTTGATGGCCCGTGGTCTCACACCACGCCGGCATATCCTTCTTGATACCCTCGTCATCGGAAACAACCTCCAGCACCTGTCCCAAGGCCAGCTCTTTGATTTTCTTCGATGTCAGAATAATCGGCATCGGACAAAAGTACCCCAATGTATCGAGCTTGACATCGGCTTGCATCAGTAGAACTCCCTCAATGTATAGGCTAAGCTTGAGAAGCGGATAACCGACTTCTTTACCTTGACCTAAACCTTTAGCCTGGAATTTAGATAAACAGGTTCACACTGCCTTGTTTGGCTTCGGCCAGATACGTTGTCACACCGGCAAACTGATCGATCCCATCGATGAGTGTATCCTTGGTAATGCCCATGAGTCCCATGGTGGTCGTGCAAGCGATAAAGTTTACGCCCAGATCGAGGGCGGTCTGCATCAATTCGGGTACATCTGGCATCCGATTTTGCTTCATCACCTTCTGCATCATTTTTGTTCCCAAGCCACCAAAATGAAATCGAGACAGGGGAAGCGTCGAGGCCCCGCCTCGATTGAGCACCCCAAACATCCGGCGAATCCAATCTTTGGCCGAACTCGTGGCGCCCTTTCTCCGGATGGCGTTGAGCCCCCAAAACGTAAAGAATATCGTCACACGCATGCCCATCGCTGCGGCACCTGTGGCGATGATAAAGGCCGCCATTGCTCGATCGAGATCGCCGCTCAATAATACAATGGTGACTCGCTCGGGCTTGGATTCTTGGAGTTGTGCCAACGTTGCCGCTGGTTCAAGCTGTGTGGCAATCATGAGGTCACCTCCTCGCACCATCGAATTCTGTACAAGAACAGAATAGTATGTGATCCTTTGGGGTGTCAAGGAACTGAGTAACCGGGCCACTCTGCTTGACCTGCCCTCATCCCCTGGTTATAGTCGAAATTCATTGTATGCCCTCTGTCCTCACGTTTCTTCTCTATATTGAAAGACCTTCATGATCCAACAATCCTTGCCCGAGGTTCTCCCGTCCAGAAGCGCGCCACTCTTTGGGTTCTGGTATCCAGCCGTACCCAGCCATACCCTGCGCCCAGGTACGATGAAAGGGCTGCAGATGTTGGGTCTGCCGATCGTGCTCTGTCGTGATCGCGCGGGCAGTCTTGCGGCAATGCGCGATATCTGTCCGCATCGCGGGATGCCGATGTCGTTCGGCCGATTCGACGGCGAACGGGTGGAATGTCCGTATCATGGGTGGCAGTTTGATACCAAGGGTCGCTGTCAGCGGATCCCAGCTCTCCCCGAGGGAGGGAGTCTACAATCCGACAAGATCGGCGTCGCGACCTATCCGGCCACAGAAACGGACGGGATGATTTGGCTGTATTTGGCCGATGAACGAGGAAACCTCGATTCAGTACCTCCGGCTCCACGTATGCCGCTTCCCTCGGAGCCTCGGCAATCTTTCCACATTTCGCTGATCTATACCTGCACCCCGGACGATGGCGTCATCGGGCTCATCGACCCGGTCCATGGTCCCTACGTGCATTCGTGGTGGCGCAGTGACGCGCGGATGCATGAGAAAACGAAAATCTTTGAACCGATCCCGAATGGCTTCCGAATGACCGCCCACCGGCCGGCGAAGAACAGCGGGCCGTTTCATTGGATGGAGCGCATCTACGGGGGACCATTAACCACCACAATCGACTTTGTACTCCCGAACCAGCGGGTGGAACTGATGCAATGTGGCCGGGCATGGCTGGCCAATCGGTTGATGGCCACCCCTGTCTCCGACATGGAATGTCGCATTGATTTTTCCGCCTATTGGCAGGGATTACATTGGCTTCCGTTCGGCAATTTTATTTTTCGTACGTTGACCAAGATGTTTCTGGGACAGGATGAGCGGGCGATGAAGCACCTGGCCGTAGGCCTTCGGCACAAACCCTCGTCGATGTTCTTGGGTGATGCCGATATGCCGGCCAAATGGTACTACAAATTGAAAGCGGCCCATCTTGAGTCCATTCAGACCGGACGACCCTTTGACCACCCTCTTAAAGAACGGGTGACGCTTCGGTGGCGAAGCTGACCGTGATTTTTCGGTTGGTGTGCATGGTGGGGCTGGCGGTGATGCCGGTGGTGGCGTCGTATGCCGGGAGCTCAAAT
>DCZN01000063.1:0-29466 GCA_002331625.1 Nitrospira sp. UBA2083 | reverse complement strand
GGAGTACAAGGAGAGGGGCTTCCCGGTGTATGGAATTACATCTTGGTCCAGCTCGATCACGTTGCGACGCAGAGTGGGCCCACGGTTCAGTTCAATGAAGTCAACCTGGGAGGAGGATCCCTTGTCGGAGACGAATGGAAGGAGGGAGCCCGTCGAGCCGTGCGTGCGGTGACCCATGCGGTGGGTGACAGCGGTCACGACTGGTTGATTACGATCAAAAACCGCTCGACTACGTCTTGGACCGATGGGATGAGTGCGAGTGCCGCTGTGGCAGTGGCGATTATGGCAGCTCATCGAGGAGAGACGATCCGGTCGGATGTGGCGCTGTCCGGCCAAATCACAGCGGACGGTCACCTTGATGTGGTGGGAGGGTTGCCCGCGAAGATTGAGGCGGCCGCAAATGCGCAGTACCGAACGATCGTTGTTCCTCAAGATCAACCGCTCACGACGGACTGGATAAGTGCGACGGAGGTCGCGGCCCGAAGGAGAGTGCAGCTCGTTCAGGTCGGGACATTGGATGAGGCCTACCGTACCATGACGGGGCGCTAGCACGATGTTGAAAAGTCCTCAAGCCTCCAAGGGGGCTCCAGGTTGACCAATCGAATCTCTCCCCAGCCTCAGGCGCTACCTGCTTCCTGATCATCCGCCAAAATAAACCCCATGGCTCGCCGAATCTCATCGCGAGTTCCAAGGAGAACGACAATATCACCGGTAAGGAGTGTTGTTTTTTCAGACGGATTGGATTCGGTGACACCGCTTCTGGTCAAGGCAATGATCGATGCTCCGGTCCGCGGGCGTAGTGCCAGTTGGGCGATGGTCTTTCCAGCTGCGGGTGAATTATCCTCGATTCGGCATGTCTCTACTTCGACATCTGTGAGAGTGCCACCGCGAAGGTGGTGTGCCAGTTCCGGGAGCTCGCTGCGGCGGAGGAGAGCGTAGCCTTCGCGGCGAACCTGTTCCGCCTTTCGTACGATGAAATCTTGCGGCATGTTGTAGGTGCGGAGGACAAGCGCAAAGATTTCAATCGACGTCTCAAATTCTTCCGGCACCACGTCGTCCACGCCTAGTTGGTGTAATTCCTCCAGCTCGCGCAAATAGCGTGTCCGAACCACGATATGAACTTTTGGGTTCAAGCCTCGAGCCACCTGTACGGTTCGGCGGGCCATGAATGGATCAGAAATGGCAACGACCAGGACGCGTGCGTCTTCAATTTTCACATGTCGCAGGACGGTCGGGTTGGTCGCATCCCCATAGTAGAGCGGCAAGCCATGGGCTGCTTCTCGGCGCACGGTGTCTCCGTCCAAATCCAAGGCGATGTAGGGCACTTCTGTCTCACCCAACACCCGAGCGAGATTGCGTCCGTTGAGCCCGTACCCCACGATAATCACATGGTCCTTAATGCGCAGGTGCCGGCCCTCTGCTTCGAGCACGTGAGCCGTCGTCTGGCTGGGGAGCCAATGATGAAGCCGTTGCACGGCCTCAATGCGCCGTGCGAGATGCGGGGATAACTGCATGAGAAACGGGGTGATGATCATGGAGCAGACCGAGACGGCCAGGAATATTTGATAGGGTGGTCCGGACAAGAGCTTATTCTCGAGGCCGACCTGTGCCAGGATAAAACTGAACTCGCCCACCTGCGCAAGGGCAATTCCCGTCATGACCGCTGCGCGAGGCGGCATGGAGACGGCCAGGACCGCTCCGGCCCCGGCGATAAACTTGACGAGCAGGACGATGAGTAACACACCGGTGACAACGAGCGGATACTCCAGCAGGATGCGCCAATCAATCAGGATGCCGATGGAGACGAAGAATAGGCTATTGAAGCTATCGCGAAAGGGCAACACCTCGGCAATGGCTTGATGGCTGTATTCCGATTCGGAGATCACTAGGCCGGCGATGAAGGCTCCGAGAGCCAGGGAGAGCCCACCCAACGATGTCAGCCATGCGATTCCGAGGCACATGACGATGATTGTCAAGAGAAAGAGTTCCCGGCTTCGGCTCCGCACGATGTGGTCGAGCACTTTCGGAACCAGATACCAGGCGGCGGCGACAATACAGGCGACCACCGCAATCGATTTTCCCAACGAAAGCAGCACTGGGGTCATAGTTCCTTCGCCGTGGCTGGCAAGAATGGGCGTCAGCAAGATCATGGGGACAACCGCCAAGTCCTGGAAGATCAGGATGCCGATGGTCGCTCGTCCGTGGGGTGAATCATTGTCTCCACTGGCGGCGAGCGCTTTCAATACAATCGCCGTGCTGCTGAGCGAGAATAGGAACCCCCAAAAGATCGCCTGATAGGTCGGGAGTCCTACGAGCGTGGCGCCGAGCCATGTGATTACAATGACCCCTCCGACTTGGATCGGAGCCGCAATCAGGAGCAATTGGCGAAGGGAGGTCAATTGGACCAGCGAGAACTCAATGCCGATGGTAAACAGCAGCAGCACGATTCCGATCTCTGCCAGCACTTGTACCGTCGCGATATCAGAAATCAGATTGAGCCCGTGAGGGCCGATGACCGCACCGGCAACGAGAAACCCGGCGATAGACGGGAGTCGGAATTGATGAAACAGAAACACCACGGCGATGGAGACGGTATAAATCAGCAGTAAATTGCTGAGCACGCTGTAATCAGTCATGGTGTGTAGTCATCAATTATTCTTCGTGTGTCGACAGGTCAGCCGATGGATGGGTGACAGTCTGGATATGAAACGCTGCTATTTCCAGTCCGACAGGCCGTCCGAACGTGATACGCAGGATACCTGAGGTTTCTGTGGCGGACAAGATACAACAGGGGTTGGATCGGAACGATTGCAGGAGCACACGGTTCATCGGTCGCAAATCGGGGGAAGCTGGGTGGGTGGGTGGGATGGAGAGGGTGAGTCATGTGTACATGGCCTCTGCTTCCACACTGGGAAGGGGATGGGAGGGGATGTCAGGAACGGCCACCCGGTGTGAAGCCTTACCGGTCTTGGTTTCCCCCTCTAAAGGTGCNNAGACGAAAAAATGGGCCATTGAGTAGGGTGTGTGCACCAAGAACGAGGGCAACCACAGGCAATCAGGCCCCGAGTGTCTTCGCTACATGACTGGAGGTGCTATATGCGGCTGGTCCAAGGGGCTTTCTTATCGGTCGCCATTCTCGGAGCTGTTTCTGTTGGATCTGCTTCAGACGAGACCTTGTCTGGATCGACGATGACCTGGAAATGTCCTGAAGCCGATGGCAGTTGGATGTACACCAACAAGGAACGAGCCGGTTGCCAAGCCATGTCGCTCAAGCCGCTCTCTATCGTGCCTAATCTGGAGAATATACCTGCCATTCCTCAACCTTCAACGGTTGCCGCGCCCCATTACCAGGTTTCTCCCTATCAAGATCGCGCTGTCGGTTTTGGAGGCCAGCCTGTTCCCGACTGGGCGCGCGATTGGCACGCGGGTATTGCTCCGTCGAGTTCAGCCCAAGAAGAAGTCTGCTCACTCTACTCAGAATGGATGCATCTTGTACAAAAGACTCGCGGAGGAATGTTTTACGGGACCGATCCGTCCTACGGCGGGGATATTACCGGGCGTAATCTGCGAGGGGCCAGCAATTCGTTTTACGACAATACGCGCTATATCGCGCTATCGAGGCTCTTCGGTACAGGGTTTGTCCCGGTGGGCTGTTTCTAACAGATCGTGTGATGGAGCGATTCCTCACACGTTGTAGAACTTCCGATACCACTCCACAAAACGAGGAATACCGACCTCAATCGGTGTAGTCGGTTTGAACCCGACGTCGTTGGTGAGATCATCGATATCGGCGTACGTGGCAGGGACATCCCCCGCTTGTAACGGCAATAATTTCTTCTCCGCTTTCTTGCCCAAGGCTCTTTCCAGCACTTCAATGAAGTGCAGCAGTTCCACCGGCTGATGGTTGCCGATGTTGTAGATCCGTGCTGGTGCCGAGCTGGTTCCCGGATCTGGTTTCTCCCCTGACCAAGCGGGATTCGCCGTCGCCGGATGATCGAGGGTCCGAATGACTCCTTCCACAATGTCGGCTACATAGGTGAAGTCACGCATCATCTTGCCCTGGTTGAAGACCTCGATCGGTTTGCCCTCCACGATGGCTTTGGTAAAGATGAAGAGGGCCATATCCGGGCGTCCCCAGGGACCATAGACGGTAAAGAAGCGCAGACCAGTGCACGGCAGCCGGTACAAATTGGCATAACAATGCGCCATCAGCTCGTTCGCTTTTTTGCTCGCAGCATAGAGCGAGATGGGATGGTCGACATTGTCATGGATCGAGAATGGCATGCGGGTATTGCCGCCGTAGACTGAGCTAGAAGACGCGTAGACCAAATGTTCGATGTGGCCGTGTCGGCAGCCTTCGAGGATGTTCATGAATCCTTCGATGTTACTCTCGGTATAAGCGTGAGGGTTGACGAGTGAATAGCGAACACCGGCTTGAGCCGCTAGATGAACCACCCGCCGGATGGATTGGTCGGCAAAGAGGTCCCTCATCCCTTGGCGGTTGGCCAGGTCCAGTTTGACGAATGTGAACCGCTCTCGAGGGGTCAATTGTGCCAGGCGCGCGTCCTTCAACCGGACGTCATAGTAGTCGTTGACGTTGTCGAGGCCGATGACATGCTCGCCTCGGTCCAAGAGACGCATCGCCACGTGAAATCCGATGAACCCCGCGGCTCCTGTGACAAGAATTGGTGACTGCGTCTCGCTCATCCGTATCTCCTCAAAAAACAAAAAGTTTAGCGTGTTGTGCCGGCCTTCAGAAAGGGCGGATCGCCGTGATCCACCCGATAGAGTGTCAGTGGGGCTAGGGCCTCTCCTGTCGTGAAGACATCTATCACACCTCCTGTTGTTGGTCGATAGATGTCCAGCACACGGGCACGATGATAGCCACATCCCTGAGAAGCAAGAAGGTCTTTCAATTTCTCCGATGGTTCCCAGTGCGCCGTCAGGAGTGCGGTTCGAGCGGGATTGCGACGGCTGAACATGAAGGAGAGGTGGTCAGGGTACCAGTCGGCACCGCCGGTGGCGTACGACACAAACATCCGTGCCCGAGCGGCCGCGCAGAGATCGGCAAGATAGGTGTTGGTGAGATACCCGTTCTCGCCGATGTTCAGCCATGTGCCAGGGTGAGCGAAGGGTGCATGGGCAGCATGGGTCCGAAGTTCGAGTAGCTGTTGTTGCGAGGCCAGGACGAGGGGAATGGGTCCATACGTGCTGACCAATGGCGGAATGACATGGTCCTTAAGGGCTGACCGCCCGCCATTGGTGGGGCCACTGTCTGCATGCACCAGTACATTGTATCCACGATCAGAAATCAGATAGCAATTCCTCGGCATCTCCACGTCGCACGGATCTTCACCATAAAACGGGACCGAAATGACCGCCCCTCCTTCGAATGGCCAACTTTCACCATGCGCGAGCTCGATGACGTGAGCAAACCCCAGCTCGGTTAAGAGTGCCTGATAGTCAAAAAACAGCCGTTTTTGATTGCGCCGGCTTGGCACAATAATGGGGACGTCCTTTGGAAGATGCAGCAAGGTTCGCGGATCGACGTGATCATCATGGTCATGCGTGAGAAACACCGCGGCAGGCTTGGGGATCAGCCCACCCCAGAGTGACGGCAACGGTGATTCCGCAAACCAGGGTAACAGCCATGGGTCGAAGAGAAAGAAGGAATCCCGTTGTCGGTACAGTAAGGCGGCGTGCCCAAGATGGACAGTGTCTTGGTCCTGAACGACCTCATGCCAATAGCGGCGCAGTGAAGCGGTTGCCGACGTCGTCAGGCACCCATGCTGCTGCAACAGTTCCATGAGTCGAGTCAAGAGACTCTGTGAGTCCCGCGGCATTGCGGCCACAACAGAACCGAGCTCGTCCACGGTCTGGGTGCCATCGAGCAGACCGAGTAGCGTCCCAACCGACGGCCCGAGACGACGTTCATTGAATCCAAACGGAATGGCCTGGCGGTTGATCGCATGAAACACACGGAGGCCGCCGTTAGTCACGGTCGCAGATTTGCTTGGGTCGGTTGGGAATTCCCAGTAAAAGGTCCCATCCGATCGCCGGCCGCAGCGAATGTGTTGCTGAAGATAGGGCCGCGCGTTCACGAGTTCCGCATAGGCATCTTCCAGCCGTCGTTGGCGATCGGGGGCGTCGAGCGGCGCCCGATGTGCAAAGACATCGCTGATTACCGTATCGATCGCGCTGGACAGCAGGTGATGTGCTTCCTGAAGGCTCGCAACGACCTCAGGGGCGACACCGCCCATAAATGGGAAAGGGCCTGGAGGTTGAGCGCTTTCCAACTGCACCCAGCACCAGGGAACGAGACTCACGTAATGGTTGCGAGGCAGGATGTTCCAGGTGCTCATGACCGTGAAATGTGAAATGTGAAACGTAAAAAGAGACCGACCACTTCACCCTTCACGTCTTGCCTTCTCCCCATTCTAACTTGCTGATCGTGGGCTCGTACAACGCTTGAATCAGATTCCCGTCGGGATCGGAAAAATAGAACGAATAGCTGCCGTCACGATGCCGCTTCGGTTCCTTGGCGATGCGTCCCCCGAGTAACTCAATACTTGGGGAAACCTCGCGGTACATCTGGTCCACGGCCTCAGGGTTTTCGAGAATCACGCCCATGTGATCGAGGAGTTGGGTCTTCGAGGAATCATAGAAACTCAATTCACTCTTCGAGATCTGATGGAGTGCCAGGTTGTCGACCCCAGAACTGAAATAGACGTTCTCTGGGTCAGGCTCCCACACGACGTGCATGCCGAGCACCTGCTCATAGAATCGACGTGATCGAGGAAGATCCATGACGCGAAGCGCCAAGTGCCGAAGACCTCGATGGAGTGGTGCTGTCATACGCGGGTGTCCTGCACTGGTTGCGAAAGGGCGCGTGTGTATAGTAGGGAGAGCAATGATCAGCCGTCAACGGAAAACCGGCTCTCCCTCTTGTCGGTGAGTATAGTATGATTGGCCACTGATCGAGGGGGCATGCAAGTTTATGACATTCAACGGAATGACAGTTGCGGCGTTTGAAAGCCGGATGGCCACGGAGATGGCCCGTCTGATTGAACGGTACGATGGGCGCCCACTGCTCGCTCCGGCGCTACGCGAAATTCCCCTGGAAAGTAACGCGGCGGCATATGAATTTGGTACGCGGCTCATGGCTGGGCAGATCGATATGCTTATTCTGCTTACGGGTGGTGGCACCGCAGCGTTATTTGAAGTTGTGAAATCCCAACATCCCTGGCCTTCAGTCGTCGAGGCGTTACGAGAGACTGTCATCATCGCACGAGGGGCCAAGCCGATCGCAGCCCTCAAGGCGTTGGGTCTTACGGCAACCGTGACCGTGCCGGAGCCCAATACCTGGATCGACTTGATTACGACCTTGGACGAGTATAGCCCGATGGAAGGGTTACGAGTTGCGGTGCAGGAGTATGGTATTCCCAACACTGCGCTGGTGAAGGCCCTGGAACAGCGTGGGGCCGAGGTTCTGCCCGTGCCGATCTACAAATGGGCGTTACCCGATGATCTCGGGCCGATACGCTCCGCCTGTGACAGCATCATTGCGGGACAGGTTGATGTGATCCTGGTCACCAATGCGATGCAGGTCGATCATGTCATGCAAGTGATGGAGCAGGACGGAAAAGTCGATCCGTTTCAGGCAGCTGTGCAGAAACTCGTCGTGGCCTCAATCGGTCCAGCCGCAAGCGAACGACTACGCCACTTCGACTGGCCGGTTGACTTCGAGCCATCACATCCCAAGATGGGTGTCTTGGTGAAAGAAGTGGCCGAGCAAGCGGCGAGCATTCTTGGCCGAAAGAGATAGCATGAGCGATATGCTTTCGTCTGATGACTGTGCATTCAGGTGTTGCCAGATGGTTATGATCCGATTGAGAAGGATCGGACGATTAGGACGCACCGCTTACTTCAGAGCTTTACCATCTTCAGGAGTGCGATTCGAAGAGCGAACATGGCAGGTGGTGTCAGAACTCCTGAGAAATCACCACTCTATTGCGTTTGCGCTCTCTTCTGAATGGCCGACTTTCGAAACTTAGCTAACGCATCTCGCTGGACGATATCTTCTCTGTGTTTGGTAATCATCGCACGAGCGTCGAGCATGTATGGATGTCGCTTTAGAGTTTCTTCAAAATATCCGATTGCTTCTTCATATTGACCCATGTCGCCGTACACATAGCCTAGATGGTAGTATGCTTCCCAGTTATTCGGATCGAGAGGAATAGACTCCTTCAACACCACAGCTGCCTCAGCTGACTGGCCGGCCCAATTCAAGGCAGCTCCGTATGCCTGCATGGAGCTGTACGACGGATGTTGCTGGACTGCGTGTC
Organism: Nitrospira sp. UBA2083; assembly: GCA_002331625.1. Classification (GTDB taxonomy): domain Bacteria; phylum Nitrospirota; class Nitrospiria; order Nitrospirales; family Nitrospiraceae; genus Nitrospira_D. The sequence goes on along the minus strand of DCZN01000063.1, from coordinate 21,121 downwards.
GGAAGAACGGCAACGAATCTTGATAGCGGAGTCCCTCAAATAATAGCACTCCGATATCATTAGCCGTTTTCCAATCCTCCGGTTTCAGCTGAAGATACCTCTGGCCGCCTTCGATCCCTTCGGTCCAACGATCATGTGTCAACTCGAACAGGAGCTTGGCTTGACAGACCAGGGTAGCCGTCGGTGCCCGCTTGAGAATTTCTGCTCCATACCAGCCCCAATCTTGCTCGATCGCCACGACGGTCGGAATGTCAAACATGCCTCGCTTGATCTTCACGCTGACCGGTTGGGCTCCCCAGAGGTGAGCCTTCTCTCGTTCAGTGATTAAAACCCGCATCGGGCGATCGGAGTCGTCGCGATACCTCAGCGTGACCCATGAATAGGTGTTCGGTAGCCCAACTGTTTTCTTCCATGCCTCAGAATCGATTTCTGCGGCGCGGTAGAATGGCGGTCTCGTGTCCAGGATGCCATTGGCATAGAGCAAGAGACTGGAGTACACGAAGAGGCGGACGAGCAGCCCTGCAGTCCATTCGGTTCGAGCTAAGAGCGATCGGACGGGATCCCATCGTGGGAGATTCGTCGCGAACTGGTTGACGATGAGCATGAATTCATAGAGAAGCAAGATGACTCCAACCACTGGCAGGGCAAGAAACAGCAGAGAACCCTGGAGTCGATACTGATAGTGCATCCAAATGCCGAGGGCGCAGGCAGCGGCACCCATGCCATATTGCACGGTAACGCGACCCCACACATTTCGGAACAATGAAATCAACCCGCTTCTCCGTCTCATGAGATCTCGCGTCCTAGACCTTTCCTGACATACGGATAGAGGTGCTGGGCCCTCTTGTTTTGAGGATCTTGTTTCAAAACCTGCTCCAGACACGTGGCTGCCTCGCGATACAGGCCCGCAGTGACGTATTGCTGGCACAGAAACGTTTTGAGGGTCAGATCGTTATCCCCTAATCTGATCGCAGTCTCGTGTTCGGCGATCGATTCCTTCACTCGGTTCTGCTTCGCGTATATGTTTCCAAGCCCTCGATGGGCATAGGATCTGACTGGATTAATGGCGACGGCCATTTGGTAGGTTTGGACCGCTTCGTCGTACCGATCTAGTGTTTCCAGGCTCATACCGATTGCTTCGTAGAGGGCCGGGTTCCTGGGCTGAACCGTGAGCAGCTGGCGGTAATAGCCAATAGCCTCCTCGGTACGGCCAAGATTGAAATGGAGTTTGGCCGCATTGCTCAACAGTTCTTGGTTCTGAGGCGACTCACTCAACCCCGCCTTCACAAACTCAAGCGCTTGTGGATAATCCCCGAAGCGTTCGGTGAGAAAAGCGATCAAATTTGCTCGGTGGAACTGGTCTGTAGGACTTGCCTCAACGGCTCCCTTCCACATCTGATACTCGTTGAGAAGATCGCTGCCTCGATGTCGGTAGATATTAGCGGCCCATCGAAAGGCTTCGGCATTGCGAGGATTCAGCTGGATCGCCTGCAGGAAAAAGGTCAAGGCGCGATCATAGTCGCCGCGTTTATCTTCGAGCACGCCGAGCGTGACATACGCATCATCGGGCCGCCCACCTAATGCAATAGCCTGATAGGCTGCCTTTTCGGCGAGAGCTGAATTCGAAGGATCAATGATCCGAAGGTTCCGATAATAATGTGCCAGGAGACACCAGCGAAGTCCGTCTGGAGAGGCTTCTTGTAGCTTATCGATGGTCTCCAGTGTCCAGAGAAAGGCTGTCAGCCGATCTCCGCTCCGGTTGTTTCGTAAGAGTCGCTGCAAGCTGTCAATGGCATGACTATAGTCCTGGGTGTAGGTATATGCGATCGCTGTCAATAGTAGTGCGTCGGCATGAGTTTCGTCATGCTTGAGGATCTGCTCGAAGCGGGTCAAGGCAGCGCGGTAGTCTTGTCGCGCTAGAGCTACTTCACCATGTGTTAACAAGGCGGAGGGTGCGTCAGGATGAATCTCGAGCTGCTGATCCGCTGCATGAGTAGCTGTTGCAATATCGCCTTGCAGCAGTGCCTGGTAGGATGGGTCACCGGTATCCCATTGCCGCCATCCTCCCTCTCGCAGGTGAGTTCGGTAAGCAGCGGCAGCCATTCCATAGTGGTCTGTAAGGTAGTACACCAGGCCTTGGGTTCCAGGAACGGACGCTTGAAACAGCCATCTATCCATTTCTGCAACTCGTCCACGGGTAAACACGAGTAGGCTAGCCACCAGGATTCCGAGAACAACTCGTCGGTAGGAGATTAGAATACCTAAGAGCTGCTCCACAGTTGGGAGTTCCCACCAGCGGTTTTCTGATGATGTTGGAGTTGTCATCTGCCTCCTCACGTGCAGTAAACTCGCACCGTGAAGTTCTTTGGAAATTCAAAGGCTTCGCTCATATTGGGTGTCAGCGATTCATTCATTTGAGAAGGGTCTTCAACATTCTGTACAAATATAGCAGGCACATGAAACCGCGATTGGGATCTGGTCTCGCATCGTGTATCACTTGAGGCTGAAGAAACGAGCGTCAAGATTGAGAGCCCCAAGGTCCTGTGTTGACTTCAAAGGTGGTCGGGCAAAATAGGGGGAGAAGGGTTTCTTCTCAGCGCGCGCTGCTTCCAACCAGGCTTACTTCGCGTTTTCTGTTCGCTTAAGTGACTCGATGGGGTGATGAGCCTTTTAAACAGAGACGAGGAAATCAGTAAAAAAGCTGATTGGGTGAGAAGATTGCACGGATTTGACGGCGTATGCTGATTTCGTTACATCGAAGCGTGTGATGAAAACTTGCGTGTGGAGGCGGCGTTCGACTTCGGTGGGGTCGGCGCATTCGAGAAAGAGTTCGACCACTTCTTCCAGATGGGCTGTGGCGGATTCGACAGTCTCTCCTTAACTCGCCACGTCGAGTTCCGGACAGAGCGCCACCTAACCGGATCCTTCCTTTTCAACGATCGCAGTATAGCTTCTCGTGGCCATAGACCATTAACTCACTTTAAATCCATTTCACAGCATATTAATAGTCGATCCTTCTTGGGATGCCTAGCAGAGGATGAAACCTGATCCTCTATGCCGACTTAATGATCGCCTGGCTCGCCATCACGCTATTCGGCACCACGATTTCTTGGTCTTCTTGAGTCTTAATCACGGTGTAGCCGAGTGTCAGGTCTTCGATCTTGCCGGTTTGTACGCCTGCCGGCACGGTCAATTGCACGGAGTCCCCGATTTCGAACGGTCGATACATCAGCAGCGACAAGCCGGCAATCATATTACCCAGGGTACTCTGCGCCGCCAACCCCACCAGAACCGACGCCACACTGGCGCCTGCAAGCAACGCCGTCCCAAACGCGTGCAGCTCCGGAATCACATTCGCATAGAGAATCACAGCCAGCACCCAGATGAGTGCTCCCCCCATCCGACGCAAGAATCCTACCGACGTACGATCCAGAAAACTCCCTTCCAGCTGTTCCAGCGCGATACGCAACGAGCGGAACCCCACCCATGCCAACGCCAGGAACACCAGGGCATAGAAGATGACGCCAAACCATGTGCTGGGGTGGATAAACTCACCGTTAAGAAGTCGTTCCAAGGTCGTCATCACCGCCTCCAGAATTAATTTCAATGAGACTCTGTTCTGTTGGCCTCTTTGCAGAATACACTCCTGACTTCTGAAATGCGACCCATCGAACTGAGTTCTTTCAACACATACTGAGCAGCTCTTCGTGGCAACGGATATTTTTTACGGATGCGATGCAGAATCCACCGACTCGACGATGACGGCGAGTGATGATGAATCTGTTACCCTTCAGATCCCCCATCTGTATCAAAACAGATACTGAGGCGTATCAAAAGAGATCCAACACCGAATCCTGTTGAATTCAATTTCCTCCACAATTTTAAGTAGTTCTACCTCGCCAGTTGGTGGCCAGCCGTTTGCATGATCATTCTCTTCAGAAAGGATCATAGAATTTGATCCCTCAGATGGACGAGACATTTCTAGCCGGTGAAAAACTGTCTACTAATAACCAACTGTCTCGCAACCACGTCACCCAGCGTGAAGGTTCGGCTTCAGTGGCACCAGACATAGCCAGTCAGCGTCAGCTCATCGAGCAACGCACCAGCTTAGACTTCGGCGAGTTGAGGCAGTTCGACGGCTTTACCACCAAGGAACGGCGGACTCTGCACCCCATGCGATCGGAAATTGGCTCTTGGAGGAGACAGACCAATCTGAGCGACCCGCGCGTCATCGATCGACGCATACACCATCACTTTTCACTCATTGAAGGAGGATGCCATGCCTGAACTCACACACGTTCGACTGGGCAAGAAGAACGAACCGCCGATCATGCTCCGCAAGAGCGACGATCTGATCGCGGTCCGAACTCGTTCGACTCGATCGATCAGAGGTGGCGCGGTGCCGACACCGGAATCTGGAGAAGTCGCGGACGGATACCTCGTCCTCACGTTTCCGGAAGCCGGCGTCGAAGTGTACCGGATACCGCCTGGGACAGGACGTCGGTCGCTGGAAAGCAGAAAGTCGGCGCTTCGTACTGCCTCAGACGTACGATTCGCCGGCGGTGTCATGGTGGATGAGAAATCGGGAGAGCCTGTGCTCTATACCGAAAATCTCTTTATCAAGTTCGTCGATGATGCAGACCCAGAGGACTGTCGCACGGTGATCCGAGACGCAGGACTCACCATCAAGAAAGAATTGACGTATGCGACCAACGCTTTTTTTGTCGGGGCGCCTGAGGGCACCGGCACCTCCATCTTTGAAACCGCGTCCTCGCTCCTGAACCGAAAAGACGTGGAGTATTGTCATCCGGAACTGGTTCGACCCAAAGGCCGGCGCGCGATCGCGGCTGAGCAATGGCACCTCAAGACCACCACAATCAACGGAACACCGGTCTCGGCGAGCGCGAATGTGGAGGCCGCCCATCAGATAGCCATGGGAGAAGGCACGACGATCGCGATCATCGATGATGGGATCGACATTGACCATCCGGAATTTAGTGGGGCGGGCAAGATCGTCGCACCTCGCGACGCCACCCTCGGCATCAACGATCCTCGGCCAAAAGATGCCGGTTTCACTGAAGATCATGGGACCGCCTGTGCCGGTGTCGCTTGCGCAAGCGGACTGGTCAAGGCCTCGGGTGTCGCACCGAAAGCGAAGCTCTTGCCGATTCGCTTAAACTCTGCACTCGGTTCCCAGCAAGAGGCGGAGGCGTTCGAATGGGCTGCCAACAACGGGGCTGATGTGATTTCGTGCAGTTGGGGCCCCCGTGATGGACAATGGTGGAACTCCAACGATCCTATCCACAACCAGAAGGTCCCGCTCCCCGCCAGCACGAAGCTGGCCATCGACTACGCGACAACGAAAGGCCGAAGTGGGAAGGGGTGTATCGTGCTCTTTGCCGCTGGAAACGGGAACGAGAGCGTCGATAACGATGGGTATGCCAGTTATGAGCGGGTCATCGCCGTAGCCGCATGCAATGATCGCGGCAAGCGGAGCGTCTACAGTGATTTTGGGAAGGCGGTCTGGTGCTCGTTCCCCAGCAATGACATGGGGCATGCTCCCTTTCAACACCCCGCGCCCCTCACATCTGGCATTTGGACCACCGATCGCGCAGGGTCTCTGGGATATAACCCAGGCAGCCAGGATTCAGGTGATCAACGAGGCAATTACACCAACAGTTTCGGAGGCACGTCCAGCGCCTGCCCCGGCGCAGCCGGCGTCGCCGCGTTGCTCCTATCGGTCAACCCCGATCTCAAATGGCAGGAAGTACGAGACATCCTGAAGCAGTCGTGCGACAAGATTGACCCGAATGGCGGCAACTACAATTCCGACGGCTGGAGCCGATTTTACGGCTATGGGCGCCTGAATGCGAACACGGCGGTGACGCTCGCGAAGCCGTCGACCAAAAGCCGTGTGCTGATCAGCCGAACGTTCAACGAGCCGCTCCCGGATCTTCAGACTGTTTCGGTTTCGCTGGATGTGAACGACACGACACCGGTGGAGAACCTCATCGTCCATCTCGATCTCGCGCATACCTACATCGGTGATCTCATCATCACATTGAGTCCTCCGAGTGGACAGACTCCAGCCAACATCACTCTGCATAACCGCGAGGGAGGAGCGACGCACAATATCAAACGGACGTTTGACATGTTGGATACGACGGCGTTGGCTGGATTCAAGGACAAGAGCCTCAACGGAACGTGGACACTAACGATTCGGGATGCCGAGGCACGGGATGAAGGGACACTGAAGCAATTTGGGCTCGAACTGGTCTTCATGGACAGTGCTTCTCGGGCTACGGCGATTAGAAACGACGGCGCCCTGGCTCGTGCGCGGCGTGGAACCACAGGCCGTTTGAGGGCGGCAACAAGACAGCGAGGTACATCTCGCCATAGGGCATGAGAAGAACCGTGAAAAAGCTCGTCGGGGAAATCTAGGAGGGAGGGGTTGGTCCCCTCCCTCCCCCCTTCCCAAACCTGAATTAAATGAGTTTGCACTCCCTTTCAGGTTCATGAGAAAGGTCGGCACCACCACTCTTGTGCAAGAACAGTCTCTCCCGCATTTCGAACAGCGGCTGTCGAACCAGCTGATAAGAGACGGCAATGCCTGATCCAAACCCGGGCGGTTCATGGCAAGTTTCCTAGAACCAGAAATGGGGCCTGGCATTCTCCTCCTTACCATGGACTGTCAGACATATCAGTCCACACACATCGCGCTGCTCCAATTTGAAACGGAGTGAGGGAGAAAGATGCGGCTGCTCTCGTGGCCTCGTCTCCCTATGATCTCCACTGGAAGATACGCGTAAGGATTGTGTGTTCTGGTCGCGCTGCGCCGGTTATGGCTCTGATTGGCTGCGCGACCAGGCATTATACACCGACGAGTAAGAGTGGAATGCAGGAAGCAGTGCCTACTTAGAGACCCCATAAAATGTGGCGCCATTCCAGGCTTGGCAATAGCACTGCGCTTCAACATGGCCACCGGAAAGCGGACAGATTCCAGCAATGGTGACACATTCACGCGCGTCCGGAGGGGCTGACGAAGCGGCGGTCGAACTCCTCTCGCGCGCACCCAATGCACTGCTCAATCCTTTGTCTAGCCCTTTTGAGAGGCCATCGGTGAGACCCTTCGAAAGGTTCGTCACGACGTCTTTGGTAAGCGCTTCCCAGAAATTCCCGCTGTCGCTGTTACCAGCATCCGCACAGGCCTTTTCAACTTCACTCTTGTCGTACCCTTGCTTCCCCAACTCGATGCGCTCCTGCACCGTGCAGTCTCCCCACGCTGCTGAATGGAGCATGACAACATTCGACATCCCGACACAGCATGCAAGGCTCACTCCTATGTACCTTCTCATATTCATCACAGCCTCCGTTCTTCTCCAACATCTCCCTAATGCGAATGGTTACCTGCCTTACATAGGAAACTTTGCATTCCCTATACCTATCTCACAGCCAGGGACACCAAAGTTCTACTCAGCTGAAATGATTGCTTTTTATCGCGATGATACGAGAGAGGACGATACGATTTGTCTCTCTGGATTCATGACAACTTAGGATTTCGATGCATCCAAAACAATCCAACCTGGATCGAATTGGATCCAGACATTCGCTCCCGGTTGACGCGAAAATACAAAAGCATTGATGCCGTTCATCTCGTGGATTCGTCTCACTCCGACGGGAACTCCCGATGCGAACTTTTCTATTTGAGGATGGCGTTCCTCTTTTGATGCTGACTGCATGGTTGGCCGGTTGTGCCACCGACCACTACACGCCTCGGGCTGAGGCTGGGACAGATGTCGTTGAGCAAAGCAAGGGAAATGTCTATTGGGCGGAGTATTGAGCGAGTGCCTTCACCTCGCAAGATCAGCTCGACCGCTATCTGCGTCGACGCAGTGCGGAGCTGATGCTCCGCGAGGGGTACGATTTCTTTCACTTAGCTGGACGATCGGATGTGCTGGGATTCTCGCGCCAGACAGTTATGACAGTGACACGGCACAAAGGTCACGCACCTACCGACATTCCTCATCTCGATGATGTCAAGGACGTGTTAGGCAAGACTGCAGCTGGTACAACAATGGATTAGAGAAGCGCACACTACTATTTTGTGACTCGTCAGATAATGGTCTTACATCGCTGGGGCTTTCCACTCCGACAAGAGTGCCACATGCCCTTTCGCTTTGGCGCGTTTGACATAGGCCGTATCCGCGGTGAGGTACAGGCCGTTAACGCGAATGGCCAGTACATGGTAGGCGGAGTCATAGAAAGTAACCTGTTTCACTTCACGCATATGTTCGAGCACAGCCAGTCCATACTCCGTCCGTAACGGAACCTCATCAAATTCGTACGCCAACAAGGCGCTCATCAATTCGGCAGCCATCGTCGGCTTTTTGAGTCCCAACACATTCCCCACTTCATACCGCCAGAGCGTCGGCAATCGCATCTCAACCGATTCGTCAAGCAGTGCTTGTTGCAACTGGATGGCTTTGCGATGGTCAGGCTCATGCTCTTGCTCCAACACCCACTTCAGGAGGACGGAGGCATCAGGCACGAGAATCATTGGTCCGTCCGATCCCGATCTCGACGGACGGCATCGAGAATTTCCTCTCCTGTGAACGTCGCACTTCGCTTCCGCAAACGATGCACCACTTCAGTCGCCTGCCGACGCTTGCGCCGGAGCAGTTCATGCCGGAGCGCTTCGTTTACCACCTGACTCCGCCGTCGAGGTGGGATAAGCCTGAAGAGCTCATCTCGTAATCGATCGTCAATGGACACGTTAAGTTTGGCCATCGTGCTCCTCTCCCAAGAGACACATATCCCCCAAGCGTCATCATTATGCGCCTATAATAGGCGCCCTATCAAGGCGTTTTGAGAAGAACGACACGAAATCAGGCACCGCTCAGGAGTAAGAGTAACAGGTGAGAGATAGTTGTTCCTCACCGCCTCTACTGCAACAATCTGCTAGAACACAATCGTCCAGCCTTCCTTTTTCGCCTGCTGCGCCGTATACGACACGCCGTCAACTTTCAGCCCTTTGTGATTCAGCAGCGTGATCATGCCGCCCTTATTGCCCAACTGAACGTCTTGAGGCATCACGACCAGCGTAGCGCCGGGCCCGATCACACCGGAGAGGGTGTAGGTCTTCTTAAGCCGATCGGCGATCTTCCACCCCGTCAGATCGATCGGCTCCGGTGATGCATTCAGCAACGTGACTGTTTCTCGTTCCGGCGAGGGCCCCAGCGGGTTCACAAGTGCGCCGACGATTCGGACAACATGGTCCGGCTCGGTCGGGCTCGGCTGCGGACCGGGACCTGGGTTCGGCACATCGGGACTGGCGTGCCCAGTCTCATCATCAGTGTGCCAGGCTTGGGACTGAAACGCTAAGAACACGGCGACCCATTGCTGAGAGGAAGGGAAATGGAACATCAGCGCTCCGTCTTGCCACACCCCATCATCGCCGGCAAAACGGGGCACATTCCCTTGATTCATATGAATGTCGTGAATCCCGTTCCCCGGTCGAAAGCCAAAGATCTTGTCCGCCTTCCCGCCCTCCGGTCCCCACCGTTCTCCAAATGCATAGACGCGTGCATCCAGTTCCTGAATCGCCCGCTTGACGTAATGCTCAATTTGATCACTCAGCTCGTTGTCTGGCCCGGGAAGATTCGGGGGAAGCAGCCGCATGTCCGATCGATCGAAGAGATTGCCACGAATGAAATCCACCGCCTGTCCGCCAGGCTTGCTCGACAACAGCGTAAATTCATCGCCCAAGTCCGGCAAATTGGCGGTGATGGGGTGCTGAAAGTCGTCATCGACCAGAAACAGCAGCTCTGAGGGGCTCAGCTGCGACTTGACGTTCACCGCAATGCGGTAGTCCGTCGACCCGGCTTGAAGATGGATCTGATAATGAGGAGAGGATTGGTCTTCTTCCCGCTTGGCCTCAATCGTTCGTCCTTTCAATACTCCGTATCGTTTCAACGGCATATGTCACCTCCGTAACCAGCTCCTTCACACCGGCCAGGAGCCTCGCGATTCACTCATGAAGATTTCGCATCGTGCAACTCTCACCATACTGACGACGCCTCGGTTCTCAGTGATTCAATGTGTCTTTCCCTACAGCTGCAGAGGGGACCAGCATCTGTCGGCAATGATACGTTGCCTTCTGCCTAAGCCAGCCCATCCGGTAGGTACTCCTCACAGCAAATTGCGAGCCGCATCTTCAGAAGGCTACGAAAGCCTGAACCTACGAGGGTTTCGCACGAAGACCACGCGGGGATCGAGTCGAGCTGTATCTCTTTGGGTAGCGCGATGTATCTGAAGAGATACGCGTGGAGTGGAACGCGTTACGGAGCAGTCAGTAGACAAGTGAATGGAAGGAGCAGTGACACAAACCGATTGTCGAAGCCGGTCATCGCCCTCAACCAAGATAGCTGCGGAACATGTACGATTGCTCGTTCGTGAGAGCGGATGTCAGGAACTGAGTTGCACAGCGCCTTACCCCGTCGGCACGCCTGGTTTCCACCCCACGGCTTCGCAGCGGCAGCGGGCGTAGAACGCATCCGGATCGCTCCCCCACGCCAACAGGGCGTTTTGCATAATCGTGAGATCCGATTCGGTTGCCCATTGTTCCTTCAGGATCAAGTCTCGGTGCTGACTCAAGAAGATGCCGCCGAAGTAACGGCTGAAGCCGGCGGTCATCTCTGTTGTGCCGAAGGTATCACACGATGCCGAGGCGACAATGTTCTGAAACCCGGCTTCTCGCAACAACCGGCGCTGTGTTCGTCCGAACCGCACATCACCGCCATGATGCTCGATCACGCGTCTAGTGAGCTTCCACAAGCGATCGACCGCTTCCTGGTCCGGATAGTACACATCACCGTCAGCATCTGCGTCGCGCACCCCGATCAGCCCTCCCGGTTTGAGCACGCGCCAGAGTTCCCGCACGGCTTTCATCGGCTCGGCCAAATGATAGAGGACGGCATGCACAAGCACCGCATCGAACGTTGCGTCCTCGAATGGAAGGGCATAGACGCTGGCATGGTGAAATTCGACGTTGGCGAGGCCACGTTGCTGCGCCTCTCGTCGCCCCATATCGAGCTGGCTGTCCTCCACATCAATTCCCACCACCCTCCCCTGCGGAACACACTCCGCCAGGGTCACGCTAATTCCCCCTGGTCCACACCCACCGTCCAACACATGCATGTAGGGTTTGAGATACGGCACGAAAAACGCCGCATCGCGAGTCGCACTCCGTCTTGCCAACCCTTCCAACACCATCCGATCGTATCCCGCTGAATAGACTTCATGCTGCTCAAGGGACGATTCGTGACCGACAGAACCAGGACGAGGTGCCGCAAGCTCGTCAAGATAGGCGGCGAACTGGTGATCGTCGAGCGCCGCACCAAGCCGTGCACAGACCTGTGTAAACAAGGCAGTGCCACGCTCACTGGAGAAATCGAGCATACCTCCGGCGATGACCCACGTAGTCAGCGGTGCGCCGAGTCCGGCTTGCACGTCTCGCCGAAGATCCTCAACGACATACCCGCCCACACCGTTGCCCACCAAGGTCTCATAATATAACGTCAGCAGCGATTCCTCCGTCACGCGGCGCTGCTGCACCGTGAGCGACCCAGACAGAAAATAGGCCAGATCGCGGGGACCAGACGCGCGGCGCGCCACCTGCCAATCGAAGACCGTCACACCTCTCCCCCCGCGTGTAGTCGTAAAGGCGAAGTTGTCGGCGCGGAAATCCCCATGCGTGAGGGTCTGTGGCCTGGATGACATCCGATCTAAATAGTGAGGCAGGACCTGCGCAAACCGTTGTGCGGACCGCAACAAGCTGGGTGTCAGGAAGTCGGCACACCGTTGCTCAAATCGCGGCAACATCGCCCGATAGAGGGCTATTCTGGCGTCGGCTTCGTCGATCAGCGCACGCAGCCACGGCAACTGTGTGAGAAAGGAGGCCTCCCAAAAGTGGGCGTGCAAGCACGCGAGTTGTCGGACAGCAATCCGGGCGTCCGTGGAAGAACACCCGGAGAGATTGTCTCCGAACTCCGCCTGACCAAGATCCTCAATGAGCACGATGCATTCACTCGTCTTGTCATCATAGAGACTGAGATACGGACGAGGAATCGGCAGAGGGAAGGTTGGCTGTGGGGCAATGTCCCGGTAAAACCCGGCCTCGGTTTCATAGAGTCCTACCCGGCGCAATTGCTGTCTCACCGAGGGATCAGCTGAGGACAGCTTGGCAAAGACCGAAAGAGGAGCGCCTGTTTCTTGATGATCATATCGAATCGCCAGACGAGCGGTCTGCCCCACAAAGCCACTGCCTGCCGCGACCGGCTGGACGTCGATCGCCACTACCTTGGCACGATCCAACACACCGGCACGCCGCAACGCAAGCGTCAGCCAGTCGGAAGTGATGGAGGTCGGTGTCTGGGGAATCGTGAGATCGCCGGTATCCATGCGGACGGAGAGTACCACAGCACTTTCCAAATGAACATGGAGTCCCAACTCAACCGTAGGCGGTAAACGGTTTCAGTCCTCCAGTTGACACAACCTGTTTGCCTGCGTACCCTCCCGCTCTCATGAACCCTGATCGCTCTCTCCCGCCGGATCTTGTGCGTCGGTTGAGCACATGGTTCGTGGTTGGATGTGCCGTGCTGTTCGTGGGCTGCGGGTACGTCCGTCCGACCATGAATGCGCCCTTGGCCCAGTGGAACCCGGCCTATGGGTACCGCTCCATCAATCTCCCTCCCTCCAAGACCGGCAGCTCGGACAGTCTCTTCATTGTCGCCTCGTTTTCAGGTGGTGGAGCCCGCGCATCAGCCCTCGCCTATGGCGTGCTGCAGGAGCTGGCGCGAACACCGATTGTTTGGGAAGGACGTCAGGAACGACTGCTGGATGAATTGAATATCATCAATGCCGTGTCGGGCGGCAGTTTTACCGCGACCTATTACGCACTGTACGGCGACCGCATCTTTCAAGATTTCGAGGTTCGGTTTTTGCGCAAAAACTGGGAGAACGAACTCCGGGCAAGGATTTTCCGATCGCCGTCCAACTGGCTCCGACTCTGGTCACCTTATTTTGGTCGAGCCCATATTCTTTCCGAGCTATTGGATCAGGCGTTATTCGACGGCCATACCTTCGGCGATCTTCTCGCCAAGGGGCAACGACCGATCATCAATCTGCATGCATCCGACATGGCCTCCCTCTCGCGGTTCGAATTCAATCAGCGACAATTTGACCTGATCTGTTCCGACCTGAGCCAATTACCCTTGTCGGTCGCCGCGGCTTCCACGAGCGCGCTTCCGCTCCTCTTGAGCCCGATTTCGATGACCAACTATGCCGGCCAATGTGGGTTTCAACCTCCAGCCCGACTGGTCGAAGAACGGCCCACTGCGTGGGGCCGGCAGCGGGCCAAGGAACTCCGGTCCTATCTCAATGCGAAAACACGGCCCTACATCCATTTGTTGGACGGTGGCCTTTCCGACAATATCGGCATGCGCAGCGTCTTAGAAACAACCGCACTCTTCGGCGACCTGGAGTCGACCTTCCGGATGCTCGGCGCCAAGCGCATTCGAAAACTCGTGTACCTCATGGTGAGCGCTGAAACCGCTCCGGATATCGCTCAATACCAACTGAATGATATTCCTGGCCTCATGCGCGTCAGCCGAGCGCTGATCGACATCCCCATCAATCGTTACTCAACCGACACCCTCCGACTGATGAATCATGCGATCCAACAATGGCGTCTCCAGCTCAAGCAACGACCGGCGGATGTTCCCAGTATCTTTGCGCCTGATGCAGACATTTACTTTATTAACGCCAGTCTGACGGAACTCACCGACCCGGAAGAAGAAACGCGCTTGATGAACATCCCCACCAACCTCGCGCTCACGACTGAAGAGGTCGACCACCTGCTGCTCGCCGGCTCTCGTCTGCTTCGGGACAGTCCTGAATTCCAGCGGCTGATCCAGGACCTCGCAATCAATGCCACAACACCTACTGCTCTTTCTACGACTTCCCATGTGCCATAGCCCAATGAGCAAGACTGATTCGGCGTCACATGATTGAGACAGAGACCTTTCGCTGGATGGGAGGAACGAGGATGAAGAGATCGTCACCCTCTCTCTTCTACGCCATCACAATGTCCATGCTGCTATCCGGCTGTGGCGCGGCACAGTTGGGGATGTGCGCACCGCATCAGAAGGAAGAAGGTACCCCGACTCGTTCATGGGCCGAATGTTTCGAACAACCCTTCGCTCATGCGGGCATCACCCATTCGGTGTTCTGCCTCAATGACGGCACATCCAAGCCACCAATACTGTTACTCCACGAACTGACCGGGCTCTCCCCCGGGACCCTGGCCTATGCCGAAGAGCTTTCAAAGGACTTCACTGTTTATGTCCCGATGCTGTTCGGCGAGCAGGGCAAGTTTTCTCTCGTGAGTGGACTACGGGCCTATTGGTTTCAAGGCGTATTCGAGTTCTTCCCAGGTGGAGAATGGGGAGTACCATCCAACGGCAGTGCCCCTATTGTGGATTGGCTACGAGATCTGGTGCAGACGATCGGCATTCGGCACGGTCAGCCGATCGGCATCATCGGCAACTGCCTGACCGGCCCGCTACCATTGGCACTGCTGGATCATCCACGAGTGCGAGCCGCCGTCGTCGCCCAGCCAGCTCTCCCCATGCGCGTCTGGTGGTATACGGACGAGGACAGGCAATCACTCGGCATCTCCCACGATGATCTCGACAAGGCCAAAGCAAGCACGGCTAAGATTTTCGGACTGCGGTTCGAAACCGACTGCATCGCTCATCGCGAGAAACACAAGACCCTACGCGAGACATTCGGCAGTCGTTTTATCAATGGGGAAATACCGGCGAATGCCTACCAGACTCACGGGAAACGAGTCAACGCACACAGCACCTTGATCGGAGGATGGAAAGAGCAGGACCAGGCCGGGCAAGCCTCGCGCGATGCACGACAACACGTTCGTGAGTTTCTCCGGAAGGAGCTCAGCGAAATTCGTTCAGCCGAATAATTCCTCCAATACCTCCCACGGAAGCAGGTCCGCGATGTCGCCATCGCGCTCGCAACACTGATCGGATTCCTTTGTAACTACCCTTACCTCGTCTTGAAACCGAAAAAGGAGTCCGTTAGAGTTCACACTCACGAGCGTGCCTTTTCACCTTAGGAGAACACCATGTCTAGGACTTCTACTCCGTCCTTGATGAAAGGACTACTGGTCATCACATGCTTGTTGAGCATGACGCCCGTAACCTCTCACGCAGCCGATTGGGGCTGGGTTCATGAAGGCATGGCAGAAGAAGGCAGAATCACAGGGGGGTTCCGCGTGGGACCGAGTTTCACGACACAGAGCGCCGGTGTGTCCACCGTGGGACCAGCAGTGAACTTCCAAGGCATGTATGGGCTCAACAGATGGTTCCGGGCCGGGATGATGTTGGAATGGGAAAATCATGGTGTCGATGATCCTGGAACCGGCTCCGTCAATACCGTCACCATCCTGCCTGTCAACTTGGAGTATCGCCCCGGACATTTTGGGAATCTGATTCCCTATGTCACAACCGGCATCGGTGTCAACATCAACACCCATAACGTGTCCGACAGTTTTGCCTGGCGAGTCGGCGGAGGCGTGGACTATGCCTTGACGAATTGGTTCCCGGGAGCCCCGCAGGGAATGATGCTGAACGTGGAAACGGCGTGGAAACGGAATCATCCGAACAGCGATGCCTCCACCATCGGGTTGCTGTTCGGCGTGCGTCACACCTTTTAACAAGCACTGGGCTGGGCCTGTTCGTGATCTTGCGCGAGCCATCCAGCAGCCTCATCGCTGGATGGCTCGCCACAAGGCCATCTGTATTTTCTTCCCAATCAAAACGGATCACAGGAGGTGTGTTCCTCCAATCACGGAGTATTGCGCCGGGAACTCTTCCTCCATTCCCATGGAGGGATTGGGTTTGGGTCAGCCCATAGTCCCTTTTGGGAGTCTCGCGCCTCCTTCTCCAGCGGTTCGAACTGAGTATCCCCTTGAGCCTGCTTCCGATCCCACCAACACCAGCCCTCTTGAACCAACCTCTGGTTGACACTCGTTCCATCGGATCGGAGGACGTCGGCAAGAATGCGCCCCTGCTTGTCTTTACCGTAGATCTGAAGCGTGACATCCATACTGAAGACGAGATCCGACGTGGCTTGCTTAGCCTCCTCACTGTAGGGCTGGCTACCCTTCGGACACATGATCCCGTGCAAGCGGACGCGCTCCGCTTTCCCATTGCGTAACACTTCTATCGTATCCCCGTCACGGATGGAGGCCACTTGGCCGGTGAACGAGAAGGCCACTCCTCCGTTGAAGAGAAATCCTAAAATAATGAGGNNGAGGAAGGTCATTCGTCGCTTCATGTGAAAGATTCCAGCTTGGTCTAGAGAGTCGCTCCTCGTGCCATTCTTGCACCCATCTGGATAAGGTCCAGACCTTCCCTAGTTTATGACACCAAGGCCGAGGAAAGACATACCTGTGTCATGTAAGCCGTCTTCTGCTATCACCCATAGTCAGACCAAGCCGGCACATCTGATCTCAATCCTGTCCTGTCGGTGCCCGATATCGGCCAAGCAACAAATCCCCGCTGAGCTGCTCTGGACGTGTGAGCATGGCTGGCCTATTATGATGGTCCCATCGACTGCCTCGGAGGTTCCCATGAACTCCGCGACCGCATTTCGACTTCTCATCCTCGTGATTCCTGTAGCCTGGGTGGTCATTCGTCTCTTGCCTGTCGAGCACCCGAGGTACGGCCATCTCCGGGCCGTCGCGCAGCAAGCTCAAAACGAATCACATCACGAGGCCGACACGTTCGTGAGCCACGAACCTCTGTTCAAAGCCCATTACCAATCGCACTACACCACATCAGGTTACGGGTACAGTCACTATCGGCTGGCCTACAAATATGGGTTTGATCTCGCCCTTGATCCCGACAATCAGAAGATGGACTGGAACAGCATCGAACCTCACGCACGCCAAAACTGGAATGAAGGGATCATGGGACTCTGGATCCAGCACCGCCAAGTCGTACTCTACGGATGGGAACAGGGCATCAAAGTCAACGGAGAATGACGCGAGCAATCTCCTGCTTCCCAGCCCAGAGCCCTTACCAAGTTTGCGAGGTCAGAAGTTGAGGGGGTACATGGTATGATAGGATCTCCTCCTCGCCTCGTACCTCTGGCATGCACATCGCTAGACCCTGAGTGACGACTGTACGTTTCCGGAACATCGTCCGGAGCGGGGTGATGCTGTCCTCCGTTCGATAAATAGTAGAATTTCATGTTTTAGCGCTTTCTTCGACGCTGAGCCCTCCCATTTCTCCTACAATAATGGATTTTCCGGGATTGGCGAGGAGCAACGGCATGATACTCTTCTCCATGATTTCATCAAGGTTCTTACAATCGTCCAGGAACGTTTGGTGGAACACAATCTCCGAGCGCTGCGGCCTCTCGTTAAATGAAAAATGGGTCCACATCTGTTCGTCGAATCTCTGCCGGACATCAGAGAAAAGGAATTTTTGAAGATACTCCCGTACAAGTTGAAGCTTCGCAGGATCAATGGGGATCTGGACATCATTCATAGCTCCCTCCTCGCGTGAGTAGACAAGTTGCTCTTGGGATACCTTACTCCCCCTTCCCGACTGTGTGGGTCCGAATTCTCTTCTCGTATATTCATAGCCCCATCTCCCATCGATCGCTGGCCCGCACGTCGGAAAACTGCCTCAGGTTCTTTGTACGTATACGATAACATTCAGGGAGAACCGCTTGTCATCTAGTGAAGTTACTAGGTCTGGTTCAATCGCCGAGTCAGGCTTAGAAAAGTAGAATGCCCCCGTTTTTGTCTGCCCAGAGTCTACCTAGATGGGATAACCTTCACGCATGCGGATTGCGCCTTGGAATGTCAACTCGCTGAAGGCTCGCCCGGAAAAGGTCCTGTGGTGGCTGGATCGGGCGAAGCCGGACGTGCTTCTGATGCAGGAAACGAAGATTGCGGACGCGGAGACCCCCGGCACAACATTTACGCAGGCCGGATACGAGCTGACACACCATGGTGAGGGTCGATGGGACGTGGTCGCGATCGCGAGTCGATGCGGCATTGGCGGCGTGATCACAAACTTTGGAGAGCTGTTACGGCCTGCTCGGACATCCGATACCGGTGATGACGAACCGCTCACTGAAGCGCGGATGCTCGCTGCCGAATGTGGCGGCGTACGCATCATCTGTGTGTACGCGCCGAACGGCCGGCAGGTTGATTCGCCGTTTTATCAAGCGAAGCTTTTGTGGTTCGACAAGCTGGCTCGCTGGATCAATCAGGCCGTCCCTCCAAATACACCGGCCGTCATCGGCGGTGATTTCAATGTGGCGCCAGGAGATATCGATGTCTGGGCCCCTATTGCATGTCATGGCGGCACACACGTGTCCGAGCGGGAGCGGCAAGCGTTTGCTCGACTTACAAGCGTGGGATTCGTCGATGCATACTGATTGCATCATCCGGAACCTGGTCGGTACACCTGGCTGGTCCAGGCCTACTATTGTCTCGGTGAGTACGACGTCGTCGCCATTTGGGACTTTCCAGATAAGACGGCCATGAAAGCAGCGGTGTTGAACGCCTCCATGGGACACATTCTGATAACGACAATGCCGGCCGTCAATCGGGACGAATGGAAATCACTGCTTTAAGAAACAATAGGAAAGAAAAATAGCTCCTGAGAACATGACCGTTGACACATCGCCATGGCAGGCCTCTCAACTGATGAGCCTGCCAAAGCCCCAGGCTTCACACCATAGTTTTCCAGGCGGACGGAGCCGACCATGAGCCTTTTAAGCTGAGGCCTCTTGAGTGACCACTAGCTTCGCCCGATGAGTCCATTGCTCCTTTATCATCCCGGCCTAATCACGGTCATGGGTTCGGCATAAAGGATTTCTTGATGGTATTCACCCAATCAGCCCTGTTCGTCGAGACAACATCTGCGACTTCTTTGATGTGCTTGCCATAATCGTCATACTCCTTCACCTTGACTTTCACCACGTAGGTCCCCGTCCCAAGCTTCGGCTTCTTGCTTCTGGGAAGTAACGGGAACCACTCGCTTCGGACCGTTGAAATATCGGTGGTATCCCCAAGCTTCAGATCACGCAGGTGGAGATGGAGATCAGCGACATCCTCTCGATGAGACACCTCGTGCTCATCAGTCCAATGCCCCTCCAGCACAATATTCACGTCGGCATCAATGCGATCTCTGACCTTCTTGAACCATGTCCATGGGATATACCACTTCCGTTCCTCCACTTTGACTTTCCCGAAATGCACGAGCGCGGAGTCCCCCACCAGTTGCAGCTGGCCGTTCGTGGGGAGTTCTTGTGCATCGACCGAAAAGGTCAGGATTGCGGCAGTCCGAGGGTTCCCCTCGTCCAGAATAGATCGGGTGATCTTGACCCCGCCGAACTGTACCGAGGTGCCGCTCTTGTCGTCTGCATAAAATCTGCTGCCCGCCTTGGCCACGCTGTATGTCGCTGTATGTTCGATGCTGTCCTCATCAAACACCGGCGTGGTGGCCTTGATCACATAGTGAGTCGCCACCGGCGCAGTGCCTGCAGCAATCGCAGGGACTACGACTTTGCCCCCACCGGCCGCTTGCGTTTTCACCTCATCGGGTTTCAACACATCAACCATGACTTTCTCACCATCAACCTGCATGGAATACGGGTGCGCCGGCACGCAACCGGCCAAGAGCCCCATGAGCCCAACAATACCGGCAATCTCTCGACCAGCCGATTGTGACATATCGCCTCCTTCTCCTCACTCGCTCGTCGCACTATAGATCATCAGCGGAACGGAAGTATACGTAGTCATGGCGAAGTGTTTTCTCTCGTTGATCTCAAGCCACATATCCCCGAGGAATCGACCTATCACTCGATCTGGATCGGGATGATCGACTCGCAAGATCATCAGTCAACAATCCCAAAAGTGGTGGAACATAGTCACCAGCGCGTTAACCCACGATTCTAACGCCACAAGCAGATACCGCGTTATCGACTTGCCCATGATTGGATCGGCACGGTGGAGATGGCATTTTGCGGCGAGCCCTCGATGACGCGATCGCTATAGGCGAGATAGATATAGGTCTGGCGCTTCTTGTCGAAAAATCGAACCACTTGGAGGGACTTAAAAATCAGGGATCGACTCTCGCTGAAGACTTTCTCCCCTTCCTTGACCTCACCCACCAGGCGAATCGGCCCGACTTGGCGACAGGCCAGTGACGCATCGGAAGTTTCCTCCGCTAATCCAACCATCCCTTTCAAGCCGCCTTTTTTTGATCGACTCAGATAGCAGGTGATGCCTTCGATCTTGGGGTCGTCAAATGCCTCCACCACAATTTTATGATCTGGCCCTAACCATTTAAATTCCGTGTCGACACTCCCCACTTCCTCAGCCTGACTGGCCGACGCGATCATGACGCAACAGAACACGGTGGTCACAACGATATTGGTTTTCATTTCTTTCGTTCCTCTCCCAGTTAAGCATTGTCCCCATGCACCGTATAACTGGGATCGTCTCGAACGCAAGAGCCTCTCGTTCACCTCTACTACTTCACGCCCCTGCTCAAGCTTTGTCTCGGAACGACCGACATCATTCTTGAAGAGGATCACTGACGACAATTCTTCAGAATCACACCTCGACAAAGGGGGCCATGGTGACGGTGACGAACGCCCAACTCGACCAAACCTGCATCAATACGATCCGCACCCTTTCGATGGATGCCGTACAACAAGCCAACTCCGGCCACCCGGGAACCCCGATGGCCATGGCTCCCGTCGCCTACTGTCTCTGGCAGCGGATCATGCGGTTCGATCCGAACGATCCCATCTGGCCAAACCGGGACCGGTTCGTGCTGTCTATGGGACATGCCTCGATGTTGCTCTACTCGCTCTTACATTTGACAGGCGTGAAGGCCGTGAATCCCCAATATGAACGGCTGGGCGAACTCTCGGTGGAACTCGACGATCTCAAACGCTTCCGTCAGCTCAATAGCAAATGCGCAGGACATCCGGAATACCGCTGGACCTCCGG
>DCZN01000014.1:29449-29763 GCA_002331625.1 Nitrospira sp. UBA2083 | reverse complement strand
GCATTCGGCACGATCATGATGAATAGGGCGAAAAAGTTGAGGAGAAACCCCAGGAACACGTGTAATGACTTCTTTCTGCCTTCTTGCATGGCATCCCAGCCGTACCAATAGAGATACAGCGTCGCGGTTTCCAGAAGGAACAGAAGGCAGTAGAGCAAAAAGGATGGAAAGAAGACATCCGTCAAGTAGTTCATCAGCTTGGGATAGAACGCCACGAGGAGAAACAGGAGGATGCCGCCGAACAGAGCCGTCGTCGCATAGGCCGAGGTCAAAAGCTTAGTAAACTCTTTTGCCAGCTTGTCGTAGCGCTTTTC
>DCZN01000014.1:28862-29391 GCA_002331625.1 Nitrospira sp. UBA2083 | reverse complement strand
CAAGACAAACCCGGCAAGCAGCAAGTGTAATTGGGCAACGATCCAGACAAGGTTCCGAGCACCAATATAGGGAATATCGCGATACTCAGTAGGGCCAGCCGCCGTGCCCTCTGCCGCGATCCCGATGGAAGGGAGCGCGAGCCAGACCATCGTCAACAACAGCCCTGTGAGCCATCCATTATGACCTCCGACGGCCCGAAGAGCCCGTTGAATTGTTCCGACCCCTTGTCGTGTGGCACTCACCTCATCACCTCACAAGTTACTGTTTCGACTTGGCAGAGGAGTCCTTAGCGGTTCCACCTTCGGCTTTTCCCTTGCCCTTTTCTTTGTGCCCTTTCGCGTCCGCCTTCTGCTGTTCCATGGCATCAACTTGCGCGGCCAGTGACGCGATCCGTTTCGTACTGCTGTTCAGGGACTCGATTGGCTTAAACAGTGGTTCAACCTCCACCTCCGGCTTCTTGCAGCATTCGTGTGGATGGGGCGTTGTCACGGGAAGCGCCGTCCAAAAGACCAGCGACAACACCACACC
>DCZN01000014.1:9550-28837 GCA_002331625.1 Nitrospira sp. UBA2083 | reverse complement strand
ATCAGTCCCTGATCGGCCGGCACACGCATCAGATCCCAACGGGTAATGAGCCCCTGATAATCCTCTGGCGACGGACGGGCGTCTTCTGCCATCCTCCGGATGAACTGCCCAAGGATTGAGACACCGATCGTCGCCAACACCATGAGGACTGCAAATGAAATGGTCCCCCAAATTGTTAATTCAAGACCGATGCGCTCTGCTACCGGTAGACCGGTATCAAAAAGATGCCGCAAACTCTCCATTTCAGCCATCGAATGCGAGGCAGAAATTGCGGTGTCCGTCACATGGCTTACGGCCCACCAGAGCATCGGAAGGAAAAACGTCCCAATGGCGGCTGTTCTCCACCAAATCGCAAAACCGAGCCCGTCATGCGGCGGTTCTTTCCGTAGGCGCTCCAGGAAAAATGTTTGACCAACCACGCCCAGCGCCCAGATATCAGTGCGGGCGTCGGCTCCGAAGATGAGCGACAGGCCGATCCCTTCACCAAAGTGTGTCTCATACATGGCCATGATGATCGGAGCGGCAAAGACCGTGACCGGACTCGCCAGCAGCATCAAAAACGCTAACCCAAACCGTCCTTCGAATTGCACCAAGCCCATGGCCATAAACATCACGGCAAACACGGCCTTGATGGGAATACCCGCCCAGCAGGCCGGCCACAGGATCCCAAACCCTATCTGAGTTGGCGACATCGACTCACGTTCTTCTGCCATAATTCCTGTTTGCGACGATTACTTAATCCAAAAACTCACGATTAATGACTGCCGCCACCGTAAAGAGTGCGATGACGACCATGATCGCAATCCAAATGATCAAGGCGATCGGCCGTTTAAAGATATTCCGCTCAGGGTCCTTATCGAAAAATGGAAGGGCCACGAGTACCACCATGAACACCACCGGCAATGCGACGGCACCCATGAACTGGCCGAACTGACCGGCGAACAGCTTGAGCCTCAGCAATTGAAAGTAGAAAAGGAAATACCATTCAGGCTCGGGATGGTACTCGCCAGGATCCGGCGTCGCCTTATCGAGCAACACGACCGGTTCCCAGAGCGCGAGCGCGCAAAGACCGATAAAGACGAAGGCCATCCCGACGATGTCCTTCCAAATCTGACGGGGGAAGAAATAGTCGGTCTTGGCTTTGATTTCCTCCGTGGTCCCCTTATAAGGTCCCGCCGGAGCGGCCACACGAAATAAAAACAGATGCAACCCAGCCAAGGCCATGAGTGCCGCCGGCAGAATCATGACATGAAGCACAAAGAAACGGCTCAAGGTCATTTGACCTGGAGTCGCCCCACCCTTCAGAAACCGGGCTATAAAATCACCGACGAGGGGCACTTTATCCAAGATTTCGACGCCCACGAGTGTCGCCCAAAATGCGCGTTGATCCCAGGGTAATAGGTAACCCGTGAACCCGAAGGTGATCACAATGCCGAACAACGCGAGGCCAACCAACCACAGGAGTTCACGTGGCTTCTTGTACGCTCCCCAGAGAAACACCTGCGACATGTGAGCCACCACACACACAACCATCGCGCTGGATCCCCAGAAGTGATAACTGAGCAGGAACCAGCCATAGTCGACATCGTGGATAATGTACTGCGTACTATCATATGCGTGGTCGGCCGTCGGCACATAATAGAACATGAGCAGGATACCGGTCAGCGCCTGCATCGCAAAAATAAACAGGAGGACGGAACCGAACACATAGGCCCAACGAGAACCGCCTGGAATCGGCTCATTGAGCATCTTCGCCTGCATTTCCTTGAGACCAAGGCGCTCGTCCAGGAAGGCAAGGACCTTTTCCGTCGTACTTGGCTGATGATCAGGGATCGCTGCGGGAGATGAATGCTTCATGTCCATGTCGTCACACTCTCACACAATCCTGATCTGCGACTTCGTGCCGGCCTTAAATTCCATGTCGATGACCTCAACTTCACCACTTGCCGAGACTTTCAGCGGTAACGCGTCCAAGGAGCGTGGCGCCGGCCCGTCGAGCACTTTCCCTCCGGCATCGTAAATACTCAAGTGACACGGGCAGAGAAACACTTGCCCGAGTGTCTTATGTTGCCGCCACTTGAACCCACACCCGAGATGAGGGCACTTGCCGGAAAACGCGATATAGGGGACGTCTTTTTTGTTGGTCCAGATCGTCTTCCCCTTGGCATCGCGAAATTCAAGATCCTTCCCTTGGTAGACTTTCTCGAGCAGCTCCGGAGTCGTGCGGAGAATCCAGACATTCTTTTCTACTTCGTACTCCGGCATGTACACTTCTTTCACCATTTTCTTGTATTTGAACTGAACACCAACGTCCTCTTGCTTGATCTTGCTCACGTTTCCGACTTTCAGCCATGCATTGTCAAACTCCGCATACATCGGCTTCATCAAGAAACGAAGAATCGGCCATGCGAATGGAAGTCCGATCAAGAACCCAATAACATGGGTGAAGTTCATGAAAAACGTGCGTCGCTTGACGCTCTTTTCCAAATCAGGGAGCGGAACCAACACTTCCCCAGGCGTCACATGGATATTGTCTTCCAGGTGCGAGATTTCAACCTCATGCGTGGTGACATAATCCTCTCGCTTGAACGGAGGCAACGCCGCAATATCTCGTGATTGTACCCGCAGCTGCACGACGTCATCCGTGACCGCCTGCACATGGCCGATCGCCACCTGCCGTTCCCCACTGCCGTTCATGGAGATGACAATGTGACTGATTTCGTGAGACAGCGGATCGAGTATGACTTTCGTCACCTCGCCCACGTCGAGGTCGGTACACCGGACCTTAGATTTCAACTTCGGTTGTAGCATTAATTTTTCTTGATTGGTTTCGGGGTATTCACTGCGGCGTTTTTGAACGTACCAAGCCAGGCAGCAAGCGCTTGCATTTCTTTAGGATCCATGAGGTCTTTGAACTTGTTGGGCATGATACCCTTCGTCCACTCCTTCTCGTAGCCTTCCGCCATAAAACTCTTGGGATCTGCAATTTTCTGCTGAATTTCTTCGACTGTTAACAACGAACCGATATTGTCTAGTTCGGGTCCTCGCTTCTTCCCGCCCTCTCCCCTTAACTTATGGCAGTTGTAACATTCCTGTAATTGCCACTGTTCCTCTCCAACTTTCATCATGTCACCGGACCCTGTACTGACGGTTGCAGCTGGCTTTTCCCCAGCAGGAGGCGATGGGGTCACCGCCTGGCCTCCACCGATGCCCTTGAGGCGATTCTCAAGCGCTTTCACCTGTTCATCGAGAGCCTTGGCGCGAGCGATCAACTCCTCCGTCTTGCCTTGCGCGGACTGTTTTCGTTCTTTATCGAGCAACTTGCCGATCTTTGCCTTTTCGTCTTCAGGGTCAAACTGAGGCAGAAGGGATGCGCCTGCAACGCACACCATAATGAGAAATAACCAGAACACTGCCACAGCAAAAGCAGCCTTGCCTCCACTCATCGTGTTCATGGCTGGCGCATCGAGAAGCGTAAACGTCATCGCGCCAACCAACGCAATCGCGATGAACAACAACTGGAATGAGAAGGGTACCTCTTGCGAGTGGGCGATGCCGGCTAGTACACCGCCAACCACAAGACCAACTGCGAGCTTCTTAAATAGATTCCACATGCGTATTCCGTCGCCTCGATAGGCGCCCCAAACAGTGATTACTTGACCGCAATAGGGACAGAACTTGCTTCAGACTCCTTGACCCTTGCAACAGACGGGCGAATGGCGATCAGTGCCGCCGCGCTGACGATCGCGATAAAAAATACGGAGATCGCTGTAATCCATCCGGCAGAATATGAGAGCGTCGGTGTAAACGACTCCACACTGAGGTCCGACACCAGACTATAGGTATGAAAATACTTCTTAAGCAGAGAGCGCACGGCCCCCATCAACCCCATGATCCAGGTCGAGGTAAACGCGAGAAAAATGAGCACGAACTGAGATGCAAAATCGATCTTCCCCCAGAGAATCGTCCCCTGTTTAATGGCTCGGTTGTACAACACAAAATTGACGATAGTCACAAACACCAATGTGAGGATGGCAGAAAGTTTTGCCGGCATGGATGACAAATAGTCCCAGCCTTCCGGCAGCTTCATCTCATCCGGCATATCCGTGCCGGTCGCGACGAACCCAGCCGGAGTGAGCCAGACCGCATCGCTGATGAGCATGATGATAAAACCGATTTTGATGACGGTTCTCGCCGAGACAGTCACAGGGACAAACCGCCCGAGAAGGAACGGCGACAGGGTGAGCGGCAGCAGGAATGCCAACGACATCGGGTCCGGAATCCAATAGCTATTCATGACCCACATCGTGGCCGGAAGCAGCACCACCAAAACCATTGGCGCCAGAATGGTGATCCGAACGTTGTCAGCCCCTTCAATACGCTTCACACTGAGCCAACTATAGTAGTTGATTCCCAGGAACAAGAGCCCGATCATGATCCCTTGCGTTTCAAAAAACATGGAGAGCTGATCAGCCATCATGTAGGGACAGAATGAAAAATCGTAGTCGCACATCTCATACGCCAACAAGAGTCCCGTGAACGGCTGTAGGAGCGACCCGCCTACGGCGATCCAAATGGCGGCGAACCCCATCCAATCGTAATAGGCCCGTTCTTCCTGAGTCTTTGAACCCATGTACATATACGCGGCGATCATGCCCGCAATGAAGCCTCCGAAGGCGACATTCCCATCGATCCGGTGAAGACTCAACGGGAACCAGCTCTGATTCGCAATTTTATCCCACAAGGTCGCCGCGGCAATAAAATCTTGCGGCGAAACCCCCTCCGCCTTCGGCGGTGTGTTCATGAACGATGTCGGACCATTGATGACGAACAAGATCAGCAGACACACAAGATTGAGAAGAACACCAAGTGCAATATGGCGTCCTTTCTTCTCGCCTTTCCAGATGTCCCACGTATAGAGATAGGCATACATGAGGATCGTCTCGGCAATAAACAGCGCCGGATACAGGATCGCGAATACCACATAAAATTGATTGATGAATGATGTTGTGAACTGTGGATAGGCCGCCAGCAGAACGAAAATAAACAACCCGCCGGTCACCGCCGTCATACTGAAGAGAATAACCGTAACCTTGGTAATTTCTTTCGCCAAACGATCATAGCGTGGTTCCTGCTTGCGGTAGCCCAACCACTCTGAAATGACGACGAAAATTGGCGCGCCAAGGATGAACGCGGCGAACAAGATATGAAGCTGAGCGACAATCCACACCGCCGTTCGATTACCGGTGTACGGAAATTCAACCGACGATGCCCCCACCTCCTGAGCATAGCCGCTTGAGACTCCTACGACACACAACGAAATCAATACGGCGAGAGCCAGGAGACTGCTCGATAGTTTTTTCACGATGCCTCGATGCCCCCTATATCCATTAAGAACCCAGCCAAGGAGCTTACACGTCACTCTCCCACACCACACTGCCCCTAACCCCTATTGAACGGGCACCAGTATCTCAAATTCCTCTCTCTTCGCCGAATACGTGAATCCCTGATTCGCTCACAAAAACCCCTGAGTCCTCAAAGATCCTACAGTTACTTCGCACCCGTATCGACCCACTGCTTCTTTTCGATGCTCCAAACTTTTCCAGGCAAACCAAAGCTCCGTTCATACAGGACGAGCTTCCATCGATCATCGTCCGAAAGCTTACTCTTCCATCCCTTCATCTTCGTATTCGGCACCCCCTCTGAGATGCGCCAAAACCACACGGTATCCGAATAGAGCTTCATGCGTTCGGGGTTCCGAAAATCCGTGGCTCCAGCCTTCACAGGCTTTCCGTCTTTCCCGTGACAACTGGCGCAATTCACATCGGGATTTGCCTCTCCAAGGAAAAGCTTGCGTCCCTCTTCCAACTTCTGGGTATCGGCCCACCAGTCCGGAGGCATATGCTTGTCGGCGTATTCTGCCGGAGCCGGCGGTGGCGGTACGATCGGCCCCTCGCTGCCACCTTGTTCCCCACTGCAGGCAGTCAACAACGCGATACTAATGACCATTGCTGCGCGATACACACTCAAGCCTCCTGTCATGATGCCGACCGGCCTCTTGAGCATGCGTGCATCCGGGACCCATTTTCTACAGCTCGCGGATGGGGGAGTGCACTCATAATAAAAAACGCTTCTGCCGAGGCATCCCCACCCTCAACAAAAGCGTCCTGACTAGACATGTCTTGATAGCTCTGCACGCCGGCCCTCGCTCATCCATTGATCGGTTCGGCGAGGCACCCCAGCAGCCCTCCAGGAACCGTCATCGGCGATTATGTGTTTTTCTTTCCCTGAGATTTCTTTTTGGCTCGCCCCTGCCTTGGCTGAGACCGGACAAGTTTCATTCCGATAACACCACCGGCCGCCGCCACTGCACCACCCGCCCACCAAATCCATGCAGGAGAACCAGTCACACCACAACCACTGCCAAAATCGACCCTGACCTTTCGTTCGCTCTCGAGATCCTTTGGATCGAATTCAATTTTTAGATTCTTCTGCTCCGCGCTCGCTTCCACCAAAAGGGGATCGCCAAGGTTGTCATTGTGGAGGTGGAACATCGCTTTGTAATAACCATCCCCATCCGTCTTCACGACCTGGCCGTAGGAGATTTTGGTATCCTTGACTAGAACGTCGGTGCCTGAGATCCCCTTTCCATCTTGCCCACAGACATACCCTTCCACCATGAAACGATGATCTGCTTCGTGAGTAGCAGGGGCTAATGCGGGGGACAACACCATCCCTACAAAACCAAAAAGTAATACACCCAGTCCGACGGGACTTCTCCGACAACGCTTCAAACTAGATGGCGGACTCGTCACTCGTTCTTTCAAAGAAAGGCACGCCGCGCCTAACGCGCGTGCTACATTCGGGCAGGGTTTCTAGCACAGCACTTCGTCTTTGTCAACGAAATGGCGGGTACTTTTTGAAACCACTGCAAGGCAGGAAAGACGTTCGTGAGAACTGCGAACGTGGGGAGAGAACACTCTTCTAGAGATAGCCTCGCGTGCGAGCGACCGCCTCGACTTCTGCGGCTTCCGCACGGCGCTCGGACTCTTTTTTCGACACCCAGACTTCCCAGGATTTCCCATTCGCCGTATCTTCCCCCGTGAATGCAATTGAGGTGATATCGGAATACGGGATGTGCTGAGCCTCCGGACAATTCACAGGAAACAGCTCCAGATAGGAATCCCTGGCCGCAACGTGGCGATTGTAGATATACCCGATGACAGACTCACCTGAGCGTAGCGTCAACGTCACGTCGCCGCGATAGTCGAACGCAAGCTCGACGGCCTCTGTCACTTCCGTCACAGAGGTTGGGGCAAATACTCGCCCTTCCAACGATCCAGTGGTAGAAGCCGCGTGATTCTTGATATCAGTCATTTCGAAGAACCGTTAATCGTGACTCGTTGGTCATGAAACGAATGTGAATACCAACACTGCAATCAACGGGACGTGGGCGATAGTGTCAACTTGGCTGTCCTCACAAATCCAGAGACCGTACTAAAAGTATCTTCAACAGCCGAGGCTTCATAGCCGCAATGAACCATGCAATCGGCACACTTCTCATTTCGACCGGTTCCATAGTTCTCCCATTCCGTCGACTCCATCAGTTCCCGAAATGTTTTTGCGTACCCCTCTTGAAGTAAATAACAGGGCTTCTGCCATCCAAAGACATTGTAGGTTGGATTGCCCCACGGGGTACACTCATACTCACGTCTCCCCATCAAAAAATCCAAAAACAACGGGGATTGGTTGAATTGCCAGCCTGACTTGGGACGAGTAAGGATCTTAGAGAAGAGTTCTTGAGTTCTCGATCGTTTCAAGAAATGTTGTTGATCCGGTGCCTTTTGGTAACTATACCCGGGAGAAATCGTCATCCCCTCAACACCTAAGGCCATCATTTCATCAAAAAACTTTCGAACGCGTTCAGGATTCGCGTCGTCAAACAATGTCGTATTCGTCGTGACACGATGGCCACGTTTGACCGCCGCCTTGATGGCCTTGACCGCCACCTCATACACCCCATCACGACACACCGCTAAATCGTGCTCGTCCTTGAGTCCATCCATATGCACACTGAACGTCAGATACTTGGAGGGCGTGTATTCGTCTAACTTCCGCTCCAACAGAATGGCATTGGTGCACAGATAAATGTACCGCTTCCGTTCCACCAACCCCTGTACAATCGTGGCCATTTCAGGATGAATGAGCGGCTCCCCTCCAGGAATACTCACCATGGGGGCTCCGCACTCTTCCGCCGCCGCCCAACATTGTTCGGGCGTCAACCGTTTATCGAGGACGTGGTCTGGATATTGAATCTTTCCGCATCCGGCGCAAGCCAGGTTACAGCGAAAAAGCGGCTCAAGCATGAGGACCAAGGGATATCGCTTCACTCCCCGCAACTTCTGGGAGAGCACATACGTCGCCACGGTATACATCTGGGAAACCGGAACAGCCATTCCGTTCTCCTTCACTAACTCGCGTTGTTGTTCTTTCAACCCTGTATATATGAACAGCTACAAGCCGTAGCTGCACTTGGAAGCACAAGAATGTGAGGGATTGTAACATCAAGCAGGGGGCTCGTCAATTTGCTTATCGCCATGCGCAACATGGAAACATCTTGGAGGCCAGTCCTATAGTGCTGATTGGGTCCGAGGGTTATAGCCTCAAACCTCTCGACTAAGGACACACAGGGTAACGAAGAACTCGCTTGCTTCGGCTTCAATTCCGTAAACGGCTTAGCAATCAGTTTCTTGAACTTTAGGCATCTTTTCTTGGGCGACAATCTTTTCGTCTTTGATGAAATTCGAGATCTCAGAAAATGAGTTTTCTTCGTCTGTCAATTCTGAGTTTTCACCCACTGTTGCGCGAGCAGCTTTGTATGGATAAGAATTGCCCGTAGTGCTTTTCGATCAAATCTAGTGCGTCCATCAGTCTCGCTCCGTCAACGACGCCCAAGAGCGCATCATCCCCCGCTATTTTCCAATGAGTCCATTTTTCAGTGAGACCTGGAAACCTGTGTTCCCAACCCATTTTTACTGCGGTGGGTACCTTCATTGCCATAGGCCCCGAACTAACGACTCGTAAACGGAGAAGAACGCTGTAGATGTTTATNNGAGGCAAAGTACCTATCCGCCGCGATGTGATCGAACGCGGCGGCACGAGCTAAGAGAAATCTAAGACACTGGAGGGGTTTATCCCGCGCCGTCAATACCGGAAAGGCTTCGCCTGAAGAGCCGCGGGGTCACACGAAGTGCGGTTTGGAGGCGCCGAGCGGGTTCGAACCGCTGCATCGCAGTTTTGCAGACTGCTCCCTTACCACTTGGGTACGGCGCCCCGGGAGGCGGCATTATAATCGGTTCGTTTTCCCGAACACAACACAAGAGCAAGACAATCTCGGTCGGTTACAAACTCCATTGGGTATGGCGGGTGACGGCTTGGAGGTTGGCAGTGGGGAAGGAGCACTTAGACTGATGCAGGTAACTGGATTATGTTTCACTGACCGCACGGGAAGCGCTCGGGTGTATCGCTCCTCGTTGTGGGGAAAATCTACTCCAATCGCCACGACTGCGCAGCAGCAGCCCATATAAGATCAGCATGGCGATACCAAGATGATGATAACTCTTCAGCGCCTCCCATCTGGCCGAGCCGACGACCTCGTAATTCAGCAGTGCCGTCAGCACAATGTACAGAGCCAGCATCGCGTACCCGGTACGGCCTAGCTCACCGCTGAGTCGTGCCGCCGCAGCAACCACAACAAAGGCAGCCGGTATCATCCAGACCAAATGCTGATCCCACGTGATCGGTGAAAAAAACAGGGCCAAGAGCAGTGTTCCAGCAAAATCCTTACCCCACGTCGGATCTCCAGGTCCTTCGAACACCCGTCGACTAGTCCACGCAAAGAGCCCCAGGATCGTCAGCGCCGCAATTCCAACGATCGCAGTCGCAGCTCCTGACGGAAGATCCAACACCGGCTTGTACGCGTTGTCCACTTGCCGCAGCCGATGTTCTGGTGGATAGGTCACCAAATAACGCAACAACGTATGGCGGAGCGAAAGGTTGGCCTTCTGGAGCTCGTTTTCTTGCCGCCCGTCCGCTTGTCGGTCGAGGACGGACAACACGGCATTCTGTGTCCATTCAGCTTGATGCGCCCACCAATTCGTCGGTCCCATATAGACGGCCGGCAGAAGCAGCCAAAAGACCGTAGCGAGCACGGTGTACGAGGCCAATCGCCATTGCCGCTTCCAGAGGAACAACAGCACAAAGAGCGCAGGGGTAATTTTCAGCGTAATACCGAACCCCAGAATCATCGCCCCGAGTCGTTCCCTGCCCGACCAGATCGCGTAGATCGCCCCGGTGAGGATACCGAGAAGCATGAGATGCGGTCCACCATCATCAAGATCATTCAAGATGAATTGGAGCGTTAACGCTCCGGCTCCGACGCCAAGCAGGAGAAGGCTGTTTTTCTTCATTTGCCTGATCCCGAACACCATACGGTGCATACACCACAGGGTCAGGACCAGACACCCAACCGCGATGAAGTAGCGTAACGCGAGGCTCTCATTCCTTCCCAAGAACGTCAATGGCGCAAAATAGATTCCAGTGGTGGGTAAATACATGTAGCAGTAGTCATTGGCGTAGAGATATTCACCGGAAAGAAAACGCCTTCCAATCTCGCGATGGATATCGATATCACGGAAATGAAACGACCGCCCAAAAGAAATAATGTAGCCGTGCACCGCCGCGGCAATCATCAGGCCGATTTTTACCAGCCGTGCAAATAGTGGAGATTCTAAAAACTCACTGACCCAGCGGATGATGGACTTCGGTTCCATAACTCCATCGCACAGATACATGACCTAAGGAGAGCTCGTCAACCGCTTCTTTGGTGAGAAAACCCTGAGGACTGAATCCCGCAGTCGGAGCATGCGCCGGCCCGACGCCGGTTATAGACTATCGACGAGGCAGAACCGGTATTTCTTTCCCACGGGTAGAGGAATGAGCCGACTGAGGAACGAGAGGTTCCCACTCCTGTGTGGCCACGGCTGGAGCAAGGTCGCCTTGTCCTTCCGCTTCCTTTTCCTTGGCGAGCTGTTCAACTTCTACGATCAGCGTGTCCATCAATTCTTCCATGGGAACCTTGCGAACAAGCTTGCCCTTCTTGAACAAAATACCTTTCCCCTCTCCCCCGGCAATGCCGATGTCGGCTTCTTTTCCTTCTCCGATTCCGTTCACCACACATCCGAGCACCGACACGTTTAACGGAGTTTTAATATGGCCGAGCTTTTTTTCCAGTTCATTCGCCATTTTGACGACATCAATTTCGACACGCCCACAGGTCGGACAGGCGATAACGTTGATACCCCGGTGACGCAATTCGAGCGATTTGAGAATTTCGAACCCAACTCTCACTTCCTCGACCGGATCAGCTGCCAGCGATACGCGCAAGGTGTCCCCGATCCCCTGCGCAAGCAAATAGCCAAGACCGATCGACGACTTCACCGCCCCGGTCATCGCCGTCCCTGCTTCGGTAATCCCGATGTGAAGCGGATAGTCCGACTGATGGGCGAAAAGCCAGTACGCATCAATGGCATGATGCACGTCCGACGCCTTGAGCGACACTTTCATATTTGTAAAGCCCACATCTTCCAAGGCACGCACCGCATTGAGTGCCGACTCAGCCAATGCTTCAGGCGAAGGCCATCCGTACTTTTCCAGTAGTGGGCGCTCAAGCGACCCGCCGTTGACTCCAACCCGGAGGGGAATGCCTCGCTCATTCACAGCCTTGATCACTTCTTCGACTTTCCACCAGGCCCCGATATTGCCCGGGTTGATACGGACACAATCGACGATCTCGGCAGCCTTTAATGCCAGACGATGATCAAAATGAATATCGGCAATCAGCGGCACCGTCATCGCCGCTTTGATTTGCGGAAGCGCTTGAGCCGCCTCGTCATCGGGAACAGCCACACGAATAATTTCACAGCCGGCCGCTTCAAGCTGCCGAATCTGGGTTACCGTCGCAGCCACATCACGCGTGTCCGTCGAACACATCGATTGTACGGACACCGGCGCATCCCCTCCAATCTTCACATTTCCGACTGAAATTTGACGTGTTTTCCGCCTTGAGATATGCATTCGGTTCGCCTTACGCCTTACCCTTCACCCCTCGCCTGTTTAATCAACTACCCTGTTCGTCTCCATGCGGAAGATGCCCACCTAGGGTTGCGCCGGTAAATTGCGATTTGACGGCTGGTGCTTTGCCGATCAGCTCTTTCACGCTCTGATAAATCCCTTCAGCCGTCAACCCGTATCGTTCGCGGAGAAGGTCTTGAGGGCCCTGTTCAATATACCAATCAGGCAAGCCCAGAACCTTGGTCTTCACATCAGTTATCCCAGCCTCTGAAAGAGTTTCGAGCACGGCAGATCCAAATCCGCCAATCTTGCAGCCTTCCTCTACCGTCACGACATAGCGGACCCGCTTTGCCACGTCGACAATAAGTTCTTGATCCAGAGGTTTGACGAATCGACCGTTCACGACTGCCACAGAGACGCCTTCTTGACGGAGACGCTCAGCAGCATCAACGGCCTGCCACACGGAGACACCGATCGCTATAATCGCGACATCCGTTCCGTCCTTCAGGAGTTCGCCTTTCCCCACAGGCAACGCCTGGGGAGTCGGATCCATCTTGACACCAAGACTCACGCCTCGTGGATACCGCACGGAAATCGGTCCATTAAACTCCAGACAGGTCTTTACCATGTGCTGGAGTTCATTTTCATCTTTTGGAGCCATCACAACCATATTGGGAACGTGACGGAGGTACGCATAATCGAAGGCACCATGATGCGTCGTCCCGTCCTCTGCAACCAGCCCTCCACGATCAATGCAGAAAGTAACAGGCAAGTTCTGCGTCGCAACATCATGCACGACTTGATCGTAGGCTCGTTGAAGAAAGGTCGCGTACATGGCGACAACCGGTTTCAAGCCTTGCGCAGCGAGCCCGGCCGCAAACGTGACCGCATGCTGTTCAGCAATACCGACGTCGTAGAGACGATCGGGGAATTCCTTTTCAAAAGCGGTCAACCCAGTCCCTTCGCACATCGCAGCCGTGATAGCCACGACACGCTTGTCCTGGCGGGCCAGTTTGACAAGTGCATCCATGGCAATCGCGGTGTAGGAAGGCCGAGCAGCCTTCTTCGCCGGTGCACCTGTTTCCCGCACAAAGGGAGGACAG
The DNA here is from genome assembly GCA_002331625.1 of Nitrospira sp. UBA2083. Taxonomy (GTDB): domain Bacteria; phylum Nitrospirota; class Nitrospiria; order Nitrospirales; family Nitrospiraceae; genus Nitrospira_D. The sequence continues at coordinate 15,602 of DCZN01000014.1, read as the reverse complement.
GCATGGAACCAAACCGGGTTGTTCATGGCCGGCTGGTAGCCAAGTCCCTTTTTCGTAATGACATGAAGCAGGACTGGCCCCTTCATTTTCAAAACATTCTCGAGCGTCGGGAGCAGGTGCTCAAAGTTGTGGCCATCGATAGGTCCACTGTATTGGAAACCGAGCTCCTCGAAGAGCAATCCTGGAAGAATCACACCTTTCGCAAGCTCTTCGGCTCGACGAGCGAGCTTCTGCATATCGGAACCGATGTGAGGAATCTTGCCCAACAACTGGCCGGTCTCTTCGCGCATCTTGCCATAGAACTCGCCCGTGATGGTCCGACTCAGATAAGCGGAAATGGCCCCAACATTTTTCGAGATCGACATCTGATTGTCGTTCAAAATCACGAGAAAATCTTTTCCGAGCCCCCCGGCATGGTGCAGCCCTTCCAGCGTCATTCCCGCGGTCATCGCCCCATCACCAACGACACAGACGACCTTGTGTTTCTGTTTCAACTGCTCTCGAGCTTCAACCATACCGAAGGCAGCCGACACCCCGGTACCGGCATGGCCGGCGTTGAACGTATCGTACTCGCTCTCTTCCCGTTTACAAAATCCGCTTAACCCGCCGTATTGCCGCAATGTGTGAAATTGTTCGCGCCGACCGGTGAGGAGCTTATGGGTATAGGACTGATTGCTGGTATCCCAAACAATTTTGTCGTTCGGGGTATCGAGAAGATATTGCAATGCGACCGTGAGCTCTACCACCCCCAAATTCGAAGCCAAATGCCCACCGACATTTGAAACCGCCCCAATGATCTGCTCGCGAATCTCCTGACACAAGGCCGGGAACTGGTCCGGAGCGACTCGCTTCAGATCAGCGGGACTATGAATCTTCTTCAGTATGGACATGGATGGTCTCCTTGTTTTGCCTGCCTTCGCGCTCAGCGATTTGGCACGAACACGTCCCCGCTATCCTTCCCTTAACACCAGTGCCAAATTTGGGTGGAGTCTCACATACGAACCACATGAAGTCAAGTACTTATGAAACATCAGTTCCGTTTCCTAATCGACCTGCGTGCGCTGAACACGACCACGAAACTGAACGACCTGACTACTCACCCCTCTGATTCGGATTAGTAAGGAAAATCGAGCCCGGCAAAAATAGCTCCACCTTCCTTGCTAAACCCATAGTCGATTCGTCCCACAACGTTGGGGCGGATGATGCCCCGAAATCCAATGCCTGGCGTAATGCGATAGTCTTTGAAGCTGACGTTCTTGAACGAGTTGAATACTTGGCCCGTGTCAATAAACGGTGCAATCTCAAAATCCGCCATGACCCCGGCCAAACGCGCCCGCAGGATATGGATTCGCTCTTCGATACTGAAGGCAATCATTTGTTTATCGATGTATCGATCCACGCCAAAACCGCGTAGGGAGTTCTGTCCACCAAGCGAGCTCTGTTCAAAAAATGGCACATCCGTGCCAAGTGTGGCTTGCAGTTCTCCGTGAACCACCAAAATGGCCCGCTTGGACTCACTCGCAAACATTTTCTTCACATCAAACCCGTACCGTGAATAGAGCGGATGGTCGCCGTTTTTGAAGTTGTAGTTCAGCTCGGCGTAGGCCGTCACCGCCATCCCATCGGTCGGTGTCACGAGATTATTCCGAGTATCGTAGTGGAAGCTGATCCGCTGACCGAGTATGGTCGCTCCCCCAACACCGGGAGCATTCGGGAAATTCGTGCCGGAAAAAGGAAGGTCGGTCGCACCTTCCTGAATCGCTTGCATATGACGGAGTCGTTGACTCACCGCAATCTGCGTCACTTCGTTGGCGTAGACGCCGAATTTCCAATTCAGTCTAGTTTCGGCCGCCGTATAATTTGTTTCATCATCCTTGTGCGTGGTTGGTCCAAGCCCGAAAAACCGGACCGTGGCATTCTTGAAATGCATCGCACTGAATCCAATGCTGTACCGGCCGTTGCTAAAACCTGGGTCCACATAGCTCAACAGAAACTTCCTTTCGATTCGCTCGGTCCACGATGCGATCCCTCGCAGCTCCTTCCCACCCGGCTCATACCGAAACAAATTGACGGTGCCTCGCGTCCCCACGATTGAGTTATAGACCACCATGGGCGCGACCAGATACTTCAGATCCCCATCCGGCCCGGTAAAGAGGGCCGGCACAATCAGCCCGATATCGTTGCCGTCGTTTTTACTGCTGCTGACGGCAGGGATCGGGAACAGCTTGACCTCTGCCAGACCCTCACCGGGAGGCACAAGACAAAACCCCACGGACCATACAATGGCAAAGCTAATCGCAAGGCGACGCATACACGTGGTCATCACTTCGGAACCGATGCTATGGCGCCTTGAGCTTGTCAGATTTCTTGCGGAGCTGATCGACAAGATCAGCGTAGGAAGACGCGCGAAGAATCTTCGTAAACTGCCCGCGATAATTGTTGACCAGGCTGATATTGTCCACGACGACGTCATACACACGCCATTCGTCGGCTTTATTGACGAGTCGGTAATCAAGTGGGATCTCGGTTTTTCCCGAAAGCACTTTCGTCCGAACCTCGGCATACTCCTTTTCCGTCCGCTCATTCAGGTACTCCACCCCTTCACCGGAGTAGGTCTCGATCTTATCCGCATACGAATTCGTCAAAAGCGTTCGAAACAGGCCCACGAACTCCTGTTTCTCTTGATCACTCAGCTGATTCCAGGGAGCTCCAAGTGCGCGTCGAGACATTTCGGTGTAGTCAAATCTGGCTGCCACCACTTTTTCGAGCAGATGCCGACGGTCGTCAGTTTTCCCCGGCTGCTTAAGTTCTTTGTCCCGTACGATCCGAAGCACTTCATCGATCGTCGCCTTCATGGCTTCCGTCGGAGGTCCCGCGAAGCTCGGGATCGACATCAATGTATTCGCAATCACGGCTACAAGCACCATGGCCAGCCACCGGAGCGCTCCGTCACTACTCCAGACATTCCTCATCGCCATGCTCCACTTTCTCCGTTCGCATATGATTGTTTCCTTGTCGTTGCTGGTCTGGACGGTCGAATTAGTTGACCTTTCCATGCACGTATTGACTCACCAACTCTTCCAAGTCAAGGCCTGATTCCGTATCACGAATGGCGTCTCCAGGTTTCAACGGATCTCCACCTCCACCCGGCGAGAGCGCCAGAAATTTTTCTCCGATGATCCCCCTGGTCTTGATAGAAGCGATGGTATCGGAGTACAGCCTCGTTCCGTTCTGAACCGCCAACCGCACCATCGCACGGTCCTCTTTCAGACTGATGGTCTTGACTCGGCCCACCTCGACGCCAGCGATTTCAACCGTGGCTCCCGGCTTCAACCCCGAGGCGGAGTTGAACAGCGCATCGACTTCATAGAGATCTCCCCCGACGAGTTCCAACTTGCCGAGTTTGATCGAGAGATACCCTAAACAGATAATTCCGACCAATACAAACACGCCAACCACGACCTCCAACTTGCCTTTATCCATCGTCGCACTCCTCTACCCAGCGGAAACTGTCTTGAGTAACGGCACCGTTCCGCCCACTGAGATAAACTCTCGAATTTCAGGGTCGGTCGTTCGTTGAAATTCTGCCGGCTCAGCCATCGCGGCAATCTTCCCCTGCTTCAACATCGCCACGTAGTCTGAAATCCCGAAGATCTCGGGAATTTCATGGCTGACCATCACCGCCGTAAACCCAAACTTTCGCTGCATGCTCATAATGAGATCATGAATCGACTTGGCCATGAGGGGGTCAAGCCCCGTCGTCGGCTCGTCAAAGAGCATAATCTCAGGCTGCATCACCAACGCACGAGCCAGACCCGCACGCTTGCGCATCCCACCGCTCAATTCCGCGGGGAATTTATGCCCCATCCCCGCCAAACCGACTTGCTCCAACTTTTCCTCGACCCGCGTGACGACATCCGGCCCCCTCAGCCGGAGTTTTTCCCGAAGAGGAAACGCAACATTCTCAAAGACCGTCAGCGAGTCGAACAGCGCAGCCCCCTGAAACAACATCGCAAAGCGCTTGCGCACTTCGTTGAGCGCATGTCCACGCAACCGGGAAATCTCGATTCCGTCGATCCACACCTCTCCAGAATCCGGCTGCAGCAAGCCGATCATGTGCTTGAGCAAGACGCTCTTGCCTTCCCCGCTGCGACCGATGATCGTCGTAAGCTTCCCCTGAGGCACCGCAAGATCGACGCCTCGCAGGACTGGTTGTCCCCCCAACACCTTCGTGACGCCGACGAGTTTCAACATACTTACATAAGGACAGAGGTCAAAAAATAGTCCCAGACGAGAATCAAGACCGACGATAACACGACGGCTTCCGTCGTGGCTGTCCCGAGACCTTCCGCACTCATCCTGGTATAGAAGCCCTTATAACAGCAGATCCAACTCACGATCAGGCCAAAACTCACGGATTTCAGGATGCCACCATAGACATCCTTCCACTCCACCGCGGACTCAATGGAATTCCAATACGTGCCGGCATTCACCCCAAGTAACTCCACTCCCACAAGATGGCCACCATAAATTCCTACGACATCGAAAATCGCGACCAATAACGGAACGCCGATCAAACCCGCGACCAGTTTCGGAGTGATCAGATATTGGAGCGGATTGACGGCCATCGTGTCGAGCGCATCGATCTGCTCCGTAATCCGCATAATACCGATTTCCGCCGTCATCGCAGACCCTGCCCTTGCCGTCACCATGAGGGCAGCCAACACCGGCCCGAGTTCACGTATCATGCTCACCGCCACAGCAGCGCCCAGGAGCCCCTCGGATCCGAACTTTCGCAACGTGTGATATCCCTGCAACGCCAATACCATCCCCGTAAACGCTGCCGTCAGCACAACGACAAATGTCGATTTATAACCGATGAAATGCAGCTGTTTGATGGTTTGAATGATTCGAAACGGTGGCCGCGTCAACCAGGCGAAGGCAGACACCACAAACATCAGCATCCGCCCCATTTCTGCCACGGAGGTGAGAGCCCATTGGCCGACGGATTCAAGAAGTTTCATGGTCACATCGATGAGAATGCGCGCTCCTGCCGCAGCGAAGCCATCGCCGCGGCATACCGGCAAAAAAAGGCCCTCAACCCCTCGGCTGCAATCAGACTTTGGCGACGAAGCCGGCCCAGTCCCAGGAGACAAGACGGAGCTGTCACAATGCTCGCGATCCCCTTGAGCCACCCAGTGGGCCTGAGAAACAGATTGAAGTCAAGCGGAAGATCTTCGTGGAGCAGATCCGAAACTGTCCGAACAATCACGAACGGAACACGGGCGCGAAACGCTTCAGCAGCCAATGCCGCACTTTCCATATCGAGACCGATCGCCTTCGTATGCTCGGCAAACGCTCGCTTTTCCCGAGCACTGCCGACCACATGATCGGTAGAAACAAAGCGCCCTATGTGGTCCGATGACACCATCGCCCCAACAAGCGTCATGAGACGATCCCGTTCCTCTCCTGGCACGTCGAGCACCGGTGACAGCTCTACCCCTTCCCCACGACTGTGGACCACTTCACGACCGACTAATAACATGCCGATGTCTACTGGGACCAGTGCACAGGCAAACCCCGTTGAGATCATGAGTGAGAAGGAGTGGATCGCGAGAAGCTGGGCCGCACATTGCCGCGCCTTCTCCAGACCAACACCGGTCTGGACCAGCCAAAATTCCCGCTCCCCTACCGTGTGTACGGAAACGGGGATCCCGCCTACGGTTCGTTCATCCCCCGTAGAAAAAGCCGACCGGATCGAGGCCATTTCCCATGGCGTGGCGGCAAAAATGGCGATGCGCTTCTGCGGAACACTGCTCGATGAGAGCGGAGAAAGAGAACTAGCGGGGATCAATGCTCGGACCGGTTTGAGTCGGTTCCGTGAATGTGATGACGAAGTTCGTCAGCTCGTGTCTTCCCGCGAGAACGCAAGTTTCGATACATGGCCAACGCCCAGAGTGGGAAATACTGACAATACCAATGGTATCGGAGATAGAACACACGAGGGAATCCCGTGCCCGTATGAGCGATTTCTTGCCACGATCCATCTTTT
>DCZN01000014.1:9312-9503 GCA_002331625.1 Nitrospira sp. UBA2083 | reverse complement strand
TCGATCGCTCCAGCCGACATCAGCCCCATCAATGCCCACGCGGTTTGTGAAGGGGTACTCTCCCCTTTCCCATGATGATCACAATCATCTCGATACGAGAGACAGGACTCGCCCCAGCCTCCGTCAGAATTCTGCTTTGATTCCAACCACGAAATAGCACGACGAATGTAGGGCGCCGAGAGATCTTCCCC
>DCZN01000014.1:0-9294 GCA_002331625.1 Nitrospira sp. UBA2083 | reverse complement strand
CCCCAGCGGCCGTACCAGCTTCCGTCCGTTTCTTGCTCTTTTTTCAGAAAGGCCAGGGCAGGCCCCGCAGAGGGATGTGTCTTGTCATACCCTAACGCGCCGAGCATCTCCAAACATCGTCCAGCCAGATCGGAGGTACTGGGATCCAGCAGTGCCTTATGGTCGGCGAAGGGGATATAGTTAAAGACGACTCGATTATTGTCCTTATCATAGGCGCCCCAGCCGCCGTCGGAACCCTGCATGGCCAGCACCCAGCGCATGCCACGACGAATAGACTCGTTCAGGTCATTCTCCTGACCTGGGATGGTCAGTTTGGAGAGTGCCATGATCACGACGGCAGAATCATCGACATCCGGATAAAGCTCGTTCTCAAACTGAAAATACCAGCCACCCGGCTCGGCATGCGGCGACGAAACAACCCAGTCGCCGACGGCCTTCGCTTGGCGGGACATCAGATAGCGCCCGGCTTTTTGAAGTGCCGGATGATCCTGCGCCACCCCCGCTTCAATCAGGGCGTTGGCAAGCAAGGCCGTATCCCAGATCGGTGAAAAACAGGGCTGCAAATGAAGCGTAGGAGCTGGTTCGCCATCGGTCACGACGGAATCGTGGACTTCCAATTCCTCGATTTCACGAAGCGCCTTGACGACGAGTGGGTCATCCGCACCGTAGCCCAAACACTCGAGCGCCATGATCGAGTTCGCCATCGCCGGATAGATCGCGCCGAGTCCTCCCGACCCTTTCAGGTGATCCACCATCCAGGTCGCGGCTTTGTGAAGCGCCTTCTCCCGCAACACCCGCATGGGCATTCGGTCATACAACTTCAGCATCATATCCAACGCCACGAAGAAATTGTGCGGCGTAAACCAGGCTTGATCTTTATTGAAAGGAGGATACTTCCAATAGCGAACTTCGGTACGTGGGATCGGATACAATTCGTCGATCCCTTGTTCTCGCGGAATCTGGCAGACCGGCCGGTGAGCAAAGACGATCAGCAAGGGAATCAAGACCGCTCGCGACCAATACGAGATCGCGTAGATACTGAAATAAAACTTCTTCGGCAGCAGCATGATCTCGACGGGCATATGCGGCACACCCTCCCAATCATACTGATCGAACAAGGCCAGTGTGATTTTCGTAAAGACATTGGCCTGAAGGACACCGCCCATCGCCAAGATCCGTTCCTTGGCTCGAACCATGAACGGCTCTTCTGCCGATACCCCACTCAGCTTGAGCGCAAAGTACGCCTTAACCGAAGCACTGATCTCCGCCGGGCCGCCGTAGTAGATCGGCCATCCGCCGTCGGATAGTTGCATGGACATGAGGTATCTGACGGCCTTGGTCTCTCGATCAGGATCCACACGATCGAGGAATCGGCGCAGCATCACATATTCAGACGTCAATGTCGTATCGGCTTCCAGCTCCGCGACCCAGTACCCTTCCGCATGCTGCCGGCTGAAGAACCACGACTGGCTTCGCCTGATCGCATCATCGACCGCATCGGGTTGGCTCACAGCGTGGCCGATTGGGCGACGAACTGTTGAGGAGTCTAAAGACGGGAGGATGACCGGCTTATCCGACACCAACCGAAGCGAGGCCACCGGAGTGAACTCCGTCGCAGGGTCGAATCGCCCCTGAACGCTGGAAAGCAGGCTATCAGAGAGGCGGTTGAAGAGCGCCTTAATGATGTTCATGAATGATTAGGACTCAAAACAACCCACTGCGGCAGGTGAAAGACCGACATTGACAGCAGGTCTCCCGTTCATGACGTACCCAGGTAACGCAGCTTTATAACAGACGGTTAAAATCGAGTCAAGCAAGGGAGCCGAGAAGTGCCCGATGTACATATAGTTTTCACTGGTGGAGATGAGTATTGGCTGTCCCTCGGACCTACCAAGGCACTAAACAAAATTCACCACGGCTGCCTAGCGGCGATGCTTGAACTCGCGTGATCATGTGATGTGCGATCACACGACGAATGACTGTATCACTCCACAAAGATACCGCGAAGCTCCCCGGGTATGAGACCGAGGTGAGAAAGGAATTTGAGAAACCAACAGATCTCGAGTCACGATTGATTGAGCGATTCACCGCATCAACAACACAACGAGAACAACAACGCCCCACATGGCAACCGATACGCGCAGACCATTCAGAATGCCCCTGGCAGGCGCGAGTGGATCCTCATCCAACTCCTTGTGACTGTAATCATGCGGCGCTCGGAGGGGCTTTGCCTCTTCGTTGGCCTGGGGTGTCAACAACGCCTCCAAGGTCACCAACGCCAGGGCAAGATTTTCGGCTGATCGTGGATACGGGCGTCCGGCTGGACCTTCTCCGAGTGGAGCATCGAAAGGTGTCATGATTACCCCCTTGATGTTGGTAGTAGTCCTCCACAAACTCTTACAGCTACAGCAACAGAATAGCGCAGGCTATCCACATGTCATGAGAAAACCATCTTTCTGCACAAGAACCTCCGCGCGTGAAGGCTCCAGATTACGCGAGTCATCATCAGAGAGTGGGAGACGACAGCTTGATCGGACTGCCTTCATGTGATTTCATCTGACTCCGATCCAAGCAATGTGCTGCCCATGGGCTTTACGTACGTGCTACTCTTTTGGTCCTGGCGACCGTGACGCACATCCACCATTTCGACCTAACGGAACTGGTGTCTCAATGGAGAGTAAAATAGGATCCTGCTTCTGCCCTCGTCGGATTTTCACAGGGATGAGCAAGTTCACATCGTTCCTATTGTTACTCATCATTCTCATGGCAGGAGTCACCTCCTGTTCAGTGCTTCGGACGACCTTCTCGACCATGAAGACGGGCTATCGTGTCGCCAAAAGCACCGTCAAAGGCACCATCTGGGCCGTGCGAGGAACCTATGAGCTCACGAAAGAGACCACCAAACTCGTGTATCACATCGGAAAATTTACCTTTGAGGTCGTCCGTGCCCCACTGGAATATCCATTGGTCAGGGATGACCTCCAGACCATCGACGGGCTTCCGGTCAAGGAAGCAATTCGTCAAGGCCGGGTAAAAAACGCGCCCTATACCGTCAAGGGCCAGCACTATGTCCCAATGACGGTCGCGAGCGCACAGACCTACGGAGAAACGGGCGTGGCATCGTGGTATGGGGAAGAAACCAGACGGCAGCCTGGTGGCTCCATGACAGCCAACGGTGAACTGTTCAATCCCGGTGGATTGACGGCAGCCCATAAGTTTCTTCCACTTCCTACTCACGTCCAGGTGACGAACCTGGAAAACGGCAGGTCGATCATTGTCCGAGTGAACGACCGCGGCCCTTTCCCCAGTCAGACCAATCCTGACTCCGGCAATAGGATTATCGACCTAAGTCGAGGGGCGGCCGAACAACTTGGCTTCGTCGAAAAAGGCGTCGCTCGAGTCCATGTCGAGACGATTCAGCTAGAAGACGGATAAACAGAAGCGGGTGACCACTCATTCAGCGACTCACGAAGCGCGGACGCTGCTGTTTCTTGCGAGAGCAGACAAAGGACACGGGGCTTCTCGCCCGTAACTCAGTTCTTAGGCCGGCTGGAGATCGCCGAGCCTGACAGAGACAAGTTTCGACACACCCGGTTCTTCCATCGTCACGCCGAAGAGAGAATCGGCAATGCTCATGGTGCGCTTATTGTGCGTGATGACGAGGAATTGAGCATTTTGCGCCAAGTCTTTCAACACTGCCGTGAATCGCCCGATATTTTCTTCATCCAGCGGAGCGTCAATTTCGTCCAACAGACAGAACGGGGTCGGCCGAATGAGAAAGCTGGCGAACAAGAGTGCCATCGCGGTCAAGGTTTTTTCTCCACCGGACAGCATGGTGATGCTCTTCAAGCGTTTCCCGGGTGGTTGTGCGACAATTTCAATGCCAGGGTCTTGATTACCCGAAGGTTCGCCGTTTTCCGACGGCGGCTCCTCCACCAGCTGTAGCTCGGCCCGCCCACCGGGGAAGAATTGCCCGAACACCTCGGTGAACTTCTGCTGTAATTCATTGTACGTCGCCGCGAACATTTCCTTCGTGGTCTCCTGAATTCGCTGAATGATTTCCTTGAGCGAGGCGATTGAGTTCGAGAGGTCTTGCTCCTGTGCAGACAGAAAGGTATGGCGTTCCTCAAGTTCCTGGTGCTCGCTGATGGCAGCCAAATTGATCGGTCCCATGCGGTCCAGCCGATCACGGAGTTTCTGTAATTGTTCTTTCAGCTCGGCGTCGGACCGTCGATCCGCCTCTTGGTCCGCAGCCACTTGCGCAACAGGAATCTCTGTCTCGTTCGAGGAGGCCTCCGATTGCGAAGGTGTATCAAGCAGCGTGAGCGGATCCAGTTGATACGTTCCCGTCAAGGTACTCTCCACCGTCCCCAACTGCATACGAACCTCGGCACGCCGAACCTCCACGGTCATTCTGGCGTCCCGAACGACCGACATGCCTCTCCGCACGTCCTCCAAGCTTGCTTCCAGCGCTTGACTCGCTGCCATGTGTTGCGCCTGCCGCTCCTGGGCGGCGACCAACTCGCTCTTGATCCGCCCGGCCGTCAGGCCAAGATCCTGACAGAGGGTCTCCTGCCGAACCTGCTCCGCCTGGCTCTGCTCTATCATGCCCTGCAAACTCGCCAGATGCTCCCCCAACACGCGGCGCCGTTCTTCCGCCTCCTGGATTTGCTGTGTCACGCGAGCCCGATTCAGCTGTTCATGTTCACGCTTGGCGCGCAATCCCTCGACGGTCAACTTTGCGTCCGTGACTCGGTCCTGATGCATTCTCATGTCCTGGTCCAAAAGTCCAAGTCGTTCACGCACTCGACCCAACAAGACATCCTGGCCGTTTTTTTCGGCGATCCATTGTCCTAATTGGGCCTGCACCGATTGCGCTTCTTCTTCCACACGCTCTCGCTCACCTCGGCCCTCTTGAATCTCGGCCTCTACGGCACTCAGACGATGATCAAGATCCGTCAACACGTGCTGAAGCTTTTCCTCGTCTTTGCGTAGCGACAAATTCTGCATTTCAGCATCACGTAAGGAATCCCCGAGTTGGCGGTCACGCTGGGTCAGCATGTGGATCTGCTCGAAGAGCATGTCCCGTTGCTGCTTACTCTGATCGAGCTCGGCCACGAGCGAGTGTCGCTTCCCTTCGAGATCGACCACCTCTCGGCGGCGTTCAAGAAGACCTGGCGTGCTTTGCACCTGCCCTCCCGTCACGATTCCCGAGGCATCCACCATTTCACCGTCCAGCGTCACGAGAATCGGCCCATTGGGGGCGCTCCATCCCTGTCGTTCCCATAGCTGCAGGGCCTGGTCCAACGACCGAATAATCACGACACGGTCGAACAATGCATCGCGGGCAGCGGCTCGAGCTGCGTCGGTTTGGACCAGATCGATCGCCTGACCCACAACGCCGGCCTCTGCTTTGATCGTGGGCCACCATGGATGGGACTGTGCTCCTTCCCATCGTGGATGCTGGGGAATGAAACTGCCTCGGCCAAGTGCCTCTTGTTGGAGAAACTGGATGAGTCGCTTCCCGACCGATGGTTCATCCACGAACCAGCCTCGAACGCGTTCTCCCAGCACCGCTTCGACCGCGCGTTCCATCCCTGACGGAATGACCAGCCACTCGGCAACGGCATCCCGCACACCTTCACAGGACTTCAGGGCAGGACCTTGTTGGGCTCCCTGTCGACCATAGCCCATCTCTTCGCGCACGACACTTTGCAAGGCCTCGAGGCGTGAATCAACTCCTGCCAGCTCTTCTGATCGTCGTAAGATCGCGTGATCCAACGACTGGAGACTTCCTGTCGCCTGAGCAGCCTCTTCCTGCACGGCCCGGAGTTCGGCTCGTAATTGAGAGACCAGCCGATCGGCCTCTCCATACTCCTTGCGCAGCGACTCATGCCGCTCGATGGCAGCTTCCCGCTGACTGTTCATCTCGTCCCGCTCGGCGGTCAGCCGAGCGCCGCGGCCCACCAGATCTTCCATCCGCTTCGCCAACTGTGAAATACCCTGCTCGGTGTTCGCCACCAGGACAGCCAGCTGCAACACATCCTTGCGTCCCCGCTCTTCCTCTGAAACGGCCGAGGCTCGTTGACTCACCAATCGCGTCATCTCCTGATCCAGTTCCTCCAGCGCCTGAACCCGAAGCGTCATCTCTTCTTCCCCCGACCGCAAGGAAGCCTCGATCGACAGAAGCGTCCCTGACAAGTTTTCCTGTGAATGAACAAGTTCCTCTAACTCAGCGGATTCCTGCACCTGCTGCTGACCGAACAACAGCCCTCGACTCCGTTCGACCTCTGCGGCGGTCAAGGCCTGGGCTTGCTGTTGCTCAACCCCCGCCAGTTCCTCTCGAATCGTTCCAATCGTACCGGCCGCAGCGATCGCATCGAGGCGAGCCTGTTCGAGATCGGTTGTGAGCCGGGCCTGCTCGGCCGCTTTCTCTGACTCTTGCTGGTCGAGATTCAGGACCTCTCCCTCAACTTCCTGTAAGGTCTGCCGCAAAGCCTTGAACTCTCTGGTCAGCAGCGCCACTTCGATCACGCGCGCTTCCCCTTGCAACGTCTGATAGGTCCGGGCCTGTCGAGCCTGTCGCTCCAGGGAATTCAGTTGCTTCTTGACCTCCGCCACGATGTCGCGGACACGGAGTAGATTCTGCTGGGTGGATTCCAGTTTTCGCAGCGCCTCGGCCTTCTGCTTTTTATACCGAACGATCCCGGCAGTCTCCTCGATCAGCTCCCGTCGGTCATGGGGTGACGCGTTCAAAATCTGGTCGATCTGCCCCTGCGCGATCACGGTGTGGCCCTTGCTGCCTGCACGCGTGTCGAGCAACAAACTTCGGATGTCCTTGAGTCGGCACTGAATCTTATTGAGGAGATATTCGCTCTCGCCGTTGCGGTACAGACGGCGAGTAATCATCATTTCCTGCGCTTCGGTCAGTTCGTTGGGAAGCGCCGAGTTCCCATCCAGCTTCATGATTGCCGGATCGAGCCCCCCGATCACCAATGAGACTTCCGCCAGTCCCAGCGGCTTGCGAAGTTCGGTCCCGTTAAAAATGACATCTTCCATCTTTTCGCTTCGGAGCGTCTTGGTGCTCTGCTCGCCCAGCACCCACAAGATCGCGTCGACGACGTTGCTCTTCCCGCTTCCGTTAGGGCCGACAATCGCCGTTACTCCCTCGGGAAATTCGATCTTGGCCTCGGCAAACGATTTGAAGCCCGCCATATTCATCGATTTCAAATGCATCAACTCACCTTTGTTACCTGTAGAGAAGGCGTGTGACTGAGAAACAAAATTTCCGGGGCCCTTGTACCATAGGGGTATCAAGAAATCAAAATAAAACACAGCCCATGGTAGATATACTTGAACGACCCTACAATTTATGGGGCCATCTGGGGAATCAAGAAAAGGCCAGGTAGGCCTATCACTGACGAGGAAAGCGGTCGCCCACTTTATTCACATGCAGCCGGACACCTCCGGTGCTCCAAAATCCCGCACCGTGAATCTCGGGACACCTCAACCATACCGTTTACCGAGCGATACTGGCAACCGGCTTCTTCGAGGATTCGATCTGGACCAGTTCCTTCGGCAAAAGAAATTCGACATCTTCCTCAATCACCGTGAGTTCTTCGACTTCTGACGGTTCTGAGGCTCTCAAAAACGCGACCACTTCCGTGACCAAAATTTCCGGTGCTGACGCGCCTGCCGCAATGCCGACAGCCTTGGCTCCTTCAAGCCACACGGGATCGATATCAGCGGCTGAGTCAATGAGATAGGACGGAATGCCGCACTGCTCCCCCAGTTCCCGCAGACGGTTCGAATTCGAGCTGTTCGGCGATCCAATGACGAGAATGACATCCACAAGACGGGACAACTCCTTGACCGCATTCTGTCGGTTTTGCGTGGCGTAACAGATATCTTCCTGATGCGGCCCCTTGATATTTGGAAACCGCTGGTGCAAGGCCGCCACAATGTCCCGACATTCATCGACACTCAACGTGGTTTGTGTGACGTACGAGAGGTTGACCGTGTTATCCACCTGCAGCTTTTCCACATCTTCGACCGACGACACCAGGTGAAACTTGTCGGGAACCTGGCCCAGCGTCCCGATCACTTCCGGGTGACCGGCATGACCGATCAGAATCAGCTCATACCCCTGCGTATAGTCGCGATTCACTTCGTTATGAACTTTGATCACGAGCGGGCAGGTGGCGTCGATCACATGCAGGCGCCGGCGATTTGCCTCTTCCCAGACCGCCTTCGCGACGCCATGGGCGCTGAAAATCACGACCGACCCTTCCGGAACTTCGTTCAGCTCTTCCACGAAGACCGCACCCTTGCGCCGCAGCGAATTCACGACGTGACGGCTATGCACGATCTCATGTCGCACATAAATGGGAGCGCCGTATTTTTTGAGAGACAAATCCACGATATCGATCGCCCGATCGACACCGGCGCAAAACCCACGAGGATTGGCGAGATAGATCTTCATGGTCGTCGTCGCTCCTTGGCCTAGGCTCTACAAAACAGTCTTCTAGTCAGACCGTATTGATTGCTCACGATACGTCAGATCCATAGAGTCCGTCAACCGAATTGCTGACACCCGTGCGCGACACCTCGCCCATAATTATTTATTCTAGGGGCTGCCGTAGCTAAGAGTTAGTGTTTGGCTGATTTGTACCATTGTTTCAGCTGTCTTAGCAGCCGTTGATGGGTGCCGCCATTGAAGCGCCACTCACACTCCTTCAGATACCAGGAGAAACTTTCTTTACGGATCCCATTGAACCGCCGCATGTGCCGCTTCGCCTGGTTCCAGAAGTTCTCGATGCCGTTGATGTGGTGACCACGTTCGGAGACGAACGTCTTACTGTGATTCACACGTCGGTGGCGGAATTCGGACATGTCAAGTGTGTCAGATGCACGGAAGCTGTCGGTGTACACAATACTATCGGGCCGAACCCGCTCACGGATGATCGGCATCAGCGTCTTCGATTTGGCGTCGGGGATGATGGCGGCCGCCACATGACCGCCCCGTTTTAAGAGGCCAAACACCGGGACCTTCCCCGTTGCCGCACGGCCTCGCTTGCCTTTGCGCACTCCACCGAAATAGCACGCATCGGCTTCCACTTCCCCCGATAGCTCATACGTCGGCAGCGTGCTGGCGATCAACTGACGCACTCGCTGGTAACAATAGATTGCGGTGTTGGCTTGGACTCTGACCAACCGCGCCGCGGCCCGGGCTGTCGTGCCGGCTACAAAATGTTCCAGCAGCTTCCCCTGCTGGCGTCCAGTCAGCCGACTGCG
>DCZN01000030.1:20739-21053 GCA_002331625.1 Nitrospira sp. UBA2083 | reverse complement strand
GAGAGTTTTCCTTGTGCCACGGCGCCTTTTCCTTCCTTGAAGAGTTCGGGCAAGATTCCTTTATAGGTCACCGGCACACGTTTGGCGGTATCGGTCACGATGAACCGCACCGTCAGGCCATCGTTCTCACGGACAAGACTCCCGTCTTCAACCATGCCACCGATCCGGAAACTGCGCCCTTGCGGCACTTCACCGTTCGCGACTTGGCTCGGCGTGAAAAAGAACACAAGGTTACTTTGGAAGGCGTTTAACACCAACACGGTCGCGATCCCTAAAACGACCAGTCCCAGGCCGATAAAGGCAAACCGTTTATG
>DCZN01000030.1:20422-20576 GCA_002331625.1 Nitrospira sp. UBA2083 | reverse complement strand
CCCCACTGCATCAGCGAGCCTCTACCGCTTCGTGAATCACAGCCGGTTTCTCCTCCCAGACGGGCAAGGATTCCCGCTCGATCATGATACAGCGGACTCGAGCAAGGATGACGGCGATGCTATACATCCAGAAGGCGATCGTCATAATGAGCAT
>DCZN01000030.1:19982-20164 GCA_002331625.1 Nitrospira sp. UBA2083 | reverse complement strand
CACACCCACCAGGCTCCCCACGTGGGTTTGCCCCACATCGCTCCGGTCAGCAACGCCAAAAATGTAAACATGGCCCCCGTAGGGGCGATCGCCTGAGCCATCATGAAGGACAACCGAGCATTGAGCCCCATGCCGATTCCGGCCCACACCGCCATGACGACGTACAGGAACATCGACATCCA
>DCZN01000030.1:14885-19966 GCA_002331625.1 Nitrospira sp. UBA2083 | reverse complement strand
ACGTGCACAAAGATAATCCGGTACGATTCCCCCTGTTGAAAATCAGTCGGCGCGACGAAAAACCCCATATAGAGGCCGACGACCATCAGCGCGACCGCCACGACGGCAAACCAGGGAATGAGTCGCCCAGCCAACGGATAAAAGGTTTGGGGCGCTGAAAACTTTGACCAGTTCACGATTCTGAAATCCTTTATTCCAAGGCGATACGTAATGCCGCCGCCGTAGCCCAGGGCGCCAGAAAAAGAGACAGCACCAGACAGGCTCCGAGCAGCGATAAGTTTGCTTCGCCGCCGATCCCAGCCATACTGCTGGTCACGGCGCCGGCCCCAAAGATCAAGACTGGAACGTAGAGTGGAAGCACCAGGAGGGCAACCAGTAGACCACTCCCCCGCACGCCAAGGACCAACGCGGCGCCGATCGCACCAATCATACTCAACGTCGGNNGTCGGCGTCCCAAGCAAGAGCGATAAGACCAACACCCCCAACGCTTCGTCCTCCAGGCCGAACTGGAGCCCCAGGAGCGGCGAAAGCAGAACCACGGGAAGCCCGGAGATCACCCAGTGCGCCACGACCTTCCCAAGGACCAACAGTGCCAAGGGCTGGGGAACCAGGACCATCTGCTCGAGAACACCGTCCAAATAGTCCGGGGTAAAGACGCGCGCCAGCGATAGCAAGCAGGTTAACAGGGCCGCCACCCAGAGCACCCCGGGTGCAATCATCCGTAAGACCGCCGGTTCAGGGCCTACTCCCAACGGAAACAGGCTCACGACGATGACGAGAAAGAAGACCGACATCGCCGCATCTGACCAACGCCGCATGGCCAGCAGCAGATCCCGCTGGACAATTCCACTGACGGCCTCCCACATACTGGGGTGATTCATCCAGCCAGCCTCAGCTGTTGCACCCGCTCCGTGGGAAGCACGATCTCCTGATGCGTCACCACAACAACCAACCCCCCGCGCTGCAAATGCACAAGAAGCCGTTGCGTCACGACGCTGGTTGCCGCCGTATCGAGCGACGTAAATGGTTCATCCAACAACCACAAGGGACGTGTGGAAAGCCAGAGCCGCGCCAGAGCAACCCGTCGCTTTTGCCCCTGAGAGAGCACCTTCGACGGCAGACGGTGGATCGGCCGCTTGAGTCCAATGGCCTCCAACGCCTCTTGTGCTCCGGCCCGCGAACAGACCTCACCGGCCAGCGCCAGCGAGCCCATCAGATTTTCAACTGCGGTGAGATCATCCTTGATCCCGTTGAGATGCCCGAGATACATCAGCTGAGCGGAGTAGAGCTCTTTCAGCTGATTGATGTTTTGCCCTTCCCACAGCACCGAGCCTTGCTCCGGCGGCAACAAACTGGAGAAGATGCGGAGCAGACTGGTCTTTCCGCTGCCGTTCTCCCCGACCACAGCCAGCAGTTTCCCCCGCTCAACCGTCACGTTGAGATCGGAGAAGAGCTGGCGCTCTCCACGACGACAGTTCAACGCAACAGCTTGCAACATAAGGGTTCCTCCCACAGCGAGGGTCGAGAGTAAGGGAACAGAACATCGAAAAACAAGTGGCGAGAAGGAGCCGGCCAATCCGTGACCACGTCGGTACGTCAACCATCTTGCCCTACGAGCAATCCTACTGTTAATTATTGCCTGCAGGGTGAGAGTGATCTCCCCAGGTAACGACGCGTATCTGTCTAGGTTACATCAGGAAGGAGATGGATGATGAGTGAACTCGTTTGTATCGCATTTAAGGATTCCGGCACGGCTGATCGGGTATTGAACGAACTGCGGGCACTAGAAAAGGATTATGTACTAGACCTCGAAGACGCGGTCATCGTCGTCCGCGATATGGACGGCAAAGTCCATCTAAAGCAGTGCGTCGATGTGTTCGGCGGCGCGACGACGCACGGAGTGGCACTGGGTGTGTTGTGGGGAGGGTTGATGGGGCTGCTCTTCTTGAATCCCCTGGCCGGTCTAATCGGCAGCATTGCCGGCGGCGCAGGGGCCGGAGCCATAACGACCACCGCCAATGAGTATGGGCTCCTGAGCGATTACGGGATTCCCGATCAATTCATCAAGGATTTGGGCAGTACAATCACGCGCGGCACCTCGGCGATTTTCTTGCTGATTCGAAGCGCGGACCACGACAAGTTGATGTCCAACTTTTCACGATACGAAGGAACGATTCTCAAGACGTCTCTGAGCAAGGAGCAGGAAGAAAAATTACGGACAGCCCTGACACGTGAACACAACCAAAAGATAGCCAAAGGGTGATCACGGAGCAGTGTCTTGTTTCTGCTTACCATCCAGGAGACAACTCACGTTCATATCGCCCATCACGTTGATGGCTGTGCGGCAGCGATCGAGGAACCAATCTACAGTGAGTAAGACCGGAATGTATTGAACCGGCAACCCGACTGCGGTAAAGACCATGGTCATCGTCACAAGTCCCGCTTCAGGGATGCCGGCTGCGCCGACCGACGCAATGATACTCGTCAACACAACCATCAGTTGCTGCTGCACACTCAGATCCATCCCAATCATTTGGGCAATGAACAGCGCGGCCATCGCCTCATACAGCGCAGTGCCGTCGTTATTGAAATTCGCACCCACCAGCGCCCCCATGCTGGCCGACTGTTCGCGCACTCCCACACGGTCTTTCAGCGCAGCATAGGTCACCGGCATGGTCGCCGTTGAACTGGCCGTCGAAAAGGCCATCACCAGCGCATCGCGTCCGCCACGCAACAACTCCCCGGGAGATACCCACGAACCGAACCGGATACGGACCAGGTAATAGGCCGCTTGGATCGCAAGTGCTAGCAGCACGCTCAGCACGAAGATGCCAAGCGCCTTGAATTGCGCAAACCCTTCTAGTCCCACAATGCTGGCGACGATGCCGAAGACGGCGAGAGGGACGACGGCGATGATCCAGTGGAGAATCTTGATCAGTGCTTCGAGGAACAGTTCAACAAGATGCCCCACCGTCATGATGGGACGCTCACGCTCCTTACGGAGGGCCATGCCGAATGCCACAGCGATGAAGATCACGCCGATGACCTTCCCATCATCACCGAGCGGTCCCAGCAGGCTTTTAGGCACGTTCTCAAGAAAGAGGGCGAGTGGATTGGCGCTCTTTTCGGTTTTCTCATGGGGAGCTGGCGGTGTGAGGCCCGCATTTTCTCCCGGCTGAATCACATTAGCGACAGTAAGACCCACCGTGATCGCAACCAAGGTATTGAGCAGCAATAATCGTGGCAGTCGTGCTGCGAGTGGTCCGCCAAGCTGTGTCGTCATAAACGTGTGCACGATCGCGGCAAGAACCAACGCCGGTGCAAGCGCACCAAGGAGACGCAGCACCAGTTTTCCCGGCATTGCCAGCGAAGCCGCATTACTACACAACAGCAGCCCGGTGATGACACCAAGGACCAAGGCGATGACGATACGCCCATAGAGCGGGATGCTCTGC
The DNA here is from genome assembly GCA_002331625.1 of Nitrospira sp. UBA2083. GTDB lineage: Bacteria > Nitrospirota > Nitrospiria > Nitrospirales > Nitrospiraceae > Nitrospira_D. Next base: position 16,511 of record DCZN01000030.1, on the reverse strand, counting down.
CAGCGGGCAATCAGGCCCGTGCTCGATGTAGTGACCGGCTGGTTTTCCGAGGCGTGCTCGCCCATCAGCTGTTACTCCGACACTTCCGCGTTCACTGCGGAGTAAGACGCAGGCCAATTGCAAAATGTTCAGATATTGGAGAGTACGAGGTTGCAGATCGTATCAGATCTGATTCAGAACTGGCGAAAAAGATAAGGTGCAGCTAGATACAATCCTCTATAAGGAGACACTCGATCTCCTTCACTCGCCGAAGGCCACGATCATTCCCGTAGAACCGCACAGCTTTGTATCCGATGGCAGTTGCCAACTGTATGGCATCGGGTGTGCTGAGACGATAGCGGGCACGCAATTCTGCCGCGCGATCAGCCAAATTCATCGTCGGCGGGATCCACTCAAGCTTGGGGTAGGTACTGGTCAAGGCAAAAATCTTTTGCGCCAGTTCATCTTTCTCGTCGCGATAAGGCTGAACCAACAGTTCCAGCAGCGTGACCGTTGAAGTCACCGCGACACTTTGTCTTCGTTCGATCAGCTCGAACAACGTGGCGCACCAGGCTCCATAACGGGGGTGGTCCTCGAGAAAATAAATAAAGACGTTGGTATCGAGACCGATACGTTGTCGTGGAGTGGGAAGACCATGCGGCAAGGACGTTCCTACCACGACCGGCGCTCTCGCTTGAGGTAGCCCGCGGGATAGGTATCTTTTGCAAAGCCATACAAGGCTTTTGCATACCGTTTTGGCTTCGGCATGACCAGTGTCAGATCATCCTTCACAACCACCAACAATTCATCGCCACCTTTGACGCCCATCGCTTGCCTGGCTTCCTTCGGAATGACAATTTGATTCTTACTGCTGAGCTTCTGAACAGCCATATGACACCTCCTGGATGACGCTTTACTTTATCACGCAAAGGTAAATCCAAGCCAGCCATGAATGGGTATTCGATTGCCATGATTGCTGGGCCAGCTTACGTCCTCTTGAATGTGGAATCCCGTCATACGATTGAGTAAATCGTGCAAGACCCGACCGCCATCTGCTGTCGCTCTGTATGAATGCACGCCATATTTCCCCTTGACGACAATCGGCTCTCCGCGTAGCCTCCCGCCGGGATTTCATCGGACGGAGGAGATGACGGTGGAGGAATGGTTCTATCGCCTTATCGCGGGCGTCGGTTTCGTCACGATCGCATGGCTGGCCTGGGTCACAGGGAAGCGCAATCGGCTGAACTGGACGACCATCTGGGGCAGCGCGGCGTTGGCCTGGGGACTCGGCATCCTGTCCTTTTGGTTTCCAGGCTCCCGCTGGCTCTGGAGCATGGTCAACGATCTGGTGGTCGCCGTGCTCGCCGCCTCGCAAAAAGGCACGGTGTTTCTGCTTGGGCCTCTCGCACTTGGTCCCGGCCAGACGTTGCCGGGTGGGACGGTCTCAATCGGGTTTATCTTGGCCGCGCAAGCGCTGCCGGCCGTCGTGTTCTTTGCCGCCTTAATGTCGGGTCTCTACTATGTAGGCGCCATGCAAGCAATCGTAGGATTGTTTGCCCGGCTTTTTTACCGAACCATGGGCTTGTCGGGAGCCGAGGCTCTCTCCGGCGCCGCGAATATCTTCGTCGGGATCGAGGCAGGCTTGAT
>DCZN01000030.1:9607-14810 GCA_002331625.1 Nitrospira sp. UBA2083 | reverse complement strand
ACCGTGGCAAGCACCGTCATGGGCATCTACGTGTCGGCGCTGCAACATACAGTACCTCAGATCGCCGGACATTTGATTTCCGCATCACTCATTTCGATTCCTTGCGCAGTACTCATCAGCAAACTCACACTTCCCGAAGATGGCCAACCCGTGACGTTGAATGGCGTGCCCTCTGACGCCACTGAGCGGGACTCATTGCCTGCATCCAACGGCGAAGTGAGCCCGCCGCCCTCCAACTTCATCGTCGCGTTAATCGATGGCGCAGGACAGGGAATGAAAATGGCCGTCGGCATTGCGGCCTTACTGATCGTGTTTCTTGGATTGGAAGCGCTGGTCGATTTGGCGCTAGCACAGCTTCCTACGATCGGTGGAGCGCCTCTTTCCGTCACACGGATCCTCGCCTGGCTGACCTGGCCGTTCGCCGTGCTCCTCGGTCTCCGCCCTGAGGAATGGCAGATCGGCGCAGACTTGCTGGGGTCACGGTTCATCGAGACGGAAGTCGCGGCCTATTTCAAGTTGGCCGCCGTGCAAGCCGCGTCTCCGCCGCCGCTCTCTCCACGGTCCCTCACGACCATGACCTATGCCCTCTGCGGATTCGTGCATGTGGCAAGCATGGGCATCTTCGTCGGCGGCATCTCCGCATTGGTGCCGCATCGAGCAAAAGAGATCTCGCTCCTCGGACTGCGTGCCTTGTGGACCGCCTTTTTGACGACATTGCTGACCGGTTGTATTGCTGGGGTTCTCGCAGCTTCCTAGAAGACAGCACTCATGCTGTACCGCTCATGATTTTTTTGACAGGGTTATAGCCATATTGGACCCACCTCCTTGAGTTCGATAGCTCGACAGCCGACTCATCCCAACCACCGCACGATCGCTTTTTGTTGACGCAATCTCATAAACAATAGACCATCTAGAAGACTGGTCGAACCATGCTGGACAACGTCTACCATCAGAGGCTTTCTTTAAGAAATCGAGAGCGGTACAAAGGCGAGTAACCCAGGAGGGTATCCATGTTCGGACCCATCACCGTTCCATTTGGAGCCAAAATGCTGTTCAACATCGTCACGCTCAAGCCTGGCGTCACCTTTGAGGAGGTGGAGATGGCTGTTGGAGAACTCTGTGCTGTGGTCAAAGTAACCTACGGAGGGGACAAAGGCGGATTCATCGCCGGACAAGTGTTCAAATTCTCCGGCTTCGTGTCCACCGAGGGTTCGCTCTCAACATCCAGCACCGCCGACAACCACTATGTGATCGTCACCTATTGGCGTTCATACGACGCACACGAACGCTCCCATGCGAACGACATCTTTAAGAAAAAGTTCACGAAGCTGGCGACCATGTGTTCGGAGACGAAAGAGCTGGGGTACGACATGCTGTGGCAAGGAGCGGCGGGAGGCCACTAACAGAAATAGATCCGTGTGTTCGTCATACCTTCGACCAGTGCATTAAACCAACGTAAGATGTGGCCGTCGGCGCACACAGAGAGAATCGACAGCGTCTTCTCCTACCAAGCGCACCGCCCACATCCCCTAGGCAGCGGACACACAGGACGAGGCTTTTTGATTATGCAGCTTGTCCCTTAGTCTTCCTCCTGCTCTAACAGAGACACGTCGCCGCCGTAAGTAGGTCATAAGTCATGTCAGATCCCATAGACTCAGTGAGCTATATCAATGCTTGAGAGGCGCCGCATCTGCTTCCGACTCAACCTTGCGCGGGCTCGGCGCACGTAAGGCCCGTAACCCGGCGGCAATTGCTTCCAGTTCAGAGCGTGCGCCAATCTTGCGCATCGCCTCGTCGAGCACCCCGTGGAGTCCCCCCTGCGCGTCCGGCAAACGCGTAATGCGGTAGGTGAAGCTGTAGTCTGGACCATACGTCACGTCGCACACATCGGCGCCTCTGCAAGGGTTCAGCACGACGGTTTCGATACGCTGATCGCCGACCTGCGGCAAGGCCGTTTCGAGTTCCTGGATGGAGAGGTCCATCTGGGCATGGCCGAGGAAGTCATCGTTGCTATCTTGCAGACAGTGCCTTGTGAAATGGTGCTCCGACCCAATAAGCGTGCTACAGAATCCAAAGGAGATGTCTTTCTCCCATAGTTCGACTTGAAAATTCAGTGGCGCAGGCTCACCGACATCGGTGCACAGCGAGGTCTTGCCGAGAACAACTTCTCCGGGACGCACCGCAAGGATACAACTCTTCACGGGGTCAAAGTGGTGAGTGTTGCCAGAATCGATATCATCGATCTCGCTGGAGGTCGTATGGCCTTTTGCATCGAAGGTCCCGACCATCACTTCGTCGCTGCCCCACCAGTCGATGCCGCTCTCATCCCGCGCCTTGAAGCGCATCGCTTCGACCTTGTAACGTCGCTCCACCCACGTTAAGTCATGCCAGGGAATGTCGCTCGTCGACACGACAGCGGCTGGACGGCTGGTATCTTGAGGTGGCGTGGGTTGCCCCTCCTGCCCATTTGCACCCACGGTGAACCAAGACCATGCTGCCAAACCAACGCAAACTGCCATGAAATGCTTAGATGTCGTCATTGGGGGTCCTCCTTTGCCTGAAGGCTTCTAGTTCGAACTTTGGCTGCCAACCTCCGCTTGAAAGGCCTCTGCGAAACCCTTTCTGATCGCCTTATACGTGGCCCAATCAAACGCACACAAAAATTCGTACTGAAAGAGTGTCTGGTACGAGTATTGACTTTACGAGATCGCCTTCTCAAACCAGTCTCGCAGGATTAACTGTTTCGTCAGAAACAGGGTCATTCCAATTTGGACCGTTGTTCTGGCGCCAAGGACCATCAGGTGTCCCAGCTTATGTAAGAGCAACCGCATCATCGAAGACCTCGCACCATTCAGAAGGAGCAACTTCCGGGCCACGAGCTTCCCGAGCAAAAAGATCGGCGCTCTCTCAATGAGCGACCGGTGATCGTTCAGATTTCTTGAGGGATTAGCGCGAAGGATTGGAGCGAAGGCCATTAGACCACTGGGTCGCACCCAGCCAGCAGCAGACTACGCTGTATCTGTTTCTTCAACCGGTGGATCGGAATGAGTACATCGGGATAGCCCGTGACTTGCTCAAAAGGATAAGGAGGTGGAAAGTCTTTTAAAGCCATTACGTACGCCAAATGCACCTCACCAAGCTCAGCTGACACAGCTTGTTTATGGCCTACCGGCTTTTGTCGTCCGCCATGCAATCACGGCGGCGCTGAGCAGCAGGAGTGAGGCTAGGATGAACGGCGCGCCGGGAAACTGTACGGAAGTACTGAGATCTGAGTGCTGAAGGCTGAGTGGGGAATTGGGTCGGATAAAGAAGGCGAAGGTCTGGGTGAAGAGGGTCGGGCCAAGCATGCCGGTCATGCCGTTGATACTGGCGATAGCGCCCTGTAGTTGGCCCTGTTCTGAACTGCTGATGTGGCGGGTCATGAGCGCTTGATTCGCCGGGCCGGCGAGTCCCCAGAAGGCCATCACGGGAATACCGAGACAGAAGATCCAGCCTTCTGGTGCGATGCCATAGACGGAGAAACCGATCGCTCCACAACTCAACCCGAGCAAGAGCGTCCGCTGTTCGCCAACCCTCGCCGTGATTGGACGGATCAGTCCACCTTGCACGATCATCGCCGCAAGGCCGACGCCCGCCATCATCAGTCCTACACTCGCCGGTCCCCAACCGTAGCGATACCCCATGTACAAGACCGAGACGCTCGGCAGCACTGCATGGGCCAGGTAACCAAAGAACGCGACAGTCGCGAGACCGAAGAGTTCATGGTGCGAACGGAGGAGCACGAGCGAGCCGACCGGATTGGCCCGCGCCCAGGAAAACGGCATCCGTTTGTCTAGCGATAGAGATTCCGGAAGCACAAAGTAGCCGTAACCAGCGTTCATGAGACTGAGCGCTGCTGCGCCCCAGAACGGCAATCTGGGATCGATTGCACCAAGCCAACCGCCCAAGGCCGGACCGATAATAAAACCAAGCCCGAAGACCATGCCGATCTTGCCGAACGCCGCCGCGCGCTGTTCCGGTGGTGTGACATCGGCGATGTAGGCGCCGGCAGTGCTGAAGCTAGAGGAGGCTATCCCGGAGATGATTCGGCCCACGACGAGCCAGGTCACGTTCGGCGCAAGTGCCATCACGATGTAGTCGAGGCCTAACCCTAAGTTGGATAGCAGGACGATCGGTCGTCGCCCGAACCGGTCAGACAGCGCTCCCTGGATCGGCGAACAGAAGAACTGCATGAAGGCCCAAGCGGTCCCCATCAGTCCGTAGAGCACCGCTGCCTTCGCCGTATCACCGTAGAAAAATTCCTCGACGAGTTTCGGCAGGACCGGAATGATGATGCCGAACGACAACATGTCGAGCAGGACGGTGATGAGAATAAAAAGGACTGCCGCTTGCCGCGGTGCAGCCGTGGCTGGTTGGTGGCTCATCACCGCATCCTATCAGACTTGCTTCCAACCAGCGGTTCTCGTGTGACGCCTATTAATAAGACGAAGAAAGTCTTTCTTGTATAGCCAACCGAGCCCAGCGCGTTGTTACTTGCGACGCTGAATTGCGACACTCTACACCCATGGCATGTTCGTTCCTGTATAATTAAATTACGCTGCTTTCTATTCCACGAATCTGAGTCGATCACTCAGTGATTTCAGCCAAGGAGGACCGTCATGAGCGCCACAACTGCTGAAGTTCCCATGCATCAGCACGTTCGAAGCTTCGTCAGCACACCCCGGAAGATGTTGATCGGTGGCCGTTGGGTCGGGGCCGTCTCAGGGAAAACATTTCCAACTTACAACCCATCCACGGGTGAGGTGCTTGCTCAAGTCGCAGAGGGCGCTCGTGCCGACGTGGACCGGGCCGTCTCTGCTGCAAGGACGGCGTTTGAAAGCGGCCCCTGGCGCAAACTCACCACATCTGAACGGGGACGGTTGATCTGGAAGCTTGCCGACCTCCTCGAAGCACATCTGGAAGAATTCGCGCAGCTGGAGTCCCTCGATAACGGGAAACCGGTCGGTGTGGCGCGTGCGGCGGATGTGCCGCTGGCCGTGGATCACTTCCGGTACATGGCGGGATGGGCCACAAAACTCGAGGGGAACACCATCCCCATTTCGGTACCCTATACGCCTGGGGCTCAGTATCTCGCCTACACCTTGCGCGAACCGGTCGGTGTCGTGGCACAAGTCATTCCCTGGAATTTTCCGCTGCTGATGGC
>DCZN01000030.1:9126-9254 GCA_002331625.1 Nitrospira sp. UBA2083 | reverse complement strand
TCCAGCGCGATTTTTTTCAACCACGGGCAGTGCTGCTGTGCCGGATCTCGCCTCTTCGTGGAAAAAGGCATTTTTGAGAAGGTGGTCGAAGGAGTCGCCGAGGATGCGAAGAAGATCAAGGTCGGGCC
>DCZN01000030.1:1129-8917 GCA_002331625.1 Nitrospira sp. UBA2083 | reverse complement strand
GAAATCTTCGGGCCGGTCGTCTGCGCGGTGCCGTTTACGGATGTCGAGGAAGTGCTTCCGGTCGCGAACGACTCCATGTACGGTTTGGCTGCCGCAGTCTGGACTCGCGATGTCGGCAAGGCTCACCGCATCGCCGCTCAACTGCGTGCGGGCTCGGTCTGGATCAACTGCTACAACATCTTTGACGCGGCGCTGCCGTTCGGAGGATACAAGCAATCAGGATGGGGCCGTGAAATGGGCCATGATGCGCTGGAGCTCTATACCGAAGTGAAAGCCGTGACCGTACGGCTGTAAAAATGTTTCGAGCCGTAAATGATTGGTGGAACAAATTCCTATAGGTTCTCTTAGAAGAGCTTCGCGGTGAGACCGACAAACGGCAGCAGGAAATTGACACCGCCGTTTGGAGTAGCGGCGTCGGCGTTGGAGATGTGACTGAAACGGACCCCAATGTTCAAGGCCCATCGTGTGGTCAGATCATAGTTTGCCCCGGCCCCACCCCAGACGAGGAAATTGAAATCCGAACCTTGCTCGGGGATCCGCCCTTCGAAATTCGTCCAGAGCGGACCGCCACCGCCTTCAATATACGGCTTCAGCCGACCGAACGAAATGAACGTATAGACCGCCTTTGGTGTGAATCCCACACCAAAGGCACCGGTCGGCTCCGCAATCCCGAACAGAGCCATCTCGACTCCCAATGCGATCGAACCACTCCACCACTCATTGCCGCTCGGATTCGTCATCGTCATTTGCCATGAGGGATGCACGGCCACTCCGTTCAGCTTGGACGATTGCCCATCCGTCAGCCGCACCGGCAACATCCCACCGACGACCACTCCGGCAGTCTGTTTCCCCACCATTCCCGCAGATGATTCCCCGGCCAAAACCGGTGACAGCCATGCCAACCCCATACCCACTAATGCCGCCACCGCACACACTCGAAGGATAAACATCTCGCAAGATACCTCCGTTCATCGCGACTCCGTAACCGGCATATCCCCAAAACTTACGCCGGAATCTCTAGTGCAACCCTCTCCAGAGTACAGGCAGCGACCCAACAAGCCCAGATCTATTTGATTATCTGTATAGCGTAGATAACTTAGAAGAGCTTCGCGGAGACCCCCGCGAACGGCAGCAGGTAATTGAGCCCACCGTTCTGGCTATCGGTGCCACCGTTGGAGATGTGGCTGATACGGACTCCAGCATTAAGCGACCACTGTGCGGTCAGCTCATAGCTCGCCCCTGCACCGCCCCAGACGAGAAAATTGAAATCCGACCCTTGTTCAGGAAGACGGCCGTCAAAATTCGTCCAGAGCGGGCCGCCACCACCTTCTACATAGGGCTTCACCCGGCCGAATGAGGTAAGGGTATAGACGATCTTCGGCGTAAACCCGATACCATAGGCTCCGGTTGGTTGCGTGATTCCCAGCAACGCCGCTTCAACGCCCAGCGCAATCGAACCACTCCACCATTGGTTGCCGATTGGATCGGTCAATGCGATGTGCCATGAGGGATGGACGGCCACCCCGTTTAACTTAGAGGACTGCGACTCCAACACTCGGACCGGGAGCATGCCGCCGACGATCAGGCCGACAATCTGTCTTCCAATTAGGGTCGAGGATCGCTCTTCGGCCGCAGCCGGTGAACACCAGACCAGCCCCCCACAGAAGAGCATCACACCTGTCCAACATCGGACCAGTTTCATCATGCGTGAGATCCCACCATGGCGTGTGGAGCGGCTCAACAAGCCGCTACGGCATGCCCCTCTGTCACCATGAATACACGAGAACCTGGTGGACCTTCGAGCTGACCCGTGATCACATGAGGAGGAAAGAAGGTGATGGATGGAGTAGAAGGTGAAACCGTAACGCGTCACCCCGCTTCGCGGTAGCCGCACTCTTGGTTGCGGCATTGGACGCTCCGGCCGTCCTGCTTGCTGACTTTCTCCACCAGAAAGGGGGCCTGGCAGGTGGGACAGGCTTTGGGCACCGGACGGTCCCAGAGGGCATACTCGCACGTGGGATATTTGCTGCAGGCAAAAAACGAACGCCCCTTCTTGGTCCGTTTCTGCACGAGATCGCCGCCGCAGTCCGGCTGAGGACATTTGACACCGATCGCCAGCGGTTTCGTCATCTTGCACTGGGGATACGCGGAACAGGCAATGAACTTCCCGAAACGACCGGTCTTCACGACCATCGGACTGCTGCATTTGTCACAAACCTGATCAGTGGTGATTTCCTCCTTGGGGACGATTTTGATCGTGCCGTCCGGCAGCTTTTCAAAATTTTGCGTATTTTTGCAGGGCGGATCGTCCTTGTATGCCGGACAAGCGAGAAATTTCCCGTTCCGTCCCCACTTGATCTCCATCATGCGTCCGCACTTCTCGCACGGAATATCGGTCGGCGGTTCGACCGTATCTTTGGGCCCGGGAATGGTCTTTGCCCGCTCCATTTCCTGCGTGAACGGCATATAAAAATCTCGCACCGCCGCCACCCACTGTTTGTTTCCCTCTTCGACTTCGTCCAACTGTTCTTCCAGCTGAGAGGTGAAGTCGACATTGATGAGCTGCGGAAAGCCCTTCAGTAAGAAATCGTTCACGGTTTTGCCGGTTTCCGTCGGGACCAACCGCCCTTCGGTCTTTTCCACATACTTGCGATCTTGAATCGTGGAGATAATGGCGGCATAGGTCGACGGCCGCCCGATGCCTTTTTCTTCCAGCTCCTTGATCAGGAGCGCTTCATTGTACCGGGGCGGCGGCTGGGTGAAATGTTGCTTCGACAACATACCGGAAACCGTCTGCCCTTCCTGCTCGACCAGTCGCAATCGTTCCCCTTCGGAAAGAGCCGGGAGCTGACGTTCATCGTCATCGGCCTCCTGATCGCCTTTCGGCTTCTGCGACGGAGCGTCCTTCTCAACCCCTTCCATGTAGACAATCGTGTGCCCGGGGAACTTCACGACGGTTCCGGTGGAGCGGAAAATGTAGTGCTCCTGAGTGTCTGCGGGTGACGAATCGATGCGGGTGACATCCAAAATCGCCGGCACCATCTGCGACGCAATAAATCGATTCCAGATCAACTTGTAGAGATTGTACTGATCGTGATCCAAATACCGACGGATGGACTCCGGGTCGCGTCCCGCAGAGGTCGGACGGATCGCTTCATGCGCTTCCTGCGCTGCCTTCGACGTCTTGTAGACATTCGGCGTCGCAGGAAGATAGCCTGCTCCAAATCGCGACTGGATCACCTCGCGCGCATCCGCCATCGCCTCATTGGAGATGCGTGGCGAGTCGGTTCTCATATAGGTGATCAACCCGGTCGCCCCCTCAGTGCCGATTTCGATTCCTTCATACAACTGCTGCGCCAGCGTCATCGTTTTCTTGGGCGAGAAGTGCAGTTTGCGAGAGGCTTCCTGCTGCAATCGACTGGTAATGAACGGGGCAACAGGGTTACGCTTCTTTTCGCGTCGCTCGATTGATTGCACGACGAAGGTCTTGCCTTGAACGTCCTCGACGATCCGGCCGGCCTGCTCGGCATTTTCAATCGAGGCCTCTCCGCCGTTGATGCTATGGAGTTTCGCCTCAAAGGCCGGTGGATTGGCACCGGCCAATAGCGCGATAATCGACCAGTACTCCTCGGCACGAAAAGCTTCCCGTTCGGCTTCGCGTTCGCAAATCAGCCGCATCGCGACCGACTGGACGCGTCCCATACTCAGGCCACGGCGGACTTTATTCCAGAGTAACTGGCTGCCCTGATAGCCGACGATGCGATCCAACACGCGGCGAGCCTGTTGGGCGTTCACAAGCTTCATGTCGATCTCACCCGGTGACTGAAGCGCGCGCTTGATCGCAGATTCCGTGATTTCATTGAACAGCACACGAAAAATCTTTCCGTCTTTTTTCTTCTTTTTTGATTTTCCGAGCAACTCTTGCTCGATGTGCCAGGCAATGGCCTCCCCCTCACGATCAGGGTCGGGCGCCAGAAATATCTTGTCAGCCTCCTCGGCCTTCTTTTTGATTTCAGACAGTACCTTCGATTTGCCCTTGATCGTGACGTACTGCGGCTCAAAATCGTTCTCGAGATCCACGCCCAGTTTGCTGGTCGGCAGATCCTTGATATGCCCTACCGAGGCCATGACGGTATAGCCACGGCCCAAATATTTTGTGATCGTCCTCGCCTTCGTCGGGGACTCAACGATGATCAAATTTTTTGCCATAAGAACTCCGGCCACCTCAAGAATGTATCATCCGTACCAAATATCGGAGATTCGTGCAACTAGAATGGCAGTCAGCACCACTCAATAGGATGTTAGGAACCAAAGATGATCACAACGGTACCGACATGTATCCCGAGGCTTCCGGAGCGCCTCCATCATTCACTGCGCGGTTCAGGGCTGGCTCTGGATATGACCCCATGCTGATGTCAGAGACGAATGTAGTGCTGTCCCGGCAATTGGCGGATGCGTCCGCTCAACTCCAACGAAAGCAGTGTGGCAACAACTTGTCCCGCGCTTAGTCCCGTGTCCTCGATCACGGCATCGATCGCGCGTGGTTCATAGGATAAGGCGTCATACACGACCGCGTCTTGGCTTCTCAACGGAGCCGGCTCACCCGCCGTGGTTCCGTCGAGATGCAGTGTGGCCCGCTGGCGCACATCAATTTGAGGAAGCACCTCATCAAGGATCTCGCGCGCTCCCTCGACCAGTTTGGCTCCCTCTTTGATCAGCCGATTGGATCCGCGGCAGGCCTCTTCTTTGATTGAGCCAGGTACCGCAAAGACTTCTCGGCCTTGCTCCAGTGCCAGTTTTGCCGTAATCAACGACCCACTGTTCGTCGCCGCTTCGCTGACCAGCACCCCCAGCGAGAGCCCGCTGATGATCCGATTTCTCCGTGGGAAATGATGACTGTGCGGAGCGGAACCGATCGGGAGTTCTGTGATGACCGCTCCATGTGATTCGATCTGTCGGCGCAGCGCATGATGTTCGGACGGATAGGTCCGATCAAGGCCGCACCCCAGCACAGCAATCGTGCGTCCCATACCTGAAAGCGCGCCACGGTGTGCGGCCGCATCGATTCCCCGCGCCAAGCCACTCACGATCGTCACGCCACATTCGGCAAGCTCGCGCGCAATTTCTTCCGTAATCATTCGCCCGCTGTGAGTGGCCCGTCGTCCCCCGACAATCGCCACCGCCACATCGTCCTGAGGGAAGAGCTTTCCGCTTACATACAACAGCGGCGGTGGGTCAGCAATCATCTTCAACCGAATAGGATACCACCGATCAAAGAGCGTGACGGTTTGGATCTTGAGGCGCCCAACAAGCTTGACCTGGCGATCGATATGTTTTGAAATCTCAGGAGCAGGACCGCGCCGGATAGATTCGGCCAATTCCTGCGTACAACCCGCGTGAAGCAGCTCATCTATGGTGGCGGTTAGAACGACAGCAGGAGACCCACAGGCATGAATGAGTTTTAACAGCGTCCGATCCCCGACCCCGTCAATTGCTTGCAGCGTGAGCCAGGAGGTCAGTGTGGCGTCATCCATGATGTGTCCGGATTCGGAGGAGAAGGCTCACCCATAACACAACGGGTTCAGCCCACACGGCGGACGACCGGGACGGAGTGCCTATACCGACACGGCCCGATGCTAGAGCACAACCAAATCATACTGTTCGAGATGCAGCTGACTGTCCGGCGTGACGATGATTTTTGCTGAGCAATCGCGTTCCAGCGTTTCTACACTCTGACGCTCTTCATCTTGAAGCAATTCGGCGACCGTCGGATGGGTACCCACGATGATCCGTTGTTGGTCGGCCGACGGTTCAATTCGTCTGATCTCGCGAAAGATTTCGTAAGCCACGGTGGTCGGAGATTTTGTATAGCCTCGACCTTCGCAGTACCGGCAGGGCTCCGACAGCGACCGTAAGAGGTCTTCTCGGACACGTTCACGGGAAATCTCGATCAACCCCAGATCTGAAATCCGCGAGATTCTGGTCCGTGCTTTGTCCGCCGCCATGGCATCCACCAATGCATGGTAGACCTTATCGCGATTCTTTTCCCGCTCCATATCGATGAAATCAACGATGATGATCCCGCCGATTCCGCGCAGCTTGAGCTGATACGCGACCTCCTTGGCTGCCTCAAGATTGTTCCGCAGAATGGTCTCTTCTTGGTCACGTTTCCCGACGAACCGCCCCGTATTGACGTCGATGACGGTCATCGCTTCGGTATGATCGATCACAAGATAGCCGCCCGACTTCAGCCACACCTTCCGGCTCATGGCCCGTGCGATTTCCTGTTCGACTCCCAAGTGGTCGAACAACGGCTCATCCTTGTCATAAAAATGAATCCGCGAAGTCTGCTCGGGGGAGAATCGCTGGACAAAATTCCGAATGGCGTCGTACTCCCCACGGGAATCGATCCACAGGCGGTCCACTTTCTTCCCGAACAGGTCTCGGACCACACGAAAGCTGAGGCTCAAGTCCGAATGGAGCAAGGCGGGAGCTGGCAACTGTTCCCGCTTGGTGAGGATGTCCTGCCAGAGGACGTGCAAAAAGTCGACGTCCGATTTCAGTTCATCTTCTTTCACGCCTTCGCTCACGGTCCGAACGATATAGCCACAACCTTGGCGTCGAACACGACGCATGATCTCCTTTAATCGTGCCCGCTCTTCATCCCGTGGAATTCGCCGGGACACACCGATATGGTCGACAGTCGGCATGAACACCAGATACCGCCCAGGAAGGGAGACATAGGTCGTGACGCGTGACCCTTTGGTGCCGATCGGACCCTTGGAGATCTGCACCATCAGTTCTTGCCCCTCGCTCAACAGCTGTTCGATGGGCTTCGCGCTCTGGCGTTTCGGTCGAAGCATATCGGAGTCCTTGTCGTCTTCTTCATCCTCAACCAACATATCGCCGGGCTCAGCGTCCACCAAGAGATCTGAGACATGCATGAAGGCTGCTTTTTCCAGGCCAATATCCACGAATGCGGCTTGCATGCCCGGCAAGACTTTCGCGACTCGCCCTTTATAGATATTTCCGACAAAATCCTTGTGCTTGGCTCGGTCGCCGAACAAATCAGTGACGACTCCGCCATCAAGCACGGCCACACGAGTTTCTTCTCGTGCGATCGTTATCGCAATTTCATTTCCCATACCGACTCCTTTTCTCTCGAGTCCAACAGGGCCTGTGGGAAGCCGTTGATGCGGGCTTAGGCCCGGATCGACGCCTCATTCCACGTCTCGGCTCTCTGAATTTCGAGACAACATGTTCTCCGAACAGCAGCCGTGCGTGTGCGGCCTGCCCAGTGTTGGTTCAGTAGAATAAGCTCAACCGCTTGCGTTTGACGTTGAGCAGCAAGCCTAACGATGCCATCGTCATCATGGTGGCGCTGCCCCCGTAACTGACCAAGGGCAATGGAATGCCGACGATCGGAAACATCCCCGCCGTCATCCCAATATTGACCACGACACAAAAACAGAGCATCGCCACGATCCCGACCGCGAGCAACGCCCCGAGCTGATCCTTCGCCTTGGAGGCAATTTCCAGCGAGAGCCAAATCAACCCGACAAATAACGTCAGCAACACCAGCACACCGAGAAATCCCCATTCTTCCGCGAAGACGGCGAACACAAAATCGGTATGGCCTTCCGGTAAAAACTTGAGTTGACTTTGGGTCCCGCCATAGAGTCCCTTGCCCAGCAATTCGCCGGACCCGATCGCGATTTTCGACTGCAGGGCGTGATACCCCTTTCCCCCCGGATCGTAGCCTGGGTCGACGAACGCCATAATGCGCTG
>DCZN01000030.1:0-1020 GCA_002331625.1 Nitrospira sp. UBA2083 | reverse complement strand
CACGCAAACGGGAACAGCATGATGGAGAACAATAAAATAACCCCTAAGGCTTGCGAACGAACTCCCACCATCAGAAGCATGGCCGCGTACACCGCGACAAAACTCAGCCCACTCCCTAAGTCCGGCTGTTTCAAGATGAGGAGCAGGCCCGGCAGCATCAGAAACCCCGGTACGATAACCCGCTGCAACCACCCTGCCCGAGGCGCTTTCGAATAGTAATGTGCCAACACCAGGATAAGAATGAGCTTTGCGAACTCGGACGGCTGAAAACTCAATGGACCCAGTGCGATCCATCGCTGGGCTCCTTTACTCGTTCGTCCCTCGAATAAGACAAAAACAAGCAGCAGCAAGATCACGGCATAGGCGGGATAGGCAAAACGCGCGAGATGGTGGTAATCCGACGCCCACATGATGAGGAAAGCCGCAGCCCCTAAACCGATCCACATCAACTGTTTGAGGTAAAAGGGTGTCCCGACACCGTGCTGGCCATGCGTCACGCTGTAAATGGAGAGCACCCCGATTCCCAGGATAGCGAGAATGAGCATGACAAAACGAATGTCGAAACTATCGAGCCCGCGATGTTCAGTCAACCGATCAATCATGAGTTTCTTGTGGAACGGCCTCGCCCATCGACCCGAAACAGCTCCGAGGTGACCTCGGGTACCTGAGGCGTCAGCTTCATGAAGGCTTCAATCACTTCCTTGGCAAGCGGAGCCGCCGCGGCTCCCCCGTGTCCCATGTGCTCTGCAAGCACCGCGACCGCGATCTTGGGCGAGTCCACCGGAGCAAAGGCCACGAACCACGCATGATCTCTGAATTTCTTGGGAATATTTTCCTCGGGTCCCGTACGGAGGGCGGCCACCTGCGCCGTACCGGTCTTGCCCCCAATCGTCACCAGCGAGGATTTTGCCCTCGTCGCCGTTCCTTTCGTGACCACATCAGCAAGCGCGTCTTTGATGAGCCGGAAGGTTTCCGGTTTCACGGAAAGTTTCCCACGTGGAACCGCCGGGATCTCCATCA
>DCZN01000028.1:21337-50510 GCA_002331625.1 Nitrospira sp. UBA2083 | reverse complement strand
TTGGGATCGACAATGACGGGAACGTTGCGCAAGGCGGCGAGCCTGGTCAGTTCCGACATCAAACCCGCAGAAATCACGCCTTTGGCATAGTCGGAGACCACTACGCACGTCAGTTCCCGTAGCCGCGATTCGACATAGTGCAGAATACGCCGTTGCAGCGTCGCCTTGAGCTCGTGCCTTCCTTCGACATCGTACCGGACGATCTGCTGGTGATGCGCGATCACCCGGCTTTTTCTGGTCGTCGGGCGATCAGGGTCGATCACCACGCCCCCGCGGCCGGATCGTGTGCCGCCGAGCTCCTTCATGAGGAGGCGGCCGCTTTCATCGGACCCGATCACCCCGCAGAGATCGGCCTTCCCACCCAGTGCCAGGATGTTGTTAAACACGTTGGCCGCGCCGCCGAGCCGTAGCGATTCGGATTGGACATGGACGACCGGTACCGGCGCTTCCGGAGAGATCCGGCTCACTCGACCCATGACATAGTGATCAAGGATCAAGTCGCCGACGACGAGGACAGAGGCCTGTGGAAATCGTTGGAGATACCCACGGAGGGTTTTGGGAGACAGGGGCTCATTCCTCCCAGCCGATTTCGCTTGGGGGATTGAGACACCGCCGAATGTTTTTACTGAATGGCTTTGGCGAATCGTTCCCAACGCACCCACTCCGTCCAATTTCCCTGGCCATTCCAGGACCAATAGATACGGAACGCTTTGCCGCGGATTTTCTCCTCACGGACGTAACCCCAGAACCGACTGTCCAGACTTTGATCGCGATTGTCGCCCATCACGAAATAGGATCCTTCTGGCACCGTCACCGGCCCAAAATTATCACGAGGAGTTACCGAACTGTCGATAATGCCGGGATCAATACGTTGGGTAAAGGCTTTGTCATCAAGCGGCTGCCCGTTCACGAGCACCGTTTTATTCCGAATCTGGACGGTATCCCCGGGTTGTCCAACGATCCGCTTGATGAAATCTTTTTCTTCATCTTCAGGAAATCGAAACACAATAATATCGCCGCGCTGCGGCTTCCCGAATTCCACCACCGTCTTGGAGGTATAGCAATTGACCGGCGGGAAATTCCATTGCATCTGGCAATCCGTCGGCCACTGCAAGCCATAGGACAGTTTGCTGACTAAGATATGATCGCCGATCAGCAGCGTCGGAATCATGGATCCCGACGGAATCTTGAAGGCCTGCACGACAAACACACGGATGGCGAACGCCAGCAACATTGCCACGATGATCGCTTCTGCATATTCCCGGACGAGAGACTTCCGAGCTGTCCGGTCCGCATTATCTGTGAGCTTCGAGCCAGACAGTGATACCTCGTCCCCGCCCTGCGAAGAACCGGACATCTTGTTTTCCAAGTTTCTGCGGTTCGGGTCAGGGCTCATTCTTCTCCAACTTTCAAAATTGCCAGGAAGGCTTCCTGCGGCACTTCAACACTGCCGACCGCTTTCATGCGCTTCTTTCCTTCCTTCTGCTTTTCGAGCAATTTCCGTTTTCGCGTGATATCGCCACCATAACACTTTGCAAGGACATTCTTCTTCATGGCCCCGATCGTTTCGCGGGCGATAATCTTACTCCCGATAGCCGCCTGAATGGCGATCTCATACATCTGCCGAGGAATCAATTCCTTCATTTTCTCAGCGAGTTGACGTCCACGCTGCACCGAACGGTCTTTATGCGTAATAAACGACAAGGCATCGACCGTTTCGCCGTTCAATAAAATGTCGATTTTGACGAGATCAGATTCCCGATAGCCGATCAGCTCGTAGTCCAGCGACGCATAGCCTTGCGTGCGCGACTTGAGTTTATCGTAAAAATCGAGAATGACTTCGTTGAGCGGCAGTTCATAGCTGATCATGACGCGCGTGGGATCGAGAAACTGCAGACTGCGCTGAATCCCGCGCCGCTCTTGGCAGAGCTGGAGAATAGCGCCCATATACCGCTCGGGCGTGATGACCGAGGCGAGAATGAACGGCTCCTCGAATGACTCAATACTGCTTGGTGGAGGAAGCTGTGATGGATTCATGACTTCCAACACCTCACCTTTGGTCGTCATCACACGATACACGACGGTGGGAGCCGTGGTGAGGAGCGTCAAATTGTACTCACGTTCAAGCCGTTCCTGAATGATCTCCATGTGCAGCAGGCCAAGGAACCCGCAGCGAAACCCAAACCCCAAGGCCAAGGACGTTTCCGGTTCGTAGGCAAAGGAGGAATCGTTCAGCCGAAGTTTGACCAACGCATCCCGCAAGTCTTCATACCTCGCCGTATCGGTCGGATAGAGCCCGCAGAATACCAACGGCTTGACCTCTTTATACCCTGGAAACGGCGCGACGGTTGGCGTCACGGCATCGGTCAATGTATCACCGATTTTGACGTCCGCCACTTCCCGCATATTGGCGCAGAGATAGCCCACCTCGCCGGTCAGTAGTTCCGTCTTCTTGGTACGCTTCGGAGCAAAACAGCCGACTTCCATGACTTCAAACGTGCGATTGTTCGACATGACTGTGATCTTCATGCCAGGCCGTATGGAGCCGTCAACCACACGCGTCAACACGATCACACCCTGATAGTTATCGAACCAGGAATCAAAAATAAGTGCCTTGAGAGGGGCCTGCGGATCTCCTGATGGAGGTGGAACCCGCGCAATGATCGCCTCCAAGACTTCCGGCACGCCTTTGCCCTCTTTGGCGCTGATCGGTAAGGCATCGTCCGCTTCAAGCTGCAACACTTCCGAGATCGACTGTTTCGTCCCCTCGACATCCGCGCTCGCCAGATCGATCTTATTGATGACCGGGATAATGGTCAGGTTATTGGCCATCGCCAGATTGACATTGGCAATGGTCTGCGCCTGCACCCCCTGCGTGGCATCGACGAGCAAGAGCGCTCCCTCGCAGGCGGCAAGGCTTCGCGAGACCTCATAGGTAAAATCGACGTGCCCCGGCGTATCGATCAAATGCAGGGCATACGTCTTCCCATCCCGAGCCTTGTACCGAATCGCCACTGCGTGGGCCTTGATCGTAATGCCACGTTCCCGCTCGAGATCCATGGCATCCAGGATCTGGTCTTTCGCCTCTCGAGCAGTGACTGCGCCAGTAGCTTCGAGGAACCGGTCAGCGAGGGTTGATTTGCCGTGATCGATATGAGCGATTATGGAAAAATTGCGTATAAGGCTTTGCAAATCCTAGCCCATTCGTGAAAATCGATCCATTATAGTAACTGCCTCAGAAGTTGTCAAAGAGATCACCCCCCACCTATAATCACACGCCATCGCGTCGAGCGGCATTCGTCAAGAGTCAATCGCTGATCACTAGAGTATCTCATCGCCGCAGTTGCCTGATGGCTCCATACGGTCATGGCCCGACAACCCTCCACGAAGCAGCTGAAAGATTGGGATCGTCGCTACCTCTGGCATCCGTTTACCCAGATGCAGGAGTGGGAACAGGAAGACCCGCTGATCATTGAGCGAGGCAAGGGTTCCTACCTCATCGATACGGAGGGCAAGAAGTATCTCGACGGTACCTCGTCCATCTGGGTCAACCTGCATGGCCATCGCCACCCCGTCCTCGACCGTGCGCTCAAGCAGCAGCTCGACAACATCGCCCACTCGACGTTCCTGGGCCTCTCCAATCCACCGGCCATAGAACTGGCCCGCGAGTTGATTCGCATTGCACCAAAGGGGCTCTCGCGGGTCTTCTACTCCGACAATGGCTCCACGGCGGTGGAGATTGCGCTGAAAATGGCCGTCCAATATTGGCAGCAGCGGCATCCGGAGGCCGGCCCCAAGAATACGTTTCTCCACCTGAAACTCGCCTATCACGGAGACACCATCGGCGCCGTCAGTGTCGGGAACATTGCGTTGTTCCATTCTCGGTTTAAACCGCTGTTGTTTCCAACCCTGGAGGCCGAACCGCCCTATTGTTACCGATGTCCTCTGAATCTGACCCATCCTGCGTGCAAGCTGGCCTGCATCGACCCGATTGAACAGATTCTGAAAACCCGTCATCGCGAATTGGCCGGCTTCATCATCGAACCGCTGATGCAAGCAGCGGCCGGCATGATTCCCCAGCCGGCTGGATACTTACAACGAATTCGTGATCTCTGCACGAAATATGATGTGTTGCTGATTGCCGATGAAGTGGCGACCGGATTCGGACGAACCGGCAAGATGCTCGCCTGCGAACATGAAGCAGTGACACCGGATCTGATGGCGATCAGCAAGGGAATCACAGGCGGCTATATGCCGCTGGCAGCAACGCTCACGACGGACGAGATCTACCAAGGCTTTCTCGGCACCTATGACGAGTTTAAGACCTTCTTTCATGGCCATAGTTTTACCGGCAATCCTTTGGGTTGCGCCGTAGCCCTCGCCAACCTTCACATCTTTCGTCACGAGAAGACGCTCGCGCGACTCGCACCAAAGATCAAACTGCTGAGGCAATGGTTGATTTCACTGGCTGAGTTGCCTCAAGTTGGTGACATTCGTCAAAGCGGTTTCATGGTGGGAATCGAATTGGTCAAAGACAAACTGACCAAAGAGCCCTTCCCGCTCAGCGCCAGGTCCGGCCACCGCGTAGCTTCAATCGCTCGAACCAAGGGACTACTCTTGAGACCAATCGGCAATGTCCTGGTGCTCATGCCGCCCCTGTCGACCTCCACCGAGGAGCTCAAAAAAATGGTAGAAATCCTCATGGAATCCATAGAAACTCTGCGCATCGACTAATCGTCCATCCACTGCGACCTACAACGACAGAAAGAACACACGGGCTATGCAAACTTGCGATTTTCTCGTGATTGGAGGCGGCGTCATCGGCCTCAGTATCGCCCGCGAACTCCACAGACGCCGGACAGATGCCCGTGTGCTGCTGATCGAAAAAGAACCGTCGTGCGGAGCCCATGCCAGCGGGCGCAACAGCGGCGTGCTCCACGCAGGCTTCTATTACTCACCGGACAGCCTCAAAGCAAGATTTACTCGTCTTGGCAATGAGCAACTCACCGCCTACTGTGAGGACAAACGAATCCCCCTCAATAAATGCGGCAAGCTCGTCGTGGCGAAGGATGCGGCGGATTTGCCTTCCCTCGATGAACTGTTCCGACGCGGACAGCTCAATGGTATTGAACTCCAGCCCCTGACAGAAGCGGACGCGAAATCGATTGAGCCTCGTGTCAAGACCCATCAGCGGGCGCTCTTCTCCCCCCGCACGTCGACGGTGAACCCCCTTCATGTCGTCAACGCGATGCAGCAAGATGCCCTCCGCGAGGGCGTCCAGATTGAGTGCGGCACCGCCTACCGAGGGCGACGCAACGGGGAAGTGCAGACGAGCCGTGACCGTATCTCAGCCGGCTACGTCGTCAACGCGGCTGGACTGTACGCGGACAAAATTGCCATGGACTATGGATTCTCCGAAAAGTATCGGATCCTCCCCTTCAAAGGCCTTTACCTCTATTCAGATGAACCACCAGGTTCTATTCGGACCAATATTTATCCTGTTCCCGATCTCAGAAACCCGTTCTTGGGAGTCCACTTCACGATCACGGCCGACGGAAAAGCCAAGATCGGCCCAACCGCCATTCCGGCGTTGTGGCGCGAGAACTATGAAGGGCTCAGTAATTTCAACTTCGGCGAACTGGCGGAGGTGGCGAGCCGAGGGCTTGGACTTCTCACCGGCGCGGGATTCGACTTCCGTCGTTTGGCCATGGAGGAGATCACAAAATACTCACGGAGCAAGATGGTGTCGCTGGCATCGGTCCTCGCCGAGGGGGTGGTTGAGCGAAACTATCACACATGGGGACGCCCGGGAATCAGAGCCCAGCTACTTGATATCATCAAAAAGAAACTCGAAATGGACTTTGTTCTGGAGGGGGACAACCGCTCCATGCATGTGCTGAACGCGGTCTCCCCAGCCTTTACCTGTTCACTGCCCTTCGCAAACCACGTCTGCGATCACATCGAGAGAGCCCTGAGCTGACGGCAGTCAGCAGAGACGAACTTCTTCGCCCACACTCACTTGTAGAGAACGCGCCGCGCTGTCTTCCTGCAGAAAAATTTCCAAGCTTCCACTGCTGTTGATCAATGCCGACGGACTCTGACGACTCCCTTGGCTGTAGCTTTCCACCAGGTCGTTGATGATGTTCGTTCCGATATGAATCTCCACGGATTGTCCCATCGACCCTCGAAATTCACGCACCTGCCTGGCGGTAATGTTGGAAATGAGATTCCCAAAGCGATCGACCGAGACGATCTTGCCGATCAGCACATCCTCATGTGCAATCGGCATGGCCACGGCACGGCGAATCGGATCGTGGACCGCCGGCCCAAAAAATGACGGGGGAACCCCTTTGCTCAACCAGGCCGCAGCGGGCGCGAACACATCGCGGCCATCAAATGTCGACCCGGCTGTCTCCAGGCGATACTGGGGGTTGTTGATCTGCCACACTTTTGCGCCGGCTTCCAGCTCGAGCACTTCGGTGAACAGCCCATTGTCCGGGCCGACGAAAAACCAACCGGCCGCGGAGACGAGGAGCGCTCGACGCTCAGTCCCGACGCCGGGATCAACCACGGCGACATGGATCGTGCCGGCAGGAAAATACCGATAACAAGACTTGAGAAAATATCCGGCTTCTTGAATCTGATGAGAGGCAATCTGATGAGAGAGATCAATAATAGGAACCGAAGGGTTGATCGACAGAATCACACCCTTCATGCTCGCGACAAAACTATCGCGCTCGCCAAAATCTGTGAGCAGGGCAATGAGGGGGCGTGCCTCAGGCACGTCAGCATTCCTCGAACTTGATCTCCACGACCTCGTATTCGACCATCTTGACGGGGGTCTTCACCTCGACAAAATCGCCGACTCGTTTTCCGATCAGGGCGCGCCCGACAGGAGACTGGACTGAAATCTTGTTGAACTTCATGTCGGCTTCGTCTTGTCCGACCAGGGTGTACTGCTTTTTGCTTTGAGATTCCTGTTCAACAACCATCACGGTCGCGCCGAAGACCACCGTCTCGCTGGTGCGCCCCGCGATTTCCACCACGCGAGCGTCCGCCAACTTTGTTTCGAGCTCAGCCAGACGGGACTCAATAAAGCCCTGACGTTCCTTGGCGGCATCGTATTCGGCATTCTCGCTCAGGTCACCGTGCGCCCTGGCTTCCGCGATAGCTTCGATCACTTTGGGCCGTTCGATCTTGCGCAAACGATCCAGTTCGGCCTTTAAGGCCTCATAGCCTTTCTTCGTAATGGGTGTCGGCATACTCCATCCGCTCCTGAACAGGTTAGGCCTGATGATACTCTTGCAGGGTACGAATCGATAGGTCCTTTTTTAGGATGGCCTCGATCGCCATCGCCGCAGCATGAGCCCCTCGCATCGTCGTGAAATACGGGATCCCTCTATGAAGGGCTTCTCGCCTGATCGACAGCGAATCCACATGAGACGAGGCCGTCCGTACCGTGTTGACCACCAGCGCCACCGACCCATTCTTGATATGATCGACGATGTGCGGACGCCCTTCGGTGACCTTATTCACGACCTCTGCTGGAAGCCCGTGTTCCTGTAAATACCCTGCTGTCCCGCTGGTCCCCTGAATGCGCATCCCCAGTTGAGTCAATACTCGACCCACCGCAAGCGCAGCCGGACGATCAGATGCCTTCACACTGATGAAGGCGGTCCCCGACGTCGGCAGCACGGCCCCAGCTCCTGCTTGCGATTTCGCAAAAGCCCATCCAAAGTCTCCGTCGATACCCATGACCTCACCGGTCGACTTCATTTCCGGGCCCAGGAGTACATCGACCCCCGGAAATTTATTGAACGGGAACACCGCCTCTTTGACCGAGAAATGCTCCGGCAACGGTGCCTGGGTAAACCCCAACTCCTTGAGAGTTCGTCCCATCATCACCTTCATCGCCAACTTTGCCAGCGGCACGCCGATCGCCTTACTGACAAACGGAACGGTTCGAGACCCTCGTGGATTCACCTCAAGGACATAAATCGTGTGCCCTTTGACGGCAAACTGCGCATTCATCAGCCCGACCACTCCCAACTCCAACGCCAGCATGCACATTTGACGCTCGATCTCGCGGACAATGCTGGCATCCAAGGTGTACGGAGGAAGGGAGCACGCCGAATCACCGGAATGGACACCGGCTTCTTCGATATGCTCCATAATTCCGGCGACCACGACGGTCTGGCCGTCTGAGATGGCATCCGCATCGACCTCGATGGCGTCGGCCAAATACTTATCGATCAAGACCGGATGGTTAGGCGAGGCCTTCACGGCCGAATGCATGTACTCCAGGAGCCCGGCTTCATCATGGACAATCTGCATGGACCGCCCACCCAACACATAGGAGGGACGAACCATCACAGGGTAACTGATCTGCCCGGCAATCGTGACCGCTTCCTGAATGGATCGAGCCGTCCCGCTCTCGGCTTGCCGCAATCCCAACTTATTCAAGAGTGCACGAAACCGTTCACGATCTTCCGCCAGATCGATCGCGTCGGGACTCGTCCCCAGAATTTTGACACCGGCCTTCGACAGCGGAAGGGCAAGTTTCAGGGGCGTCTGCCCTCCGAATTGCAACACCACGCCAAGCGGCTGTTCACGATGCACGATGTTAAGGACATCTTCATGGGTGAGCGGCTCAAAATACAGCCGGTCCGAGGTATCGTAATCCGTGCTGACCGTTTCCGGATTGCAGTTCACCATGATCGTATCGATCGCTTCTTCTTGGAGCGCCATCGCGGCATGCACACAACAATAATCGAACTCGATTCCCTGCCCGATCCGATTCGGGCCGCCACCGAGAATCACGACTTTCTTTCGATCGGTCGGCCGCGCTTCACACTCCCTCCCATACGTGGAATAGAGATACGGCGTCTGCGCCTCGAACTCCGCGGCACACGTATCGACTCGTTTGTAGGTGACGCCACGTCCCGGATGATTCATCCGCGCTCGAGACACCGCCGCCGCATCGCACCCCAACAGGAAGGCGATCCGATCATCAGAGAATCCCAGCTCTTTGGCCTCCCAGAGGACCCCGCTGCTCAGGACATCATTAGGATTGGCGGCACGATCAACAAGGGTTCGCTCAAAATCGATCACCTGTTTCACCTGTCCTAAGAACCACGGATCGACTTTGGTGATGGCATACAGCTCGTCGTTGGTGAATCCTAGCCGCATGGCGTCAGCGATGTACCAGAGTCGTTCCGGAAGCGGCGTCCGTAGAATCCGGTTGAGTTTGTTGATCGCTTCCGGTCGATCGAATGTAGGGGGAATGCCCCGATCAAGTCCAAACCGTGACACGAGTCCATTCAGTTCCAGCTCGAGGGATCGGATCGCTTTCTGGAGAGACTCCTTGAACGTACGCCCGATCGCCATGACTTCCCCGACCGACTTCATTTGTGTCGTCAAGGTCGGATCGGCCCCCTTAAACTTCTGGAAGGCAAATCGCGGGATCTTCACCACGACATAGTCGATGGCCGGTTCGAAGGACGCCTTTGTCACTCCGGTAATATCGTTGGTGATTTCATCCAGCGTGTACCCGACTGCGAGCTTTGCGGCAATTTTCGCGATGGGAAACCCAGTTGCCTTCGACGCCAATGCCGAACTCCGAGATACGCGAGGATTCATTTCGATGACCACCATCTCGCCGTTGGCCGGGTTCACGCCGAACTGAATGTTCGAGCCGCCTGTATCGACTCCGATTTCCCGAATGATACGAAGTGCCGCATCCCGCATCCGCTGATATTCCCTGTCGGTCAACGTCATGGCCGGCGCCACGGTAATGCTGTCTCCGGTATGCACCCCCATGGGATCGAAATTTTCAATCGGGCATACGATCACGACGTTGTCTTTCAGATCGCGCATGACCTCAAGCTCATATTCTTTCCAGCCGATGACCGATTCCTCGATCAGCACCTGGCTCACAGGGCTCATGGCCAACGCCCATTCAATCAGCTTCTCAAATTCTTCCCGGTTATAGGCAATGTTCCCGCCGGTCCCGCCCATCGTAAACGAGGGGCGAATAATCGCAGGGAATCCGACCACCTCCACAATGGCCGCCGCCTCCTGCCGATTGTGCGCGGTGCCGCTTTTCGGCACACGCAGACCGATCCGTTGCATTGCCTGCTTGAAGGCCTCCCGATCCTCTGCTTTATGAATCGCTTCAGCCGATGCACCGATGAGCGCCACCCCATATTTCTGAAGCACCCCTCGTTTCACCAATCCCATCGTGGTGTTCAGGGCCGTTTGCCCTCCCATCGTCGGGAGCAACGCATCGGGACGGTCACGGTCGATCACCTTCTCCACCACATCAACGGTAATCGGTTCGATGTACGTCCGATCAGCCATCTCTGGATCCGTCATAATCGTCGCTGGATTGCTGTTGATGAGGATGACCTTGTAGCCTTCCGCTTTGAGGGCTTTACAGGCTTGCGTACCTGAATAATCGAATTCGCAGGCTTGACCGATGACGATCGGGCCTGATCCGATCATAAGAATCGACTGAATGTCTGTTCGTTTAGGCATGGTAATTCGATCAGTTGGGTTAGCTGGCTGGGAGCACCGGGCCGATCAACGGTTGATAGGGAACCGGCTCAGGCTGCTCACGTTCCTGGACGGCGTGGTAGTACTTCATCGCTTCAGGGATCCAGTCTTCAATCTGGTTGATACGCGCGATATCGGACGGGTGCGTGGAGAGAAATTCCGGAATCGTATGTTGCGACCGAAAACAGACCTTATTGATCATCTGCCGGGGACACCCGCTCATCCGTTCCCAAAATGGCACGGCCTCCCGAGGATCATAGCCAGCTTGTGCCATCAGCTTGAGCCCGATGTAGTCGGCTTCGGATTCCTGTTTTCGGCCAAACGGTAAGGACACACCGACCCCATACGCACTCATCGCCGCCATCGCGGCGTCCGGACGACCGGCTGCAGCGCCTGCCGCAAGCGCACCGACCTGACCGATCGTTTCGAGAATGCTCCGACTGTACCGTTCGGCCCCGTGTCGTTGGAGCGCATGCGCTACTTCATGGCCGATCACCGTGGCTAAACCGTTTTCGTTCTTCGTGATCTTCAAGATTCCGGTAAAGACTGCGACCTTCCCACCTGGAAGGGCAAACGCATTGATCGTCCGATCGTCTCGGATGATGGCAAATTCCCATTGATACTCGGGCTTATTGGCGACAGCTGCAATTCGATTCCCGACGCGATTGACCAGCTCATTCAACTCGGAGTCGTCACTGACCGGAGCTTTTCGCAGTAATTCACGATAGGCACTGACACCCATCGCAATTTCTTTCTCCTCCGAGATATAGATGAATTGATCTCGCGCCGTTCCCGGTGCACGGACGCATCCTCCTAGAGCCGACACTATCCCACCCACCGTTCCCAAACCGAGCAGGCAGGCCAACCCGCACATCCCTCGAGCCCCGCGCAGAAGCAAGGTACGCCGCTCGATGGGTTGNNAGGGTTGCGAAAACAGTACGTCGAACTTCTGATCTGTCGGCCGTGTCATATCGAATCTTCGGATTAGAACTGACGAGTATTGTACCAGCCGCGATACGATCAGTCATGCCGTCGGCGCCTACCAACACTATGGCATCCACAAGTACATAAACTGGGGAGTCCCTCCACGAACCAATGTCGCGAGATCGAAATCGGCAAGGCTGGCAAGTCCGTTCGGTGCCACAAGTTTCGAATAGACGTTGTTGGAGTATTCTCCCGGACGCTTGTAGGTGACGACTTTGGCCTCCGTCACTCCCGCTTTCTTCTTCGCCAATTCAACGGCGTCTTCCAGATAGCCGATCTCATCAACCAACCCCGCGGCCTTGGCCTGTTCGCCCGTATAGATTCGTCCATCCGCCAATCGTTTGATCTGCTCCATCTGCAAGTTGGAGCGGCCTTCCTGCACAATGTTCAAGAACCGCTGATAAAACGAATCGATCAGGCCTTGGAAAATGGCCCGCTCTTCGAGTGTCATGGTCCGAAACGGCGAGCCCATATCTTTGCGAGGCCCCGAGGTCACGGCCGTCGCCTCGACTCCAATTTTCTCGAGCAATCCCTTGGCGTTGACCGTGAGCATGATTACCCCGATGCTTCCGGTCACGGATGAAGGATGGGCCACGACCGTGTCTGCCGCCGCGGCGATATAGTAACCCCCGGATGTTCCGAGATCCATGATGGATGCGATGATGGGAACCTTACGATTGGCTTTGAATGTTTTGAGCTCGTGATAAATAATGTCCGAAGCCGTCACCGTTCCCCCTGGCGTATTGATGCGAAGCACAAGGGCTTTGATGCTGTCATCCTTCGCCGCCCGCGTCAGTTGCTCCTTCACGCTCGCAATCATACTGGGAGCCGGCCGGAATCCTTCCTTCTCCTGGGAACTGATCATGCCGGAAATCTCGACCAGGAGCACTTTGGCTTTCCCGGTTCCGTCAACCTGAGTTTCTTGGAGCGGCCCAGGGGCCGGGAACAGCGGGAAATTAAACGTACAGCCGGACAACACCAGTCCGAGCAAGCCCATGGCGACGCTATGACGCATGATGTTTCTCCATAAGTCGTACGAATTCATCAAACAAATAGGCGGCATCATGAGGTCCTGGCGCCGCCTCTGGGTGGTATTGCACCGAGAAGACCGGATGATCCTGACACACCATTCCCTCCACCGAATAATCGTTCAAGCTGATGTGCGTAACCGACAGTTTCCCATAGCGGGTATCGAGTACAGGTGGGTGTGTCGGCACCTCACGAAGCGCTGCAGGCCCCTGCACGGCAAAATTATGGTTCTGCGAGGTAATTTCGACTTTTCTCGTTCGAAGATCCATCACAGGATGATTGGCTCCATGGTGACCGAACTTCAACTTGTACGTCTTGAGGCCAAACGCTAAGCCGAGAATCTGATGCCCCAAACAAATTCCGAAGATAGGATATCGCTCGATCAGTTTCTCCACGACCTGCGCGGCATAGGGGACGCCCTCTGGATCGCCTGGCCCGTTCGAGAGGAAAATGCCGTCAGGCTTGAGCGCCTCGACCTCATGCAGTGTCGTCGCAGCAGGCACCACCGTGACCTGACAGCCGACATCCACCAATCGTCTCAGAATGTTGTGTTTGATGCCAAAGTCATAGGCCACCACCCGCCACGGCTTGGATCGTCCAGGCTCCTGGCTCTGTGATCCCGGTGCCCAATCACCGGTTCCCATCGCCCAGTCATAGGGGCGCGCACAGGTCACCTCACCGGCCAGGTCTCGGCCGATGATGCTCGGCGCCTGTTTGGCTTGTCGCACAGCCCGGTCCGGATCAAGATCGACGTGTGTGATACATCCTTGCTGGGATCCGTGGTCCCGCAAGTGCCTCGTCAACGCTCTGGTATCAATGCCTTCGATCGCAACAACTTTGGTCTCCGTCAAAGATTCCTGCAGAGTTTGTTGGCTCCGCCAGTTGCTGACGAGGTGACTGGCTTCC
The DNA here is from genome assembly GCA_002331625.1 of Nitrospira sp. UBA2083. Classification (GTDB taxonomy): domain Bacteria; phylum Nitrospirota; class Nitrospiria; order Nitrospirales; family Nitrospiraceae; genus Nitrospira_D. Next base: position 37,037 of record DCZN01000028.1, on the reverse strand, counting down.
ATGACCACAAATCCCTCTGCCCATGCGCGTCGGGATTCTGTGTCTTCAGACGTAACCCCATAGTTACCGATATGGGGACAAGTCATCGTGACGATCTGCCCCTTATACGACGGATCGGTCAGGACCTCTTGATAGCCGGTCATGGCTGTATTGAAGACGACCTCGCCGACGGTTTCGCCCTCATAACCAAGCGCGCGACCCTCAAACACCGTTCCATCCGCCAGTGCCAACAACGCTTTTTTCACTGTGGTCTCCAGTCCTGATCGAGCGATCGCTTTGCCTTGATCCCGATGAGCACGAGGCCCAAAACAAGATTCACCACATACAACGAGCGGATCGGCAGCAGAACACGAAACAGTGCCTCCAAGGCGGCTTTCCTAGCCGTCTCATCTTTCGTAGCAAATGCCTGGGCTTGAAGCGCCGCGGCATTCGGATGCAACACGGCGATAATCAGACCGGCAAGCACCATCATCACGGCCAGAACAATGACCTCGCTCCGGCTCACCGCCACCACTGGACTCCCACTCCACCACCGACCTGTCAACGCAACGCAGAGGGTGATGCCGGCCCCAATGACGAACCGGTGATAGCCTTCAAAGGCCCGCGTCAACAACATCCCTCCAGAATCCTGCCCACCAAATGTATTGAACACGGCAGGAATGACGGCTCCGCTCAACACCACCATTCCTCCAACCCAGATTGCCAGCGCAACCCACTCAAGCGTCAGGCATCCAATCATGGCCCAACGGAGCATGCGCGACACAGTACTACCGTTCTGCCGCACCGGGCTCAAACACGATCCGACCAGCCACGATGGTGGCCTTCACCCTGCCCTTCACTTTCCATCCGATATACGGGGTGTTGCGACTCTTTGATAAGAATTTGGTCGGGTCAACTTCCCATGGCTCCTGCTCATCGACGATGACGACATCGGCATCGGCACCCACCGCCAGCGTTCCCTTCTTCAGCCCGAATGCTGTGGCCGGGGCGGAGGTCAACTTTTGCACCGCCTGCTCAAGCGACAACACCCCTTCTTCCACCAACCCCAATGTCAACGGAAGCGCCGTCTCAAGTCCGACGATCCCGAATGGAGCTTCGGTAAAATCCTGCTGCTTTTCCTGCGTCGCATGAGGCGCATGGTCGGTGGCAATCACATCGATTGTGCCATCCCGCAACCCGTCTTTGATGGCTTGGACATCAGCCCACGTCCGCAACGGGGGATTCATCTTCGCGTGGGTGTTATAGCCCCGCACCAATTCTTCCGTCAGCGTGAAGTGGTGCGGACAGGCCTCCGCCGTCACGTGGATACCTCTCGCCTTCGCCTCTCGGACCATGCGCACTGACCCGGCGGTGCTGATGTGTGCGAGATGCAGACGGGCACCGGTCAACTCCGACAAGGACAGATTGCGCGCCACCATCACATCTTCAGCAGCAGCGGGAATACCCGGCAATCCGAGCTCAGTCGAAACCAAGCCTTCGTTCATGCAGCCGCCTTCGGCCAGATGCAGGTCCTCACAATGGTCCACCACCGTCAGATCGAAGGCCAAGGCATATTCCATCGCTCGCCGCATGACCAGGCTGTTCATCACCGGCTTGCCATCGTCGGAAATCGCCACGCAGCCGGATCGACGCAAATCGCCGATTTCTGCCAGTTCCTTTCCTTCTGACCCTTTTGTAATCGCGCCGATCGGCAACACATTGGCGAGACCTGCCAACCGTGCTCGTTCCAACATAAACTCGGTGACCGCCTGATTGTCGTTCACTGGATTCGTGTTGGGCATGCAACAGACGGTCGTAAACCCACCTGCCACGGCCGCCGCACTGCCGCTCTGAATCGTTTCCTTGTACTCGAACCCCGGCTCGCGAAAATGGACATGGAGGTCGACGAATCCCGGCATCACCAGTTTTCCCTTCGCGTCCATCGTCCTGCCATTGGCCGGAGCAGACAGGTTCGGCCCCACTGCAGCGATCTTGCCGTTCTCGATCAGAACATCCGCCGTTCCGACAAACCGTCCTGGATCTATGACACGCCCACCCTTAATCAGAATTGACACGATAGGACCTCTTCAAAATTGTCGGATTTGTTCGATCTGATGATCTGTTGAGTGTCCGGTCCTTTCTCTTCAAACTGGGCCCACTCAGACACTCGACAGCTCATTAGACCATCGGATCACCAGATTCACGCATTCGCGCCGGACATGAGGTACAAGATCCCCATCCGCACCGCAACCCCATTCGCCACTTGGTCAAGAATAACCGAAGACAAACTATCGGCGACATCCGGTGCGATTTCTACTCCCCGATTAATCGGCCCCGGGTGCATTACGATTGCGCCGGCGTCGGCCAGTTCCACTCGCTCGGCAGTCAAGCCATACAACCTGGAGTACTCCCGAATCGTGGGAAATTGCGCACGCCCCTGCCGTTCAAGCTGCAGACGAAGCATCATGATGACATGAGCATCACGGAGACCGTCATCCATGTTGTAGAACACCTTCGCCCCCAGCCTCTCCACGCCATACGGCATCATGGTCGGTGGTCCCACCAAACGGACTTCGGCACCGAGCTTGAGCAATGCATAGATATTCGAACGAGCCACACGGCTATGGGAAACATCCCCGACGATCGCCACACGCAGTCCCTGAAAGTTCATCCCTCGCTGACGGATCGTGTACAGATCGAGCAAGGCTTGCGTCGGATGCTCATGCCATCCATCACCGGCATTGATGACCGACGACTTGACGCCACGGGCAAGCGTTTCCGCGGCTCCCGCCGACGAATGGCGCAAGACGATGATGTCCGCCTGCATCGCTTCGATATTCCTCGCCGTGTCCAGTAGTGTTTCTCCCTTGACCACACTGCTGGAGGAGGGGGAAAAGTTGATCACGTCCGCACTCAAGCGTTTCGCCGCCAACTCAAACGACGTGCGCGTTCTCGTACTTGGCTCAAAGAAGAGATTGACGACGGTCTTTCCCCTCAGCGCCGGCACTTTCTTGATTTCTCGCCCCGTCACTTCCTTGAACGAATCCGCAGTCTCCAACATGAGCATGATCTCATCCACCGATAAGGGAGCGAGACTCAGCAGATCCTTGTGCTTGAGACTCACGGGATCCTCCGCATCAGGATTTTAGGATGAGCACGCGGTCTTGCTCTCCGTCCTCTTCCAGCAACACCTGAACCTGCTCATCTCGTGAAGTCGGCAGATTCTTCCCGATGTAATTGGCCTTAATCGGTAACTGCCGGTGGCCACGATCGACCAGGACTGCCAGCTGGATTTCCTCAGGCCGCCCCAAGTCCATCAACCCATCCATCGCGGCGCGTATCGTGCGACCGGTGAATAAGACATCATCCACCAACACCACGACCTTATTCGTCATATCAAAGGGCACCGACGTTTTTCTCAAAATCGGCTGATTTTTCCGCAAGGCCAGATCATCTCGATACAACGTGATATCCAACTCCCCGATGGGGATCTGCACGCCTTCAATGCTCTGAATACGTTTCACGAGCCGATGAGCGAGATGCACGCCACCTGTCCGAATCCCAACCAACGCCACATCATTCACACCCTTATTTCGTTCCAAAATTTCGTGCGCGATACGGATCATGGCACGGGAAATATCCCCGGCATCCATGATCAGCTTTTCATCTTTCCGTTCAACCGACTTGTTCGTAGACATCGTCATCGCTATAGAGAAGCTGTCCGCTACGAGCTGACCAGGTTCGCCTTCAAGAACTCCGAAAAACTGAAAGCTGACGGCTGAACGCTGAGAGCTAGCTCCGTTTTCTGGCACAAAAAAACCTCCTCACAGTGTTATTGTGAGAAGGTTGCCTGTCACCGGCCGTAGCCGGAATGAAACTCATGGTTGGCTCCTTGCCCACCTCGCTGGATGAGCATTAAAGGTTTTGTGATCCTAACTTGAAGGTCCAACACCTGTCAAGCACTCAGAGGCAGGACGATGTTGTTGACAAAGTGCCCTAGGTCAGATGGATATTCACACGTCCATTCGCCGTCACCCTATTAATCCCTTTGCTCTCTTCTTGGTTCGACATGACGATGACTAGATCGGATCAGCCAACTGGAATTATGCCCTGGCACTTCCAAAGTACACTCCTCGCTCTCCTTCTTTTGATGTCAGGCTGTACATCAGCAACATTCATGGTCGCCAACCTACCGACCCATTTCGCCAGCATGACGGTGGTGCCGGATAGAACCTATGGACCCGAGCCATCGCAGAAACTCGACCTCTATATCCCAGCCCATCCCAAAGAACAATCACATGAGGTGATCGTCTTTTTGTATGGTGGACGATGGACCGATGGAGCCAAGGAGCAGTATCGATTTGTCGGGACGACATTCGCGAAGCGAGGCTTCGTCGTGGTGATCCCCGACTACAGAAAGTATCCCGCAGTGCGATTTCCGGTCTTTGTGGAAGACGGGGCCAAAGCGCTTGCCTGGGTCTCCAGTCACATCGCCGAGTTTCATGGTGATCCAGGCCGGATCCATGTCGTGGGCCATTCTGCCGGAGCGCATATCGGTGCCTTGCTCGCAACTGATTCTCACTACCTAGCCGACGAAGGGATCAGCCGGTCGCGCGTTATTCATGACTTTGCTGGGCTGGCCGGTCCCTACGCCTTTACTCCTGACGAGCCGGACCTCATCGACATGTTTGGACCGGCATCAAACTACCCGAATATGCAAGCCCCTACCTTCATCGACGGCACACAACCCCCGATGCTGCTGTTATACGGCGACAACGACACCGCGGTAAAACCTGCGAATCTTCAGAAACTGGAACAGCGCATCACGCAGCGAGGGGGCTGCGTGCGGTCACGCATCTACCACGGTGCCACGCATACAGACCTTGTGCGCGCCCTATCCTGGTGGACTCCACGGGCGGCGCCGGTCGTGGATGACATTGTGACGTTCTTTAGATCATGCCATCATGCTGTCGCAGAGTAAGCTCCTGAGCGACGGGTCGGCACGACTGAGGGTCGTTGACTGGGAACGGTAGGAAATGGGTTGGGTGTATGTTCAAGAGTCGCGTCCATGTTTGGATTTCCACATCGTGACCAATGCCGCAAGCTTTTCGTGCGGGGACCGATGTTCTTCTGCAAGGGTCTCGAGGAAATCGGAGAGACGTCTGGACTTCAATACCGTATAGAGGGTCATCCCGATGACAGGAATCAAGACGAGCAGGAAATAGACGACCCGTGTCGATACCGGTTCTTGCCCCAGGTCGAACAGATTCATGCCCAGCACACTGGTGGTCGCGACCCCGATTAATCCGACCGTAGCCACGACGGTCAGGCGAACCATGGTTTCGCCTTGGCGGCGCAACGCATCGCTGTCGAGGTATTGGCTCATATCCTCTAGCTCCGACCGGAGTTCGTCATACAGTCGACCGGTACCCAGATGCTCGCTGACCATGCGATAGAGTTCTTTCACCTGTCCATGGTCCGAAACCTGGTGGGACCAGTAGCGATGGGTGAAGCGCAAAAAAATCCCCAATGTCTGACGAATGACACGGCGGAACTGTCGGACGGAATCGAGCTTCGTGAGGTCAAGCTGGTTCATGGCTTCCACTAGCCGATTCGTCAACATCAGCAGGGCCGCCTTGTGAAAATGTGGGATCAGAAACAGGAGAAAGTATTCGTGGCGAAACTGTTGGAGATTCGTTTTTCGATCCTCGAACACCGGCTCGCCTGATTCTCCCACCATCGTAAATACGCGGCCCGTACACATAAAACGGGCGCCTGGAGACCCCTGACCCTGCCCGTTCCAATACCGGTCGTAACAATGGCGCTCTTCGAAGTCCTGGAGATAGCGCTCAGAAAAGGGAAGCGTATCGGCACGACCGGGCGCCGCCGCCAATCCCACTCGAGCAAACTCCCCACGTGTCAGCGCTCCTGGATCGTCCAGAGTGAGATAGGCCATCACCGGCATCAGATGGTATTCGAGCTGCCGGTACCGAATCAGACCGGCTTTCTCTGAATGGTGCAACACGAGCGGCTCGAGTAGAAACTCCCAGTGCGAGGCCAGACTGAGCGACCGATGCTGACAGACAAACGAGAGATATTTCTCGCGGTGACCATAGTCCGATACGGCAAGCACCTTATCTTCCGACGACAGCCATTCGACGCGCAGCGGACAATGGCCACCGTGGCCATCAGCCTCCCAATAGGTGGGATAGCATCGGCCAAAGCGAAAGAGGGAGTTCTGGACCTGCGATAACGGCAAGTCATTCGCATGGATCTCGACCACCAGGATCGCCACATCGATGTCGTAGAAAAAGTACAGGTCCACATGGGCCACGGTAAAGGTCACAGGCACGGTATTCTGACCAGGGAATACCATCCGCACCTTGGCGATATCGTCTCGACGGAAGACACGAATCGCGGCCTCCTCGCGGACCTCGGCGCTGGTTCGCTTGCCTTCACCATAGAGAAACCGCTGGACGTAGGGGAGAAACGTCACAAACTCGCTGTAATGTCGCTCCTGAAACTGTCTGGGGTCGCCCGTAAATTCGTCAAGGACCTCCCTCCAGGGGTTATCCGAATTGGTGGTCCGCAAGAGCTCCCAGTGCTTCTGAATGGGCGCATCCTCACGAATAGGCGTGAGTTGCATCGGCCACAGCAGAATTTGTCGGAAATGTCGAACGAGCTTTGAACCATCAGTCATCGTCACACGCCTCTCACTCGGACGAACCGTTGTTCGACTGAACGTCCCGATACATGTAGATGCTTAAGGCATACAGCAGTCACAACACTATGACTTATACCATACGGGATTTCAGAAGGGGCGAGCGTTGCCATGGCAACAATGCCGATCCATTGGTTGCCGGAGATACTGTTCAGAATGGACGGTCATCGTCTTCGCAGCTGGCTCAACGGACACGCACTGGCCGACAGTCACACGCGACGGTGGGTCTCTGGACTTCGGCCCACTCCACTTGGCCAGCATGCCCGTTGTTGTCGACTCACGGAATCCGAAAATGGACATCCTCGCAGGCAGGAACACTCCCCTTGGCGGATCAATCTTGCTGCGCCCCAAGCCGTCGTCGTGCGCCGCCTGGGACGATGACGAATTCGTACAGTCGGCATTCCAAATCGCCGTTGAAGAGAGGAATGCGTTTCGACGGGGCGAGGCCGATGAGTTTCGGCACACGGGCGTCGCCCGTCAACACATAGGCCCGCCATCCGGTGAACCGCTGCTTGAGCCAATCGCCCAGCTTGGGATAGAACGACGCCAATTCATCGGGCTGACTCAAGCGCACACCATAGGGCGGATTGATGACTATGACGCCCCGCTCCGCGGGAGCCTCCAGATCCAGAATGTCGCTCTGCTTCAACCGTACATCGACCACCACCCCCGCCCCTTGAAACGCCCGCTGAGCAATCTTCACCATGGCCGGATCGTGATCCGACGCATAGATGGCGGCGGGAGTTTGGGCCAGCCGTTTGGCGAGTGCCGCTTCGCGCAGACGGCCCCACAGTTTGGCATCGTGGACCAGCAGACGCTCGAAGGTAAACTGGCGGGCACTCCCCGGCGGAATCCGGCGGGCCATCAACGCGGCTTCGAGGGCGATGGTCCCACCACCACACATGGGATCGAGCAGCACATCACTCGGCGTCCAGCCGGCGAGCCGCACGATGCCTGCCGCCAGATTTTCCCTCAACGGCGCGTCGACCGACGCGATCCGATAGCCCCGTTTGAAGAGTGGCTCACCGGATGTGTCCAGATACAAGGTAATGGTACTCTGATCGAGAAAGGCATCCACCTTGATGTGCGGCCGTTCCGTGTCGACACTGGGCCGTCGTTGGCGCGTGGCGACGAACTTGTCGCACAGGGCGTCTTTGATCCGAAGCGTAAGAAAATCTAGACTCGGAAGCGGGCAGCGCCGCGCGCTCACTTTGACTTTGATCGTCTGCGAGGGCGCAAACCAGTCGGGCCAGGGGAGCGCATAGGCCGCGCGATAGACATCGTCTTCTGTTCGATAGGAGCTGTGCCCGACTTCCCAGAGGACACGGCTGGCGATGTGACTCTTGAGATTGACCCAATACATCGTCGACCAGGGGGCCGTGAATCCGACGCCGCCATCCGTCTTGGATGTGGCCGGCACCCCCAGATCGTGGAGTTCCTGCTCCAGCATCCCCTCCAAGCCCCGTGGGCAAGGAGCAAAGAATTGTCGTGGTCTTCCATCCATTCCGTAGGTGTCCTTCTCAGACGAGACGGGTTAGCCTTCATCGTCCGCGTCGAGCCATGGTCGACTTCTACGATGAATGTCCATACCCCCCTCTCAGCTGACGACAGGGTCGGAGTAACCCGCGATGGTATCATCCTGCACATCGGTTGCACACCACCGATCGCACCGTGACAGACCGTGCCGAGCATCGCAGCCAGGCAGTGTGTTCGCCACACTTCCTCCTCTTCGCTTGACTGATCACCATGACGGAGCCATCGCTCAGGCCTTCCAGATTGAGCTGGCCTATTCGCCCACAATCGGAACGCATGAGAGGGTCGAAGGCTCTGGAACTGATCTTCAGCAGAGAGTTCTCCCACACGCTGTACATCCGAGGCGAATAGAAAATGCCCTCTCCGCTCTCGCTACCAGCCACTGTTGGCAGCCCTATGCTACTTCGGGGCCATGATCGCATCCTGAGCCACGTGGCCGGTCTGTGATTTCTCGATGAGGTTCTGCTGGATTTCCTTGGCGATGGCGAGAGCCAGTTGATCTGTGGAAAGCGCGCCCATCGGCAGCTGCTTCGTATCGGCATAAAAGGGATCGTCGGAAGCGGCAATCCTATGGAGGTTGATCAGAATCGCCGCTGGCTGAATCAGCCGTCCAGCCTCCCCAACTTGCACGGCCTTGTCGGCCGGCAACACCCTGGTTCTCGTCGCCCATTCACGTTGATCAATGTTCACAAAGGCCACGTTCCAGATCATTCCGTTCAGAAGGCTCAGAACGGCCAGAGGCGTATGCGTGAGGAACTCCGGCTCTCGTACGATCTTCTGCAAGGCTTCGCGCACTCGCATCTCATAGAGCTTCGTCGTGGAATCCGGCTGACTCGGCGGCACGGAATCCGTCTCGCCCACTTCATAGTAAGGCTGCCCGTCCAAACTCCGTTGATCGTCGACCGTTCGCAAGTACGTCTCGAAAAGCCGTTGCAAAAGACGCAGCCGCTTCTCACTCGAGAGGGCTCGAACGTGCTGATCGCTCTGAATCGGCGCATGCTGAAGGTCCCGTTCAAGGAAGAGCCGCTTCGGCTTCGGAGCTGTCTCTGCTTTGCTGATCACCCATTGGAACTCTCGTGCCAGCACCGATGCAAACCGTTCAGCCTCATCGAGATATTCCCCTTCTTTCATCGATGAAGCACTGATCAACAACCTGACTCGTCCAGGGTCCACCGTTCGCACGACAAGGAACGGAAACGATTTACCCTCATGATTGTGTACACGTGGTTGAATCATGACACGCTCAAGCATTCCCTTGCTCACGGCTTCATCGAACCGCGGATAACTTTTTCGATGTTGGCGCAAATAGGAGAAGGCCTCGATGACAGTCCGGAGAGCCGCGTCGGCTTGCACCGCACCGAGAACACCATCAGGCGCCCCTTCCATCTCCCGGTCAACAAACACTCGGAACGAGAGACCGGGAATCTCGTGGCCTGATCCGGAAAGGTCAGGAAGCGCTGGCGCAGACAGGCTGTCCTTGCTTGCAGGCGTCTCCGTAGCACAACAGACCGTCACGACCACCAAGCACAACACCAGCCTTTGTCCAATCGAACAGCACATAGTCCGCTCCTACGGAGAGAAGACGCTAACGATTCATCCACACCATGATGCCATCATCGCCTCATGGTATACGAGTTGGTGAGGTCCCACGTTGTTCACTGAACGAACCAGAAAAAAGGAATCCGCCCACCCTGACTCAGACTGCACTCGGAATCCTACAGCTGCCGTCCCTATATGTTCCCATAAAAGACCAACGAACGTATTGATGGCCGTTTCTGTCGAGGCCGAATGGATCAAGACCTATTGAAACAAAACGGCACAACGCACACTTGCCGGTTGATGAGCTCGACTGCGGCACTGTCTTGGCTGCTGTTAGCCCATGACCTGTCCAAATCTCTCACCAAAGGAGGACGTTATGGACGCGACAACCAACCCTGTCACGTTTCGTATTGCATGTTGTCGCCGACAGAGGGCACAGGCCCGTACCCGAATAGAACAAGAGGCCTGGCGTGCGGAAGAAGAAGGTCTGAGGGACGCTGTCCTTCACCGAGATCACGTCGACAAATACCGGGCTAGATCCCCCATCGTACTGGAACGGTATCTGATAGGCGTTCAGGACGCACAAGCCCTCATGCGCATCGCACAGGCACTTCAGTTCCGCCAATCAGTTGGAGGCACCGCATGCCCTCGGCTGCCTCGTACGGGAGAATCGCCACAATCGTGCAGGCCTCTTTTGTAGACCCTGTGCATATCTTGCACAGTATGCCCCGTGACGTACGGATGGGCAGTCTACTCGCCTATCGCTCGGTGGAAATGCTTCTGGGCGCCTGGAGACGCGTCAGACTGTCCTGCCAGAGAGTCGACGGATCGTTGTCGAAGGGATCGAACGCATTCTTCGGCAACACACCCCATGCCCCTTCACGCATCTCCAGTTCGAGTTGCCCAGGAGCCCAACCTGCAAAACCGGCAAATGTGCGGAAGGCTTCCGTCGGCTTAGGTTGTGTGATGATACGTTCGAGTACTCTTGGAGTACCCACATAAATCCCGTTGAGAATCAACCGCGCGTCAGGATACGGCCCCTGAAGACGGAACAATAACACCATCAGTCTACGTTCGACCGGTCCACCGGTATAGATCCGATGGCTCATTCCCTTGAGCAGAGGAAGATCCGGCAATACCTCAGAAACGAGCACGTCTGTAGGACGATTCAGAATGAGGCCGACCGTGCCTCCCCTTCCATGTTCGATGATGAAGAGGACGGTTTGGCGGAAATTGGGATCATCCATCCGAGGGCTCGCCACTAAGAACACTCCTTTCTCCACCGACGACGGGGCAAATTCCTGCTGAGCCTGAGCCGGTACGGAAAAGAGTGCACCCACGAATCCCAGAAGGAACACGCATCTCGCGATGCTGTGCATCATGTCGAGAGACAAGCGTTCACCTTAGTCGAGGAAGTAGAGATATCCTTTCTTCTCGACGAAAGCAACCGAACATCGCAAGGCACTACTCGATGCCTCACTCGCGTACTGGCTTTCTCCAGTATGGGATGTGCTAGAGTAGACATGTGTTTGCTGATCGAAGCGCTCAAACCACCGTATGACGCACGCGAGATCGGATTGAAGGAGAACGTAACATGAAGGCCTGCTGGCGATATCTCATCACGATGACCATGCTCTGCACACTGCCGGGATGCATCGATCCACCTAAATCGCCCTATATTGATACGCACGATGGCGTGACACAGATCGACGAGCTGCAAGCCACAGCTGAACAAGGCAGCGCGGAGGACCAGTACAACCTTGGCCTGCGATACGAAAATGCCTTACCGCACGATCACCGGGAGGCCGTTCGGTGGTACCGGATGGCGGCGATGCAACGGCATGTGGACGCTTTCTATCGACTTTGTGCCTTATCGGACATCGGGCGCGGGATGCCACAAGACTACCAAGAAGCCCTCCGATGGTGCCGCCTCGCGGCAGACCAAGGGCATGGACAAGCGATGTTTCTCATCGCCACGTATTATGAAAAAGCACGAGGCGTTCCTAAGGACGTGGTGCAAGCCTACCAGTGGTACAACCTAGCAGCCGCGAACGGGCATGAAGCCGGTGCAAAATGGCGGGATCGACTGGCACGTGACATGACTCCTGCTCAGATCGCACAGGCGCAATTCCTTGCGCGAAATTGGAAGTCAAAGAAGCAAGAATCATCTCAATAGCATGGGGCATCCCCCTAATCAGATACTGGGTGAACCATCCACCAGGAGCCCCCTGCAGCCTCACGCCTGAGGATAGGCCCGCATATCGAGAATCAGTTCTTGAACTCCCAGTCTTGGCCTGAGTAGGATACAGCTCGTATGGTGCACTAACCAACAGCTATTCATCACGGTACCGTCATTTCGAATGTCCCAGTTGCAGCGGTCACTCTCTCTTCCACTCATTGGCCTACTCGTGCTGTGCGCGCTCTCTATCAGTTGTGTCTCTCCTCCCCCGACTCCCACACAACCGCTCATCGAGGGACCGGCGGTCAGCGACCTCCTCAAACGTGCGCAGGCCGGCGATGCAAACGCTCAAAACGAACTGGGTATACACTACAGCGAGGGGAAAGGACTTCCGCAGAACTATCTCGAGGCAAAAGATTGGTTTAGGAAAGCGGCTGATCAAGGCCACACCGGAGCACAAGTCAATCTTGGCACCCTCTACTCCTTGGGACAGGGTGCCCCGTTCAGTGACCACATGGCCCTATTCTGGTTTCAGAAAGCGGCTGACCAACACAATGCATTGGCCTTTGCCAAGTTGGGAATGATGTATGAACGAGGACGCGGTGTCCCTCGGAACCTGGTCGAAGCCCACATGTGGTACAACCTCTCGGCGGCGTACGGTGAGAAACGAGCCGCTGAGTCCCGCAATGCCGTGGCCAAACAGATGACGACCGACCAGATTGCGCAAGCAGAAGAACGGGCAAAGAAATGGACACCTAGTCGCCGGTGAGCGATTCAGCAAAAAGGATGGTTGCGAGGCAGGACATCGTGGACTGATTTAAAAAATTCCGGCTTGTTTCTGAAGCCAACGGACATATTTCACGATTTCATCCACATCTTCAGGCTTGACGGCATCAATCTTGGGCATATCGCCGAACTGCCAATGGTGAGCCTTCACCCCATTCGCCGCTGCTCGCTGGAACGCCGGATCGCCATGATGGTTTGGTTCATAGACCTTATGAAGAAACGGCGGGCCTTGGTTGGTTCCAACGCCACCGATACCATGGCACCGTGAACAGTTTGCGTTGAACTTCTGTTCTCCGGCACGGAACTCAACCGGAGCACTGGCGACAGTTCCGGTTGCCTTCGGTTCCGCCCCATTTTGGCTACAAGCCGGACTTGCGCCGAATATCAGCACCAGTGCGCTCACGAGCAGAACGTGCGCAGGCTTCATCACGATTGTCGTCCTCTTCCAAACCGAATGTGTTTGATCAAGATACCGCATACGGAACCGGATCTACAACTCCTACTTCTGCAAACCCCTGTCTTCGGATGAGACAACTGTCACAGCGTCCGCAGGCAACTGACTCGGCGGGATCATAACAGCTATGTGTGAGATGAAACGGAACCTGGAGGCCCAGGCCAAGTCGTATAATCTCTGCCTTCGTCATCCGGAGAAGCGGCGCCCGAATCTCAAACCGTGTGCCCGTCATGCCCGCCTTCGTTCCAACCTGCAGCGTGGCTTCCACGGCTTTGATAAATTCCGGACGACAGTCCGGGTAGCCAGAATAGTCGACCACATTCGCCCCGAAATAAATTGCCGACGCCCCCAGCACCTCAGCATACGCGGCGGCCAGGGAGAGAAAAATTAAGTTGCGACCCGGCACATACGTGGCTGGAATGTCCCGATCCCGCTCAGATACATCCCGATCCTTCGGAACCGGCAGGTCGCCAGTGAGAGCCGATCCCCCAATGGCCCGCAAATCGATGTCCAGCACGACATGTTGCCGCGTCTCCAACGCGATCGCCACCTGCTTAGCCCGTTCAATTTCGACAGCATGTCGCTGCCCGTAGGCAATGGTCAGGAGATACAACTCATACCCGTCTTGTCGCGCAACAGCCGCTGCTACCGTGGAGTCTAATCCACCACTGGCAAGCACGACAGCTCGTTTGGAGATCTGCCCACTCATACTCGGAAACAATCACGGCAGGATACTGAGGAGGGAATGGCTTTTAGCCTTAGTCGCGCTCTTCTTCCCGTTCTATTTTTTCGAGCAGTTCTGCCCTCGACTGGCATTCGACACAGAGTTTCGCGAAAGGAACCGCTTGGAGACGCTTCTCACTGACTTCGATCCCGCACTCGGCGCAAATTCCGTAGGTTCCTTCGTGCAGACGCGTGAGCGCTTCGTCGATCGACTGACGCCGTCGATTTCGCATCTCCATTAATGAAATACCCAACTCCCGCTCAAGATCCATGAGCGCCTGGTCTCCTACATCGCGCGCCGACTCCAGTCGTCTCTGCTGATCCTCGGTGAGCGATTGCCCCAGACTCTCTTCGATCTCCTTCATGATCTCCTGACGCTTCCCCAGGAGCATCTTCTGGAGGACTTCCTGCCGCCGTTCCCGTGTTTCACGTTCTTTTGCGGTCTCCTTGGGTCGTACAGGTGCCTCATCCGGGACCCCGGCGGACGGTTTGGATGCTGTTGTCTGTGGAGCAGTCGCAGGCTGAGGTTTCTTGATGATAGGCGCCGCGGACTTCGACTTCACCTCACCCTTCTTTTTTACCTGTGCTTTCGTCACCATAGACTGTGTGCCCCGCAAATTAGATCGTTGGAGGGTTGAAAAATTCGGGCTTCTATATCATGACAAGATTCATGACACAAGTGGCGCTAGAAAAACACGTACGGTCCTCTAGGGATACATGATGGTCGAATGCACATCATACCCGGCAAGCTTCTCACGTCCGTTCAAGCCCTTCAGCTCCACCAGAAAATCCAGCCCCACGATGGTTCCCCCGAGCTGACGAACCAAATTCACGGTCGCTTCAGCGGTCCCTCCGGTCGCGAGCAGATCATCGACGATCAGTACCTGCTCTCCGATCTCAATCGCATCTCGGTGTACCGCAAGGCTATTGTTGCCATATTCAAGGCTGTATTTCACTTCATAACAATCGGCTGGGAGTTTTCCGGGTTTGCGAACCGGGACAAATCCTGCCCCAAGCTTCGCTGCGAGAATGCCGCCAAAAATAAACCCGCGTGACTCGATCCCGACCACCTTGGCAATTCCACGATCCTGATACCGACTTGTCAATTGATCGGCCAGACTCCGTAAGGCAGAAGGGTTCTTCAGCAGTGTGGTGATGTCATAAAAGAGGATACCGGGCTTTGGGAAATCCGGCACTTCGCGAATGAGCGCTTTGTAGTTGATGGTGGTCACAAAACTTAGAGTAGATCTGCTTGTGTCATGGTTTTTCGCTCGATGGTGTGACGAAGGCGTACTAACGCGGCCATCTCGATCTGACGAACACGCTCACGTGTTAACCCCATCGTCCGACCGATTTCCTCCAACGTCTTCGCCTCATCCCCGTCGAGCCCGAACCGTGACACAATAACAGTTTGCTCTTTTTCTGGCAACTCCCTGACCCACGCCATCAACTCTGTCCGTCGCCGAACCCCATCAGCGGTTTCATCCGGCGACAATCCGACCGGATCTTCTATCACATCGCGAAGAAATGTATCAGTATGGTCGTTAAGCGGACTATCAAGCGAACAGGTGGTGCGCACCAACTGTTTGAGATCCAACACCTCCTCTTCTGATGTCTTCATCTTCAGGGCAACTTCCGCCGCCCGCGGTTCACGTCCCAATTCCTGCACCAGTTGCTCGACACGACTCAAGTAACGATTCAGCCGTTCCACCACGTGGACAGGAAGCCGCACGAGCTTGCCTTGATTGATAATCGCACGTTCAATGTACTGCCTGATCCACCAGGA
>DCZN01000028.1:5228-21167 GCA_002331625.1 Nitrospira sp. UBA2083 | reverse complement strand
CCTCCTCCCCCCCCGCCATCACTCGTTTTCCAAGCTGTTGCTCTTGCTTGAACGTCAACAGCGTCGATCGGCGAACTTCCCGCAAATAGCTCTTGAGCGTATCAAGGCCCTCGGCTCGACCGGTTTCACGTTCACCCTCCTCCGGAAGACTCCCGGGTTCGGATGCACCCATCTCATCATCCAGATGCCTTCGCGCCTCACNNCGGCTTGCCTCCTGCTCGGCCCGATCTGATGGGCTCGCAGATTCTTGGGCGTCCATATCATCGATGGGTTGCCGTCGAGCTTCACTCACGTCAGACTCCTCGCCATGTGATCAACTCATAATTCATCGGTCTCTCCTACCAAATACTGAAGTCTGTATACCGCCCAGCTGCAGAACTCCACTCCGTCGCAACCGTAGAGACCCGGGCAGCGGGAGGCCCCGCCTTCAATTCAGATAGCAGTGCTTCGAGGATCATCCTTCTCCCTTCGACATCCAACTCGACCCGACCATCGGCAAGATTGCGGACGCCACCCACCAGACCTAGCCGCGTGGCAGTTCGCGCTGCAAACGCACGAAACCCCACCCCCTGCACACGACCAGACACAAAGACACGTACTCGAACCGGCGGCTCATCAACCGATTCAGTCATCTCGGCCTACCAAATTCTTTGAGTACAAACAGCCACTTACGTGTTTGCTCTCCGGATATTCTCATACCTCATCCTATGCGTCACGCGTTTTACAATTCTGCACCAGAAACGATTCCGGTGAGATAAATTGTGGGTTGGGGAGGGACTTGAGAGGTGCCGGATGATCTCATCCGCCAGCCTCAACGATCCAAACTAAAAGTGGATAGGCAAGTAGCGGCACGAGCGAATCTTGGTTGATAAGGAGAGACACTCATTACTTCGGAGCCTCACAAGAGACAGCAGACTCCAGATCGAGCAAGCTTGGTTTGGTCGGGGCGAGAGGATTTGAACCTCCGACCCCTGCGTCCCGAACGCAGTGCGCTACCGGGCTGCGCTACGCCCCGACAAGACCGAGCGAATGAGCGAAGAGGATTGTCTTACAAGAGAGGGGTAAAAGGCAACCCATGGGCATCCGCAACACCTTGATGCACCACCCGTCCATCTTTCACGTTGACACCCTTGGCAAAACCAGGATCATCTCGAATCGCTCGCTCCACTCCATTGGTCACCAAGTTGATCAGGTACGGCATAGTCGCATTGGTGAGGGCATAGGTAGCTGTGCGCGGAACAATTCCCGGCATATTCGCTACGCAGTAGTGGACCACTCCATCCACGACATACACGGGATCCGAATGGGTCGTGGGTCGAGTCGTCTCGACACAGCCCCCCTGATCCACCGACACATCAACAATCACGGAACCAGGTTTCATACGAGAAACCAGCGAACGGGACACCAGTTTGGGCGCCTTGGCACCGGGAACAAGCACGGCACCGATCACCAAATCCGCCGAGCACACCGCCTCTTCAACTGCAGTCGAACTCGCAGCACGCGTGACGATACGGCCATGATATTGATCGTCCAGCATGCGCAAGCGCTCCACGTCGAGGTTCATGACGGTTACCTGTGCTCCCAACCCCACTGCCATTCGAATAGCTGAAGCGCCCACCACCCCGGCACCTAGTATGACAACCTTGCCAGGCTCCACTCCAGGAACCCCTCCCAAGAGGACCCCATGCCCTCCATGAATTTTCTCAAGGTATTGGGCACCGATTTGCACGGACATCCGCCCCGCAATCTCGCTCATCGGCTTGAGCATGGGAAGACTCCGGTCCGTTGCTTCAGTCGTCTCATAGGCAATCGCCGTAATCTTGCGGTTCAGAAGTTCCTTCGTGACCTCCGGCACAGCAGCCAGGTGTAAATAGGTAAACAAGACCTGGCCGGGACGGAACAAATTGCATTCCGAGAGAACCGGTTCCTTGACCTTCACAATCACATCGGCTTTTTCGAACACCTCAGCTTTCGATCCAGCAATCGTGGCGCCAGCCTTACGGTATTCATCATCACTGAATCCGCTGCCTGTTCCCGCAGACGGTTCGACCCAGACGTCATGTCCTCGCTGACATAGGGCCGCTGCACCGTCTGGGAGCAGACCGACGCGATACTCATGATCTTTGATCTCTTTAGGGATGCCGATGACCATAGCGAACGACCCTCCTTGTACTCCAACATCCGCTACCTCAGTCACGCCATTATACCTCGATCTAGAGGATGCGCGTCCCACCACGCACTCCGGACCATGGACAGTCTTGAAAGACCTGTTGTAAGATGCGGTGTTCCATGTCTCGGAGGACGTGCGATGGACGCTTGGAACGAGTCGTGTCAGGCTTGTGGATCTGTCACATGCCGTCTTATAAAGTTCTCGCTGGGGAAGGATTTTTTCGGCCGTCCCTATGATCGTTTGTCGCCGTCCTCTGACCAGAATCCCAAGTGGTACTGCACGCCCTGTTCGTTGCACAAGAACTTACAGCGGGATTTTCGCGACATCCGGTCCGAATTCGATAAGTTACACGCCGGTCAGAACTCGGAACTGTCCAAGGCTGACGAGTTTCGCCGAGCTACCTTGCGGCTCTATGAAATCATGACGATTCTGAACGCACCTCAGCAGCACTCTCCCTTCCTGAACGGCCATGATGTGACACTGCTGATGGAGCGGCTGAACACCCTCACGATGCCGGTCTAGCCGCCACCCATGCCATCATTCCAACGACATATCTTTGTCTGCACCAATCAGCGTGCTCACGATGATCCACGTGGCTGCTGTGCAAACCTGGGCTCGGAAAAACTTCACGCACATTTCAAGAGTGAAACCAAACGGCTCAATCTGAAAGGCCTTGTCCGTGCCAATAAGGCCGGTTGCCTGGACCATTGTGACCTCGGTCCAAGCGTGGTGATCTATCCGGAGGGAGTGTGGTACTGGGTCGGAACGGAAGCTGATGTTACAGAGATCATGGAACGCCATGTCCTGAAAGGGGAAATCGTCACTCGATTACTCATGCCGGACCATCCAGCTCCGGAACGCCTCATTCCGCTCAAGCAGCCATAATACGGTGTAACACAGCTCCATGCCGACCGAAGATAAATGGAAGGCCAACATGGAAAAGGTGGCCTTCGCCCGACAGTTTCCCGGCTTACTGTTGAACTGGAAAGACTGTGAAAACAGGACCATCCGCGCCATCATTCCGTTAACCGGTAAACCTGGCGCTGCCGTGATGGTCTTTGCGGACGCATCCTTCACGATTGTTCCCCCGCTTACGCCTGAACCCTGGGCCATCGGACAGGCCCTCGTCGATGCGCGCGCGCACCTGGAGCCGGCACACCAAACCGCCTATAAGGAATACGATCACCTGGCCAAGAAGGACAAAGAAGCGCTCAGAAGCGCCCGGCTGGAGAAAATCCTTGGCGCGATTCACAATAACGTCGAGCAAATTCCAGAGCTCAAAGATCGACTGAAAGAACTTGTCAAGGAATGGAAGTGAGCAGCCTACCTAACAAGAATATGTTCGAGATCTTCTCGCAAGGTCTCTTTGAAGGAGTCAAACCCATGCTGGTCATTCGTGATCATCTCGTCCGTCATCCGGACCGCTGCACGCACCAGGCCGTCTGTGTCCCGATTTGCCCAACCAGCGCCTGGCTCTCGACGCCCCCCTACAAATTCGATCCATCACGCTGCCTGGAAAGCTGCCGGCTCTGCCTGGATGCCTGCCCCTCACAGGCGATCTACGCGGTCTTCAAGAAGGGTGACAAGCTGTTGGAGCCACAAAAAAAGACGGGGTAACCTGAATACTTCTCCTGCTCGCGCACGGCGCACAGCAACCTCTTGCCGATTGCCGGTAGCAGTGAACCATGTGCTCGGTACAGACGTGCAGTTAAAAGAAGCGGGCTTCTCTCCAGACTGAATCTTACGAGAAGCTGCCCCCTGCAATTAGACGATCTGTTTCCGCAAGTGACCCCAGTACGCGGTCCCGGCATATCCGCAGGCCACTGTCCCCATCGTCATGGCCATAATCTGATACACCTTGCTGCGAGAGATTTTCACCTTCACGGTGGGATTCAACAGATCGGGGGAATTCATGACGAGCATGAGTGATTCCCCGGCAGAAAGGATCGGCCACATACAGGCCAGCCGTAACCGCGTTTCGTAGCGCGGTATCGCCATCGTATAAGCCCAGCCCTGATCCAGATGCTCGACGGCGAGACGAACAAGTTTGTTCAGCACAGGTCTCAGTCGAGGAAGACTCTTCTGATCCAGAAGGTCTTGTGGCGTGAGCCCACTCTCAGTCAGCATCATCTCAGGGATGTAACACCGCCCCTTCTGTAGGTCATGAGCGATGTCTTTCACGATGTTGGTGATTTGCAGCCCTTTCCCGAATCGTACCCCGATCTCTGACATCCGTTGGACATCCCAGTGCGCCAGAGCTTTGCGATGGGCACACATCAGCACAGTCCAGAATTCACCCACACATCCGGCCACGCAATAGGTGTAGCGATCCAAATCATCGAACGTCTTGAGTGCCGTGAGATCCGCGACCGACGAGCCGGGGAATGTGCTCAGGTCCATCTCCATGCCTTGCGTCAGAGTCGACATCACCCGCTGAATCCGGCGTTGGTCCTCCGGAGAACAGGCTTGGTACAGCCGGAAACATTCGTCCAAGCGCTCAAGCAGGATTCGTTCGGCTGACTCCTGTTGAACCGGCCCGACCGCCTGTTGAATCATTCGAATCTGATCCCAATCGAGCTGCGCACCGACAAATTGCTCCCTGAGTCGATTGAGAAATCCCAAGCGCCGTGGCCGATCGATCAATTCGGTGTCAGCAATCGTATCGGCGGCCCGTGCAAAGAGGTAGGCTAGTCCCACTTGATCGCGCACATTGGCTGGGACCACCACCAGCGTCGTGTAGAAGAGCCGCGAAACTTGCTTGAGCAGGTCACGGAGCAACGTCTGTTTGGCCAAAGCGGAGGTCATGGAAGCAGAGTGATCCATCATTTCACTTCCAGAATCCCTTCCATCCCTTTGTCGCGATGGCTCGCCATAGGCCACAATCGCTTGTCGCAAAAGAACACAAACCGGCCTGGCTCTGTTGGAACAAATCGAACCATGACGGTTTTTCCAGCTCCAACATCCTGCTCGACCCGAAGACCACTCGACGGCTCATGAATGAGAAAGTTGTGCGGTGTAATAATCGTGATACTCGACAGCGTCAACTCAACTGGTTTCCCACGCTCCACGACCAGATGGTTCGGTGTGTACGCATAGCTATCGAGCGTCACCTCCGCACGCTGAACCCCATCTGGTGAAACGTGAACGGCCATCGGTGGGCTGGCTGGCGAACCATCGGCAGCCCGTCCAACTGCCACAAGTGCTGTGATCATCCCTCCAACCATCCCCATCAGGCAATAATACTTCTTGGCAAACCTCATGAGAACTTTCTAACAGGAACGGAAGGAAGGGGTCAACTTTACCCCGTACTTTCAGTAACTTCGAACGCCTTGACTTTCCAGTTTGCGTTCTTATTTGTTGAACTCAACCGATCGTGAATGCTGCGACTCTCTCGACCGGTTTGTGTATAATAGCTGGGTGTTTCGTCTTCCGTCTGTGAAATGAGTGCGTACGCGAAAGCGTATCGCGAAGGAGGATATCCATGAAGTGGCTCAAAGGTATCGGGCTGTTCCTGATCGCAAACTTTCTCATCTTCATCACGCTGTCGTTCACGGCCAATCTCTTGATAAACGCCGTGCTACCGGCATTCGGAATTGACGTTCGTGGGGTCTTCAATCAGCAACTGTTGGTGTTCTCATTGGTGATCGGATTCGGCGGGGCATTCATCAGCTTGGCGTTCTCCAAGCAAATGGCTCGCGCAATGTTGAGCTGTCAGCAGATCACCCAACCCCGATCACATGCCGAACACGTCATCTTTGGGTCGGTTCAAGAAATTGCTCAACGGCTTCACATCACCATGCCGGAAGTCTGGGTATATGACTCGCCAGACCCCAATGCATTTGCGACCGGCCCAAGCAAGAACAACTCCATGGTCGCTGTCTCCACTGGCCTCTTGCAAAACCTGAAGGAAGATGAGGTCAAAGCCGTACTCGCCCACGAGATGGGGCATGTCTATAACGGGGATATGTTTGCGACGACCGTTCTTGCCGGTCTGATGAATACCTTCGTGTATTACATCAGCAACTTTCTCTCGCACCTGATCGCGCAGCCGAGTCAGGATCGCGAGGAGGGTTCTGCAGGCAATCCGTTCCTAGGCATGATCGTCTACTTCTTCTTACAGGTCGTCCTGACGATTCTTGCCTCGATTGTCATCGGGTGGCACTCCCGCCGTCGTGAGTTTGCTGCCGATGCATTCTCGGCCAAGGTGTATGGGAAAGACGCGATGATCAATGCCCTCCGCGGCATCGACCGATGGGTCAACCGCGCGCAGTTTGAATACTCGAATCAAGACGCATTGGCCACGATGAAGATCGCCGGAAACTCTTCTGGCTTCATGCACCTGTTCGCGACACATCCACCCATCGATGCGCGTATTGCGGCACTCGAACGGCTGTAAGGGAACGGCACGCCGACCGTGGTTCGTCTGACGCCCGCCAGACCTGGCGGGCGTCACATATTCCGATAAAACGTGATGTGTTGCTGATACTCCTGGATAGCCGCCCACAAGGCAGCCGAACCCAGTGCGATATTGTCATTAAGTGCGGCTTCAACTGTAGCGTCATCGATCTGAACTTCATAACGGTCTTGGATATTCGTCCGAATCGGCCCCTGCACGATGTCGCGAGGCATGTAGATTTCCTTCCAGACTTCTTTTTCAACCAAACAGACATCTCGAAATCGTTCATAGAGCAACACCAGCTTTTCTGAATCGGTGATCCATACACGTTCCCCCATGCGCAGCCTTTCGTGATGGAACTACCTGATCATATTCTGGTCAGGTGACAGTGCAGGAATAGGATCGGCAATAGTGAACCGCATCACACCGACCTGATTCGCCGCATGAAACGGTTGTTGGCCAATCGGGGCAATATAAATCTTTGCGACATAGTTGCCGGCGGTCCATCGGGCGCCTACCCGTTTCAGCTCAAGAAATCCATACCGTTCATGTCCGGACACCTCCAGTACATCCTGACCCGCGGATTTCTCGTTCAATTGACCACTCGGCTTCTCCCAATACCATTGCACGCCGAATTGTGCCGGATCCTCTAACGGGGCGACTTCAAACACAATATAAATCGTGGGGATCTCCGACGTAAATACAGAACCAGGTTCGAGCGGTTTTAGCCGTGGATCTTGCGTGTACCACCCTTTTCGACCAAATGTATCCCATTCCACGTCAAAGCCTTTGGCCATCTTGATCCAGGTAAACAGTGACTGTGGGATGCCTTTTTCCTGATAATCAAATGACGGACTTTGAGTCGATCCATCTTCCGTCGATTCTTGCTCTTTGAGAGGCAGAAGGTCTTTCGCATCGCCGACCTGCGGATACAAAAGCGCGGTACACAGAACGACGGCTGCCGAACATCCTCCTGCCCATCGCCGAACCGAGGCTGTAAAGACCATAGCACTCAGGGTACTCAAGCGAATCCAAAGGGTCAATTCCTCTTGAGGCAATCATGGATGATTCCTTGTACCGGTTCCGTGGTGTGGTAGAGTGATGACAGCTTTGTCGTATGACTGATCAACCCGGGCCTTCTTCGCATCCAGCCGAACACGCTCCCAACAAGCATCCCGCAACATTAGACCCACAGGAATCCGGTCGGCGCTTCGGCATTCGTGATGGCATGTTTCAGGCCGTCGCTCAAGGGGGAGGTGAACACTATCTTTCGGCCTTCGCCCTTCTCCTCTCCGCGACACCGTTCCAACTAAGCATCCTCTCGGCCATTCCCCAGCTTCTCGGCACCTGGGCCCAGCTTGTTTCCGTCAAGGTCTCCCACTGGTTCCCCAGCCGCGCCTCTCAAGTCTACTGGGGCATTATCGGGCAATCTGTTTCCTGGATCCCAATATTGACCTTGCCTTTACTCTGGCCTGAGCATGGACCATGGCTTCTCATTGTGGGCGTTGCGGGATATTTCACCTGCACCCATTTCATTTCCCCTGCCTGGAACAGTCTCATCACCGAATTGCTGGAGCCCAATGAACGGGGAGCCTACTTCGCCAGACGATCGCGAGTAGTTGCCATCACCAGCTTATTGGTACTCTGCTCGGCAGGAGCTTTACTGAGTGTTTTCGAAAAACAAGACCTCTTATGGATCGGCTTCGCGATCATCTTCTTGACGGCAGGGCTCTGTCGGAGCACATCGGCTCTTTTGCTCCGGCACGTGACTGTCTTTCCACAACATGACCCCAACATTATTCCAACAGGCTTTCTGAGCTTTCTTCGTACCGGCGTCTCCGACAACTTTCGCCACTTTTTGTTCTTTTCAGGACTCATGCACGCCGCTGTGCTTGTGGCCAGTCCCTTCTTCGTCCTCTATCTGATTCAGGATCTCCATCTAGCCCATTGGCAATACGGAACCTGGTTAGCCGCAGGCATTCTTGGGCAAGTTCTCACTCTGCCGGGTTGGGGACAGTTCGGTGATCGTTTTGGCAACAAGGCGTTGCTCACGTTCACCGGACTCCTCGTTGCATTCCTCCCGATGCTGTATCTGTTCAGCAGCGCCTGGCTTTTTCTTGTCAGCATCAATTTCTTCGGAGGGGTGGTCTGGGCAGGGTTAGGCCTTGGATTGAACAATTACGTCTATGATGCGGTACAGCCCGCAGATCGTGCAAAGGCAGTCGCCGTCTCAAGTATCGTGAACGCTATCGGGTGGGCCATGGGAACCGTAGCCGGAAGCCTCTTGATCAAGACGATACCCAACAAGTTGTATCTTGGAACCTTCCTGCTCGAACCTGTCTCCAATATTCCGTTTATCTTCTTTCTCTCCGGTCTGCTCCGCTTGATCGTTTCAGCAACACTCCTTCGGACGTTTCACGAACCTCGCCAAGTGGAACAGCGTGCCCACAGCCGCCTACTGTGGGAACTCCCGCTCTTGAAACCTTTACGCCAATTCTCTCGGAGGCCGCCCGGTCTCAATCAGTAAGGAGCTGCCTCGGAGCCGACGGCGCGACTTTTCTCTTCTTGTTTGAGTCGTTCAAACGACTTATCGGCATTGCTCTTGACCTGTTCCGGCGTCATGACCGGGGCTGGCTTGGGTGATTCGGTCGCACACCCCGTCGCGATTGCCACTCCGATCCCCATCGCAACCACCACGCACCACCTGCCTCCTGCCCTCTCCATGAGTTCTGCAAACATTCTCTTCCTCCTTGGCTACGATCAACGATCCACCCTGTGCATCATACCACCTCTTTCCTCTGAATGCCGTTGAGAATCCAGCTCGTTGACTCACTCGAACAAGGCGGGTATGCTCCGCAGCACATACGGTGTCACCACAAAGAGGTTCCTCATGTCGCTCTATGACCGCCTAACCGAAGACCTCAAATTCGCCATGAAATCACGCAATCAACTCCGCATGGATGTGATCCGGATGATCAAGGCTGCGGTGTTGAATAAAGAGGTTGAACTGAAGCGCGATCTCGATGATGCAGAAATGAGTCGAGTCATGACTACGCTCGTCAAGCAACGCAGAGAGTCGATTGAACAGTTTGAGAAAGCGCAACGTCAGGAGTTGGCCGCCAAGGAGCGTCAAGAAATCGAGATCATTGAATCCTATCTTCCTAAACCGATTTCACCGGAAGAGCTCGAGACCCTGGTCACGTCGGTCATTGCCGACACAGGCTCTCGGTCGATGAAGGAGATGGGAGCAGTGATGAAGGCGGTCATGGCGCGTCTTGAGGGACAGACTGTCGACGGCAAGCGTGTCAGCGAGCTTGTGAAGAGCAAGCTGTCCTGACCCCTCCTGCTTGTGGTGTGCTCTGGCCAGTCCAATCTCGACTTCAGTTTCATCAGGTTTCAGCCGTAGAGTAAGAGCTATGGCCATTCTCATCGTCGACGACTCACCGGACCACTACGCGCTCCTCCGATCCATCCTGACTAAAGCAGGCCACAATCAGATTCTCGGAGCCGAGTCCGCTCAGGCAGCCTTTTCAATACTGAATGTGGATGGAATACAGTCGGCAACCGATGTCGACCTGATCTTGATGGATGTGCTCATGCCGGAAATCGACGGGGTGCAGGCTTGCCGTCGAATCAAACAGCAGACCCATCTTCGCGACATTCCCATCATCATGGTCACGGCCAAGAACGACCTCGAGAACCTGCATGAAGCCTTTTCTGCTGGCGCCATGGACTATATCAACAAGCCCGTCAAAAGCGTCGAGCTCCTCGCCCGAGTCGCCTCCGCCATCACACTGAAGAAAGAAATGGACTGCCGCAAAGAACGGGAAAAGGAACTCTGCCGGATTAATGAGGACTTACAGCGGGCATTGCGGGAAGTCAAAGTGCTGCGCGGTCTGATTCCGATCTGCGCCTCTTGTAAGAAAATCCGTAACGACGGCGGGTTCTGGCAACAACTCGAAGAATATATTGGAGAACATTCGGAAGCAGAATTCAGCCACGGCCTCTGTCAACCCTGCCTCAAAAAGCTTTATCCTGGCGTTTATCAAGACTAGCTGTTACGATTCCGTCAGAGTTCCTTATCTCAGAACACGTGACTCTATGAGCATACTCATCGTCGACGATTCAGCAGATGATCGCTTACTCCTCCAGGCCATCTTGTCTGCAGCAGGCTACGAACATATCGTCGCCACAGAGTCTGCCGCTGCCGCATTCAAGTACCTAGGCCTGGACGGCGGGAAACAAGGCGTCGCACGCGTCGATCTGATCTTGATGGATATCATGATGCCGCAGATGAGCGGTATCGAAGCCTGTCGCCAGATAAAAGCGGTTGACCGTTTCCGTGACACTCCGATCATCATGGTCACGGTAAAAACAGACCCCGTCGATCTTCAGTTGGCATTCGCCGCCGGCGCGATGGACTACGTCGCCAAGCCCGTCAACAAGATCGAACTCCTGACCAGAGTGCGATCAGTGCTGAGGCTGGTCCACGAAGTCGATCGTCGCCGCGCCCGTGAGCAAGAATTGCTTGAGGTCATGCGTCAACTCCAAGAAGCCAATCAGATGCTGCTTCGGCTCTCCTGCTTGGACGGACTGACCGGCATCACCAATCGACGACAATTCGACGATTTTCTCGATCAAGAATGGCGGAGGGCCGTTCGCGAGTCGACTCCGTTGTCCCTGATCATATTCGATATCGATCGATTTAAGACCTACAACGATTCCAAAGGACACACAGCCGGTGACGAATGTCTGAAGCAAGTCTCGGCTGCCATTTCGAGTGCTGTGAACCGTCCTGGTGATCTTGTCGCTCGCTATGGCGGAGACGAGTTCGTCACCGTACTCCCCGGCACCGGTATTGACGGCGCAGCTCAAGTCGCCGAGAGCTTGCGCCGCCGTGTCGAAGCGCTTGGAATTCGACACACCGATGGAGAGCTCGTGACCATCAGTGTTGGATATGCATGTGTTGTTCCAAATAGGACCTCTTCTCCAACCGATCTCCTCAAGGCTGCAGATCAGGCGCTCTATCAAGCAAAGCAAGAGGGACGAAATAGAGCTAAATCGGCCAGTATTCTCTCGTTGGTCCAAGATTCACACGACGGCTAGAGACTTCTCCGCCAGATTCGCTGAGTATTCGGACACGCATGCCACGCCACCCACGTGTAGGATCTCACGCACGACAATCAGCACCAACCAATGTTCCTCGACCTACTCGGTCAGCTGTGAAGCGACTGAACGCACGGCGCACGTTACCACAGCTCAACCTAGTTCCTCCAACACAGGAGCGCACTGCAACAGCAGTCCTCGAGCAGTACCAAGAAACACTCCATCAGCTGGCACAAAGTGAGGCGCTAAGCAGTGGCGACCTTGTCCACGCGTTTCGAGCCATTTCAGAGACCTGTTGCAAGCTGTTGAGAGTCAGGCGAGCGAGCACATGGTTATTTTCTAAAGACCACGAAGCACTTGTCTTGATCGACCTCTGCGAGTCTCGTCGGCGACACTCCAATCCCGGAACAGCGTTCCAATCCAAGGACTGTTCGGCATATCTACGTTCCGTATCTCAAGCACATCATGCCATCGCAGCTGACAATGCGCTTGAGGATCCACGGACAAAAGATCTTGCTCCATCTTACTTTGCTCGATTCAAGATCAAATCCACACTCAGCGCACCAATCAGACAGAAAGGGAAGCTCGTCGGTGTACTCTGCGCCGAATCCATTGGGATAGCACGCAAGTGGAGCCGGCATGAAACGCACCTCCTCTGTTTACTCGCTACCATGGCGACTCTCGCGCTTGAAGCAGCAGAACGGTGGGAAGTGGAGCAAGCGCTTCGCGTCGCCAAAGATGCCGCTGAGGTAGCCAGTCGCGCGAAGAGCGAATTCCTCGCCAGCATGAGTCATGAAATTCGGACTCCGATGAACGCGATTATTGGCATGGCTGACCTGCTTTGGGATACGCCCCTCACACCTGACCAGCGGAAGTACTTGCGTATCTTTCGTCGCGCTGGGGGGACACTCCTCAACCTTATCAATGACATCCTTGATCTCTCAAAGGTTGAGGCTGGACATTTAGAACTGGAATCCGTGGAGTTTGACCTCAGCGAGGTGCTTGATAAAGCCATCGACATCTTAGCCATGCGGGCCAATGAGAAGGGGCTGGAGCTTGCCTCCCATATAGAGCGAGACGTCCCGTGCCATTTGATCGGTGACCCAACCCGGCTGACACAAATTGTGATCAACCTCATCGGCAATGCCATCAAGTTTACCGAAAAAGGGACCGTGGAGGTTCGCATCAGTAACGACCCCGAGCGGAATATGATCGGTGCGATTCGAATCTCCGTCAGTGACACAGGAATAGGGATCCCCTCCGAGAAACTCACATCCATCTTCGACAGCTTTACACAGGCACACGCATCCACAACCAGGCAGTATGGAGGGACAGGGCTTGGCCTTGCGATCACGAAGCGTCTTGCCGAACAGATGCAGGGTCGGATTTGGGCTGAGAGTTTGGTGGGGAGAGGTAGTACATTTCACTGCTCCGTCTTGCTTCAAGTTCAGGCAGCGCCTAGCCTTCAGAAAGGTGGACGCCCCCTCGACCTTGCCGGCGTAAGGGTCCTGGTCGTGGATGACCATCCGACCAATCGCTTAATCCTCCGTGAAACACTCCATACTCAGGGAGCACAAGTTACAGAGGCCACCGACGGGAAAGCCGCATTAGAAGAACTTCACCAGGCCCATAATCGGCAGCAAGCCTACGACCTCATGCTCCTTGACTGCCATATGCCGGGAATGAATGGGTTTCAGGTCGTAGAACAGCTGAACGAGGTTCCGAAGTGGAGAGATCTTACGGTCATCATGTTGACCTCAGACCATTGGGCCGATGACATTGCGCGAACCTACGATCTCGGACTTGGTGGCTATCTCATCAAACCTATTCGACGATCCGATCTCCTCCAGACAATTGAAATCGCCCTTGGCCGGAAGAAAGGAATCCGGCCCACCGCACCCGAACCCCCAACATCACCATCGAGCATGTCCACACGATCCTTTCGGGTGCTGTTGGTCGAAGATTCCCCCGACAACCAACTCCTGGTGAGGTCCTACCTGAAGGAGACCGAATACATCCTCGACCTAGCAGAGCATGGGGCAATAGCGTTCGAGAAATTTAAGAGCACCCATTACGACGTGATTTTGATGGACATGCAGATGCCCGTCATGGATGGGTATGCTGCGACAAAAGCAATTCGATCCTGGGAACGAGAGCACGACTTACCATCTACACCGATCATCGCCCTCACCGCGCTCGCGCTCAAGGAAGAAGGACTGCGCATCTTGGAATCCGGCTGCACCACTCACCTTACAAAACCTGTGAAGAAGTCTACATTATTGGAAGTTCTCAGGGCGCATAAGGAGTATGTCACCTCGTGATCCCCCCCTCATCGTTTGATTCAGACGACCGAATCACTGTTGAAATTAGTCGTGACCTTGAAGATATTGTCCCCATTTTCCTGGCAAACAGAAAGAAGGAACTTCCGATTCTTCGCGATGCGCTCACCACCCAGAATTTTAATACGCTTCAGACTCTTGGCCACCGCATGAAGGGCGATGGCGGTGGATATGGGTTTGATCACATTTCAGAAATCGGTACAGGGTTGGAGACTGCAGCAAAACAGCGGCATCTGTCAGCCATCGAACAACATATTGCGCAGTTGGAAGAATTCCTAAAACGAGTTGAGGTTGTCTATCGATGAGAGCAACCGCCTGCCGTGAAGACGCGGCTCTTTCCGATGGACCCTCGATCAGTGATAGAAATTTCCATGACAGAGCCCCCTTACAGGCGACTCTTACGCCAGCACTGGATGCTCTGGTGGAGGAGCGCGCTGTAAGACATAGTCGATCGAAAGCATCAATCGTTTGGTCTGACATCGGCTCGCTTTATGAAAACAGCTCGTCTCCTCGAACAAGACCGTCCCCTTTTCGCCAAGGATCATTTTGATCCGATCTCCAAATTTCTGACGGGCATCTGCATCATCCATGGTGATGCAGCAGATTTCTGAAAAACTCTTGGTTCTGTGTGTGCTTTCGACAACAACATGGGGACCACACGAGGGGTCCACATCCGTCAGGTAGATAAACACGGTCAAAGACTTGAAATCTAACGTATCATAGTGGAATGCATCTTCGTCATAGAGCTGAGGCTCTGCCTTGCTCGATAACAAGCCTCTCCGTTCTTCGGTTGCTGCTTCGCCGAATGACCAAAAGAGTTGCGTCAGCCACAGAATAGGCTCAGCACCCAAGTACTGCCGCGCAATCTCTACGAGCTTCGCGTTTCGGGCAATCTGATCTATGGCCTCGCATTCCCGATGAGGATTCCAGTACCGTACAAATCCCCTGTCTTTTGCATATTGAACGATCTGGGCCACGTGGCCTTGCGGAATCTTCCACCCGTTCGCATACCCTCGCTCGTTCAAAGACTTCACAACCGGATGTACTTCGTAGCTCGAAAACAAATTAAGCCTATCCACCTGCATCGGTCGAGTACGACTGTGTCGTTGAAAGTATTGAACTGCATACTCCCGCAATGGGCCGAGCATCAACCACGCACGAAGCATTTGCGCATAGCGAAGTGCCGATCGGTTCTTATGAAGCAATACCCGCAGCCGGTAATACGGATGAAAATGCTTCGTTGAAGCGACAACTTTCATTCCGTGCCCCCATTTCAGATACAGAATGGTCTTATGCTCAGTACAAACCAGAGCAAGCATCATTCATGCCTCCTTGACTATCATTGAAGAATGACCTTCACTGATCGCCAAACGCTCGAAATCGCATGACACATTCCATCCAAAAACCTACAACGAGGCAGTGCGCACGAAATACACTAGAGGAAAGTGTACTATATTGCATACAGTAGGTGTATTTACACTAAGATGCCTGAACGTTCATGAGTCCATGTCCCGCATTCACGAAATACCTATCTAAATTAGTAGGGTATGAAGACACCTTAATGAGTTGCAGAGCAGATAGTTCTGATATCAACACACAAACCGAACACATCGCTGGCTATTGCGTAACACCTCGGAAAGCCGTCATGAATGTCTCAACTGTTGCGTATCTGTACATCTTATGACTTCGAGTTTGTACGCCAAACTTCACTTCGCGGACAGATAACAGCGTGGAGGATCTATGAAGGTACTGGTAGAGTCTGGATAGGAGGTTGTGTATAATAGCCCATACGGGTGCGTGATCCAATTCCTCCCCGTTCTTCTACCGCAGCAACGAGACTGCACGCTTTTGTGCAGCGAGCCCTGCGGGATCTCTGGGTCGCGTTTGCCTTTTGGCCAGGTGGGGGGCTAGCTCAGTTGGGAGAGCAC
>DCZN01000028.1:0-5208 GCA_002331625.1 Nitrospira sp. UBA2083 | reverse complement strand
CAACTCCCGTGCCCTCCACCAAAACACGCTCCCTCCTACCGCAAGATGTTCATTGGGTTGTCATCACTTTCGCTGGCCAATGAACTCTGCTAGCTATTACCCTCACTAACACCTATTTGTATGCTTCATTCATTCGCTCTCCACACCGAGAAGGGGTACAGCCCCTAGGAATATGGTGATCCTTTTACATCAGCTCCACACGAAGCTATTCTGTAAGTGCACAACAATCGGCACGGTTCAGCCACCTTATTGATCCATCAACCGTGCTTACGGTAACATCCTGCGCCTATCATTCGTTCTCGGAATTTCGCTGTTTGCATCATGTATCGATTCGTACACATGTGAGACCTCCTTCACGCTTGGAATGCCCTCATGACATCGGAAGAACTTGAAAAGCTGCTGGCGCAGCAACCGGTCGCTCTCCTGCATCGCTTGGCCAGGGGCCGTGTTCATCGGCAGTTTCGGGCAGGGAAACGACGACTGATCGAACTGCTCCTCCAACATTCGAGCCAGAACCGTGCAGGCCTTGAATCTGATTTGCAGACCCTGATTGGAGAACGACAGTCTCGATCACAATCTGGGCAATCACATCGCCCTCACGCTCCGGTTCCCCATCCCAAGAAAACCTCCCTACGAGGAGGGGACTCGGAACCGATGGAATCCGCCATCTCCCTCTCAGATTGGTTGAAAGGAATCGGCGTACCTCCTCCTCAACCGTTCATCGCAGACCCGTGGCAGACTGAAGCCTTGGCCGCTGTGAGTGAAACGGACGTCGTGATCAGCGTCCCGACCGGAAGTGGGAAAACCTATGTCGCCGTTGAAGCAGCTCGCCGGGCGATGGAAGACAATCGTACCGTCATTTACACATCACCCCTGAAAGCCTTGTCCAATACGAAGTACACAGAGTTTTCCAAGATCTTTGGATCTGACAGGGTGGGCATTCTAACAGGGGATCGTCAAGAAAATGGGCAAGCGCCATTGCTCATCATGACGACAGAAATTCTACGCAACCTGCTCTATGATGCGGCGAGCGGCGAAATCGACATCAGGTTGGACACGTTGGGACTGGTGATTCTCGATGAGTCCCAATATATTGCTGACCCTGAGCGAGGAGTGGTGTGGGAAGAAACAATCATCTTTTGTCCCTCACAAGCACGACTCCTCTTACTCTCGGCCTCGATCGGCAACCCTCAAGATATCGCCGATTGGCTTACTTCAATCCGGCCCACCACCTGTCGTCTCGTGCGCCACGGCACACGCACAGTGCCGCTCCGAGCCGGCTATTTACATCCGAATGAGAAACTGACACCACTCTTTAGAACGCAGGGAATTCCCTACGGACACCCCAGTCAGCTCCATCCAGAAGCCAAGCGGCTCTTCCTTGAGTACGAAGACGAAACGCTTCCGTCCGGACGATCGAGACGCTAGTCCCCTAGATGTTATGGGATGCGTATCCCTAGAACGAAGCAGTCAGTGCGACCGTCGCACCGTGACGGAGGGTTTGCAATTCGGTGAGTGGAGCCGTCTCCGAACCTGTCCCTAATCCCCGTACCTCCCATCGACCATAATAGGCTCTACTCCACATGACCCGATATCCTCCGACGAGCGCCAGTTGATGAGTCAGCATGATCCGTATGGTCGGCTCGACGGTCCCGCTTACTCCTACTCCCCACATTCTGAAGCTCGGATCCTGCTCTAGATCGCTTCGTTGAAAATGAATGTCCTCGTTGAACACACCGCTGGCAGGCGAAAACTGTACTTTTATACCTGCGGTGACCCATGGCAATGCACGGTATTCGAATCGACCACCGATCTGCAACGGTGTAATCCAATGTGTTGTATTCTTGACAGCAGGCAAGGTCGGTGATGAAGTGGTGCAGGTGATCACCGACGAATCGCATACAAGCACATGAATGCCGGCCCCTTCATAGGTCGAGCGCCAGTACTGAAACCCGGCGAGCAGATCAAGATGCCCACGATCCTGTTCAAGCTCAAGCGCTCGATACCCCACATTCCCACTGAAATACCAGGCGCTTTTCCCGGTGATATTGCTGCTGGTACGGGAAAACAATCGTTGCCCTGCGGCAAAATCATCATCGATCAAAGTTCCACGATCCAAATCGACGGAAAAGCCAAACTCGCCGTCGAGAAATAGCCGTCGATTCAGATACACCTTTGCTTCTAGCCCGACAAGATGAGTGTCGTTATCCTTATACTTCAGCTTAGAAGTCGGGTCGCCAAAAGCCGGATTGATCTGGGAGGCGTCGTGGCTCCATGTGGTTTCACCGGTCGTGAACAACCATGATTTGAGAGACAGCTCCATGCGTGGTCGCGCTTCCGGCTCAGAATCCTGAGCCAATACTGGCGCAGCGAGGACCATTACCGACGTCAGCATGATCGCTGAATATATCCGCGCTCGCATCGGCGATACGCACTTCATCGCCGGATTCCCCCACGCTGGATCACGACGGTATCAAAGCATCGCTCTGCGGTGTCCGGCATGGCTCGTCGACAGGATGATCGAATGTCTTCTTCCTGAAGACTTCGTTGAATATAAGCCGAGAACCAGACCAACCACGTCCCAATCATGGCGAGTAACAACGCGCTCACCCCAATATAGGCCCACACCCGACTAGAAGCTGGAGATACCCTCGAAAACAGCGTAGAGACTTCTTTTTCCTCTTCCCTCACAAGACGAACAGGCGTCATATCCAACCTCATGACCTATTACGCCATGAAAACACGGTAGTCGCAATCTTAGAAATCATACCTGAGACGATACCGACTGGATAGCTTTTTTCCACCTCTCTCACTCGCACAAAAATATATCGCTCAACGACTCCGTGTTTACGAAGCTCATCTCAGTTGATTTGACAGAATACTCCTCACGCCTGTGCACTGATGGGCAGTCGTAATGCAGCACGGCAATCAGACGTAATCGCACCTGCTTTTTCATTTTTCGAATCGAACCAGCTCGAAGGAGGCCTTCGATCAAAAAACAAAGGCCAGCTCTCCGAAATCGGAAAACCGGCCTACCTGCATAATCTGATTGTTGTAGTTAAACTATATTGCGGAGATTTTGTCCCCTGGAGTATACCAGTGCGAAGCCGGCATAGAGCTGACAGAAACTGGAACCCACGAATCTATACAAAGCTCCAAATCTCTTCTAAGCTGCCATAAGAATCAAGAAAGTCCTACGGCTTGTGGGCTACAATCCCCTTTATTCTCAGTTCCCTAGCAGCTATGAGAATACATGCTATACATAAATGAGTATGCAGATGACGCTGATACGTAAGCTGCTAACTGTGTATGCGATGAGCGTGATGCTTGGGGGATGGTTTACGGCCCATGCAGCAACGTTGCCTCAATTACCCCAAAAGCAGGTCGATGTGACCATGCCGATCGTGACAGGCTCGACGTTGAGCGCCACCTGCGCGACGCTCCAGACTCAGCTCAATGCCGTTACCAAGCTCAACATCAATCTCACCCACCAGGTTATCCTGGCCACGAACACGACCTGCACCGGACCCTACATACTTCCATCGCATACCGGCGGGACCGGCTGGGTCCTGATCAAGGGGTCAAACTATGCCAGTCTTCCCCCGTCAGGCACCCGAGTCAAACTTAGTGATGCCACTCTGATGCCGAAAATTAAATATGGTGAGCGTGACGAGGGAGCTTTCACCCATGTCGGAGCCTTTTCCGCACAAACAGGCGCCCAGCGATACCGCATCATCGGGATCGACATGGTGCAAGATTCAACACTCAGTACGAACTGGGCAATGGTGGTAACGGGGTACGGCAACCAGAATGCGCTAAACACTGGCTATATCATCCTCGATCGAGTTGTGATTCGCGATACAAATCCAGGTCACGAAACGATTCGTGGGGTTCAGGGAGACGCTCAGCTCGGGCATACGGCACTCATTGATAGCTACGTGGCTGGAATTAAAGATGTCGGCATGGATAACGATTCGCAAGCATGGCTCTCCATCAGCAATCCAGGTCCTATTCTTGTCCAGAATAACTTTCTGGAAGCATCTGGAGAAAACCTGATGTTGGGTGGGGGAGATCCGATGAGTGCCGCGGTCCACCCTAAAGATGTGACGATCAGACGAAATACATTCTCCAAAAACCAAGCCTGGTGGGGGGGCGGCAATACCCTGACCAAGACTTTATTGGAACTCAAGCTTGGCGTACGGGTGCTCATCGAAGGGAATGACTTTTTCAATATGCCGTGGAACGATGGGGGCTATGCCTTTCGCCTCACTGTACGCAATCAAGACGGATCGGCTCCATATTCTGAGGTTTCGGACCTGACCATTCGCCACAACCTGTTCAAAAATATCACAAACGGAATCATTGCGTTTGGAGCCGATGACGCAGGACCAAGCAATCTCAGCAAACGCAGCAAGCGCTGGCATATCCATAACAACCTCTTCTACGGACTTGGATCGCTGTGTGGTGGAGGGGCGGCCTGTGGAGGGTGGATCATTATTCAGGAGGGAGGCACCTCCTGTACTGACCCAGGGCCCAACTCGAATTGTGAGCTGAGTGATCTGACCATTGCCCACAATACTGTTGATGACATCAACGAATATATGTTTTATGTCTTGAACACCAACCAGACCGGGCTGGATTTCCGTGATAATTTGATCAACGTCAATGGGGGCCGAGGGATTTTTAGTGAAGCGCTATGGGGCACAACCTTTTTAAGCACACACTATGGCGGCACCTGGAGATTCATCAATAATCGTCTAGCGGCCATAGGTGGTGGAGAGGAGACTGCCCTCTATCCGAAAGGTACGAACAGTTATCCAGTTGACCATACGGATTTTCTCTGGACAAATCGAGCCGCTCGGAATTACACCCTTCAAGCTGGGAGCCCGGCAAAAAACGCGGCATCGGATGGCGCTGACCAGGGCGTGGATTTCAGCAAGTATAATGCGGCTCGGGCCACCTCGATCAGCGGTGGGAGCGATAGTAGCGACATTTCAGCTCCTCATCCGCCGCAACAGTTACGGATCCCCACGACTAACTAGAACCTATCTCAAAATCGACTTTGGAGGCAGACGGCATCACACCATGCAGCCATGCGCATCGAAAGAGATCTCATTTGGCTAAAAATGCACGTGCCGATCTCTCAGTTGCCCGCGCTTGCACTCGTTCGAAATGTCGATTGCTGATTTTGAGATAGTCTTCATGGCC
>DCZN01000026.1:7722-7862 GCA_002331625.1 Nitrospira sp. UBA2083 | reverse complement strand
ACGTTCTGCAAGACCAAGAGCACGCCGGTGTCGCCATGGTAGGGCACGACATTGTAGCGGCATTCGTACACGAGGGTGTCGCCCCGGCGATCCGCGAGCCGATAGGTCTTGCTCCCTCTGGCCCCCAGAGCCTCCTGGTT
>DCZN01000026.1:0-7668 GCA_002331625.1 Nitrospira sp. UBA2083 | reverse complement strand
AAGGTCGGGCATGGGGGCCGGCGCTTCAACTAATTCGCCAAAGTGGGCGTTCTCAAATACCAGAATCCCCTTGGCGATCAAACAGAGCCCGCCTTCCAGACAGTCGCTGACCCAAGCCAGTACCTCTGCGGCGGCAACGGGCGGTATCGCGGAAGCAGGTTTCTTTGAGTGAGTGCCACGCATGGTCCGGTGTTTCATGGCTGTTTCCCTCGAGGCAGGGACTCAGGGCCGGGCGGCGTAGTATACAGAGCTTGGGGCAATATCGTCGAGTCAGCCGTATCCGTGCGTGCCATTGCGATCACAACAAGACAGTCCGTCCGATAGCAAAAATCGAGAATGTCATGGTACACAGAACTATGACGCAGCGTACGTTGGAAACTCTCACGTTCGACAATACCTATGCCCGTCTCCCCCCGGCGTTTTACGCGAAGCTCAATCCCACGCCCTTCACATCTCCACCCTATTTGATTCATGCCAACCAGGCAGCAGCCGAGTTGATCGACCTGGACCCTGAGCAATTCCAGCGGCCTGAGTTTGCGGAACTCTTCGGCGGGAAGGTCTTGGCTCCTGGCATGGAACCTCTCGCCATGCTGTATTCCGGCCATCAGTTCGGCGTTTATGTGCCGCAGCTTGGCGACGGACGAGCGATTCTCCTCGGCGAAGCGACGAACAAACGAGGTGAGCGGCGGGATCTACATCTCAAAGGCGCAGGGATGACGCCGTTTTCGCGCGATGGTGACGGCCGGGCGGTTCTGCGCTCAACGATCCGGGAATATCTATGTTGCGCCGCGATGCAGGGCCTCGGGATTCCCACCACACAAGCGCTCTGTCTCGTCGGCAGTGACGATAAGGTGTACCGCGAGCAGGTGGAAACCGGCGCGATGCTGGTCCGCATGGCACCGTCCCATGTCCGATTCGGGACATTCGAGATCTTCTACTACCGGAAGCAGCATGATGATTTGAGAATGCTGGCCGACTATGTGATCGACCAGCATTTCTCCCATCTCCGCGATGCCGAGGAGAAATATGCGAAGTTCTTCACTGAGGTCGTTGAGCGCACCGCACGACTGATCGCACAATGGCAGGCGGTTGGGTGGGCACATGGGGTCATGAATACCGACAACATGTCGATTCTCGGTCTTACGCTGGACTATGGGCCGTACGGTTTCATGGACGACTACGATGCCGGATTCATTTGCAACCACTCGGACCACAACGGCCGCTATGCGTTCAATCAACAACCCTACATCGGGCTCTGGAACTTGAGCTGCTTGGCCCAAGCGCTGTTGCCTTTGGCGGACAAGGAGGCCTTAAAGGCTGGCCTGGAAACCTATCAACCCCTGTTTGATCGGGAGTACCAGACGCGCATGCGGGAAAAATTCGGATTGATAAACGCAGAGATTGAAGACGAAGAACTGATTCATGACTTCCTGAGCTTCCTCCAGGGAAGCCATGCGGACTACACGATTGTGTTCCGAGAGTTGGGCACGTTCTCCTCGCAGAAGAATGCGGTGAACGAGAAGCTGCGCGAGCACTTCCTCAACCGTGATCGGTTTGACGAATGGGCCGTGCGCTATCGAGCCAGACTGCAGCGTGAAGGGAGCCGTGACGACGAGCGGCGTGAACGGATGAATCGGGTGAATCCTAAGTATGTGCTGAGGAATTATCTCGCGCAGACGGCGATCGAAAAGGCTCAACAGAAAGACTTCTCCGAAATCGACCGACTCTTTGCCCTGCTGCAAATTCCCTTCACCGACCAGCCTGGAATGGAGGCCTACGCACTACCGCCGCCGAGCTGGGGGAAACATCTGGCCGTCAGTTGCTCCTCCTAAGTACCGTCGGCTGCTTCGTTCCTGCCGTCCATGCTCAGGTCTCGCCACTTCACAGTCTCGGACGTCTGATGTAGAGTGTCACGCTCGGATACTGCACACGTGTCTCGGTGAGGCTCCGCACCTCCTAGAAGCGAGATGGCGAAGAAACAAAGCGACTCAAAAATTGCCGTGGCAGGGGCCCTGACCCTGGTGCTGGCACTGGCGGGCGCCATGCTGGTCAAGGAACCGCTGCGCAGCTCACGTCCGGTCGGTACGGGATTGGACATGAAGGCTACGACCGAGGAGCAAACCGTACGCGCGCGTTTGTGGGAAGATCCCGTCGCAGCCGTTCAACGGGGCCTGCGAGAAATCAAGTCGAACCGACCGGCCGCTGCTCCGTCCCCTCCACTCACACAACGACTCAGGTTACTTCGCCAGGGTCTTACCGAGCGAGTCAAGGATGGCCAGCGGGTCACGGTTCTTCTGGTGACGACCAGCGGTGGCCCTTATGTCGAGAGCACCGAGTCGAGAATTCGGGATCGGTATGCAGTCGGAACGGCCTTGGGCGTGTCCTGTTATGTTCCGGAGCAGGAGGGGCAACTCTCGTTCGTCGAGTGGGACCCGCAGAGTTCGTTGTCGGCACTGCCCTATGAGTGGTACCGACTGAGACGGACCAGAGTGTGTGACGAGGATTCGCCGCGCTCGCACAGTGTGCTGGTCGTCTGGTTTCCGGACGAAGCGCTCAGCCGGGGATTTTTCGCCAGTCTGACCTCGTTCGCTCAGGCGCTCGTCTGTCGAGAAGCCGAGAAGAAGAGCGAGTGTCTTCTGACGAATGATACCCGCAAGCTCGTTCGGTTGAATCCCCAACTGCAACAGGGCGTCACCTTCAAGATTCTGGGACCGCACAGCTCCTCCGCATTTCGGGCGCTCTTGACTGAGGCAGGCGAGTCCTATGCTGAGCCCCACGAGGGCATCGGGGTCTGGCCGAACGTCGGCGGGTGGATCGAGCTGTACTCGCCCTGGAGCAGCGCGATGAAAGGGCTCCTGGCTTACGGACTCAAGGCGAGCGGCGGGAAAGGGTCGGCTTGCGATACCTACACCTCGTGCGAGCAGGAGTTTGCTCGTCGGCTCGATCACGCGAATATCCGGCTGGTCTACGATATCGGGTCGGATGATCAGTTGTTCGAAGCATTAGTTGAGGAGTTGGAACGCCGGCAGGTCCGACTCGGCTGGGATGCGGTGATCATGATCGGGGAATGGGATTCGTTCTACGGCCGGATGCTCCCGATCGAGTTCAGGGCGGCGGCCTGCAAGAAGATCGCGACCTTTTCCGAACGGGATCTGAAGCTGATTGAGGTTCCGGCGACGATCAAGCAGTGGTGTGGGGATATTCCCCACGCTATCGATCTTCAGATTCGGCGGCAAGCTGAGTATGAATCCCTCACTCTCAACGTCCATCGATACAGCTACCTGAGTGGGCTGGATGGTGAAGTGCCGGGGGAAGACAAGGGGAAAGCCGCACGGGCCGAGAATACAAAAGACAATCAGCGCGACCGTCCGGAAGGGACGAGTCAGGTGGATTATGTCCGCGCCCTTGTGGATCGCATCCATGATGAAGGAGAGGGGGCGCGAGCCATCGGCATCTTTGGAACAGACCCCTATGATTCGCTGCTCATCATCAAGGCCCTACGTCCCGCATTCCCACACGCCATTTTCTTTACGGTCGGTCTGGATGCCCGGCATCTCCATCCCAGTGAATATAAGTGGACACGCAACATGGTCATTGCGTCGCCGTTCGGGGTGCAGTTGGATGGCGGGCTGCAGCGTGATGTCCCGCCCTTTCGAAGCAGTTACCAAACCTCGACGTACTTCGCGACGTTACAGGCCGTCGGTCACGTCGTCTGTCGTCGGGAACAACAGGCCATGGCTCCGAGTGGCCCCTGCGCGACGGCCTACCACGCCGCGTTGACGCCGGATGACCGGCTCTACGATGCAGGTTCGCATGTCAGACTATTCGAGGTGGGGCGGAATGGGGCCGTTGATCTGAGCATCGTGACAAAAGAGAGAGTGCGCACGATTCATCCGTTGCGGCCTGACTTGGATTACGTCCATCCGGTGGAGTCAGATCCGGACTCTACCGACGATTACGGCCAGCTGAGGCAAGGTGTCGGATTCGACAACACCGCCGTGGCCGTGGCCACAGCGGTGGGGTTTGGGCTCATGATCGTCGTGGCCTGGAGCAACCAGCGCCTCTGGTCGGGGATTATTCGGTACCCGCGTACCTTGAGCATCACGGCGGTGGTCCTTGTGGTGCTCTTTGCCGCATTTGTCTTGGTCGGGGGTGCCGATGCCTTGCTGGCCGGGCACGACGAGGGGGAGCCGTTTTCGTGGACGGCCGGCGTCAGCATCTGGCCAAGTGAGTTGTTGCGGTTTTTTGTGGTGGTGCTGTGCGTGGTGTTGTTCGTGAAAGGCGCCCGCGATCTGCAAAAAAGCGGTGACCTGATCAGCGGAAGGTTTCAGTTCGAAGATACCTCGAGACGATCCCACTTCTCGCCCAAGACGTTCTGGACGAATCTTCAGCGAGTCTATCACCCGCTGGCCACCATCGGCACGATGAAGGTGGACCAGGCCTGGGGGCGCTATCGCGAGGCGAGCCAGCTGAGCCAAGGGATCGCGCGCACCCTCTTGTTGTTCATCTTGTACATGGGGACGATGTGGGCCATCGGGTCGTTCGTGTTGGATGAGGACTATATCCATCCCTGCCGAGGCTCCCTGAGTTGCCGAGTCGACTCATTCATGACGCTCGCCAGTGTCGGCGTCGTCGTGTTGCTGAACCTGGCCGTCTTTGACGCGGTGATGTTGTGCCGACGCTGGATCGGGTGGGTCATCGGTTCGGTGGGCGGGTGGTCGCAACAGGTGCAGGAAGAGTACCTCCGTAATTATGGATTGGGAGAGGCGCAGCAAGCTGAGTTCGAAAAACTGAAACACCTGGCGGTTGTGGATCTCATCGCGCAGCGAACCGAGGTCATCAATCGACTGATCCGGTATCCCTTTATTGCACTCCTGATTATGATCGCCGCGCGGAACGAGTATTTCGACATCTGGAACTATCCCCTCTTGTTGCTGCTGTCCTGGTCGGTCAACGTATTGGTGGCGCTCCTGGGTGCCTACCTCCTCTATCAATCGGCCAGTCAGGCCAAAACGGCGATGCTGGCAGGTCTCAACCGGCAAATCATTCAGACGTTGGGGATCGGAAAGGATCACGACATTCGGGTGAAGCAGATTCAGCACGTCATAAGCGAAGTGGAAGAAAATGAACAGGGCGCCTTTGTTCCGCTCTATCAACAGCCGGTCGTCGAATCGTCACTGTATGGCCTGGTGGCACTGCTTCAATATTTGTACTTGAGCTAGGCAATCCGAATGAGAGAAGTGCTCATAAGTGGATTAAAGGTCCGGCTCACCGGTGGTTCGGACGGAAGGGGTGGAGGCGAGGGCCCGATTGTCATGTTGCTGCATGGGTTTGGCGCGCCGGGCGACGATCTCGTCCCACTTGCAAATGTGATTCATGTTCCCCGTGGGACTCGGTGGCTTTTTCCCGAAGCCCCCCTCTCGCTCAACATGGGGTTCGGTGATTCCCGCGCCTGGTGGATCATCGACTTCGCGCGCATCCAGGCTGATCGCCAAGCCGGGCGTATTCGTGATCTATCGGTGGATATTCCGCAGGGGTTGGCCTTGGCAAGAGAGCGCTTCTTGGCGTTTCTCAAGGAACTGCCACGACAGTTCCCAATTGACTACAAGAATACAGTCATCGGCGGATTCTCACAGGGGGCGATGCTCACCTGCGATGCCGTGCTCCATACCGACTATCCCTTCGCCGGCCTGGTGCAGTTGTCCGGTAATCTGTTGGCGCAGACTGTCTGGAATCCGTTGATGTCGAAGCGCAAAGGTCTACCAGTCTTTCAAAGCCATGGTCTACAAGACGATATCCTTCCCCATATCGGCGCCGAACGTCTCCGCGACGCGCTGACTCAATCGGGTCTCGTCGTGGAATGGCACAGCTTCCGAGGCGGGCATGAGATTCCGGAACCGGTGCTGCAGCGATTGGGTCTATTCATCACACAGGTATTCCGAGCATGACCACGCAGCCGTTCGAACTCATCAGTTCCGATGGGAAACGCATCAAAGGCGATCGTGCGGACGGGAGAGGTCGGCAGATCCTCTTCATTACCGGCTTTCTCTCGAAGCGCTGGGGTAACAAGAGCAAGGCGTTGGCGCAATGGTGTCAGGAGAAGGAATGGGGGTTCTGTTGTTACGACGTGCGTGGGTTCGGCGACTCCGAAGGGCAGTTCACGGACTACACGCTTTCAGATTGGATCGCCGATGCGCGCACCGTCATGGAGTCCATCAAGACTGGTCCACCAGTGACGATCGTCGGGAACTCGCTCGGCAGCTGGATCGCCTGGCTCATCGCGCAGGAGTTTCCTGTCGTTGAAGAACTCATCTTGATCGCGCCGGCATTCAACATGATGGGCGAACGAGCCAAGACTATCTCCAAAG
Organism: Nitrospira sp. UBA2083; assembly: GCA_002331625.1. Lineage (GTDB taxonomy): Bacteria > Nitrospirota > Nitrospiria > Nitrospirales > Nitrospiraceae > Nitrospira_D. The sequence continues at coordinate 1,300 of DCZN01000026.1, read as the reverse complement.
ATCGGCTCCACGATTGGCATACCGCCGGCTGGATGCCGTGGGACGACGATCCGTTACACAAGGACTGGCCGTTGTCCTGGAAATGGGTCGAGGAAAGCGAACAGTATTGGACCAAGACCTTTGATATCGTTCGCCCGGTCAAGACAACAATCCTTCATGGGCAGGACGACATAGTCATCCCTCCAGAGGGCAGTCAGCACTTTGCCGACGAACTGCGTCGCCACGAACCACGTTTTCCTCTTGATCTCCGGTTGATTCCAGGCGACCATCGGCTCAGTAGTCCCGAACACCTGGAGCTCTTTCTTCGATTGGTCATGAGGGAACACTGATGCTGGTATTGATCCACAAAGAATGCGGCGGCCCGGCGCTGGAAGAGTCTCCGGTCGGCGAGGTCTGCGCCATTCCAGTCGACCGCTTCCCCTTTTCCTGCTTCACCTGCCTGGAAGAGATCCTCGACGAGTCGGAAGTACGGTTATCGGAAGAGTTGGGGATTTAAACTACAGCCCATTCAACTTCGTCGTTACGCGGTTTGCAACGAAACTCGCCCTTGATAAGGTCAAAGGGGAACTCCACTCCTCATCGTCCGGGTCCGAGAACTCAGACTATGCCCATTCACACAACGCTTAGCTATTAGTGAGTTACAGGAGTAGGCAATAGTAGGCGAGGTTGTGAATCGGGACCAGCTTTGTTATCGTGAACGGTCTTTTCGAGTGTCACGTTGAATATCTAACGAGGAATCCATGGCTACGAACGATAAGCAGGTAATTTTTTCTCTCGTCAATGTCGGGAAGGTCTATCCGCCGAAGCGGCAGGTGCTACGGGAGATCTACCTTGGTTTTTACTACGGCGCAAAGATCGGTGTGTTGGGCTTAAATGGCTCGGGCAAGAGTTCGCTGCTCAAGATCATCGCGGGTGTGGATCCCAATTACACAGGTGAGATCACGAGATCCAAAGGCTACAGCGTTGGTCTGCTGGAACAGGAACCGCAGCTTGATCCGAACAAGACCGTGAAGGAAGTGGTTGAGGAAGGCAAAGCTGAACTCGTCGCCTTGCTCAAAGAATATGAGGATGTGAGCAACCAGATCGGCTCGGCCGATCCGGATACGATGGAAAAGCTGCTCGACAAGCAGGCGCAGCTTCAAGAAAAGATCGAGGCCGCCAATGGCTGGGAACTTGAAAACGAACTCGACATTGCGATGGATGCCTTGCGCTGCCCGCCCGCCGATCAAAAGGTGGGGACGCTGTCCGGCGGAGAAAAGCGACGGGTTGCGCTCTGTCGCCTGATGATCCAAGAGCCGGA
>DCZN01000069.1:14420-14755 GCA_002331625.1 Nitrospira sp. UBA2083 | reverse complement strand
CACGTCGTCGCTGCTGAGAATGACTTCGCTGTCGAACCTCACGCCCTCCGCCGATGCCGGGACGGTGCCGACCGCGATCAAAATATTCGCGGCGCTGATTGAACGGACACCATCTTCCATGATGACGGTTACGGTGTGGGCGTCACTGAACGTTGCGTCACCATGAAACAGGGTCACGTCGTTGCGGCNNCTTCCCGTCGCATCACGTCCTCGACTCGGGCGAAGAGTTGTGCTGCCGTTGCACGGCTCTGGTAACGGTCGCCCATATGTCGCTCGAAATGACGTGTCACTGAATTGCAAGACAGCACCGCTTCGCGAAACGTCTTGCTCGGAAT
>DCZN01000069.1:11024-14304 GCA_002331625.1 Nitrospira sp. UBA2083 | reverse complement strand
GCCCGCTGGCCTGCCGGCCCGCTTCCGATGCAGAGCAAATCAAAATCGTACGTCTCACGAGCCATGATTAGTCTGCGGCCAAGGTTTCCATTGCGTAAAGAACAGAACGAGACCGGATAAGGGGGTTGTCGAGATGGAATCCCCCTTGTCCTGATCGCCTTGTCCGTGTCTGCTCAAGATCTTGATTGATCGCACCGGAATTCCCTCACAGCATTAAGCTGTGTGCCGATGAGCTACCTTCGCATTCACATTTCATCATCACGGAGACCGCCAGAAAGATTTCGATGTTTGCGATCGATGTTCATTGGCCAAAATTGAATGGCGTTCTCCATAATCTCCAGCAACTCACCGAAATCGTAGGGTTTACGAAGGCTGTCATACGGCCCTTCATGCTCGACGACCTCAGACAGACTCGTATCGTCCCCCCATAAGAGTACTACCGGCGTATCCGGCCACAGAAGCCGCCCGAACAAGACGAGACGCAATCCATTGATGTGAGGCATCCGGTGAGCGGCAACCACCACATCGAACCGCCGACGTTTCATCTCTTCCAACGCGTGATGTTCATCAGAAGCCATGTGGACGCTATATCCCACGTTTCCCAGCATAAGGCTCAGCCTGATCCGCTCGTCTTCGCCGTGCTCAACGATCAGCACTCTTTTGCCATATCCATTCACGCTTGCTCCTTTTGCGAAGAACGTCTATTTAATTCCAGACCGGTGTTCATCACATATCCGTTCCACGACTCCTCACTGCGGGTTCCCTTGCTGCTACGTCTCGACCATCTGATCGGGGGGTGCCTTTCGGTGTTAGGGCACGAGCAGGACATCTTCTTCTCTCGATCATGCCAAGCTGTCATTAGCTCACCGGTTAGCTGGCTGAATATTCAGCTGACTGAAGGAATAGGCAGACTCACCCGCCCCCATACGTTCCCTGATGTTCGCTCACTGGGTTTTGGAAGCAGCGCCGTCTGATGCATTCGCGACACCAGCTGCACCCACCATCGACAAGAATCCGACTGTCACCATGCTTGTCATTCTCATGACCTTCTCCTATGGTTCGAGATTCGCTGCCGTTCCCTCTCGTAGCGCTTGCGTGCAAGATAACTGACGCTCAGGGACTGAGTGAACGGCAAGCTGTATTATTCATAACTGTTCAGCGCTGAGGCGGGGATATCTCACGCGTGCCGCACGCCGGTTTTGGCAGCCAGCACGTTTCCCCATAACCACTCAACCTGATCTCCTTTGTCTGAAGACCAGCTCAACCCCGGATTGGTTCTTAACTCTCTGCTTCACAAACCTGTAAAGCCCTGTACCTCATCAACTTAACCAGCACTGGTAGACCATGCTGCGCCCTTGTTCTTTTCAAGACAGAAGGTTCGTTCTCCCAGAAGGTACCTCGACGGCATGTCTCCGTATGGGAACCGATTGAGTTCGCTCTCATCGATCTTCCAGATGTGAAGGCATTGTCCACGAAGGTGCGGCAGAACACTCTGCATCCAGCCGATGGCTTCTGGGCTGGCTCTGACTGTCGTCCCAACTACGACAAGCCGATTACCGGTCTGCAGCATGTTGGGATCCAGCATGCCATTGAAGACGATCGCGAATCGAAAGGAGTCTTCCCCTTTCGCATCCTTCGAGTCGTATGGCGGATATTTGCCGATCGGGCCCCCGTCCGCAACGATAATGATCCCTTCTGGTTTTTGAACAACTTTGAGAATTTGCCCTTCCAATTTCACCTTGTGAGAGACGAACGGGATGTTGGAAGGATACGATGTCTGCTCCTTCCACGCCTTAATGGCCAAGGTGTCGGTTTCGACATCTTTGGTGACCAGTGGAGGAAACAGCGGAGGGGTTGTGCAGGCTTCCATCCATAGGCACATTACGAACAAATAGAAGATACGCATGGTGAATCTCCTTTCTGCGGTCATCCGGAGCAGAAGGAGAGCTCTCGCTTCGCCTGCCTGAAGAGCTCCACGACGGGCGATCATGCGAGCACATACCGGAGCTAAGCTGGAATCGTCACAGGATCATTGGGCATCTGGGTCATAGTAGATGGCCATAGACCGTATGCCGTAGCCCCGTCGAGTATGTGCTCCTGTGCCCCTCCAATCCCTCCTGCATATATCTTTGAACCGCAAGTACCAACGACCATGTGTCCTGATCCGCCAGGACCGACGTCGCAATTGGTTGTAGGAATGCTTGTACACCTCCTCGACAAAGTCTTGCTTGCTGAAATGGGGACCACGTGCGTTTTCTGCCTCTTGAAGATGTAGATGATTTCCTCTACACACTGGAATACATTTCGCCAAACCATCACGACATCCCTCACCATATTGTCTCGACTATGACATCTCCCGTTCCTGGATCTGACTAGACAAATAGATCGACCCTCCGGTGCCAATACGCTTGATGACATCTACCTTCTTCCGTCCTTCTCCAGCCATCTGACACCCATCCGTTTTGCTGAATGCATACGTCGATCCTCCCGTTCCGATGCGCTGAATAACATCCACCTTCCTCCGCTCCTCTCCCATTACGCGACAATCGCCTGCCCTGTCGGGCTGGCTAGAGGAATAAGTCGACCCGCCGGTCCCGATCCGTTCTTCCTTGCCTCCCCCTCGGTTCATGTCAGCAGCGAAGCTGCCCGAGGCATTCACGACGCCGGTGAGCGCCACCATCGACAAGAACCCAATTACCCCCATGCTTTTCATGCTCATGACATCCTCTCTCTCTATGTGGTTTAGATATGTACGCGGATTCTCCCGCATGCTTGAGTACAAGATAACTGCTGGGTCTTGGCTGAGGCTCCGAGATCGGTAGAATTGCATCCCTTACCGGAGCCGACACGTCGATGCCGTTGGGCTTGCAACGGCACCCACACGTTGGCATCGGATCAGTGCGTTCCGGCTTGCCTGCAATTGAACCCTGCAAGGTCTGCTGATTCTCGTCGTCGTCGGCAAGCAGCAAACTTTTCCCATAACAACCCATATCATTCTCCTCACATAGAGGCCGGCTCAATTCTGAACCGGCTTTCTGCATTCCGTTTCACGACCCCGCAGAGCCCTTTGCCATATCACCTTGACCATCGCCGGAGGATAAGGTCCCCTCTTTGTCTTCTTCCAGACAGTAGGTTCGTTTCTTCAGAGGGTAGTATCCCGCCGATTCATAAGCGGTAAAATCGGTTTCGAACCCCTGGGTTTTCCAAATGTGAAGGCATTGCGAACGAAGATGCGGCAAAACTTTTGGCATTCCGTCGATTACTTCCAGGCTGGAACTGT
>DCZN01000069.1:1749-11016 GCA_002331625.1 Nitrospira sp. UBA2083 | reverse complement strand
ACTACGGCAAGCTGATCGCCGGCCCGCAACATGTCGGCATCTGGAACGCTCTTAAGATCGATCGCAAACTTGAAGGCGCCTTCCCGTCTGACCCTTGTAGGACCATACCCGAGATAACTATCGATTGGCTGCTCCTCGGCGAGAATGACGACCCCTTGTGGTTTCCGTATCACGTTCAAAATCTGCCCGCCCAACTCCACTTTGTGAGAGACGACGTTGGCGGTGGACGAGTGATACGACTGGTTCTTCCAGGCCTTGAAAGCAACGGTGTCCATTTTGACGTCTTTCATGATTTCTGGAGGAAACAGCGGTGCAGTGGTGCAAGCTCCTAACCAGAGACACATCGTGAACAGGCCGATGATACGCATGGCAGGGTCTCCCTTCCGTAGTACGCCGGAACAGAGAAAGAGGTGCCGCACTGGGCTTATGACAAGCGTGTGCCGGATCTAAAGCGGAATCGACACTGGGGCCTGAGGCGTTCGTATCGCAACCGATGGCCCCAAGCCCAGTGCCGTCGCCGTATCAAGCACGCGCTCCTTCGTTCCCCAATCACTCCAGCGTACATCCTGTACAAGAAGCACGAACGACTTCATGCCCTGATGTGCCAGGACCGAAGTCGACACATTGATCTTCGGAATGACGTGGTACACCTCCTTGATGACGTCTCGCTCTCGCTCGCTCCCTAAAAACCGTTGGAGCAGGGTGCAGCACATGGCAAGGTCCGGCACCTGCTTCCGCATCAGATCCAGGAATGCTCTGGCTCGCGCGATGATCACCATCGTATTCCAGAGCCATCCGTCCTTCATGAATCGCTCTGCTCGGTCTTGAGAGGGCTTTTCGATAAACCGCTTGATCTGCCGAATTGTTCGTTGATCACCGTATTCCACGAATTCTCCCGGCTCGATCCAGCCGTACTCCGATTCCGGCCGATCAGGTTGCACGGCCAGGAGAACGGGAACATCGACGTTCTTATCGACCACAAATGTAGCCCCCTCAGCCACGGCCCGCATGAAACGACGACCGGGTAGGATGAAGTGATCGGCCGGCAAAATTGCGACTACTGCCTCCGGGTCCTTCCGAAGCACATGGATAAGCGGCAACAGAATGCCGGGAGCCGTATCGCGGTTGGCCGGTTGGAGTACTACCGTGCCGGGCGGAGATGGCCCAAGATTTCGAACCATGTATGAGTCATGATGAGCCGTTCCGATGACCACGAGTCGTTCGGAGGGGATCAGGAGTCGTGCTCGGGTGATGGTGCGCTCCAGCATCGAGCGTCGACCGACAAAGGCGCAGAATTGCTTCGGCATGGCTGATCCAAATCGCTCGCGAACGAAGCCCTTCAAACGCTCCCCTTCTCCTCCCGCCAAGATGATTCCCCACAACGACGCATGACTCGCGCTCATGCACACCTCCTTGAACTGCCGGCCAAGGTTATTCGCTCAGTCGTTCTCATCGAATCGGGCTCGTCGTCGGTACTATCTTGTGACGGCTTGGGTCGCCTATCGCTCGTGGTTGATAACGATTGGTGAAAATGACCGCATCTTCCACATTTCCGCAGTTGATGCATCGGGTGGACGTTGACTCACCGCAAATAATCGATCCCGTTGCCTCACAGACAGGCTCAACCACCATGAGGCCGCTGCAACGTCCGCACTTCATACGTCTTCCCCTCGGTGATGATCCAAACCAACATGGACTGATCCACATCATTCTGACCGGCACAGCCCACTAGCGCCGGGACCCCATGTCGCTTCCGGTACGGAGCTCATCATGCGACGAAGCCGTTGGATGATCAGTCCCCGGGTTGATCAAAATCGGTACATTCAGCTTGTCCTGTAGCAGCACAAACTTAGAATTTGTGCTGTCGTAGAGCTTGAACCGGAGGTACTCTTGAGTCAGCGTTTTGGCGATGGTTTCTTGCGCCTTGGCCTGACCCGAAGCGCGAATTTTCAGCCCTTCTGCTTCGCCTTCGGACCGAATACGAATCGAATCGCCCTCGCCTTTGGCACGACGCCGAGCAATCTCCGCATCCTTTTCTGCGATAATAAGCTCGAATTCCTTTTGTTCTTTCTCCTGTTCTTTCGCTTGCTTGCGCTCGACGGCATCCAGCACGACTTTGGCCAGCTCGATATCGGCCATGGCGACACTCGCGACTTCCAGATGACGACCTTTGAGTTTCTCCACCACCACCGCCTGGACCTTGCTCGCGATTTCCGAACTTTTCTCCGGTACCGTGACCATCGGATAGTTGGAGACGACGCTCCGGACTGCCGCCAACAACTCCGGCTTCACGACGCGAGGATAAAAATCCGACCCGATCTCCTGGGCCAGGAAATACACTTCTTCGGGAATCGGTCGCATGATGATAGCGGTCTTGAGGATCACCAGCAGGTCGTCTGAACTGAGGGCGTCGACCGTTTCGGTGTAACTCCGCCATTGCACGTCATACAGGTAGATTTGATTCCATGGCGCCCGCCAATAGAAGCCGCTTTTGAGCGTGTCGGTGGTCAGACCTTCGGTTAAGGGATACCAGCGTAAGCCACGTTCACCGGGTTGGACCGTGGTCCCGCAGGCTTGCAGGGAACCCACTATCACAACAAGAAGTATGGCCTTCGTAACATAAGACATAGTCCCTCCTTCTCGCCCGAACGTTAACTGCCGGTCTTCTTAACGTGATTCCGACCGGGTGACGGACGGTGGCCGCGACACGCGGAGAAGCGCCAAATGTTCGCGAGCCTTTCGTTCATACTCTGTCGCGGCGTCCTCATACGACTGGGTCAATAACCGCGCACCATTTGCCCAATCTGATGTTGGACCGAAAAGCCGCTCGTACACGGTGATCCGCACGGACATCTCTTCTGAGGCCTGTCGCAGCTTCGCCGCCTCGTGGCTATAGTAGGCGGCAATCTTCCGGTGATCTTGTGCTGGGTCATGAGTCGTTAACTCAAGTTCGTCTTTTGTGATCGGGGTCGTACAGCCGTTCATGACGGCGACTCCTAGCGTTATCAGCAATACGACGTTTGGAGATATGCGTTTCATCCGTCCAATCTCATGTACGTGGTCGTGTTTGCTGAATGGGTTGCGCGTTGTCCGCCAACACCACTGGTTGCTTCCCGATCCCATACGCGGTCGATCGGCAACCGCGAGAATGCCAGCAAGAGAAGAACGCCTAGGAGCACTCCGATCATGGTCTTGTCCCTTCAATCTTTCTCCGAACCCCTTAGCCGATGTACAACCGTCTCCATCCCTTTCTAGTCCCGCTGCCCGTATAGGCCGATGCTCGTCTTGCGCAGGCCTGCTACACCAGGGTGGCGGTTCTCAAAAGCATTCACCTCTCGTCATGAAAGTTGCTGCCATTCAACGCCTGCCCTCATCATTGACGGACCGTCTCGGTCGACTCTCATGATGTTCTCTCTCCCATATCTCTTGCAGGAGGATGATCTTGTTGAAGGGGAGATCTGCGACAAGTTCACGCAGCCTCTTGTTTTGCAGCCTGATGTGCCGTATTCGCCGAGCAATGGCCCCCTGCCTCTTGGGATATGTCGTGTCTGCCATGGTCGTTACTCCTCAGTACGAAATTCGAGAAAGGCGACGCGCCTCGTACCACCGAAGCAGTATTGCGTTGGAGCAAGCTGAAGGGAGAGGCGAGCGGCGCAGATCGAGATGCAGCTCATGGAGCTTCAGCTGCAGTTCTTCGAATGATTCCCCATGCACCTGGTAATCAGGGTGGCCTTTCAGATAACCGCACCACCTGCCCTGATCGTGAAACAAAGTGTATGTCGTCCATTCCATGCCGGATCGCCGTCCTAAGGAATCACTCCCATTCCCCTGTTCCTTCGTGAGACCGCTGCAACGCTCCAGCCGCATGGTACCCTCCTGACTTTCTGAACCACCTGATCATATTCAACAGCAAGCACGATGCCAGTGAAGAACACGAATGGCGGCTTATCATCGGGGAAGGTTTTCAGGGATTTCGCCTAGGACTGGCCCCTCTCAGGGAGGACATCAGGTATGACTGCGTGACAGCCTGGCATGGCATGCCACAAAGGCACAGGTGCTCGACCCCACGTGATGTGGCTGCCTGTTTGATCGCTGTCCTGGAGGAGTTCTGGTAGGTTCGATGCGGCTTCCACCCACTCTCAGCCCATGCCACACCCATACGTTGTCAAGTCTGGGTGTTCGGTCGGAGGTACTGTCTTCCAATCACTCGTCTCTCGATGTTGATCAATAAGAGCCCGAAACGTCAGTGTGAGGTTGGTGGAAGGGCCCTTCACGAGATAGACCGAAGCACCGGCAGCGTACGCCTCAGCCACCCTTTCGGCCTCTGCATGACAACTCTTGAGGATCATCAAGGAATTGGGCACGATCCTTCGTATCTGACGGCTAGCTTCGATCCCGTTCAACCTCGGCATGTCCATATCGATGAAAAGGATGTCCGGCTTCAATGCCATAGCAGCAGTGAGTAAAGTGTGCGTATCTTCTGCTGTTCCAACCACATGATAAGTAGGCTCGGGAAACGCCACCAGAAACTGCAGAACCTGTGATTGATCTTCTGCGAGTAAGATACAAGGTCGTCTCATCGGCTTACCTCCTGAGCGATCAATTACTGGAACACTATGACGATGGTATTGGATCTGATCGTCGGTTGAACGGAATGAGCCGACCGAAGCACGACACGTTTGGGAGTGAGCATCGCAATACTCAGGCTATGGCATGTTCCTCCGCTCTCCGATCGGATCCGCATGATACCTGCGACGGACGACATCATTCCGGCTCGACCTTCACATGGTTCGGACATCACACTTCCTACCTGTCTCGTTCTTGACATGGTGGACAGCCATGATGACGCATCGGCCTGACGCCGCGAGGCTGGGCGGGAGCACACACCAGCAAGGAGAGCACGGATGGGGATATCCTTTTCACCAGAGTCTTCTAGATGGACGACCGCTTGTCCGTTCATCGTTCGATAACGGTATCATTCCACCACCCAGAGCGTGAAACCGGTTGCGTCGCGCAATAACCTATCTGTGATCCCTCCCCTGAATAACCGCTTGAACCCGTTCAAACCGTGGCGGGTCACCACGATCGTGCCGTACCCTCCGTTGCGGGCCTCCACAAGAATATTGTGTGCGATATCGTCTTCATAGCCGAACTTCAGCGTCACCCGATCTAACGGAAATCCTGTTCTTTTCAGTACTTCCAGCGCGTTCTCTAGGATCGGATATTCCATGAGGCTTTCAGACTCAATCCAGTCCTCTTGCTGCTTTCTCAACTCACAGGCCAAACGATGTTCAGCTCCAGGGTCCTCAGACCCGCCGTGTTCCAGGAGCCCGCGCGGCATTGGTTTCAATACATGGAACAGCGTGACCTGTACGTCACGCGTATCGCGCAGAAGAGTTCCCACATAGCGCAGCGCCCGCTCGGCATGTACAGAGTCGTCAACCGCAACCAAGACTTGCAAGGATCCGGTGCGCTCGTCGGTACTCGTCGTCGCACGTTGTTGCGGTATCATTGGTTTCTCAGCCTCCGACGGTGAGTGACGGAAGTCCTCGAACTCCACATGTCAGCTCGTGAGATGACGGCTGCGACTCCATCGCATGGCATATCCCCTGATTCAGAATCAGTACCACCCGGCTTCGGCTCTCAGCCGGTACCGATCTTTCAAGCTGCCTACTGCGGTTATCAGCAAGTGCGATGCCATTAAAAGAAGTGAATTGCAGTTTATCGTCGATGAGAGTTGGCCAATGAGTCCGTTTATGGGTTGAACTGATCTGGTCGGGAATCAGGCATGACGTCGTGACAGCCTGACGTGGTATGCCACAAAGACACAGGGAAGGGCTGATAGCGGGATCAGGAACATAGGGAGAAAACTACTGGAACCATTCAATAGACAGCTCTGACGGCTAGGCATCGGAGGGCTGACTTCGCTGCGTTAATCATGCTATGAACATTCCTTGTCGGAGTCGTTGCGTTGACGTGTTCTTCTATTACCGACCTATATAAATTGCAGGTAAGCCACACCGATAGCCACCGTTAGTACAAGCCATCCTACAATGAGCATCCAGATGGTCTCTTCCATTGATCCTACCTCTTGACTGATATGACTTATTCAGATCCGTAGCATGCTTTTGCCCCGTTCAACTGGTTCGCGACCTAAGAATAGGGCCTGTATTTCAATTGGAGCATCTCCTTCTGTAATTGATCGCGAAAGAGCAAGGTCAAGGTACGACGCTTGCCACGATCCAGCGAGCGCCAGCTGAGTCTTCACAGCTGGGGAACCTCAGCTGGATTGGAGAAGCCCCGGTCTATCCGAGGCAGTTCGCATCATCGCCAGAATGACAGCTGGCCTTCCTCGTTCTCAAATCAGGCTGCACCTATGAGTCGTTAAATCGAGGTTTTCAACCGAAGATACTGTCTTCCATTCCCCTGTCCATCGAGGTTGATCGATGATTGCCCGAATTGCTAAGGCCAAGGAAAGGGAAGGCTCCTTCACAAGATAGACCCAGACACCCGCTGTGTACGCCTCAGCCATACTCTCAGGTTTTGCATGAGAGCTCTTAAGAATCACACGGCAATTCGGTGCGGTCTTCCCTAGCTGACGGATCGACTCGATCCCGTTAAGTCTCGGCAGGTCGATATCTATGATCACGATGTCAGGCTTCAAAGCCTTGGCAGCGGCAAGCAAATCTTGCTCGTCTCGGACTGCCCCAACCACATTGCAGGTGTACTCAGGAAATAGCCGAAGGAACTGCAAAACCTGTGATTGATGCTCCGCGAGTAAGATGCGAGGTCTCATCGTTATGCTCCCTCCTGAAAGGGTAATCGCCCCATATCATGCGATTCGATGTGTAGATGTGATCATCGCGGCTGAATGAGAATCGGACGACCGACGAGTTGCGATGCCTCGGAGTCTAGAATCTAGACACCTACATGGTAGCGGATAGCAATGTCGGGTCATCGAGACTCCGTGGTAATTGATTACGTCACACTTAATGCTCCCAATTGAGACAGTGGGCTTCCAAACCCACCTTAGAATCTCCATCCCGCAGAATCCCCACCCTGGAACGTCCGCACGTCATGTCCCCCTCCTCTTGCTGTGACTCGGCTGATCAGAAAGGAAACAATTCGTGTCATCCTGATTCGCCATCTTCTGCCATCACCCAAACAACTACCACGCGGATGTGCAGTACAAAACGATTGCTCCATATCCGTTTCATCACTCGTCACCTCGGGAGACTACTGATACGACTCCATCGCCTGCCGCCTTCTCGATTTGGAATTCCGACTGCCCAGTGCCGACTCATAGTCAATGCCTACCTTCCGACTCCCCACTGTGTTCGACAGCAAGCACGATGCCAGTGAAGAACACGAATGGCGGCTTATCATCGGGGAGAGTTTTCAGTGATCTCGTCTAGGAGTGGCCCCCCTCTCAGGAAGGACATCAGGTATGACTGCGTGACAGCCTGGCATGGTATGCCACAAAGGCACAGGGACGAGCTGATAGCGGGATCAAGAACATAGAAGGATCAGACTTACAAACATGTTTCTCGAAAACACCTGTCCCAACCCTTGATCGGTCTAATTTATGCTTCTACAGAAATTGTGGGCAAATGGTGCAGGGAGAAATAGGAATGACACTTCATACCGAGAGCGAGCCCACTCAGGGGTTCACGGCTGAAACAGAAGGGGGGCGTCATGGGTACAAGGGATGCTGTTAAAAGATTGTGGTTATCGCTCTTTCCTGTAAGCGTACTCTCGACGATGTTGCCGAGATCACATAGGTTTGCCGCTGCCGATCAGACCCAAACGCTCGCAGTGGACAGGGTTACAAAGATGGCGGGCATTGGTGGGTGTGGCAGGTGCCTCTGTCTGGGACTCCTCCTTTTGAGTGGGCCATTCGTGTTTGGATGCGCCACCGTCGTGACCCCGCTGCAGCCAGGCGATCTGACTTCCGTTCCAAAGCCCGATCATGGATTGGTGCTGGGACGGGTACATCTCGTGTGGAACGGTAAGGATCAGCAAACAGGTATACGGCGGCCCCTCAATGTCAGGTGGCGGATTACGGAAGAGCAATCGGGCACTCAGCTCGTGATGAATCATGTTCCCATCGATGGTCCTTTCGTGTTCGACCTGCCGGCAGGTTCGTATCGGTTAATGGTCGTCAGTTTCGATAACTCGCTTGGCGTCTGGCAGACATCCCTTCCGGCCACGTTCAGTGTCCGGCCGCAGGAATGCACTTATTTGGGGACGTGGGAGTTGACGATGCAGACCAAATTGTTCTCGGGATCGATAACACGACAGGTGTTCGACCAGCGTGAACTCGCGCAGCGTGATCTTCGAGCTACCATCACTGACGACCACGGGTGGCCCCCGATGGTGGCCCAGTTAGTAGCGCCCATGCAAGGCTCGCTTGCCCTGACGTTTCGGACTCAGGGCACAGAACTTACATCACCACCATGAGCAGGCGAGAGACTGTTTAGAACCTATCTTGAACTCGATTTTCCAATCTGGAACACCTTCCCGTCATAGGCCCTGGCCAGAGGGAAGTGAAGGCATTCTTGGGACAACGAAGGTTCCGTCACTCGCCATCTCGTCACTGTTGTCGGATCAAAAGGCATTATTCAAATTGAGATAGGCGCTCGTCGGATTCACTTATCTTGTTCTCGCTCTCCTTCCCGCCATGCACGAGCTCTGTAACGGTACGTCTCCTACCACTGCGTGGTGCTCATCGCCCAAGCTACCTATCACCACCCATTCAGCACACTGCACGCTCTCGAACGAGAGAAGTGAGGCCCGTTGGGGACGACACGAGTGGGACATTGATGATTCCCACAATCACAGCCGATTCGCACAGTATTCACGCGAATCAGTTCCTCCCTGAAACCGACTGTTCACTGGTGGAACCGGTAAGATCATCATGTGGGCTTCCGTTCCGGAACGGATGCCCACGCGCGTATCGAATCCTATCTTAGGCAAGAACCGGCTGAGAGGAGGATTCTAAAATGATCTGGTCGATTTCCGCCGCGTTCAGCACCTCCTTTTCCAAGAGTGCTTCCGCCAGCGCTCTCACGCTCGCCATCTGTTCTGTCAGCACCCGTTTGGCCAGTGCATAGTTCTCACTGACAACGCGTTTGACTTCCAAGTCGATCTCCAACGCCACTTGATTACTGAAATCCCGTTTGGTCGAAACATTACGCCCCAAAAATACCGATGCTTCTTTCTGCCCGAACGTCAACGGCCCCAACTTTTCGCTCATGCCCCATTCGC
>DCZN01000069.1:1322-1662 GCA_002331625.1 Nitrospira sp. UBA2083 | reverse complement strand
GCCCCCCATCAGGACTGCCAGTCTGTTGCACAAGAATTCTTTCGTGTAACTGTGCCGGTCTTCAATCGGTAACTGCATCGTGACCCCCAACGCTCGGCCTCTAGGGATGATCGTCACTTTGTGCACTGGATCGGTCCCCGGCAACATTTTGGCCATTACGGCATGGCCGGCTTCGTGATAGGCNNATGCGTTTGTCTTCGTCCGTCAAGATCATGGACTTGCGTTCGGCACCCATTAAGATCTTGTCCTTTGCCATCTCGAAATCAACGGTCTCCACTTCCTTTTTGTTCTGGCGGGCAGCCCACAGGGCTGCCTCATTGACCAGGTTTTCCAGATCGGC
>DCZN01000069.1:0-1179 GCA_002331625.1 Nitrospira sp. UBA2083 | reverse complement strand
GGTCTCAGCAGGGCCGGATCGAGCACATCCGGTCTGTTCGTCGCGGCAACGAGGATCACGCCTTCGCTCGTATCGAATCCGTCCATCTCAACCAGCAGTTGGTTGAGCGTTTGCTCACGTTCATCGTGTCCGCCACCGAGCCCTGCGCCTCTCAAACGGCCGACTGCGTCGATTTCATCGATGAAAATAATGCAGGGCGCGTGCTTCTTGCCCTGCTCAAACAGATCGCGAACCCGAGAGGCCCCGACCCCTACAAACATCTCCACGAAATCTGACCCACTGATGCTGAAGAAGGGCACTCCGGCCTCGCCGGCGATCGCCTTGGCCAACAAGGTCTTACCAGTCCCAGGGGGGCCGACGATCAGTACGCCCTTGGGAATACGCCCACCGAGCTTCTGAAACTTACGCGGATCTTTCAAAAACTCGACGATTTCCGATACCTCTGCTCTTGCCTCATCAATCCCCGCCACATCGGAGAAGGTGATCTTTTTCCGCTCCTCCGTCAGCATGCGGGCACGACTCTTCCCGAATGACAGGGCATTCCCCCCCCCGATCTGCATCCGGCGTATGAGAAACAGCCAGAGACCAAGAATAACGATGAACGGTCCCCAGGTTATAAGAAACGTCATGTACCAGGGACTCTCATCCGGCGGTTTGACTTCGATCCGGACGTTCTTTTCTCGGAGTACTCCGACAAGATCAGGATAGGCGGCCGAGTAAGTGCGAATGCGAGTTTTGTCCTTCAGCACACCCCTGATATGGCTACCCTTGATGATGACTTTCTCGAAGCCACCCTTCTCGAGCCTTTCCATGAAATCGCTGAAAATGATTTCTTCCTCCAGAGGCTGAGTCGGGACGCTCATCACATTAACGGCCAGAATCATGGACAAGCCGGCGACCACCCAGAAAAGGAAGTTCTTACCTCTGGAATTCATCCGGCTTTCCTCCATCAGGATGTGCGCAGGAAGCCCCGGACGGGTGGAAGCCCTACTTCAACTTCCGAAGACCGGACCACCCACCCGGCGATACTCTTACCGTTAGGCTGGCGTACCTTGTCCTTCATTCATTATCAGTTCAGTATCCAGCCTTAGCATTGGGGTTCACTTGGCTGGGGAACGGATCCAAGATGCTCTTCGGCGCGTTGTTCCAGATCACGTCCGCCAGATTCGACATCCGGCT
>DCZN01000046.1:59891-60992 GCA_002331625.1 Nitrospira sp. UBA2083 | reverse complement strand
CAAGGCGGCCATGAAGACTATCTACTTCTTGTTCGGCCCGCAGAACATTTTGCCCAGGCGATATTTCACAAGGACTGCTTTTGATTTCATTTGCTGCACGCGCCATATCATCACCCGCTTGGAGTATGGTGAATACCATAAGAAATACGACAGTTCCGCTTGACGAGCCTTGCAAAACTTGCGAAGTCGTCATAAATCTCTCCTGCGTCTGATAGTCGGTGGATCGAAATATCTCCTACTCACCGAGGACCTATCTTTTATCTAGCAAAGGCTGAGAGTTCGGAATACTAGTGGCTTCTTTAGGTAAGGCTCACTCGAGGCGACCGATTTCCGGCATGAAGACCAATTTCACGGGCCGAGTGTGGTCGTTGATCGTTTAAAGAGAATGTGCAGATTGAGACTCTTATTCGTTTTCGAGGAGGATGGGTACCGATATGGATGTAAAGGAACGGTTGCGATTGGCGAATAATCACCTGTGGTGCACAGGGCTGGTGCTCCCTATCAGACTATGAACCTTTCAATTTCGCCACTGGCTCGCTTTGCCATCCTCTTTTCAGGTGAGATTCAGATTCGTGCCGCGTAGAGGGTTTCCGCGAGAGAACAGAAGGGTATTCCAAGCTAACTAAAGAGCTTGGTGATGCAAGAGTGGAATACATTGTGTGGCTTCACCGTTGAGTCGAGACAGAAGAGTCGTGGCAATGAGCTTGTGGATCAACACAGACGGGAGCTATTTGCCGCTGAAGCTCCTCCGCATAATATTCAAGGAGTTGACATTCCTCGGGGGTGAATTTTCCGCTCTCGTGAGTGAAGCCGAATAAGTGCTCGCATGATTGCATGAACTTTTTAACTTCAGGTCTTATATTTTCCATGCGCGACCTTTTAGCAAAGAAATGGACAATTCGTAAACCCTATGGTCCAGACCCTAGATGAGGTGTGACAAATTTAGTTGGCGAATGCCAGCCCAAACTTATCAATCATTCCGTTTTCTGGAGGAATTCCGGCCCGTGCCGTGTAGTGCCCTTTGTAGAGCGGAGGCCTGGGCCGGAGAGTCCCTTTGGGGTTTTGATCAGCGCGAGTTGCTTACCAGCGATCGCGCTTTCC
>DCZN01000046.1:942-59842 GCA_002331625.1 Nitrospira sp. UBA2083 | reverse complement strand
TTCGCTTCATTGACCGTTAACGTCCGGCCACCCATCTCCGTGCCATGGAGTGCCGTGATTGCGGCTTGCGCCTCCGCATCAGAGGACATCTCCACGAAACCAAATCCACGCGACTGTCCCGTGAACTTGTCTGAGATGATTTTCACCGAGGCCACTGTGCCATGTGCCCCGAAGGTTTCATTCAACTGCTGTTCGGTTGCCGCATAGGGCAACCCACCGACGTAAAGCTTCGAACCCATAGTGGGGTCCTCCTGTAATGATGACATTGTCCATGACGCGAGAGGATTTCGCAAAAGGAAGGAGAGACCCAAGAAGGTAATGAGTAAAGGGGCTCAGGGTAGACTTCCGATCACAGTCTCGGTGGGAACAACATCGGTAATAGGCCGTCTTGCGCGCGTTTCATGCGAGGCCTGACGCGATGAAACGAGTTTAGTCTACCAAGATGTAACAATAATAGATAGTGTTCCTTGCTGCTTAGGCCTTCAGTCATTGTTTTTGACTACGGACCAGGGATTGTTTTGAAACTGTTTACAAGTTGGGCTTGGAGAGTGCGGATCATGGCGCTGCCGTTAGGCTCGATCAACAAGATCTTTCACACGAAGAATTTTTTCATACTGCCGAACCGGATTTGGGTCTGGGCTGGTGTCCCCAACGGGATTTGAACCCGTGTTACTGCCTTGAAAGGGCAATGTCCTAGGCCAGGCTAGACGATGGGGACGTGGCAAAAGGCCAGAAAGCAGCCGAACTCATACCACACTCATAGCTCCCCTGTCACTAGGATAGCTGGGTACAGCGTGACAACGTTCGGCTATGCAAAACTGCAGCTGTAGTTGGCTCTTATTCAGGTCCAATAGCGACTGATGCTTCACTACCGGGAGGACTCATAACGCGGCAACTCTGCGTCTATTGCAGCAAGGGTAGGGTGGGCCTGGTCTTTTTGTGACAGGATTGGTTGGGTGACGGGCCATGGAATGCCCAACATCGGATCATTCCAGAGAATCCCTCGATCATCTTTCGGCGAATAATAGGCCGTACACTTGTACAGGAAACAGGCGGTGTCGCTCGTGACGCAAAATCCATGCGCACAGCCTGGAGGAATGTACATCTGCTTGCAGTTCTGACCGGATAACTCAACTCCAAACCACTTGCCAAAGGTGGGCGATCCCTTGCGGATATCGAGCACCACATCGTATACCGTTCCCTCAAGCGCCATGACCAGCTTTCCTTGAGCGTGAGGGTGTTGGAAGTGCAGTCCTCGCAGGGTGTTCCGGATGGAGCGCGAGTAGTTATCCTGGACAAAACGCTCCTTGATACCCAGCTCTTGGTAACGCTGCTCATGATGGATTTCCATGAATGCGCCTCGATGATCCGAAATCACTGCCGGCTCGAGCACGAGTACACCGGGAATCTCAAGTGGCGTTACACGCACAGTGTCCTCGCTTCAGGGCTTCGGATGTGATTCGTGGGGCGGCTGATGAGGAGGATCGACGACTGTCGGGCGGTCTGGGTATAATTGCCCGAGACGATCAATCAAGGGAAGCGCTTCGGGCGTGCTGTGCATGCGGGGTTCACTCACCGGATGGTCCCACACCAAGGTTGAAACATGAGCGTCGTGAAGCAGGGATCGGATCGTAGCGACACAGGCCTCGAGTGTGAGCTCCGTGCCTCCACGTAGATCAAGGACTCGTTGTGTCGGATCCGTTGGCGGTGGCTCGGTGTGAACGAGCGCCCAGCAGCGGTCAAAGATCGTCTGCCGTAGTTCTTTTGAGATGTTGATCGTCGTCAGGTCTGCGGTGCAGAGGGCTGATACAAAGAGCACGAATTGAAGGTCGGGCATTTCAGGATTGTGAATGTCGAGGGATGGCATAGATAACCCATTATCAGGAGAGAGCCCTGGGCGAGTCAACTGGTGTGAGCAATCAGTGAAACAGAAGGGTCGCACGTATAGGGAAGGACGGAGATGGTCACGATTGTCTTGACCGGACAGCTGCAGACTGTGGATGGCGAATGTGATCTGGCCTGTGAAATTGATGGGGCTCAGTCGGTTCGCCAATTGATCCAGCGGCAGGGTGTCCAGCTCCGCCATCTGTTGCAGTTGCTCCGCGAGAAGAAAATTCTCGTCACGATCAATAAGAAGATCGCGAGCGAGGACTCACTGGTTCATGACGGCGATGCGATCCGTCTGATCGGGCATGATGGGATGGGGGGCAGTGGGCTTGGCCCATCACACCACTAATGAGTCAGCACAAAAAGACGGGGGTCGAAACCGAAGAGGTTTCGACCCCCATGATGCGCACAACCGGCAGCGGATGAACCCCAAAACTGGCGGATTCGGCGCTGCGCAGAGCCAGGACAGGAATTCCCGTTCTTTACTTCTTGCCGAGAATTGCGTCCTTGGCGGCTTTGGCGACGCGAAACTTGACGACCCGCTTTGCTGGGATCTTGATTTCTTCGCCTGTCTGAGGATTGCGGCCAATGCGCGCCTTGCGGTTCGCCAGCTTCAACTTACCGATCCCCGGCACCGTGAACACGTTTTTCGCTTCACGATAGGCCAGAGCCGCCAAATCATCAAGAATCTGGACTGCCCCTTTCTTCGTGATACCGGCTTTCCCGGCCAAGTAATCCGCGATCTGCGACTTCGTCATTGATTTTGCCATTCGTGAACCTCCTTAGGGTAAGGACAACAATAAGGCTATCGGCTTGCGTGACTCGCCTCGCACAAAAAACATTCCGACCAAGATGGAATCGCCTGAATGTTCGCTCGTGCTCACATCGTGAAAGTCCGCGAGAGTGTAGCCAAGAGTCCGAAGAGTGTCAACGAGAAAAACGCACGTCTGGCTTGAAGAAATGCGCACACCACCCCTTGCGGTTCCTGCAAATGGAAGGGTACAGTAGAGCTAGATGGTCCTTGAAGGTCGGCATAAACGGCTCTTGACCATGGATGCGGCGAATGGGTAAAGACCTTCCAATAATACCCTTAGGTACTTCTGATTCGACGACCGAACAGCCTGAAAACGTTCTGTATTCTCGAGTCTTCTGTCAGAAGGACAACTCGCCTCCGCTTCAACTGTTGATCGACTTTCTGACGTCTCGTGGTCAACGGCCTATTCTCCCGAGCACCATTGAGGAAGGAGTCCTTCAAGAATGGGCCTGGGTGCAAGTGTCACTGGGGTACCATCGTGATCGGAAGCCGATCCAACTGTTCTGTGTGCGCGATCGCGGGAGCTACCGCGATGTGTATGATCAGGAAAAGAAACTGTTTCAAGACTTCCTCACAGCGCATTCCGACGTGGAGGCGCAGCTTGCCTTGGAATATGTTACGCGCTGTCGATTCATTCTGACGACGCGTATGGCTGAGCACGATATGACGGACGAGGGCTATGATTTCAATGGCTGGATCCTGGAGTTCTATCAAGAGCAGTGCAATGGAATCGTTCAAATCGACAAACAAGGGTTTTACTCACCTAACGGCGAACTTATTGTCGACATGTCGGTGGCCGTCGAAGACTAGGCTGTCAGGGAGCTTTCGTGCGGCTGTCATCGATATTTGAAAAAACCACTCGGTGGTTTGATCGTGCGAACGCCGCTCTTCTTCACACTCTCCCATGTGCTCAAGGCTGTGCCAGCTGTTGTATCGGGCTGTTTCCCGTGACCGTTCTGGATCAACAGGAAATTCAGCGCGGTCTCCGAATGCTTCCGAATGAGCACCGCCGGCGGATCGAAGGGGTTGCCATGGAACAAGTCGGGACGCTCCTAGCCGCGGCGCCACGGCTCAGCAGGAGTCATTTCATCGAACAGTGGCCTGAGGAGGATATTGATCAGCTCGTCGAACGGTTTGCGGCCTGGCCCTGTCCCGCACTGGAGCATGACGGAAGGTGCGGTGTCTATGAATATCGGCCGCTGGTCTGTCGGTCGATGGGCATTCCCTCGGAAGACAGCGGCCATGTCGTTGGTCCGTGTGCCGTGCAAACAGCGGTTCCTGTGATTCGGCTCTCAACTGCTCTGCGAGAGGAAGAGAATCGGCTTGCTGCGATGGAAGGGGAGCAACTCGACATGTTGCGTCAGCAACAAGAAGTCGAAGGAGAGGAGGTATTCCTCCCATTTGCATTTTTGCCCGAGTGTCCGATACACCAGACCTCGACCTAGACAGCTTCTTTCTGGCTGTGCTAAGGTGTTTGTCCTTGGTTGTAGGAGCGCCTGTAGCTCAGCTGGATAGAGCATCAGCCTCCGGAGCTGAGGGCCACAGGTTCAAATCCTGTCAGGCGCACCAAACCGCCTCTTGTGGTCGGCAGCGACAATTCAATACCCGGTGGGGCCGTTAGCTCAGTTGGTAGAGCAGCTGACTCTTAATCAGCGGGCCGTAGGTTCGACCCCTACACGGCCCACCAAACCGAACTTCGTTCGTACCGCCGCCTCTTCATCGCTTTATCGTCATTGACGGCGGCGGATAAACACACCCAGTAAAGTCTCTACAAACTACAATACCAAGCTCGCTCGTGCCGCCGCGTTCGATCAAATCGCGGCGGATAGCAATACCTCCAGTGGGCTTCATTTCAATACCGAACTTCGTTCGTACCGGCGGCTCATAGGGCACAGCCCTCCTCATTGACGCCGCCGGATAAGCACCTCTAGTAAATCTTCTCTCTACAATGCCGCACTTCGTGTGGGCCGTGCGTTATTCTTCCAGTGATACGCACGGATAAAACCCTCCAGTAATCTTCTTCCAACTACAAACCTCGCTCGCGCGTACTGCCCGCTCCTCATGGCCATATCGTAAACTGTTTGTGGGCGGATAAAACTTCTTAGTAGGCCTGTGCTCTCCCACGAACCCGGGAGCGGGAGTTCGCCTCGTGTGTGGAGCCGAAACGGGTGTACTCAGTGTGCGATGGCTGAGGCGAGCGGGACGTGTCGCGGCTGAAGCGTCATGCGGATGCCGCCTTTTGGCCGCAAGGTGACCATGAGGTACGGCTCGACAGACTGTTGAGCCAGTTGCAAATCATAACGACGGCCGATCAGGGCCAGCAACAGCGGCCCTTCGACAGAAGCAAAATGGAGTCCCACGCAGGTGCGCGGTCCTGCGCCGAACGGCATATAAGCATAGCGGGAACGTGGACGTTCACCGTCCAGCCATCGCTCCGGCAGAAATTGTTCGGCCTGGGGCCAAAAGTCCGGGTGTCTATGCAGATTGTACGTGCCGACCAAGACGAACGCGCCTTCCGGTAGTGACAACCCACCGACGGTTGTGTCGATGGTGGCTTTGCGGTGGACAGCCGGTGCCGGTGGGTAGAGACGGAGTGATTCTTCGAAGACGGCTCGAGTATAGGGGAGGTGTTGAAGGTCGTCGGCGGTTGGTGTTCTTCCCTGGAGCACCCGATCCACTTCCTCATGAAATCGGGCCTTCGCCTCTGGGTGAGTCGCCAAGAGGTACCAGGTCCAGGAGAGAGCATTGGCGGTGGTCTCGTGTCCTGCGGCAAAGATCGTCAAGGCTTCGTCACGGAGTTCCCGGTCGCTCAGTCCCTCTCCGCTCTCCTCGTCGCGAGCCTGAAGGAGCAGATCCAGCAGATCATCATGGTGGACACCGCTCTGACGTCGTTCAGCGACCAATCCATACATTAGTCCATCCAGGAACCGCATCACTGAATGAAATTCACGGTTGCGCGCGGTCGGCACCCAGAGGGGGAGGGATAGGGGATTGCTGAATGAGTCGAAAGCGTACTTGATGCTGACTTGGAGCGCGTGGCTGATTCGATCGGTGTGTTGCGTCATGCTGGTGCTGAACATCGTTTGGGAGATCACTTCGAGGGCGAGCTGCATCATTTCCGCGGCGATGTCGATCGTGTCCCCCTCCCGGTCTTTCCAGAAAGACAGGCGTTGGTCGCCCACCTGAGTCATGCGATCGGCCATGGCAGCCATGCGAGAACGGTGGAAAATCGGCTGGATGATCCGTCGATGGCGCTTCCAGACTTCTCCCGAACTCGTCACCAATCCGTTGCCCAGGACCAATGCGAGACCATGCGGCTTCTGAGGGTTATAGACCTTTACGAAGCGGTCTGATTGTTTGACGAGAATCTCTTCCGCCAGGTCGGGATGGCTGAAGAGATAGAACGTTTTCTGGCCCAGCCGAAAGCGGAGCGCATCGCCGTGTCGGCGCCACCACGATGAGAGGGACTCCAAGGGGTGCTGCCTGAATGCACCCAGGTGGCCCAGCAGCGGCACCGCTCCCGGCACATCCACTAGCGTGAAGGAGGGACCTGCATCCGGCATGAGAGCAGGGACCGTATCACACTACGACGGGAGCATCAAATGAAGAGCACCATGGGGTTATACATCATCTGATCGCATGTAGCCGTATCGTGTCCCCGGCTATTGGATCCGGTGACTCTCGCGGTGCCCTAGGGTCAACCGCTCAGGAGTTCTGGGGTGCTGACCGGTGTACTACGTATCTACCCTCTGGTATTGCCTGTTCCGAGGAGGGCGACCCTTACGTCAACAATGGATTCGCTTGTAGTCGTGCTCGCTCGTGCGTTACGATGTCACCAGAGAAGCAGTCAGGTTCAATTGACGATATGTAGATAGGAGGATGTCATGAGACGGAAGCATATAGTGACAGCCTTGGTGATCTTCGCAGTGACCGGAATGGTCAACCAGTCCCAGAGCCTGGCCGAGGCTCGGCAGGGAGTTCTCATCAAGAATCTTTCTGGGATGATAACGAACGCAGCTCACGTACACGAATACGGGCAGCAGGAGTTGTTGATTCACAAGGTGCAAGCCGATGCGTATTCCGGGATGTCTAGTAACAGCATGAGGTCTGGGGTAATGATCTCCCCGCAAGGGTCCATGCCGGGTGATCAATCCCGCCAGACTGGCGAGTTGAAACCTGGTTCATCCGGCAGTGAAGGTCGATATGGCGCGAACCCCTCTGACAACTATATGCGGAAAGAATCGTCTGGGCCATCTGGAGCCTCGAACTCGCCCTACGGTGGCGCTGTGTATGGGGGGGTCCCCACGACACCGAGTGCGGATCCAATGATCAAAGAGTTGAGCCGGGACCCGTCAATGCGGTAGGGGGTGTCAGTGGACGAGGTCATGAGTTTCGTCAAAACCTGACGCCAATACGCCACTGCCGTCAGGTGTGCGATTGTTCTGCCGCACAGACAAACCGGATTAGCCTGCATTCTTCAGGATGCTGCATGGGATAGCCAATCTATCCTCCTCACTGTGCTTTGTTTCCCGATGCAGAGCACGTATATCCGCCTCTTGGGAAACGTATCTTGGGATGGTATCCTGATTTCTTCTGTACCTGAACGCCCCGCGCTTGTTGGATCAAACAGGTGAGTGCATCCTGCTTCGAGCAGCGGGACCTACGGCTGGCTCCATGCATCTTTTTCAGGTTAACAAGCAGGACCTTTGGACCAGGGATCTGACGACCATGCCATTATTCCGCCGATTGGGCACTCAGGTCATCCGGCTGGCCACTGCCGTCGGCATGGAGTTCCGCCATCGGTTGCTCGATGCGCGTGCGGCCGGCCTCGTGTATGCGACGTTGTTGTCGTTGGTCCCCTTTCTCGCCGTGATGTTCTCGGTGTTGAAGGCATTCGACGTCCACCACGTGATCGAACCGATGCTGGCGCAAGTGCTGCAGCCGCTGGGACCGAGAAGTGAAGAGATCACAGCCACGATTGTGGGGTTTGTCGACAATATCAAGATCAGTGTACTGGGAGTCGTTGGTATCGCGGGGCTCTTCTATACGACCTATTCACTCATCGACAAGATTGAGCAGGCACTAAATGCAATTTGGCAGGTCAAGCAGGGGCGCACGTGGGAACGCAAATTTGCTGACTATTTGAGCGCGGTCCTTGTGGGACCGGTGCTCGTTGTGACCGCGTTTGGGTTGCTGGCTTCACTACAAAGCCAGTCCTTAGTCCAGCGACTTGTGGACATGGAGCCGTTCGGGACGTTGTTGGTCTGGACCGGTGAAGTGATTCCTTTGGTGATGCTCTGCGCGGTGTTCACGTTTTTCTATAAAGTGATCCCCAATACGCACGTCCAGATACGGTCGGCCGCCGTTGGGGGTATTTCCGCAGCCATTCTTTGGATCATTGCGGAGGAGATTTTCGCGACATTCGTCGTGGCCTCCACGAACTATAGCGCGATCTATTCAAGTTTTGCCGTCCTCATTCTGTTTCTGCTGTGGCTCTACACAGGATGGATGATCGTGCTGGTGGGGGCGCAGTTTTCATTCTTCCACCAATATCCCACAGCGTATTTGTCCCGCTTGCTATGGGAACAGGGCACATACGTCTTTCGTGAACAGCTGGCCCTCAAAGTCTTGGGAGTTCTGGGGCATCACTATCTCAAGGGTGATCGCCCATTGAAGTTACCGGAGCTGTCCAGTGAACTGAATATGCCGGTGTCGTTGGTGGAAGAGGAGGTCGAGCGTCTCGTTGCAAATGGGTTTGTAGGCCGCCTTCAGCAGCCAGAAGGCTTCAGCCTCATCAAGTCACCTGATCTCATCTTCGTGAAGGAGGTTCTGAATTCGGTTCGCAACGGAACTCCGCCATGGATACTCCCTCACCTCGATACCAGCGATCCAGTGTCTGCCCTTTTACGCCGTCGAGATAAAGCAGTGGAGCGAGCGCTGGCCGGCGAGACGGTGCAATCGCTCTTCCAAGACCGACCATCGTCTCGAGCGACCGAGTCGTGAATCTTACGGGGTCAGCTTCTTTCCGTCGTGGTATTCAGGATGTGGCATCGCACGCTGTCTCATGCTCTTTTGGTTTCCGGATCATCCTACGGTCATCCGGCGTGCTGAGGCTCGTCACGGCTGCAGGCGTACAATCAGCGAGACATTTTATGGCTGAGGTACGAGCGGCGTATTCTGGTTCTGACCAAAGGACCGCACGTAGAGCAAGACCTGCCAGGCTTCTTCTTCAGTGAGGATAAGCGGGATAAACGGCGCCATCGCGGTGCCTTTACTGCCGTTTTTCAAAATCCAGAAGAGTTCTCCATCGGTTCTCGTCGCTTGCCAGTCCTGGTCCGTGAAATTGCGGGGTAGGGGACCTTTGAGCGTGCCTGGCTCGATGTCGCCTCCCAACCCCTTGCCGTCTTTCCCGTGGCAGGTGACACAGAATGCCTTTCCCTGAAAGAGCTGTTTGCCCTTCTCAATCATCTCCTGGGTCGATGGCAGGGGATTCTTCCAGGTTTTGACTTGCTCAATTTGATCGGCTGGCACTCGTGGTTTGAGGATAGCCTGATCGGCGGCGAAAGCCGAAGCCGTCCCAGAAGCGAGCACTGCTGCCACGCCTACCATACCTAGGATTCTTCTCATGTCGCCCTCTTGCAGTCACGAGCCCTAGGCCTTGGTCCTCGCCGGTCTTCAGGGAGGACCCGGCCATGGTCGTCTCGCTAGCTTACTTATCAGAGTATCCAGGAAACTTGTGCCCCAAGGATTGTGGATAACTGACCGTGCCATCGGGAAACTCCTGCCCATGTTGCCAGAGATGATAGATCACGCCGTCTGTCCCCGCAGCCGCTTCCGCTATCTTTGCTGCCTGGTCAGGAGGCACTCCGAGGACCTGGACCCGGCCTGTGGCGATTTCGACCTTATGATCGTGGAAATGACGGTGCCACTGAATGGCCGGGAGTTTCCGCGTGAGGTCTTTGGCTACAAAATACTCGATAGCGACCAGCGGTGCTTTGGGATCAGTGGACTCAAAGAGGAGACACTGAAGAATCTTATCAGAAATACTTTTGCAATAGTGGTGGAACGGCCCTCCTGGGGTTCCGTCCGGCATCATATGTGGTGCTTGAACATGAATATCATATCCGTCCGCCGGACCTGACGGCTCTCCGCTCACGGCTTGTTGTGTGGCCATACCGCTATATCCAATAGCCACCAGCGCGAACACGGCCAAGAGTCCTTTTCTCATCGCGATCCCCTCCTTGATTTGAGGAGTTCTCGCCCTAGCACATCTAGATCGAGAAACACCCCCACATTCGACTGGATATTAGAGGACAGTCCCCAAGAAAGGATTCGAATATGGTGAGACGAACGTCAGAAAAGTGACCGCGATGTAGGAACTAGGAAGGCAGAGATGACGAAGATGGGGACTGGGGTCTGGTCGGTGTGATCAGCGGTTGGGTTTGTGGGGTAATCTTCCCTTGCGAGTCCATCATTTCAAACATCAAACAGCACTTAAGGCGGCCACAGACCCCCAGTAAACGGGGATCGTCGATGGGCAGATTCATTTTCTTGGCCTGTTTGGCGGTGACGGGCTTCACATCAGTCAGAAAACTCGCACAACAGAGGACTAAGCCGCAGGTGTCGATCCCCCCAAGGCGCCGTGCCTCCTCACGCACCCCCACCTGACGCATTTCAATACGGCCCCCGAACCGGCGGGCCAGGTCGCGGACCAGTTCTCGAAAATCAACTCGATCGTCGGCGGTATAGACGAAGGTGAGTTGGCGCCGATCCATGGCTCCGTACACTTCCACCAGCTTCAATTGGATGCCAAGCTGGATGGCCTTTTCTCGGCAATATGCGGCCGCTTCCTGTGAAAGCCGTTCAAGTCGAGCGATGAGCGGCGCTTCTTCTGCATCCGGCTTCCGTAAAATGGACTTCATGACGCGCATGGGTGGAACAAAAGGAGTGGGGTAGGGCTCCGTGTACACGATGCCGTAGGTCATTTCCCCGTCCACCTCGAGCAAGACCGGATCGCCGTACGATAACGACAACCCATTTGAGCCTAGCTTTTTGACTTCCCCTCGGTTCCTGATCTTGACGCCGACGATACGGACCCAGGTTGGCCAGGTGGCTGTGGAGAAATCTGAGTCAAAGGCTGATTCCATGCGCTGATCATACACAATTTCGCCGGTCGGCGAAACAAGGAAGCGCATCATATGGATCGAAAGTTGTCTGATAAATGTGAGCCGTTTAAATATGTAACACACTGAAATATAAAGATAAAAACAATGACACCGGAGTGGCCTGGTTATGGTAGGCTAAATCCACAGTGGGGGAAAGATGGAGTGAGCCATGGGGACCATGCTCAGAGAACGAAAGAAGATGCTCCGGATCCCGAGTCGGGTGGTATTGCCGTTCGGGTACCGAATCTCAGTGCGGCAATTGTCGGATGCTGAAATGGACAAGCGAGATCCGAATGCCGATGGCATTTGGGATGATGATACAAAGACGATTTATGTCAGGAAGCGGCTTCCTGTGACTCGCCGTCGGTACATTCTTGCCCATGAGCTCGGCCATGCCTGGCTTGATTGGCAACATCGGTATATGGATGACGGAAAAGCGAGTATCTAGCCCGCATTATTCCTGAACGCTTCTACTGCAATCGCGAATTCGCTGCTATGACGAGCCTTCGGCGGGCAGGCTCGTCCCCTCACAACCTCGACATACTGTTTCAAGTATGCCTCGGTTCCTCGGGGCTCCACGTGCCCGCCTCGCAACGCGACTTCGCAATTTCGCCACGAACCGTCATGAATAATGCAAGCTAGGGTGTTATGCAGGTCAATCTGAGGCCAAATTTAGAATATGCTTCCACTCCAAGGGAGTGACCGGCTGAACTGAGAGTCGAGAGCCTTTCTGCAGTAGAACCATTCCTTTCAGTTTACTCTCTTTGCGCAACTCATCCAGCGTCAGGGGTCTTGAAAACGTTCTGACATACTTGATGTCGACCATGTCCCACCTGGGGTCCGAGGGCTTGCTCTCCCGATCATAGTGCGCGTCCCTCTTGTCGAATTGCGTCGAATCGGGGTAGGCGGTCTTGACGATCTCTGCGATGCCGACGACCGCCGGAGGATCTGCATTACTGTGGTAGAACAGGACACCGTCCCCGATTGCCATCGTGCGCATAAAATTGCGGGCTTGATAGTTGCGAACTCCATCCCAGCAGGTCGTCTGCTTCGGAGCGCGCTGCAAATCATCAATTGCAAAACTCGAGGGTTCGGATTTCATCAACCAGTATTTTCTTAGCCCCATCCTGGTATCTCCTTACCAATACAGTACACTCGCTCAATAGACGAGCTAAATATGAGCGATGTGGTTCGTTCCTCTCACGGAGGTGCGAGGCGGTAGACTCCTCCCTTGTGATCAAGCACATAGAGCTCGCCGGCCGCATCTGTGCCAAAAGAAGAAATGTGGAATGATGTCTTCAGAAGGACTCCTGTCTCGCTGGGAAACTGACCATCGGCGGGGTGCCGCAACCCAAAGATTTCCCCACTACAGAAATCTCCATAGACATAGGTTCCCACCAGGCTCGAAATGGTTCGCCCACGATAGACATAACCGCCGGTGATCGAACAGCGCCCCTTCTCGTGGGCATATTCATGGATGGGTTGCGTGAACCTCGTGGGTTGACAATCGGTGGAGGGAAAGAAACAATGAGTGCCTTCCATCGCCCGCCAGCCGTAATTCCCACCAGGGGTGACGAGATCGATTTCTTCCCATGTATATTGTCCGACATCGGCAACCCAGAGGTTCCCGGTCTGGCTGTCGAAGGAAAACCTCCAGGGATTCCGTAACCCGGAGGCATAAATTTCTCGACGCCCGCCTTGTTGAGCGAAAGGATTGTCCTTCGGAATGCCATAGGGGTTCCCTCGGTCGACATCGATCCGTAGAATTTTCCCGAGCAACTCCCCGGGATTCTGGGCGCGGTTGTCCGGGTCACCTTTTGATCCACCATCGCCCAGCCCTACGTACAAGTAGCCGTCAGGTCCGAAAGCCACCATGCCGCCATTGTGATTGGCATAGGGTTGCGGCACGATCAGCAGAATCCGTTCTTCCTGAGAGGCCGACGTTGAGGTCGCATCTCGGTGGTACTCAGCCACGACGGTCGCCCCATCCGGGGTTCTCGTGTAATTGACGAAGAACCGTCCGTTATGCTGATAGCTTGGATGAATCGCGAGTCCCAACAGTCCGCGCTCTCCACCAAACAGGACTCGTTTCGTGATATCGAGAAACGGAGTTGGACGGAGCTTGTCCCCTTCTAGCACACGAATGCGCCCCGGCTGCTCGACGATGAAGAGGCGCTTGGGTTCGTCAACAGCCTGAGTAAGAAAGAGTGGATTCTCAAGACCGTCGGTTACGATCGGAACTAGTGCGATGAGACGACCGTCGTCAGAACTCTTCACTGGTTCAGCCCACCCTATGCCCATCAGGAGGCAGCCGACTTGGACCAGGATCAGTCCTAAGAACGAGTGTAACCAGGGAAACATAGATCAACTGTTCTCTCGTGAACGAGACTCTATATATGCAATGAGAGCGCGATAGGTCAGCTCCCTTATACGCGCTTTGCCAATGTTCTGACTGTCCAGATTACCCTCCAACCAAACACGGTCGCCTACTGGTCTGAGTGCCTCATTGCACAGAGACCACATCTGGTGCAAGAAGTTGGCCGGCAAGCCCACCTGGATGCCTTCCGATTCGATGCGGTCATCCAGCAAGGCAAGCAGGTCAGAAATGGCCTGATCGGGTCTGTAGGGAAGTGCTGTAAAGCCAAACTGTTCTTGTGCCAGTGTTTCTTGCGCCGCCTGATCGACAAGGTCACCCATATACTCCTTGAGCAGCCCAATGATATGGCCAGAAAACACGATAGGCTGTTCCATCCCTCATTATCGAGCTTCTATGAGGCGGGAGCAAGATGAAGGATGACGGCTGATCAGAAAAGGGAAAGGACCGAACGTATGAGGCTTAGGTGCGGTATGGGAGCAAGGCAGTGGTGATGAAAGGGCGGGGGTACACCTCGCTGACTCGGTATGAGCGACGACCTCTCATTGGCTATCTCATGTTCGGCAGGGTCGGTGTACCCGCGCACCAGAACTTTACCCTTTTTCATAATACACGCAAGACCCGAAGATGGCCTTAGGAAGAGAGGCCATTTGGGGGTACAGCGCCTACGTCGACAGGACCTGCCGTTCGGTGAATCAGGAAGGGGTAGGTGCTCACCGGTACGAAGTATCCGTCATTGGTTGTGTGACAGATGGGGAGGGGATCCCATCATGGAGGAGAGGTAGGTGCTCTCGCTCTTGATTCCCCCAGGTCCAGCATATTACTTTCTCATTCCGGTGATGGGCTGACGAAGTCTAGGTGCCTCAATGCCTGACGAGAACATGGTCGCCTCTGCGACTGAACGGTTTGAAATTGCTTTACATACGTCGGCTGGGCAAGTCACGGCGGCCGTGGATGTACCGACGGGATTTGTGCCTGTGTCGGCCATCGTCCCTTTGATGCATCGTCTTGGGGGAGAAGCCCAGGCGCTCGAGCTGACCCGATTGAGTGAGCAGGGGAAGGCACCCTCTTGCCAGAGGGGGTGCGCAGCCTGTTGCAGAATGCTGGTACCTATATCGGCCCCAGAGGCCTTTGCTTTGCGTGACTGGATTCGTTCTTGTCCAATCGATCAGCAGACGCGGATTTCGGCTCGGCTTCATGACGTAAAGGCTCAGCTCCTTTCGCACGGGCTATGGCCCCGGCTTGCTGAATTCAGTGAGGAGGGGAGGCAAGTCGATGACCAAATCCTCGAAGACGTGAATCGTGCGTACTATGCGTTGCGGATCCCGTGTCCTTTTCTCGAGGATGAGGAATGTACGATTTATGAACACAGGCCGGCCGCCTGCCGAGAGCTATTGGTACTCTCGCCGCCTGATCGATGCGCTGATGTGATCAAGAATCCAGTTGAGCCCGTTCCAGTCCCGATACAGATGAGTACCGTGCTGGGTCTACTGTGGCAAGAATTGGCGACGACCTCAACGCGGTTGATTCCATTGCCCTTGATCCTGGAGTGGGCCGAGCGTCATGAACAAGAGCGTGAACAAACCTGGGGGGGTACTCAGCTATTTGACCAGGCGCTGGAAAAGCTCTGGCGGTTCTTGAGCCAATCGGTTTCTGGAAATTCGACAAGCAATGTCAGGTGACACAGCTGATGGATAGTATGGTCCGTATGAGCAGAGGAGGAATGGGATGCAGCAGCCGGTAGTCGTGTGTTTGGATTTGGAGGGAGTCCTGGTACCGGAAATCTGGATTAATGTCGCCGCGAAGACAGGTATTGATGACTTGAAAATCACGACCCGCGAGATGCCGGATTACGACAAACTCATGAGGCAACGGTTAACCATACTGGATCATCACGCCTTGAAGATCAGTGATATTCAGGATGTGATCGGCAAAATGGGGCCGTTAGAAGGGGCGACAGACTTCCTCGCATGGCTGCGGGAGCGGTGCCAGGTGGTTATTTTGTCGGACACGTTCTATCAGTTCGCCCAGCCCCTCATGCGACAACTGGGTTTCCCCACGCTTTTCTGCAATCAACTCGAAATTGATTCACAGGGCCGCATCGTGAATTATCATATGCGGATGGAAAACCCGAAGAAACATGCGGTGGCTGCGCTTAAAATGCTGAACTTCTTCACGATGGCGGCCGGTGATTCCTATAACGACACCAGCATGCTAGCCGAAGCTGATAAGGGGTTTTTCTTTAGACCGCCGGATCATCTGCCGAAGGAATTTCCAGGATTTCCTGTGACGCAGACGTATTCCGAACTCCAACGACACTTGTCCGAGGCGTCGAGTTTACATGGGTAACCAAAGGGGTATGATGGAATGCAGCGAATGAATTAGGAACAAGGAACGTGACGTGTTTTGAGATGCTCGCACACGAGCGGTGTGAGGGCTGCCGCAAGTGCCCGATGCCCTACCTCGTTTGTATGCGCATCCAGCGGCCAGAAATAATTTGTTGAAGTGGGTTCGGTCGATTCGTAGATCGGTGTCATATCGAGGAGTGATATGCCTAGTTCACGCGAGACGGATTCCATGATGCGATTAATGTGTTGGAGGTCAGGGTGAAACAGTTGTGCGTAATCTGGGATGAGCACGATGATCAGCGAGGCTCCGCGTGTGTTCACTAGGGTATTGATGCGTGAAAGATGCGTTCTTAATAGATTGGTCAGCTGCGCAGTTGGTGCTGGTCCAGGATCAGCGGCTAGATAGTTGGGTTTCTGTGTCAATGTGGTCCGACGGGCTTGCAGGTCATTGAGATACGGAATGCGCTTCGACCGGTTTCGGTGCTTGATGTTGTCTGAAAGATACGTAAAAAGATTAAACAGTCTGACGTGCCGAAGTGGACCTCCCCGCATCGTGACCAGGCGTTCTCCCTCCCACGTCGCATTAGAAGTTGTACCTAATTTATCGACTGGTGGACCAGTCAGATCGTCCAGGTAATAGCCCATAATCACAATGTCGGGTGTGAATGCGAGGCCAAATTCCTTGAGGCAGAGATAGTACTGGTTGAGGCCCCATCCCGGCACACCTGTATTGATGGTTTCAGCCCGGCGATGGGTTGCGTGTTGGAGATTCTGTTCGAGGTGCTTGAGGTATGTCTGCTCGCCTGAAACGCCCCATCCAAAGGTAAACGAGTCGCCTAAAGCCAAGACACGTATGGTGTCGGCTGGTTTGGGAAGAGAGTGTTCTACATCGCGAAACCGGAGGGAATTAATTTTGACCGGAACTTGGAGTGGGCCGAGCCCTTCAAAGTTTTTGGCCAATTGGTGCCCGTAGAGTTCGGATGGCTCATACCAACGATTGAAGTTGATGACAGGACGAGATAAGGGGTGATCGACGATGCGCAGCCCTAGTTCTACGACTCCCAGTGCAACGATCAAAGAACCGACAAACAGCAAGCTTTCTTTTGTTCGGCCGGAGACCAGGAGCCAGACCAGGAAACTGATGAGAAGACCGATGAGGGGAAATTCAATGGTGGTCGAACGAAATTGACTCTGCCCAAGGGCAACGTTGATCCCGCCCAAGAAGGCTACCGCAATGAAATTTATAATGAAGAAGAGACATGTCGCTAGTGCACCGGCGGTCAAAACCCTCTGGATCATGGGCGAATCAGTCATTGGTGCTTGTGGAGCAAGAATTTCTGATTCGCCTTGGCTTGAGAGGCCTCAATGTGCACCGTGCTGAGAATCTAGACTTATACCAGCAATGTTGAGCATTATCTGGATGAACTTAGGCAGGCGAAGCGCAAGTTTACTCTGAGAAAAAGTCAATTGCTGGTCTGGCTGTGAAGATATTCTGTCTTAAAAGTTTATCCAGAGCTGTGCATAGGCCCAATCTTGACCAACGGCATGGCGTCCCAAGTTGTGGGAAATATACGGACCAGGGAATAGATGCCCATAGCCGCCTTGAAAGGCGACCATCCCGTTCATAAAGAAATGAGTCCATACGACATCCACCTCGTCACCAATATGGGTCACGGTGTTGTCCGGCCGTGAGAAAACATAGACGCCCTGGCTTGCGCGATACCAATTATCCCTCGCATTGGCGAGATGCAGGTTCGTATACCACACCTCGATATGATCGTCCTTGGTCACGCGCGCCTGAAAGTTTCCCGAGAAACTCATCATGTTTTTCCACGCCATCACATCCAGGTAGCCCATATGAATATGATTCGTCGGGAAGAAGTTTTCAAACGTGTTCGCTGTTCCGCACGGGCCGTAGGCAGAATTTAGCGTACAGTTCGCCCGGCCGTCTCCAGAGGCATAGTCGAAATTGAAGGCGATGCGAGGTTTACCCGGCAGGTTGAACGCCGTATATCCGATCCAGTTTCGGGTAGCCCAGGCATTGATGTGGAGGCACTTTCCCTCGCCGCCAGGTTCTCCGCATAGGCTGCTGGCACTGGCAGCGGTGTCCCCCATCTGTCCGAATTGATAGACCACTTCGCTGGAGGCATCAAAATAGCCCTTCTTCATCGCGATGCGATTACCAATCGTATGGCGGGTTTGATTACCGTGCTTCGGGGTACCCAGCCCTTGAGAAGAAATGTCGCCTCCCCCAAGATTGTTCTTGTAGTACACATAGAATGGCTCAATGAGGAATCCAGGGACCGCTTTAATCTGGTTGTAAATGATAAAGAGGTCGGCGTCGCCAGCGGCATTTTTTGCCGGACTTGTGGGACTGACTGTTCCGTTGGTGATGTTCGGGTTACCGCTGCCAAGGGCCGCTCCTTGTACGAGGTCTGTTTCTGCCGTGCGAAACCATCCCGCGTGCGTGTCGATGATGCTAGTGCTATATTGCATCATGATTCCGTCAAACGAGAATCCTGTGTTGGCCCAATCAAAGTGGCCGAACAGGCTCTGGTCGCCGAAGACGAGATACTGTCGGCCCGCCTTCAAGCCGAGGCCCTGGACACCGGCAAAATTACGGATCAGCATGTAACCAGCTCGTATTCCGAGGGAACAGACCGGTCTCCCACCCTGGGCTGGTGTCGAACCGCAGGTATGGATAATGGGGTCTCCATTATTCCCTGCGCCTCCGGCGCCGACTGGCGTGCCGTTGCCACCCCAGGTGCGAGAATCAATGAACTCCAGGTAAAAGTTGACGTCCGGCGAAAGGTCATAGCCGATGCCCAAGCGCGTCATTTGCTGGACAAATTGATCATTGGCCTTTCCGGCAATGTTATTGGCCGTGGCGGTGGCATTGACCACATTGCAGTTTCCCCCAAGCCCGATACCTCCACCGAAACAGACGTTGTTGCGGTATTCAGGTCGCACCCGAAGGTCCGCGCGCATCCACAGGTTTCGGAGATCAAAGTTTCTGCCAATCTTCGGGTCGAATGGTTCATAGGCTTCTTTTTGTGGAATACCACGCCCGATGACAATTGGATTGGTGATTTTTTCTCCTTCTGGGAGCTGGAAAGCGGCCTGTGCGGCGGTACTAAACATGACGAGGCATATGGTGGCGATAACGCTGCACGAAACTTTCTTTTTCGAGTCACGGATGTCGTGTGTTTCAAATGCATTCCTGTTTGGCATACTGTCTTCAGACATGCGTAGCCCGACAATTTATTTCGTCATCCAAAGCGATACGGTGTCGTATCTAGTGCCCACAGGTGCTGGACAACACCAAGGCGGTGAACAGCGGAGTTAGGCTATACGACGATCGTTAAGGAAACGTGGTGAGGTGGAGGCCTCTGTCTGTCGGTATGGCGTCTGTCCCTCTCCTAGCGGTGGATGATGTCTAACGATCCGTTCTCGTCACGCAGAGCCCAACTTTGTGAGTGATTCGGAACTCGGATCTGCTGGTGTTTGAGCCGCGGTGATCTCTTCTTCGGCTTCTTTCATGGAGGCTTGGAAGTCCTGTTCAACCATTTTCACTTCCTGCTGAATGAGATTCAGTTCTGGTTCGACCGACTTTCGGAGGTCGTCAGCCGTATCTTTGAAACCCTTAATGGCTTTACCGACTTGGCGTCCGACTTCTGGGAGTTGCTTTGGGCCAAAGAGGAGGAAGGCGATGACCAAAATAATAAGGATCTCGCTCGCTCCCAGTCCGAACATGGTTCACAAGGGACGTAAAAGTGTAATGGTGTTTCGTTGTGTTGTCATCAACAGTCCGGGGATTCTTAGCCTTGCTTCACCTGACTTGGTTGGGCTGCGGAGGGTGACGACGTTGGTTTTGTTTCAGAGTGCGCAGTGACGTGAGCCGTAGGTGCAGCTTGCGAGTCGGTATGCAGAGGCTGGTCCCCTGGTGTGACATCGATTGCATCGGCTTCGTGCACGGACTTTTTGAAGCCCTTGATGGCTTTTCCGAGTCCTTCCCCCAATTGAGGCAGTTTACCTGCTCCGAAAATGATCAATACAATGATCAAGATTAGGAGCAACTCCATCCAACCAAATGAGCCGAACATGAATCCCTCGGATGAAAATATAGCGGTTTCATCTGTCCATGGACGGTTGCCTGGGCAGAAGAAACTCCTCTTATTTGTGAGAAAGGCTATAGAAGATTCATGGACAAGTCAAGATCAAGGTCGAGGCCAAGAGGATCAAAACGGTTGAATAATACCGCCACCAAGCACGTCGTCCCCACGGTAAAAGACTGCCGATTGTCCGGGACTGAGGGCTCGTTGTGGCCGGTGAAATTGGACGCGGAGTGTTAATGGGCTGAGCGGAGTGAGGATAGCCGGTGTTGGGGGGGTCGCATAGCGTACCTTGACGTCGACGTGTACCTCTCCGGATAGGATGGTTGGGTCAAAGAGGTTCAGATCGCCTATCATACATTCCTGTGTATGGAGTGACTCGTCCGTGCCGAGGAGAACTGTATTTGTCGCAGGCTGGACCTGTTGAACATAGAGGCGGTGGCCAGTGGCAATACCGAGCCCCCGACGCTGGCCGGGCGTGTAGAAGGCAATGCCATCGTGCTGGCCCAATGGGCGCCCGGCTTCGTCGACAAAAAGGCCGGGTTTGTTTGCGTCCGGTGCTTCTTTCGCGATGAAGGTTCGATAATCCCCCTGGCTCACGAAACAAATTTCTTGGCTTTCCTTGAGTTCGTCGGCAGGCAGTCCCATCGCCTCGGCCTGTTTCCAGACATCTGACTTATGAAGGGTTCCGAGGGGAAAGAGCAGCTGTGGTAACCACTGACGTTGGAGGCGATAGAGAAAATACGTTTGATCTTTGCGATGATCCACTGGACGGGACAGGGTTGTGAAGCCCCGTGTGTCGCGGAGGCGAGCGTAATGGCCGGTGGCGGCAAAGTCAAACTGGCGCTCGGTTGCCAGAGCGATGAGTGAATGTATTTTGACCCGCTCGTTACAACGGACACAGGGGTTCGGTGTTGTGCCGGCCGTATAGCCTCGGAGAAAGTCGTCAATCACTGCAGTCCGAAATGTTTGTCGAGTGTCAACGACCTCGTGTGAAATATGCAGGAGTTGTGCAACGTGTTTGGCGATACCGATTTTACAGCAACCGCGTTCCTGCCATTTTTTTGAGGCAGCGGTGGATTCGTCCTCATGTTCCCAGACCTGAAGGGTAACGCCGTGAACGTCATAGCCTTGTTGGACGAGCAGCGCCGCTGCGACGGAGCTGTCAACACCACCACTCATCCCGAGAAGAACGGTCTTCCGAGTCATCGTGCCGGTATTGTATCTAGAGAGGAGGGTAAAGGGCTAGAGGTCGACGGATCGTGCCTTTCCACGATACAGCGCAGGATCGTGAATATTTTTCTGAGCCGTGGAATGCTCGTCCACCCACTTATGCGCACCCATGTCGCACATGCCATGAAAGTGAGCCCCGTCTTCAATCGAGATCCCTGGAGTGCGGATATCCCCGATGAGAACCCCTGGTTTTTGAATGTGGATTTTGGCCGTAGCGGTGACGGTTGCGTTGATCTTGCCACTAGTCATTAAGACCCCGGCAGAAATAATGCCTTTGATGACAGCTTGTTCTCCGATAATAAGGGTGCCGGTTGTGCGGACTTCTCCCTCCACTCGGCCGTCGATGCGGATGGTTCCATCGAAGTTGATAATCCCTTTAAAATCAACCCCTTTACTCAAGAAGGTAAAATTCTCTTCCGTCGCGGTGTCGGAAGCTTGTTTTTCTCCTATCGCCCACATCAGCTTTTCATGCTCCTTGTTGAAGGTAACCCACGAAGGAGTGCTGCAAAAAGTCTCGGCTGTCGGGAGACCTTCAGCGACAATCAGAGTCGTATGTTTGCCACACCCGAGTGGCGTTCGTGCCTAATTAGGCGTTGACCCTCCGGAGGGTCGGCTCGCTGTTGGGTCCTACTGGATGGAGCGGAATTTCTCGATGAACTGGCTGGACCTGTTGCTCCATCTCTAAGGTTCCGTTAAACAGGACACCTTCCTCCATCGACAACATGGGGGTGGTCAGTCCACCGTTTATGACGGCGGGTGCTCGGAGTTTCATCTTTTCTCTTGCGTGAATGTCTCCGGTGATCTTGCCCTTACAGACAACCGTACCGGCTGTGACTTTGGCATTGAGTACTGCATCCTCTCCGACCAGCAGAACGCCGTCTGTATGAATTTCCCCCTCGAGGGTGCCGTCGATGCGAACTGTGCCGTTGTAGGTGATCGTGCCCTTGAACACGACACCTTTGCCCACGAAGGCACTGACATCATGACTGTTATCCGACCTCGCAGTATCCAGGGACGAACTGTGTCCTTCAAGGTCAACGTCCTCCGACCGTCTCCCGTCCTGTTTGTCTTTCCACATACGATCGCCTCCTCTCACAATGTGGTCCCCTTTGGGGAGTACACGGCGTACTGCCGTTATGACTCGTATCGGTCGGTTCGAGGGAGATATTTAGCGTTCGTGAGGGGAAAAAGACATAATATTCAGCTACGTGTTATCGGACAGGGTCCCTCTGGGGCTGGTTACCCGAGGAGGGTGTCAACGACGCCCTCCAGTTCCTCTGATGAGAAATAGTGTATCACGAGTTTTCCTCCGCGCTTCTGGGGATGGACGGTGACTTTCGTACCCAGGCGCTTTTGGAGTCGCGCCTCGAGGTCTGCCCATTGAGTGCTACGGACGGCTTTGCCATGAGGCTTCTTGCCCATCAGGGAGTGCTCGACGAGTTTTTCAGTTTCTCGAACCGAA
Source organism: Nitrospira sp. UBA2083 (assembly GCA_002331625.1). Classification (GTDB taxonomy): domain Bacteria; phylum Nitrospirota; class Nitrospiria; order Nitrospirales; family Nitrospiraceae; genus Nitrospira_D. The sequence continues at coordinate 37,447 of DCZN01000046.1, read as the reverse complement.
AGGCCGTTCAGAGCGACCATTTTCCCAAGGCGGATCTGGTCGTCCGGTGATTGGAGACTCAAGAGTGCCTTCGCATGGCCGGTCGATAAGGTGCCTCCCTCGATGAGGGCCTGAAGATCGAGGGGAAGGTGCGTGAGTCGAACAAAGTTGGCTACTGATGACCGGTCGCGGCCGACCTTGGTGGCGACGGCCTCCTGTGTCAGGCCGAATTCTTTCATCATCCGTGAATAGGCACGGGCTGTCTCCATCGGATTCAAGTCTTCTCGTTGAAGATTCTCTACTAATGCGAGGAGTAACGACTCCTGGTCCGTGCAATTTTTGATCACGGCCGGGATAACAGCAAGGCCGGCTTCTTTTGACGCCCGCCATCGTCGTTCGCCCGCAATGAGTTCAAAGATTCCATCGCCTTTTCGGCGGACCACAATGGGTTGAATGACGCCGCTTTCTTTAATGGAGGCGGTGAGTTCGGCGAGTTCGTCGGGCGGAAATGTCTGTCGTGGTTGGTAGCGATTGGGCACAATATCGTCGATCCGAATCCGCTGAACATCGGCGGGCTCTGCAGGACGGTTCACCTTCGAGGGGGGTAAGAGAGCGTCGAGGCCTTTACCGAGCGCCTTTTTCTCCATGGCCAATAAACTCCTTAGCTAGAGATACGTATGATTGAGACCCTGCCGATGCGACATTGTATAAAATGCCGGGACGACCATAACTTGGCGCTTCTGCGAGCGCAACATTGCGAGGAATCACGGCCTGATAGACCTTCTCGACGAAGTGAGACCTAATCTGATCGGCGACTTGTCTGGAGAGGCTAATGCGAGAATCAAACATCGTGAGAACAATCCCCTCGATCTCCAAGTCTGGATTATAGGACTGGCGAACGAGATCGATGCTCCCAATAAGTCGACTGAGACCTTCCATCGCATAGTATTCACATTGAACCGGTACCAAGACCGAGTCGGCAGCCGTAAGTGCATTGATCGTCAGAATACCAAGTGCCGGCGGACAGTCGAGAAACACGAAATCATATTGTAGCCTCACCTCGGTAAGAATTGATCGAAGGTGTCCTTCACGTTCTTCAACATTGGCTAGTTCAACTTCAGCTCCTGCAAGGTCTGCGTTGGTAGGTAAGAGCGAGAGTCCTGAAACGAGTGTCTCAACTATGGATTCCTGCATCGTCGTACTCTTCACAAGGCAGCTATAGGTGCTCCCCTTTAGGGTTTTCTGGTCGATCCCCAGACCACTAGTTGCGTTGCCCTGAGGGTCGAGATCAATCAACAGCACTGACTTGCCCTCCAGAGCTACGGATGACGCCAGATTTATCGCCGTGGTGGTCTTTCCAACCCCACCTTTTTGATTCGCGACAGCTATAACCTTACCCATTGAGGAGCTCCTGGTTTTTTTGTGTTCCACGTGGAACAGCAGGATGATTCAATACGATGGTGAAAATATCGAGATCATTCGAGTCCCATAGGCTTTGGGAAGTTCAAAGCTATATTCATTCACAAAATTCCATTTGCTAGGGAGGGGTGACTTATCGGCTGGCCTGGCTGAGTAAAGGATGGCTTTTCCTCCTTCAGTCAATAGGCTCTTCCCATGTTGAAAAAGTACCGCAGGATCCAATGCCCGAGTGGTGATGTAATCATAGAGAGGGGGTGGATCACTCTTCTTCATAAACGCATCTAGAGTGCCGGAAAACACGTCGACTCCGTGCAGCTGTAGAAGCCCTATGATGAAGTGAAGAAATGATGATTTCTTGTGAGCTGGTTCAATAAGTGTAATCCCAAGATCTGGTCGAGCGATTTTGAATGGGATTCCAGGAAATCCAGCTCCTGTCCCAATATCAAGCAGCCGTGATCCAAGATCAATCTTCACTGCTCTCAATGCAGCCAAAGAATCTATAAAATGCTTGATGATGATATCTTCGTCTTGCGTAATGGCGGTGAGGTTGAATGATCGATTCCACAGCTTGAGCTGTTTCAGATACAGCATGAATAGGTGAGTCTGTTCAGGGTTGAGCGGAACGCCAATTTCCTTTGATTCTTCCAGGAGCAGGAGCTGGGGATCACTCACTTGTTCCACGTGGAACACTTACGCCGATGTTGCACGTAGGTCAATAGGAAAGGTAGGCGAATAATCGATCTTCAGGAAGCAGTTTGGCGATTTGGAGATGACTGTCGTTTACTTTTTTCAATGGCTACCAACAGCAAGGAGATGGCAGCCGGGGTCACTCCTGAAATCCTTGACGCCTGACCCACTGTCTCCGGCCTCACTCGATTAAGCTTTTCACGAACTTCGTGGGAAAACCCGGAGACTCTATCAAAATCCAACGAGCCAGGAATCAATTTTTTTTCAAATTTCTTAAATCGTTCAACCTGTTGAATCTGACGGCGTATGTATCCCTCGTATTTTATTTGAAGTTCGATTTCATCAGCAATTTCATGATCATCCACTGCTGGCATCTCAAAAACTCTCAAAAGATCGTGATAGTTGGCCTCTTGTCTACGAAGTAGCTGGGCCATAGATTGAGAGGAAGAGGCGTTTTCAAGGTAGGTCCCCTTAATCTGAGAGCTGATCTGTTCGGTAAATTGTGGTCTTATACTGTGCAGGGTGGAGATCTCATGTTCAATGGTTCGCTTTTTTCTCAAAAACCTCTCGTACTCCTCCGACCCTATCAACCCCAATTCATATCCGATCTCCATGAGGCGAAGATCTGCGTTGCCATGTCGGAGGAGTAGCCGGTATTCGGCCCTTGAGGTGAACATGCGGTAGGGCTCATAGGCATCTTTGGTGATAAGGTCGTCAACCAGCACGCCGATGTAAGCCTGAGACCGGTCCAAAATAAACGGAGGTTGCTCTTGAATTTTTAGAACGGCATTAATCCCAGCCACCAGGCCCTGAGCCGCGGCCTCCTCATACCCGGATGTGCCATTAATCTGGCCTGCGTGATAAAGGCCGCTGATATGTTTCGTTTCCAATGTCCGAAAGAGTTGACGAGGTGGAAAATAATCGTACTCAATGGCATACCCGGGCTTGAGTATTCTGGCAGATTCCAAACCAGGGATGGTCTTGAGCATAGCCGCTTGAACGTCAACCGGAAGACTGGTCGAAATACCATTCGGATAGAACTCGTTTGAATCAAGCCCCTCCGGTTCAATAAAAATCTGGTGACGTTCCCTTTCTGCAAAACGCACGACCTTGTCTTCGATGGAGGGGCAGTACCGGGGGCCCGTTGACTCAATCACGCCACTGTAGAGAGGTGACCGATCCAAATTCTCGCGAATGAGGTCGTGTGTCTGTGATCCAGTATAGGTCAAGTAACAAGGGACCTGCATCGTTGTAATGGCTTGTGTTCGATAAGAAAAAGGAGGCGGTGGAGTATCACCGGGCTGAGGGATCATCACCGTAAAATTAATCGTGGCCTTGTCCAATCGGGGAGGGGTCCCGGTCTTGAGACGTCCGACCTCAAATCCAAGGTCCTTCATACAATCCGAAAGATGCTCAGCTGAGGCTTCTCCGGCGCGGCCTGCGGGGAAATGGTTCAGCCCGATATGGATAAGACCCTTAAGAAAAGTACCTGATGTAAGGATGACTGCCTTCGCGCAGATCGTTTCTCCGGAGCCCGTCACAATTCCTGTTACCCTACATCCCGCGACAAGCAGTCGGTCAACCACTCCCTCAGCCAGAACAAGGTTGTCCTGTGAAGCCAGGGTTTCCTGCATGGCGATCCGATAGAGCGACTTATCACACTGGGCGCGTAATGCCCGCACTGCCGGGCCCTTGCTGGTGTTAATGAATCGGAATTGAATCCCGGCGCGATCCGTGTTCCGTCCCATCTCACCGCCGAGTGCATCAATTTCCTTCACAAGGTGTCCCTTGGCAATTCCACCGACGGCCGGATTGCAGGACATCTGAGCAATGCGACTCAGCTCCATGGTCAACAGTAAAGTTTTGGCCCCCATTCTGGCTGAGGCCAGTGCCGCTTCACAGCCGGCATGTCCACCTCCCACGACGATCACATCAAAATCTTTGGCCATGGGGTCCTCTATTTGCCGACGCAAAACTCAGAAAAAATTCGCTCTAATACTTCGTCTGACGTAATCACCCCGACAATCTCACCGAGTGAATCGGCTGCTCCTCGCAAATCGACCGCCACACATTCCGGCTCCACCTCACGTTGAACAGAAGTCAGAGACTCTTTGAGGGAGAACTCAGCCCGTTCAAGCGCAGTTCGATGTCTCACATGAGTCACCATGACACCATCGTCGGGTTCAAAGGAGGGTCTTACAAAGTTAGCGCGAATCGCTTGCCACAACGCTTCTAGACCAGCGCCGGTCTGAACGGAAATAGGAACAATCCGGCACCCTGTACATTCCTGAAGTTCGGCAGCGAGTCCCGGTACGAACTCGGGATGAAGGAGATCGATTTTATTAAGGACCAGCAGAGGGTTCGCACCAAAGGAAGGAAAACGGCGCTTCCCTCGATCTGCGGATGCCAATTGAACGCCATCCAAGACGTACAGCACCATATCCGACTGGACAACCGCCTCTTGAGAGCGACGGATGCCTTCTTGTTCGACAATGTCGGCGGTCTCGCGCATTCCCGCGGTGTCGACCAGCGTGACTCGTAGCCCATTCCTGATCACTGACTCCTCGATCAAATCTCGAGTGGTACCTGGAATGTCGGTGACAATCGCTCGGTTCTCACGGAGTAACGCGTTCAGTAGACTGGACTTGCCGACATTCGGTTCACCTGCAATCACCACTCGGACTCCCTCGCGCAGAACACGTCCAGTCTCAGCAGTCGCTAATAGTTGCTGAACATCCTTCAGCGTCTCCTGCAGGGTGATCAGCATCTCATCACGCCCCACGAATGCAATATCCTCATCAGCGAAGTCGATTCCTGCCTCGAGATGGGCCAACAAGCCAACAAGATTGGTCCGTAATCTGTTGACTGTCTGTGCAAGTTCGCCGCGGAGCTGACGCTGTGCCAATTTCAGGCTCTGTTCGGATTTGGCCTTGATCGTGTCCAGCACCGCTTCTGCTTGAGACAAATCCAGACGCCCGTTCAAGAAGGCCCGTTTGGTAAACTCACCGGCCTGTGCGAGACGAGCACCAGCCGCGATGCACGCCTCACAGACTCGCTGTAAGACCAACCCGTTTCCGTGGCAATGAATCTCGATCACGTCCTCTGCGGTAAAGGATCGAGGAGCCTTCATGTATACCACGAGGCCTTCATCGACTAGGCCCTCTGTCGAGTGACAGGTCTTGGAGCTGAAAAGAGTACCCGATGAAGAAGCGCGAGAGAGGAGGATATCGGCCAGATGCAATTGGTGCGACGGGAGTGTACGAAGCGGTTGCTTGGAACGCAGCCGGACAACGTGGCTGGCAACGTCGACAGCATGCAGACCGCTTATCCGAACGATCCCAATGCCCCCCTCACCGGCGGGAGTTGCAATAGCACAAATCGTATCTTCGGACGTTCCGGCGACCGACATAGTCACACGTGCACGGACAGATCAGTCACAGTGAGCACATTCGACCGGGCTTCATTTCTTAGCACCCTGTGCGTCTGGACTCGGAGTAGCGGGTGCAGGCCGAAAGAAAAAGCGATCGGTCGCGAACTGTTGCACGATGGTCAGTACGTTATTGGTCAACCAGTACAGAACCAGGCCAGCTGGAAAATTAATGAACAGGAATGTCATCAGCGCGGGAAGCATCAGCATCAGCTTCGCCTGCGTGGGGTCCATGGTGGTGGGCTGAATCTTTTGCATGACCACCATGCTGATACCCATAATGATGGGGAGAATGTAATAAGGATCTTGAACGGATAAGTCGGAAATCCAAAGCCCAAGAGGCGCTTGGCGGAGATCGATCGTCATGTACAAAATATTAAACAGCGACACAAACACCGGCATTTGAAGCAGCATGGGCAGGCATCCCCCCACGGGGTTGACCTTATGATCCCGATAAAGTTTGATGAGTTCCTTATTTAAACGATCCCGATCGTCTTTGAATTTCTCCTGGAGGGCGGCCACCTTCGGCTGGATGCCCTGCATCTGCTTCATCGAGGTGTAGCTCTTATATTGCAGGGGCACAAAGAGCAGCTTGATACCAACGGTCAGGAGAATGATGGTCAGGCCATAATTGTGGGTGTATTCGTTGATCCACCGAAGCACGTAGAAGATGGGCTTCGCCACGGCCCGGACGGTATCCCAACTGCCAAACATGAACCAACCGAAATCGATCGTATCTTCCAATCTGATTTGTAAGTTCTTCAGCGTATCAAACTCTTTCGGTCCGGCGAATAGCTGAAGGACAATCGGTCCTCCTGAAGAGTCCACCGGCATACCAACGGCGGTCGACACTAATTTCTCACCTTGTTTTCTTGGCCAGGCTGAGGCGCTCCCATTTGGAATAAGGGCGGAGATGAAATACTTGTCCTGCAACGCGGCCCATTTTAGGGCCCCTTTGCGTTCGACGTCCGATTCCGGTGCGTCGTTCTCGATCTTATCGTCAATGAGTGACACGGCTCCAACGGAACCAATGAATCCTTCCCCCCATTCCACCACACCAAAATTCGTTCCCAATTCAACTTTCACAGGACCAGCGAGTCCCTGGGACTTCAGAGCGATATCGACGATGTAGCTATCAGCATGAAAGGTGAGTTGTTTCTCAAGCCGAACACCCGACCCGGCACTCACATGGATGAACGTTACATGCCCGGTGGGGTGGCTCTGATCCAACGTCGTAAAGTCCTTCTCAACTCGGTAGAGCCCTTCCCTGAATTCTTTCGCGAGCGTGACGTCGTCCGTTGTGATCGTCAGGGGATCGGCAAACTTGCTCCCTTGCCGAACGAGTTGTACGAGGGACTTTCCATCCGAGCTGCTGCGATAGCGCTTGAGTTCCCAGCTTGTCAGGACGGCCCCACGATTCGTGAACTTCGCGCGATAGAGATCCGTTTCTATCTCCACAGTCTCAGCCCTCTCAACCTCACTTCGAGGGGATTGAGTCTTCATGTCTTGAACCCGGGACCCAGGAGACTCAGAGGTAGTGACTGGTGGGGGCGTTGAAGGTTGGGATCCCGTGCTGGTGTCCGTCGGGGGCGGCGTCACTGCAGGCGTGGAACCGCTAGGCTCAGAAAATAGCGGTTCTTGGATGATCCCCAACTCTTTGAGCACGTATTCGTAGCCCAAAATAATTGTAAGGGAGAGTACTAAGAAGATAATGAGTCGTTTGTCCATGGAGAAGCTATACTTTCGTTAGGAATGCCCGTCTCTCTACCTGACGGGGTCTTCCCCCCCTGGATGGAAGGGATGGCACTTCAAGAGCCGAATAAGGGTCAACCAGAAACCGTAGAACACTCCGTATTTGCCAATCGCTTCAGAGGCATACTGCGAACAGCTTGGATCGAAGCGACAGGTCGGGCCATAGAACGGCGAGATTACTCTGCGATAGCCTTGAATAAGCCAAACAAAAAGCTGTTTCATGTCTCTACGTATTCGGGCGCAGTAGGTGCATCCGCGACAGCGATGACCGCCAAGCCTGCACCAAAGCTTCCCGTGACTGCACCAGTGCATCCCGTTTCGGAAACACGAGTATCCCGCGACCGGGAACCAACTCAGGATATGAATATCGCACCAGTTCGCGGAACACGCGCTTCACCCGATTGCGTCGGACCGCATTGCCAAACCGTTTCCCAACGATAATTCCCACACGACTTGGAGCCTCGTCCATCTTATGAGCCAAAAGGTTAAAGAACACTGTCGAGATTCGCCGCCCCTCATGTTTAACAACTTGGATCTCTCGATGACTGCGCAAAAAAATGCTCGACCGCTCAAGCCGGTTCACTGACATTGGAAAGAGGTATTCCTTCGTTCCATCCCATCCATCCATGATCCGCGATCAGGCTACGAGGTGAGTAGGTGACCGTCACAACCGAATGATAACGCGGAGAGACTTGGAGAGCGACCCGAAGAACACGCACCGACTAGTCACACTGTGTTTAGACCGTCAACCGAGCTCGTCCTTTGGCTCGTCGGCGCGCCAAAACCCTGCGGCCGTTCTTGGTGCTCATGCGCTTCCTGAACCCATGTTCGCGCTTCTTCTTTAAATTCGATGGCTGCTGAAATGTAAACGACATAGGACTCCTTCCCCACCCTCATGAGAGAGGTATGGCAAAATGAATTGTGCATTATAGGGGAGGCTCGAAGAGGCTGTCAATTTAGAGAACCATCTGCCGGAGCACTCGCTCTTTCAGAAATAATGGAAACGTGAGCCATGTCGTTCATGGGGGTTTTGAGGTGGTTTTGCCACTCTTAACTAGCTAGAATGCCACAACCTCGGGCTCATCCGATCGTGTCGTCTAAGCGAAATATATGAAATTGGTTGAATAGTCGTACTATAATGGCGATCATCTATGGCATCGACATTGCTGGTTGTCTGAGGGGCAAACCGCACCCGCAACGTGGTGGTGTGAGTCGCGGAGGACTTTTCTCCAACACAGCCATTTACGGTGGGAGAGAGCGGGACCGCGACTACTAGATTGTGTGCTCATTTTCAAAGCTGACTGGTGTAGAACCTGTAAGGAGGATCCATCGTATGCCGAGGAAGCTAGCCCTTGTCTCATTTGCACTCACCTTCTCCCTCATGGCTGGGTGTTCAGATCCACCGACCCAACAAATCCAGGAGGCTGAAAAGGCGCTCAAAGAGGCGGAGCAAAGTGGAGCCGCCACCTATTCTCCCGATGAATATGCCAAACTCGAAGGCACATTGGCGGCGATGAGGAAAGAGGTGACGGATCAGGAAGGAAAAATCGGCCTTTTCCGAGACTATGGCAAGGCGCAACAGTTATCGGCTTCTGCCAAGGCCGATAGTGAACGGATCAAGCTGGCCGCGTCCCAGAAAAAAGACGAAGCCAAGGCGGCTGCGTTGCAAGCGCAACAAGTCGCTGAAGAAGCCGTAAGGGCAACAGAGGAGTTAGTCAAAAAGGCGCCCGTCGGTAAGGACCGTGCGGCTGTGGAGGCTATCAAGAACGACGTAGAAGGACTGAAATCCTTATTGAAACAGGTTCAGGCCTCGATCGATAAGGAGGATTATCCGGCGGCACAGACCCAGGCGAAGGCCATTCACGACATGAGCCAAGGGGTATCCACAGAAATCCAGAATGCGCTGGCAAAGGTAGGGAAAGGAAAGTTCGCAAGAAAAAAGTAACCTAGGGTATGGCGCTTGATCAGACACATAAGAAGACGCTTGCCACGTTTCTCTGTATTCTCTGTTTAGCCGGTTGCGTTCAAGCTGTTCCACCTGACCTCCTGACCGCCCTAGAGGCCATTGATCAGGATTTGATCGCGTTACGCGCTCCCGAGGTTGCGCCTGAAGAATACGGTCAGTTCGTTCGCCAATGGGTTTCGCTGAAGACACGCGTTCAGCTGGACGATGATCTGATTCGATGGCCCTGGGAGTCGAGCGCTCTTGAGACCGAGCTCAGGTGGCTGTTCGCCTATGGCGAACGGACCGTCGCCCAGCTCCACGAGAAACATGCGGCTCAGCACCATACTGCACAGACCAAGGTGGCGCGTCTAGAAGAACAGCTTCGTCTGATGACCTCCAAGGTCGAATCGATTCATGGCCGTATCCTGCTCGGAGAAAAAGTCGTTCACACAGATCACCTGGTGAAGCAGGCCCGCTCCTTCTTTGAGCAGAAAGACTACCAACGGGCGCTTCAAGCAGTCGAGAAGGCGCATCACGCCCTCAAGGTTCAGACGTCTTTACTCAGCCAGGAATTGGGGCGATATGCCGATGACAGTCGGATTGCCTACTGGCAGGCTTTGGCCAAGCAGACCATCGAGTGGTCGCGAATCCATCAATCCACGGCCATCGTGGTGAGTAAGGCCGACGGAGAATTGATCCTCTACAGGCACGGACGGAAGGTGCTATCATATCCTGTCAAACTAGGGTTCAATGGGATGCTCGAAAAGCGGTTTCAGGGGGACGGAGCGACACCGGAAGGTCGGTATCGTGTGACGGACAAACGCGGCCCAGGACAGACACAGTTCTACCGAGCGTTGGCTCTGGATTATCCCAATGCCGAGGATCGTCGGCGGTTCGACCTTGCCAAGAAGTCCGGAAGAATCGGCGCAGCCAGAGGCATTGGCGGCCAAATCGAGATTCATGGCGCCGACAATGAGCTCCTTGCGCAGACGCTTGGATGTGTCATGCTCGACAATTCCAATATGGCAGTTCTCTATGAGGGTGTAGCGGTTGGGACACCGGTCACGATCGTCGGTGCCTTGTCGAGAGAAAACGCCGTGGCTGTCGCCTTATCTGAACTCACACAGCGTCGAGATGAAATCTGAACGCAAACTGATAGCCCGACTCTTGCTCGTCAGTGCCGCGATCGTCGGACTATTTCTCCTGGCCGTGAGTGTCTGGAAGACGGATCGCGTTCCACCTGAAAGCCCCCAGGCTCTTGATCGACCCGTTGTCCAAGACAAAGCCACGCTTCGTACGCTCCAAGTCCGGTATAAGACACTCTCCAAGCAGTTGTCCCAGTTCACGCCGAATCAGCCGTATATCTTGGTCGATACCGCCAGAAACCGATTATATGTGAAGCACCAGGAGGAAATAGTCCTGGATGCGATTGCGTCGACCGGGAGCGGCACCATCCTAGACAAGCCTGGCGAGGGAAACAGTCAATGGATCTTCGATACGCCACGGGGAGAATTTCTCATCAAGTCCAAATTGACCAATCCCACGTGGATCAAACCCGATTGGGCATTCGTCGAAGAAGGACTCGCTGTGCCCCAAAATACCGCGGACCGTGCCGAGTCGGGGGTTCTCGGCGATTATGCCTTGGGATTCGGCAAAGGCTATTTCATCCATGGGACGCTCTATACCCGCCTATTGGGGAAAAACGTGACGCACGGATGCATCCGGCTGAATGATAACGACCTGAAAGGTGTCTACAAGCTCGCTCGAGTGGGGACACCGATCATGATCTTTTGATCCCTCAAGACGCGCAGAGATCGCTGATGAACGTCTGCGCCATTCTTCTCCTGCTCGCGGTTGCCACACCAAGTTGGGGAAAGGATCTCGAAGCTTTTCCCAACCTGAATCTTAACAATGCCAATGAACTGAAAGAGGCCACTCGTGTCCTCGAAGAAGAAGTCAAGCTGGCCGCGCGGCCGCAAACCTACCTCCTGATAGATTTGGGCGCGAACACGATTCATATCAAAGGACGTGGGATTGCTCTCCACCAAATTCCCATTGCGGCCTGGACGGTTGAGGCACCGGAATATCTGAAAGGCATTCATCGATTAGTCACACGACCTCCGGTCGTCAGGCGAAAAATCGAACCAGGGGCCGGAGCGGAGCAAGATCCCATTTCTCTTGCCGATATGCCGGCTGACTATGTATTGTCCTTTACGCCCTCCCTGAGCATTACAGTGGTCCCATCTGTTGCGAGTGACAGCATCTTTCAAAGTGCGGCCTTACTCGCGAAGGTCGGATGGCGCAATGTGCGGGAGTGGGCGGATCGCTTGTTTACCGATGGACCCCCAGCAGACGCCTCTCATCTCAGGCTCACGCTCTCAGCGGATCATGCACAATCCTTGGCCTGGACCGTCGTCGATGGCATGGCGCTCGTCATTCGCCGTCCAACCGATAAATAGGAAAGCAGAGTATTGAGTCTCTGTTGCCTTTTATTCGATGGCTGAATAAGATACGACGTATCACCCACCACGTCCCCAGAGGGATTTCGCTGAGTTAGGAGGCCGATGTCTATGCGCCCAAGTGACAAGCTTCCGTCACCGTTCCAATCCACAATCACTCCGGCTCTCGATGCGCTGAATCACAATCAGGTCGTTGATCGCCTGTGGGCGAAGGACCATCGACTCTGGAAGCCGGATCCAAAAGAGATTACCGACCGCCTGGGCTGGCTGACGGTACAGGACCAGATGCGCCAACAGCTGGAACAGCTGCAACGCTGTATCGTTGCCGCAACGAACATGAACATCAAAGACGTTGTGCTGCTGGGTATGGGCGGCAGCAGTCTGGGGCCAGAAGTGTTCCGTACCCTGTTCGGCTCTGTGAAGGGCTCTCCGCGTCTGTGGGTCCTGGATTCGACCATTCCAGGCTGGGTTCGCCAGGTCACAAAGGCAATATCTCCATCACGGACACTGTTTCTCGTTGCCAGCAAGTCCGGGGGAACGATCGAAGTCATGTCGCTCTTCGCGCACTTTTGGAAATTGGTCACGAACGCCAAGGGGAACTATGGCGGAAAGCAGTTTGTCGCGATCACCGATCTTGGCACCGGCTTGGAAAAGATGGCGCGGGAGTATGGATTTGGAGAGATCTTCACCAACCCCGCTGATATCGGCGGACGGTATTCCGTCCTATCTCTCTTCGGGCTTGTTCCGGCAGCCCTCCTTGGTCTCGACATAGCGAAGCTTCTGGATCGAGCAGCCGGCATGGCGGAACGATGCCGGCAACAGCATGATATCGCGGCGAACCCTGGCGCCTATCTCGGTGCGGCCATGGGTAGCTTGGCCAAGATTGGACGCGATAAAGTGACCGTGATCGCATCGCCGACTCTTTCAACATTCGGGCTGTGGGTCGAACAATTACTCGCGGAAAGTACGGGCAAAGAGGGGACGGGCCTCATCCCCATCGCGCAGGAGCCGGTTCTCAAGCCAGGGGCCTATGGGACCGACCGGTTCTTCGTCTATCTCAAACTCAAAGGAGACAAAAACCATCGGCTCGATCAAGCGGTTCATGCGCTCGTCAAGGGCAATCACCCCGTACTCCAGTTCGACCTCCGTGATCGCTACGATGTGGCGGCTGAGTTCTTCCGATGGGAATGTGCCACAGCCATCGCCGGCCACATACTCGGCATCCACCCGTTCGACCAACCGAATGTCCAGGAGAGCAAGGACAATACAAGCCGGGTGCTGGATACCTTTCAAACGACAGGACGGTTACCGGAGCAAGTGAGCAGTCAGCCCAAAAACTCCGCTCGGGATTTCGCTCGTCTGTTACAGACAGGAACGTACCTGTCGATACTCGGATACACGACGCCATCACGTCCGCTTGAAACGGCTGTCGGCCGGCTCCGCCGAGCGCTGATGTCGAAGTATCGAGTGGCGACGACCTTTGGCTATGGGCCGCGCTACCTCCATTCAACCGGACAGCTGCACAAAGGCGGGCCCAATACCGGTGTCTTCCTGGAACTCGTGGACCGTATGTCTCCCGACGTGCCCATTCCCGGAAAGCCGTTCTCATTTGGAACCTTGGCGAAAGCTCAAGCAACCGGTGACATCGAATCACTCCGCGCCCATCATCGTCAGGCGATTCGTGTTCAATTAGGCCACAACCAAGCCGCCACCGTGAACACCATCGCAGCAGCATTGACCGGAACTCGGTCAACCCGACCTCGTCCTGCCACGAAGAAACGACGCAAGGCCACGCGTCGCTGACATGCCCATCATTCCAGATATCCGCATAGCCTCGTCTCTGCAGGAATGGGCACACGATGCCGCAATGTTCATCGTGTCAGTTGGTGAACGGGCGATTCGATCGAACGGTCGATTCTTCCTCGCGCTCTCCGGAGGGTCCACACCGAAAACCCTCTATCAGGTCCTGACGACTCCGGAGTGGAAAGCGCGGCTGGATTGGTCACGTGTTGTGTTCCTGTTCGGTGACGAACGGTGTGTTCCGCCAGATCATCCAGACAGCAATTTCAAGATGGCACACAGTGCCCTGTTTCAACCGCTTCACGTTTCCGGCGATCATATTGTGCGGATGAAAGGCGAGCATGACAACCCATCCGCTGCAGCTCAAGAGTATGAAGAGACGCTTCGAGGTCTGACGAACAGTCCGTCACCACACCGACCCGTGATCGATCTTGTCCCGCTTGGTCTCGGCGACGATGGGCATACGGCCTCACTCTTTCCCGGGACAGCCGCTTTGCAAGAACAGAACACACTCGTCACGGTGGGTCATGCACCAACCGGCATCAGGTCTCGCCTGACCTTGACCGTAGGTGCGCTGAATCATGCAGCTGTGGTACTGTTTCTCGTGACCGGCCCAAACAAAGCGCACATGGTCCGACGAGTCATTCAGCCGGAGTCTGAAGCCGACCGTTCTTTGCCGGCAGCGAGGATTTCGCCGGACTCGGGGCAACTCGTCTGGATGCTCGATCAGTCGGCGGGACAAGAGTTGAAGACGATTCCATCACAACAAGGGAAGCGATGATTCTTGCAGGAGATATCGGAGGAACCAAGACGAATCTGGCGCTCTATGATTGGACCGCAGAGCGGGTGGAACCACAGCGTCTGGAAAGCTTTCATAGCGCGGACTACACCTCACTCGAAGATATTGTCGTCGAGTTTCTTACTCCACCACCAGCACAGTCTCACCTTGCTGCTCCGGGCGTAGAGCCGGAAAAAAGCGGTGAGAAAGCAGATACACCGGCATCCTCACCGGTGAAGCTGACGGCGGCCTGCTTCGGCATCGCGGGACCGGTCATTGACAACCGGTGCCAAACCACCAACTTGCCATGGATTGTCGATGGCGCGGTCATCGCTAAACAGTTCGAGATTCCGCGTGTGCAATTGCTCAACGACCTCGAAGCCACAGCCTACGGGCTGCTCTGGTTGCGGCCTGATGAATTGGAAATCCTCAATGCAGGAAATCCTCCGAAAAAACGCCAAGCCCTGGCGCTGGTCGCTGCCGGGACAGGATTAGGCGAGGGGATCTTGTTTTGGGACGGCAAGTCCTATCGCCCCATGCCATCGGAAGGGGGACACGCAGATTTTGCGCCGAACGATGACCAGGAAATTGAATTGCTTCGATATTTGCGAAGTCAGTATCTCCACGTGAGTTATGAGCGCATTCTGTCGGGGCCCGGCCTCCATGCAATTTATGAGTTCCTGCGCGATACCAAGAAGAATGAACCGACCTGGCTGGCGGAAAAAATCAAAGCCGGCAATCCAGCGGCTGAAATCGCCCAGGCCGGACTCCAAGGCCAAGCCGAGATCGCCAAACAGGCGCTGGAGCTCTTTGCTTCGATTTATGGAGCAGAAGCCGGAAACCTCGCCTTGAAGGCGCTCTCATTGGATGGTGTGTATGTCGGGGGCGGCATCGCACCCAAACTCATCACCAAACTCAAAGACGGGACCTTTATGAAAGGGTTTCTGAACAAGGGCCGATATAAAAAACTGCTCAGTAACATGCCGGTCAAAGTCATCATGAATCAACAGACCGCTCTACTCGGGGCAGCATCCGTTGCCGGAGCCCTGTCCCTCACGCCCAAGTCATGACATCACGCGATCTCGAGAGCCTGAAAAAATCTGCCGCACTCAAGGCAGTAGAATTCGTCCGTGACGGAATGGTGGTCGGACTTGGGACGGGGTCGACGGCCAAACATATGGTAGCAGCGTTGGGTGACCGAGTTCGGACGGGCATGAAGTTGCGGGGGGTCCCAACGTCACAGGAAACGGCCGAGCTTGCCAGACAGGCAGGCATTCCTCTCATCGACTCGGACAATCGCTGGGAGATTGACGTGGCCATCGACGGGGCTGATCAAGTCGATCCCCATTTCAATCTCATCAAGGGCGGGGGTGGGGCGCTCTTAAAGGAAAAGATTGTGGCCGGGTCGGCGAAACAATTCATCGTCATGGTTGACCACACCAAGCAAGTCTCGGTGCTCGGAGGGGCCTTCCCGTTGCCGATCGAAGTCGTCCCTTTTGGGTGGGGTAGTACCGCGCGCGAAATTGAAGCGCTCACTCAAAGCCACGTCGTGTTGCGAGAGCGCAACGGGGCTCCATTCAAGACCGAGGCTGGTCATCTGATCGTCGATGTCCATCTCGATCGTATCGATCATCCGGGTGAGTTAGAGACAGCGCTCAATCTGATCCCTGGTGTGGTCGAGACTGGACTCTTTGTCGGCCGGACGAACGTCCTGATCGTCGGAACGCCGCAAGGTGTGCAAACGGTGCATGTCCCAGGAAAATGAGCAACTCAATAGTCGACGGGACATTCTCCTGCATATGTGCCGAGGGGCCCGCTTCCTTCTCACCCTCCCGATAGCGTATACACTCGTTCCATCTCAATCCGGTGATGCGACAACCACCACGAGACCTCAAGGTGAAGACATGAGTCTAGATAATGCTCCGGACAGCCACGATCCCTATCGTCTCCCACGACACATCGTTCCCACTCGGTATGACCTCCAGCTTGAACCGGATCTCCCGGCAGCGACCTTCACAGGTCAGGTGACGATCGCGCTCACTGTCTCGCAGCCCACGCAGACCATTCTCTTGAATGCCGTTGATCTCAGTATTGAGTCAGCGACGGTTGAAGGGCAGCAAGGACGGAAACTCACTGCGTCCATCAAGTCGGAACCGGACACACAACGTGCCGTGTTCTCGTTACGAGAACCGATCCAGCAAGGTGAATGGCGGTTGCACCTTTCCTTTCATGGCAAGTTGAACGATCAGCTCAGGGGGTTCTACCGGAGCACGTATAAGGATGCTGCCGGAACCACGCAGAGCCTGGCGGCCACACAATTCGAGGCCACTGATGCGCGCCGCGCCTTTCCCTGTTGGGACGAACCTGACTTCAAAGCCGTCTTCGCAACGACGTTGGTCATCGATCCACAGCTCACGGCGGTGTCGAATACTTCAGTCGTATCCGAGAGCAGTGAGAATCAGAAAAAGGTCGTTCGATTCGCCGAGACCATCAAGATGTCGACGTATCTGGTGGCGTTTGTGGTTGGGCGGATGGAGGCGACCAAACCAGTCGTTGTCGGCAAGACACCGCTTCGCCTCTGGACAATCCCGGGTAAACAGCCGCTGACCCCGTTTGGGCAGGAGATTGCGGCAGCCTCATTGAAGTTCTTCGAGGACTACTACGGGATTCCCTATCCCGGCGACAAGCTCGATCTGCTCGCGATCCCGGATTTTGCCTCCGGAGCCATGGAAAATTTCGGCGCCATTACGTTTCGCGAGACGGCGCTATTGGTAGATCAACGCACTGGAACCCATGCCGAACTCGAACGGGTGGCCGATGTGGTGGCCCATGAAAACGCCCACATGTGGTTCGGCGACTTAGTCACGATGTCGTGGTGGAACGGATTGTGGCTGAATGAAGCGTTCGCGACTTTCATGGAGATGTTGGCGGTCGACGCCTGGAAACCGGAATGGAAACGATGGGAAAGCTTCAGTGTGGCGCGGGCCGCAGCCTTTTCAGTCGATGGGTTGGTGAGCACTAGACCGATTGAATATCCGGTTCGGGCACCGAAAGATGCCGATGCAATGTTCGATATCTTGACGTATGAAAAGGGCGCCTCGGTCCTGCGCATGCTGGAGCAACATATTGGACCGGCGGTCTTCCGTGACGGGGTGCGACAGTATCTTCGCACCCATGCCTATGGCAATGCCGATACGAAAGATCTATGGACGGCTCTGGGTACGGTTGCCAACCAACCAGTGACTGCGCTGATGGACGGATGGATCTTTCAACCAGGATTTCCATTGGTCACGGCGGAAATGCAGGGGAATGAACTGCGGCTCTCACAACAACGATTCACCTATCTCACGCAGAAATCGATTGCCGACCAGCTCTGGCAAATTCCGATTCAGATCCGATTGACCATCGGTAATCGGACCGAGCATCGACGGCTGCTGTTGACGGAACGGGAGACGAGTATCACGTTGCCGGCTGGAGTCACGTCCGTCTTTATCAACGAAGGAGCGCATGGCTTTTATCGCGTCCGCCATCAGGGGCCGCTCCTGCAGCAACTCTTCGATCAAGGCCTTGAACGGCTAGGGGCCATCGAGCGGTTCGCCCTCGTCAGTGATGCGTGGGCCACGACCGTCGCCGGGCTCACGCCGCTTCCGGAATACCTCCGACTCACTGCCCAATTCAAGAATGAGCGCGACAAGAATGTCTGGGCGGTGTTGCTGGACTCATTTTCATTTTTAAACCGGATCATCTCGCCGGACGATCGACCCACACTCGAAGGGTTTGTACGCGGCTGCGTCAAACCGGCAGTCGATGACCTAGGATGGGAAGCAAAGCCCGGCGAATCAGATCTTGTTCGGCAATTGCGCGGCGACCTGGTTGGCGCGCTCGGGAAGCTCGGCAACGATGCAGCGACGCAGCAAGAAGCCGCAGAGCGCTATCAACGCTACCGAAAAGATCCGGCGACCGTCGATGTGAATGTCGTGCCGGCGCTTGTCGCTATTCTGGCTCATACAGGAAACGAAGCCCGGTATGAGGAATTCTCGGAACGCTATCGCACGGCTGCCACTCCTCAGGAAGAGAGGCGATATCTGTTCTCCCTCGCAGCCTTTCGCATTCCCACCGTTGCCAAGAGAACATTGGAGCGGACGATCAACGGTGAGATCCGTACCCAAGACGCCCCATTCATCGTCGGAGCGCTGATGACTAATGTCTATAGCCGCGACGTCGCCTGGGAATTCGTGAAGGCCCATTGGGATCAGATGGATAAACTGTTCCCGAAGCAAGGTCTCCGGCGCATGTGCGGCGGCATCGTGGGTCTAGCCACACCGGAACTTGAACAAGACGTGCGAGAGTTTTTTAGTTCTCGCAAGATCGACCTGGGTGGGAAAACGCTGGAGCAATACTTGGAACAACTCCGCGTGGCCGTCTCATTCCGTGAACGAGAGGGACGCACGATACAGGCTGCACTCGCGAAGGCGAGCCAACCCTGAAACATGGTGTGGACAACGACTATAAGATGGCTTCAAAAATCACATTTCCCAATCTGACGTCGACCGACCATGGAATTAGCATGATTCAAGGATCGGTCGTGTGGCGAGTTGTCAGATAAGTAATGATGCACGATTCAAGATCCGACCCCCCCCACTGTTCTGCCTGGACGACACCAGGAGACAACGGTCAAGACGATCGGCGTAGAAGATGCGGTGATCCAGATGTAGGGACTTCGCTCGGTTAAGGCCTCAGTGAGGTTGCTATGCCGTGCTCCCACTGCACCAGCATGCGAGTGCCGACCTCCTCGAAATCCGGATGGTCTTTGATGTAGACGCGCAATTGCGTGGTGACAGCTCCCATGGCATCCGCAACACGTTGCAGGATTGCACGGACACGGGCTGGGGAGCTGCCCATGCGTATCTCGCCCAGCCGTTGGAGTTCTTTCGCGGTCGGCCAGTTCGTCGAGCCATTGAGCGTCAAGGCCATGCGGTCGTTAGGCAGATAGACCGAGGTGGTCACAAGATCGTAAACAGGAGCCAACCTCGCCTCGCCTTGGACGTCGTCATAGACGATACCAAAGTTCTTGAGATGCGCATCGCCGTTACGGATGGCACAATTAATGACAATGAGGGTGAAGAGCCGTTCCAGGTCATCGCCGACATGCGAGGAGCTTGCGAATTGGGTAAATCGTTTCATAATCGAGGTCTCATAGCTGCCGCCATATTTCTGATCGGTGCGCTTGGCATTCAGCACGCAGAAATCCTCAAAGCCCTGATAGGTTCCGTCCGGCCGTAAGTCGAAGCGATCAATCACCAACGCGAGCGCATCCTCAGCAAGCCGGCAGGGTGGCACATCGAGGCCGCACTGTTCTGCTACTTTGAGGCAAAAAAACTCATTTGCCGCGAGCTGCGGGTATTCGTGTTGCTCCCAGAGCTTCACGATATGCGTCGCGCCGCGATAGCTCTGGGAGAGCCGATGGTCCGCCTTGCGGAGCGGCGCGGAGGTCGTTTCGTCGCGCACTAGGATTTTGGGCTGCACCCCGCTGATGCCCGAGAAGGATGCAAATTTATCAAGTAGGTAGCGAAACAGATCCCCGCCACGGCGTTTCTCGAGAATCTCATCGACTGACTGAAAGGGGACGTCCTCCTGGAGATCTTCGTGCGCGCCGGTATAGCGGATGCGCCCAACCTGCGAGCGTCCGACGATGCCAAGCAGGTCGAAGTCATCGAACGTGCCGGTGGCCTTGGCGAACGCGAGACGGAGGCGTTCGCGAAGCACGCCTTCGGGTCNNNNCATCTCGAAAATGGGGAGCAGTCCGAATGGCACGTTATACGAGGGCACACGTACGGGCATGGTGACGGACACTGCGCGGAGGGGTGGCGCGCTCGTCTGATAGGCGAAGGTACTCCCACGTGTGCCGAAGTGATCCAGTAGACCAGCTTCAGCGGCGTCGGTCCAGACCTTGATCATCATTTTCCTCGTTCATCAGATCGTCGAGCGTGGGGCGGTACGCACCGGCTTCCTGCAGTTTGAGCTCCAGCCCCAGTGCCGTCAGAATATTGGTGATCTTCGAATAGCCGAGCTCGCCCAACCGCGCATTCTCCAATGCCTCGAGCGTAGAGCGTGCGACTCGTGCCTTCTTCGCCAGGACAGTCTGACTCCAGCCCAGCGCTTTGCGCTTTCTCGCGATTGCTTCTCCTATGGAGGACAAGGGGAGCATATGACCAATATACTGGTCATTTATTGATTAGTAAAGTATAATGACGTATATATTATGCAATATTAAGGTCGCCATAGGGATGGGATCTGCTCTTCGCGAGTACGGCTTGTATCGATCATGGGGACAACGTCCTGATGTCAGCGGAACCGAGGCTGAGTATACGGGAGCGGGATCGACCGGAATATTTCTGAAAGTTTGCTCCTGGTGTGTCGGCCATGGCCGAGCAGATTGCATGCTCAATGGTTTGCTCGATCGTGGAGAGAAATTCACCGAGTTGTGGTGAATTTGCAAGGATAACCATCGAGTAATCCAGACCTCTGTGAAGAAGGCGTCCGATATCGTGTGCGACATCGTGGAGCGATGCCACCTCATGGCTGAACAAGGATTCCGTACATACGTATTAGCGCGATACGCATACGCCCTCGGTTGTCCGAGGCTTGGTATCTCGTTACAATCACAAAAAAGTGTTGTTAGGAAAGTCCCATGTTCGATCTTCGATGTCCGGCTTGTGGGGCAAGTAAAATCCGCCTTGCTCCAAGAAAATCACTGTCCGATGTTCTACTGAGCGGTCTGACGATCTATCCGTTTCGGTGTCAGCTTTGCGCCGATCGCTTTCGCACATTCCTCGGTCATCGCACCCCCAACCCGCGTCGAAGCTTTGATCGTGTCGAAGTGTCCTTCCCTGTGTGGTTTCGAACACGAGGGGTTATCCACCTGGATGAGATGGGCCAAGAAGGCGTGATTGAAAATCTCTCAATCCGAGGCTGTCGGATTCGGTCCTTCGCTCCAGTTGCCCTCGGTTCACGACTCGAACTGGAATTCCAACATGCCAATGATTCGTTCCCGATTACGGTCGAGGAAGCTGTAGTTCGGTCCTCGGCTAACGGCGTGATTGGCGTTCGCTTCACCCGACTTCGCCGAACCGATGAGCGGCGCATTCGCCACATCGTCGACGTGTGGTTGCCGGAACTCCTTCCATCAGTTTAGAGATCCCTATACCTGAGGGATATCCCTACATCTGCTTTTCTTCAGCCCGACCGTGATTCAGACTCCTCATCCGGTACAAAAGATACAGGGACAGCGTGCACACGATGATCAATGTCAGCAACGTCCATTTAGACCAAAACAGTGAGGGATCAAGAACGGGTGTTGTGTAGATGTAGAGGTCGCCGTTCTGATAGACGCGCCAAGGGATACCTGGTGCCAGATAGTGGGTCACATATCGGTACTGCGCATCGCCCTTGAGCATCCTGTCCAGTTCGTTATCCAATAGCATGAGCCAATCACGACCGAATCTCGGGATTCCGTGTGCACCGAAGAACTGGGTCTCGGCATCCGTGAGTTCCAACAACCGAGCGCTGTTCCGTTTATATGAATCAAGATCAGCCCCAGGGGCGAAGGCGATGATTCCACCGAAATGGCGATACACGAAATCACCACTAAAGACCTGATTGCGGCCCTTGTCGAGCAATACTACTGATTCAGTCGTATGCCCCGGCAAGTTCAGTACATCAAGTTTCCGGTTTCCAAGATCGAGCACACCACCGTCCGCGACGAGCTGAGCGACCTTAAGTGATCGCGAGTTCATATCGAGCCCTTCCCATGGGCCGATTGTGTAGGTGTTGGCTCGGATCGCGGACCTGATCTCTGGACGGTCAATGAGGATTATGCTGTCAAACGTTGCAGCGTCATAGATATGGTCGTAATGGAAGTGCGACAGGGTCAGCGTAATCGGATTGCCACCTGCGTATCGTTCAGCCACCGATCGCATGGATTGGGAGCCAGCAGGCCGTTCACCGCTCCCCGCATCGAACATGATGGCGCTCTTGTCCCCGATGATCAGGTAGGAGGTGTTGTACTGCGAGGACTTTGGCTCGTTGATGGCAAAGGTCTGCTCGTCAATCGCTTCGACTGCGTACCAGTCATCTATCATCCGCGAAGCTGGGCTGTAGGTCTCTCCTTGGTGAACGTCGCCGAACACGTCGGTCTGTTCCACAATCCTCTCGAAACAGCCGGCAAGGTTAAGGCATGTAATCACCAGAGCGATGAGTGTCCAGCAGCGCATGAGTCCACCTTGTAGAGCAATCAATGCTGTTAGACAACGGTTGATGCGGCTATCACATGGAGTGGTGTATAGGTTCTACGAGGAGAATTGTCTCGGCTATTCTTGGCGAAGGACGGCCAACGGCGGTTGGCCAAGAATGCGATAGGTGCTGAGAAAGCCGACCAGCATCGTGAGGATGATTGTCGCCGCAAACCCTATGGCCAGTACCGTCGGTTGAAGGTTCCAAGACAAGTCAAACACCGTCTCGAGAACTGCCCAGGAGAGTGCGCTGGCCAATACGCATCCCAGCAACCCACCGAGCGCTCCCAACAACGCGTACTCGGCCGCAAACGAGCGCACGATCATACCGCGTGTGGCGCCCAGAGCTTTCAGAATGACTGATTCGTACCGCCGACGATAGCGGGTCGCCGCCAGAGCTGCCGCCATGACGAGGCCTCCGGATAACACGCAGAATAGGGCCACCGCACGAATAGCGAGGGATAGTCGATCAAGCACTCGCGCAAAACTGTCGAGGACATCACCCATGTTGATGGCCGTCACATTGGGAAAGGACGCGACGACGGCTTGCTGTAACGCCACCTCTTCTGACGGGGTGATGCGAACGGTCGCCACATAGGTATGGGGGGCTCCATCGAGAGAACCCGGGGAAAAGATCATGTAGAAGTTGGTGGAAAAGTTGCCCCACTCCACTTGTCGAATGCTGCTGATTTCTCCCGTGATGGGAACCCCTTGTATGTCGAGTTCAAGCGTGTCTCCGACTGTGAGGCCTAGTTGCTTTGCCGCATCCTCCTCGATCGAGATCAACGGTTTTATGAACACGTGTCCCGGTTTCCACCACTCGCCCTGAACCACCTTGTTGTCCTTGGGAAGGTCTTGGAGAAATGTCAGGACGTATTCGCGCGTGAGATACCACTTTTTCCGCCGTTCTTCCTTCTGGGCAGCTTTTTCTTTCTGCTCCTCTTCTTCAGACGTCGGTTCCATCTTCACTGGATCGCCTTTGAGCGCGGAAAGCCTGGACCGTACAAGCGGTGTCAATCGAGGGGCGGGATCACTGGAACGTTGGCGCAGGAGTGCTACCATCCCATCCGCCTGATCTGGTTGGATATCGATGAAGAAAAACGTCGGGGCGTCGGTGGGCCGGTTGTCGCCGACCTGAACAAGAAGTGCACGCTCAACGAGTGACACAGTCGTCACGACCATAACGGCGATGCCGATCGCAATGGTGATACTCACCGCCTGGCTTCCTGGTCGTACGACATTGCCCAGTGCCTGGCGTAGAACAAGAGCTTCCGGTCGTGGAGACTTCTTGAGCGCTAGGAGTACTCCGCGTGCCGATGCACCCAACAGCAGGACCGCTACCGCAAAGGCCAGGACGAAGAGCAGCCCAACTTTCCACGATCCTGCTTGCCACACCGACAACAGCGCTAATCCTGCGCCAATCAGGATCGACACTAGGAGCTTGATGCGGTCAATCTTCTGCCAATGTGGCCACCAGCGTTTCGTCCGACGGCTGGGCGTTGACACGAGTGGAGTAATCTCATGGCGAAAGATCCGAGCGGGTTTGATCTCGCGAATCGTCAACAACGGCCACAGGGCAAAAAGGATTGTGGAGAGCATGCCCAATGCCAACCCTTTCGCGAGCGGGGCCAGTGCCAACGTCATCGCGTTCTTCACAAACCCTAATTGGTCAAGGAGATCCGATGCCATCAAGCCCGCGATCACCCATGGCAGTCCTTGGTAGAGCAGGACGCCGATTATCAGGCCGACCACGCTTCCCACCAGTCCTAAGATCGTCGCTTGGATCCCGTAGGTACGGATGATCGTGGGAGAATCTGCGCCGACCGTTTTCAAGATGGCGATCGTATGCAGCTTTTCTCGCACAAAGGCATGGACTGACGTGGCGACACCAAGCCCCCCGACAAACAGCGCCGTCAACCCGATCAAGCCCAAATAACGAGTCAGTTGTTCCAACGACTGCTTCAACTGAGGCTGGGCCTCTCGGTAGCTCGACACGCGGGCAGAATCAGAACCAAGTCGACTCCTCAATTCGTAGAGCAACGGTTCAGGGGCCATGCTGTCCGGGAGCTTCAAGAGATATCGTTCGCGAATTCTGCTGCCGACCTTGACGAGCTCTGCGGCATGGAGCGCTTCTCGTGACATGAGAACTCGGGGACCGAGGGTGAAGGCATTGGCCATGCGATCTGGCTCCATCTTGACCACACCGGTGATGATGAACCACCCCTGACCGATCTTGAGACGATCACCCACGTTCAATCCCATTCTGATCAACAGCGACTCCTGGACGACGGCTCCAAAGCAAGGATGGTCGGAACAGCGGTCAGGTTGTTCACGAAGCAGTTC
Organism: Nitrospira sp. UBA2083; assembly: GCA_002331625.1. GTDB lineage: Bacteria > Nitrospirota > Nitrospiria > Nitrospirales > Nitrospiraceae > Nitrospira_D. Next base: position 12,567 of record DCZN01000046.1, on the reverse strand, counting down.
CGCTAAGTCGGCCTGTGGTTCCAGGCGAAGCGTGCCATATAAGGGATACTGAGACTCGACGGCTTTCAGTTCAATGATCTGCGTGGGTTGCCCACTGTCCGATGACTCCACCCTGGCTGCCATTGCCACGAGCTCACTGACATGGGTGAGTGACACACCACGCTCATGAAGCGAATCCAACACCGATTGACCGGTTGGGCTTACGAGCCGGGACAACCGCACCTCAAGGTCGCCGCCCAGGAGGCCGCGCGCCTCTTTGGTGACGGCTTGTTCAACCTGTGCTCCAAACAGAGCCACTCCGGTCAAGGCCCCTACGCCAATCGCGATACAAACGAGAAAGTAGAGAAAGTGTCGCCAGGCTGCACGGGTCTCTCGCCACGCCATGCTGAATACAAACGCAGTCATGGCCTAGGCGTAGGGAAGGGATCCGATGGCACGTGTTCAACAGGTGACGAAACAGTCAAGAAGCCATTCGGAGAGTCACTACAAGAAAGTAGCCTGTCGGATTCCACGTGTCCGTCTCGTAAGGACACGACACGCTGCATCGATGAGGCGAGCGCTGTATCATGTGTCACCAGTACGAGGGTGGTGCCATAATCGCGGTGCAACGAGAGCAGCAACTCGATGACGTGAGCACCGGTTGCACTATCAAGATTTCCCGTTGGCTCATCCGCCAACAAGATAGGTGGACGACAGGCGAACGCCCGGGCTACGGCGACTCGTTGCTGTTCGCCTCCGGAGAGCTGAACAGGGTAGTGGCCCATGCGGTCGGACAAGCCGACTGCGGCAAGCAGTTCCGCTGCGCGGTTCCCGGCGTGCCGTTCCCCACTCAACTCGAGAGGAACCGCAACATTCTCAATCGCAGTCAGGGTCGTGATGAGGTGAAACGATTGGAAGATATAGCCGACCTTTTCACGTCGGAAGCGCGCCATCTGGCTTTCAGACATGGCGGTAATGTCGGTTCCGTCCAGTTGAATGATTCCGGTGGTCGGTCGATCCAAACCGGCCATCAGACCAAGCAATGTCGACTTTCCGCTGCCTGATGGACCGACGATGGCGACGGTCTGTTTGGCTGGAATGTGAAAGGTGATGTGGTCAAGAATCGTGACGGAACGACTCGCCGCCGCCAAGACCATCGACACATCTTGCACTGAGATCATCAGATACCTTCTCGATCTTTAATGAAGAGAGGACTAAGGGTGATATTATACTGTGTGGAGAAGCCGATCGAGTATTGCTTTCTCGTCTGAGACCGATGAAACACAAGATTCATATCCTCGTCCTCGTGTTCGCGATCATTCTGGGAGCGTACGCTGGAGAAGGTGCCGCTTCGTCAGCCGCAGATACTCGACCCCGCATCGTCGCGTTTGGTGATAGCTTGACGGCCGGTCTTGGGGTGCAGGCCGATGAGTCCTACCCGGCCCAACTTCAGCGCAGGCTGGACAGTGTCGGCTACCACTATCGGGTGATCAACGCCGGTGTCAGCGGTGACACGACGGCTGGTGGACTTCGGCGCGTGTCCTGGATTCTGAACAACAAACCTGAGCTGGTGATTCTGGAATTGGGCGCAAATGATGGACTTCGGGGACTCCCGGTCGATCATACGCAAGACAATCTGCGTGCGATCATCCGACGATTGCAGGAGGCGGGTACGACGGTTGTCCTAGCTGGGATGAAGCTGCCGCCGAATTATGGACAAGAGTACGCGGCTCGCTTCGAATCCATGTACCCGAAGCTGGCTCATGAGAGTCAGCTTCCTCTCATTCCCTTCTTCCTCGCAGGAGTCGGCGGATCATCCTCGTTGAATCAGGCTGACGGAATCCACCCAACCAAGGAGGGCTACAAGCTAATCGTGGAAGAAGTGCTCAAGGTACTCAGACCCCTGTTGCATGAGCCAGTACACAACCGCTCCACTGGTCAGAATCCCGGTTGAAGAAATGACCCTCGACCCCAACCATCAGAATGAGAAACACGACGACGTCAGGCGGGTTAACGAAGCGCGAGGCTCTTACGATTTCTTGAAAAACGTATCGTAGACTCCGTAGATGAGCACAATCGCAATGAGCACGTAGTACAGACCGGTGATTCCGCTGTAATCTGGAGGTCCGCCTCCCTCCGGGGCATTTGCCAATACTGGTAATGCCTGGGCGAGGAAGGTTCCCGTTAACACACCTGTTCGTGAAAGTAGCCTTGTCATTTCTGCCCCCTTCTAAGAATCTTCAATCCCGAGAACAAAAAGTGGGGCGTATTGTACTGGACAGCAGCCGAGCTGCGCAAGAGGAATCACCAGGATCCAAGACACGTAGACAAAGGGGGACAGATACTATTGGTGGGGCGACGGCTTGGTGGTGTCTTTCAGTGCGTCGGCAACTTCCTTGAACGACGTGGCGAGCTTATCAAAGTGGGACCCTTTCTGCAGAATTTCGCGGGCCGCTGCACGAATCTGCTCGTCGTATTGAGCTACCTCGTTCGTTAATTTGCCGAGCTTGGCCACCGTCTCCCGATAGGTGGTGACTTCATGCTCAAGTTCGTGAGAGGTCGCCTGTGCTGCCTTGAGTTCCGCAATCGATGTTTGAAGTTGTTGCGCAAGGCGCCCTGCATAGGCCTCACGATCTCGTATTTCCGATTCCAACGCGGCTAACATGTCCTCGGTTTCCCGGCGCCGATCTTCCATACCCTTGATGATGAGAATCCAGTTTGAGATTTCTCCCTGTTCAAGAGTGGGAGGGGCAGGAAGCGGTTGATCCTTTTCGATTGCGTTCATCGCCGGTTGCAGCCATTCCATGAACTTCATGATATCGCTGAGTTTAATATCCTGAACGGATGACTGCAAGACGGAAGATTGTCGTGCTATCGAGTGACCGGGCCGTGGGGCCGAACGTGATTTGCTGGGAGCACTCGCTTTGTGCGGTTGTGGCGCCTTGGTTCCTCGATGATACTCCAGCAAGACCGCGATGCAATGGCGGCACATAGGCTCCTCGGGAACCGAGCAGGAGCATTGTGACACGAGATGCCCATCTTTTAATCTGATATGTTGCTCGTACAGACCGGCGTTGCCGATCACCGCGGAGGCGATCTGGGAATCATTGGCTTCAGCAATACGAACACGATTCTCGGTCAAGTACTGGCGGGCGATTTGAAAGGCGGAGCCTTCAGAAACGGCTTGGATCATCTGTGGATCCAGGAGGCTGAGTCGTTCCGCGCTGCAAGGAATCGTGTTCCGCATCGGCGCAATCCTTAAGCTGCTCCTCGTAGACCAAAGGTGGCGCCAGTGTGCCAATCGAACGAGACAGTGTCAAGCAACCTTCGGTATTGGCTTCCCAACCTTGGCAGGGAATCACATTCTGGAGAGACGACACTACCGGCAAGGCTTGGCTGGGTGTGATTTGCCAACCGGAGTCAGCCAGACGTAGTCTGCGATAGGGTCATCGATGAGGGCCTGCACGTCGACAGTCTTATTCTCATCGAACGACATCAGATAGATAGTGGTCTGTTTGAGAGCCCCTCCTGTGCGTCTGGCGACCCGTTTCGGCACAGGGAGGTTGTATTGGATGTGGCCGCCTCCCGTATAGCTCACAATGATTCGACGACGATCGCTTGTATCACGGCGATGTTCATCCAGTCTGGCCACCAGTGTCTTTGCCATGCCCTCGTCTCGAACCATGGATGCGTCATACATCGTTTTGAAGTGCTCATCAGTTCCACCGTGGCATCGTCTCAATTGATCGAAAATTCGTTCGCGATAGGCAGGATCGTCGACGATCTCTTCTTGAAGGATCCCCCAGGTTTTCCATTCCGGTTCTAGTTTGGCCTGCTCCAGTCCAAGCTTGACGACACGGCGAATCAGCGGCTTGGGTGGGTTCATCGCCCGGACAGACAGGTGGTGGTCGCGAGCAAAGATGACCAATGGGGCGTAGTCGTCAAACGCTCCGCCCCAATTCTGGGTCCATCGCACCTGTTCCAGAAACTCATTCATGACCGGTGTCGTTGTCGCGACGTACGTATCCAGTGCCGACTGGCCGTCCCACCCGAACATCTCCATTCCAATGGTCGGTTCAATGCCGTCAGCCACCAGTTGTTCAAGCACGTTCAACGCTGCTTTGATATGGTATTGATTGTGGTGTTCCTCACCCAGGTACACAATATCCTGTTGTTCAAGGATCTTGATCCAATCAGCAAAAGGGATGATATGGCCGGTGCGCGTCTCAAGGATCTGCCACGGTTGCCACTCCACATCCATACTGGATTTCAGCCCACTGTCGGCCTCCGCCCTGGAGCTACCTGGTATCGCCAATAAGCAAACAAGAAGGAGAAGCAGCATGGCCGGCCATGACCCGGGAGATGGCCGACATGCAAGGCGTGTCATCATGGAACCACTCCTACCACACCGAATGACCATGAACAAGCGGACTTGACGCTCAAGTTTGAAGGCTACTATCCTTTTCATTTCCCCATTGACTCTGAGACACACTGAACCAATCCGTCTCCTATGAATTCCGACCCGCTTTCTGAATTCCGTTACTGCGTCAGCCGTCGCGCGCGTCAGATTCCTGCACAATGGGAAGCATCTCGGAAGCTGCTAGAAGGTCCTGCCTTTTCCTCCACCATCGCCAGACTGCACGAGGCTGTTCAGAATCAAGACCTTCCGCTTGCTGTGAAAGCGGCCTTGCTGCATCTCTTCGAACGGGATGCTCCGCAGTGCGTTCAAGACCTTGATGGAGCGGGGCTCAAGTCCATGACAGGCTTTCCAGCGGCTAAAGCTCTGCGTGCACTGGTTGTCTTTTTCGAATTGGTGCCTGGTGCTGTCGGGAAGTGGCCTGTGACAGACCTGTCGAGCGAGGCGATTGAAGATGCTTTGCGTACACTACGCAATCCCTTCGATGTCCTTCGTCACACGGATAGGCCGTCTGTGCTGGAGATTGGCGCCGGCGATCTTTCATTTGCTGAGGAGTTGATCCAGCAGTATTTCGCTGACCCCACGCCACAACATCGACCGCTCATCTTCCACTGTCTAGACCGACTCGACCCTCGTTCTGAACTCGGAGGGCCGCTCCATGCGGATCGGGAGAGGCTACAGAAATTGGAGCGGACGGAGGGACTGTCTTTCGCCTTCTTCGGAAATCAGAATATGTTCGAGCTGGGTAAGTTAGACACACAGCAGCTGCTGGCGCCGAGATACACCATCGCCACCTGTTGGGCACCTGCCACACCGACCTTCGCGTACGAGCCGACGAGGCTCTCTGAAGGTCTTATTCATCACGATCTCGAGCGCACGAAGGGCATATATTGCCAGACACGTTTCGGCAAGGAACGAGCCCTCGAAGTTCAGCATGCCGGCCGTGCTCTCCTCTTCCCTGCTTGGAAGTTTGAGATCGCGGGTCCTCTGGCACTCCTGAACCTGCTCGCTCGTCGCGGATGCTTGTGCGTATTGGGATCAGTCGATGCGCAGGTGTTCTGGGAGCTGCTGGCGCAATTACTCGACGAGCCGTGCTATCGTCCCCAGGACGAGCTGTTCGATGCCGTCACGCTGCCCAAGGTCTTCGGCAAGTTATACGATGTGCTCATCAGCCTGCCGATCGGCGAATCCGTAGACCTCGCGGACCTTGCGCCATTGCGCCGGGAGTATCTTGCCTCTCCGTCGTCCGTGACGATGGGCGCTCCGACCAACCATTTTCGATATGTCCGTATCAGTCGGGGAGCGACATTCCCCGGGGTTCCCGCCAGCAGTACCGCACGAAAGTTTTCAGCCATGACCGAAGAGGTGCCGCCCTGGTTGGTCACCCTTGTTCCGACCTAACGTTTGGTTCGGATGTCGAAGCCGAATTTAGGTCGAAGACGTAAAAAGCCCAAATAATTGACCGCTTTTTGACCCTTTGTTAGACTTCGACGGTGTCCGATCACCGCACCATTTTCCAGCACCATCCCACGTCCTAGCCCATTATGAATTCAACAGAAACTATTCGAGCCATCCAGGAGAACATTGCCCGAGTGATCAAGGGCAAACCCCAGGTCATCGAGATGAGCCTCGTCGCGCTCCTCGCCCGCGGGCATCTCCTGCTTGAAGACGTCCCGGGCGTCGGCAAAACCACACTCGCCCACAGCCTCGCACGATCGCTCGATTGCTCATTTAAACGCATCCAGTTTACCAGCGATCTGCTTCCGTCCGATATTGTAGGGGTCTCGATTTTTAACCGCCAGAAGCAAACCTTTGAATTCATGCCGGGCCCCATTTTCGCGAACATTGTTCTGGCGGATGAGATCAATCGAACGACGCCGAAAACCCAGAGCAGTTTGTTGGAAGCCATGAGTGAAGCGCAGATCTCGTTCGACAATAAGACCTATCCGCTGAGTCAGCCGTTTATGGTCATTGCGACGCAGAATCCCGCCGAATACCATGGCACCTTTCCTCTCCCCGAGTCACAGCTTGATCGATTCTTGATGAGGTTGCGTATCGGCTATCCGTCGCCTGAGGAAGAACGGAAAGTCCTCGAGCGGTCCCCGTCGCTCCATCCGGCTGAAGATCTGCTGCCGCTCCTGACCGCGCAAGATGTCGTCCACCTCCAGGATCAGGTGGATAAGGTATTCATGGAGGAGAGTCTGACCGACTATTTGTTGGCCATCGTTCACAGTACGAGGCAGTCGGCCCTCTTGTCCCTCGGGGTGAGTACGCGAGGAGCTCTTGCATTGAGCCGTGCCGCCAAGGCGTTGGCATTCGTGCGTGGTCGGACGTATTGTCTTCCGGATGATGTGAAGGAGCTGGCCCCGATCGTCTTGTCTCACCGCATCATGGTGGCACGCCAGCAGGGTCTGCGGCCGCGAAGTTTTGAACAAGCGGAACGCATCATCCAGGATTTGATCGACACGGTTCCTGTCCCTGTATAAATCTTTCCTGAAGCCGGTGAACCCTCGCAGTGTCGGTGGTTGTATGCCATTTCCATCCGCTTCCGTGATTCGCCGGCTCTTCCGTCGCCGCTCCACGCGGGTGACATCGGAAGGCCTGCAATTCCTGATCTTTACGCTCGCCATCGGTATTGCCGCCATCAACACCGGGAACAACCTGTTCTATCTCTTATTAGCCATGATGCTCAGCCTGATCCTCGTCTCAGGCATTCTTGCGGAGTATTGCTTGCGACGCTTGGAACTGCACCGTCATCTGCCCGACCTTCTCTTCGTGAATGAATCCATTACAGCCATTCTGGCGGTGAAAAACCGGAAGGCACGATTGGCGAGCTTCTCCTTGACGATGTGTGACGTGAGTGATGATCATGATGTCTCATCCAGACTAGAGGTTCGGTACCTGGCTCCCGGCAACAGCCGGCTGCTCTCCTATCCGTTGACCCCCACACGGCGTGGAAAATTGCAGCTGGATGGTGTCCGCGTCAGCACGGAGTTTCCGTTCGGGCTGTTCACGAAAAAGGCCTTTTATCCAATCGAAGAGACGGTCACGGTGTGTCCGGAGATCCAGCCGCTCGACGAGAGTCTGTTACGAGGCCTCTTCGCAGCTGGTCACGAGCAGTCTGTCCATCGACGCGGTCACGGTAGCGACTTATATAATCTCCGTCTCTATCACGCGGGAGATGACTCTCGCAGTATTCATTGGCCGACGACGGCACGAACGTCCCAACTGATTATTCGAGAAACTGAGGCAGAAGAACAACGCCGAGCCGTCATACATGTGCCAACGACCGCGCCCGACAGTCATGATGCGGTATTTGAACAGGCGGTCTCCGTGGCGGCCTCGTTGATTCAGCACCTGACATACCAGGGCTATGGCCTCCAGTTGCTGGTAGGGTCAGAACGCTCGTCATTCGGGCAAGGAGAAGCTCACAGCCTCGAACTGCTACGTATGCTGGCCCTCTGCGAGCGTCGTGTCCCCACTACCGAGTTCCTGTCGTCGCACGAGTCTGTCGATCCTCCCATCGAAGACGGCGCTGCAGGGGCGCTGATTCTTGTCCAGTCGTGGCGGGGGCCAGGGGATGAAAAAGCCGAACATCCGCTCGTCATGATTGATGGGGAGATGATACTTGGAGGAGCCCATGCCGTTTGATCAGGCTCTTCGGCTCACGTCCATTTTGCTGGCATCGGCTTCTTTTATCGGATTGATGGTCGGGACCGGCTTGCCGGAATGGCTGGCTGCACTGACCGGCATGGCCTTGATCGTCGTGCTGTTGCGGAGCGTAGGAATTTCGTCTGTCGATCACCTGGTCATGCGGGTTCCTATTTCTGCCACTGGGTGGAATCTGGTTGTAATCGGCGGCTTTCTGGGATTCTGGGTGGATCTGTTGTGGGTCTCAGAGGAACTGCTCCCGGCCGGAATTCATTTCCTGATGCTGCTGATGGTCATCAAACTTTTCAATCTCAAGTTTCGTCGGGATTATCTCCATCTCTATGCCATCAGCCTCGTCGCAATCCTGGCATCAGGGTCTCTCACAACAGATCTTTGGTTTTTCCCGATCTTCACGCTCTACCTCCTAGCCGGGGTCTGGACGCTTCTGCTGTTCCAATTGACCAAGAGTTCGGAGGCGACCGGGAGTTTCACGATCCCTCGCACGATCCCACACGACGCTCAAGACGGGTTCGACCGGGTGACGCCCCATCTCTTCTGGATTGGAAACGGGCTGGCAATCGGGGCCTTTCTCATGACGTTGGTGATTTTCTTCACGATTCCACGCCTCAGCGCAGGCTTTTACCAGAAAGGGGTTGGGGAAAACCTCCGCACGTCTGGGTTTTCCGATACCGTAAACTTAGGTGCCATCGGCCCGATCAAACGAGCCCCCAGCATCGTCATGCGAGTCGAGTTATCCGGTCGTCCGTTGCGCAATGGTGGACCCCTCTACATCCGTGGGGTCTCGTTTGATCGCTACGATGGTAAAGCGTGGACCAATAGACTGAGCCATCGGCGGAGCCTCAGGGAAGAGACGGCAGGAACATTTGTGCTTCGGGGCAAGCGATCGACGGTATCGCTCCAGTCTGGTGAAACCATTCAACAGAAAATCCTTCTCGAACCCCTCGACACGCCGGTGCTCTTTGCCGCACCCTTCGTCGAAAGCGTAAGCGGACCGTTCCCCAATCTGCTCTCCGATGTCACCGGGTCTGTCTACTTGCCGTTCCCCAGCGCCTCGCGAATAGAATACACAGTGGTTTCCCGCTCCACCCCCCTGGTCCCGGCCGACTTCAGCTCAGAAGCCGGACTCTATCCGGAGTCGTTCGCAAGCTACTTCTTGCAAATCCCTCATGAATCGGAACGGGTCGGTGCGTTGGCACGGGAACTGACGCACGCCACACGCGGCGCGTACGAAAAGGTCAATGCGATTCAGATCTACTTAACACACAACTACCGGTACAGCTTGGATGCACCACTTGCGGAACAGGATCACCCGCTTGAAGAATTTCTCTTCACCCGAAAGACCGGGTATTGCGAACACTACGCGACGGCCATGGTGATTCTGCTTCGGATGGTTGGAATCCCGGCGCGTTTGGTGACGGGTTTTCTTGCGACGGAATGGAACGAGTATGGCAATTACTATGTCGTGAGGCAACAGGATGCCCATGCGTGGGTAGAGGTGCATCTCCCACACTCTGGATGGATCCCGATGGATCCGACTCCTCCGATCCTGGAAGGGGCAGGAGATGGTAACCCGGCCTGGACGGTGTTGGGACGTGTGCTGGACAATGTGAGGCTCCAGTGGAACCGATTTTTTGTACAGTATAGTGCCGCAGATCAATTTGCAGTCGTTCAAGAATTGAAAGCCGGAAGTACATCGGTCCGAAACAAAGCGTTGGATTCCATGACCTCACTCGTGAGCGCGTTCACGGCGATACTCGGTGGGATCATCACACAGGATGTCTCTCGGGTACGAATCGGATTTCTTGGAAAGACGTTTGGATCGGTACTGATCGGACTTGCCGTCCTGCTCTGGCTGGGTATGAGGCAGCCGTGGGCTGGACGGAGTCCTGGGGAAAAGCGTTCCCGTCAAGACCAAGCCATGGCCAATCTGTATGGTCGAATGCTTACCTATCTGTCACGGCAAGGTATTGCAAAGCCCACCGCCATGGCGCCCATCGAGTTTGTTGGGATCATACGCGCGCGCTGGAGCGCGGCCAATGCTCATGTGGCCTCCATTACGGGACTCTATTGCCAAGCGAGGTTTGGTCACATTCCGCTCACCCAAGAAGAGTTGCAGCGTGCGAACGACGACCTTCACCGGTTAATGTCGTTACAGAAACTATAAGCGAGTTCAACGGTTTCATGCCAAGAGTACAGGGGCATCCGCTTACGATGGCTCTGTAAGCTGAAGCCTTAGGGCCTATGGGACGCGGCGAATGAGAACTTAGGAAGGCAATGAACCAATTGGTCAATCGAATTTGGAGCGGGAAAAGGGATTTGAACCCTCGACCCTCGCCTTGGCAAGGCGATGCTCTACCACTGAGCTATTCCCGCTCGTGAGCACGAGATGCGGAGTTTACTGACCTCTCAAGATACTGTCAAGCCAGGATTCTTAACCACTGCAGATAGAATTTCGTTTCAGTCAATCCTCACTGCTACTATTCAGTAACGTCATAAACAGAATTCAATATTGACGACAATTAATCATTGTTTTCAATATATTGCTAGGTTACCACTTCCTCAAATTCATCAAATATTAAACTAACACACCGACAGTGATACGAAGACTACTCACACAAGATGATCCCATCATCGCCTAAATTCATACAAATAAAGACAGATAACAGTATTAATATTAAATAGTTATGCGTTAACTCCAGGAAAATATGACGGTCCCTAATGCACATGGTTTGAATCTTGCGAAGGTTTTCATTGAAGCGCATGGCTCAGAATGATATATGCGTGGCGGATTTTTTAGCATCGAGCCGAAAGCTAGGTGACGTAACGCAGCGAGTCATTACAAAACACCGTCAGAAATAGATCAATAACAAAAGAAAGAAATTTTTAAAGTTCGTTCAAGTTTATAACTGTTAGGAGGTACCTACAATGTTCTTGTCACGTCGACAATTCTTAAAGGTCTCTGCCGGTACGGTTGCCGCGGCAGCTGTGGCGGACAAGGTCCTGGCATTGACGGCGCTCCAACCGGTGATCGAGGTCGGAAATCCCTTGGGAGATTATCCGGACCGGTCATGGGAGCGCGTCTATCACGATCAGTATCGGTACGATTCATCCTTTACATGGGTCTGCTCACCCAATGACACGCATGCCTGCCGCGTTCGCGCCTTTGTACGTAACGGCGTGGTGATGCGCGTCGAGCAAAATTATGACCATCAAACTTATGAAGACTTGTATGGCAATCGTGGAACTTTTGCGCACAATCCGAGAATGTGTCTAAAGGGTTTCACGTTTCACCGGCGCGTCTACGGTCCCTATCGCCTCAAGGGCCCGCTTATGCGGAAGGGTTGGAAGCAGTGGATGGACGATGGGTCGCCGGAACTCACGCCTGAAACTAAGCGCAAGTATAAATTCGATAGCCGCTTCTTAGACGATATGCTCCGTGTGTCGTGGGACACAGCCTTCACCTATGCGGCCAAGGCCATGATCATTATTGCCACCCGCTATAGTGGAGAGGCGGGGGCAAGACGGCTTCGGGAGCAGGGATATGCCCCAGAGATGAT
>DCZN01000046.1:464-625 GCA_002331625.1 Nitrospira sp. UBA2083 | reverse complement strand
GCGCACTGGAAGTTGGAGTGTATTGAGCGCGGTGCACGCGTGGTCGTCATCACGCCTGAATATAATCCGACGGCCTATCGAGCCGATTACTGGATGCCCCTCCGTCCTCAGTCAGACGGGGCTCTCTTCTTGGGCGCCATGAAAATCATTGTCGACGAAAA
>DCZN01000046.1:0-145 GCA_002331625.1 Nitrospira sp. UBA2083 | reverse complement strand
CCATGCCGGTCTGGCAGATGTACTTGGTGCATTTCCAGGACTATGACCTGGACACCACCCATCAGATCTGTCGGACTCCAAAAGATCTCATCGTTCGTTGGGCACGCGATTCGGGTACAATCAAGCCGGCCGCCATTCACAACGG
>DCZN01000050.1:19582-56452 GCA_002331625.1 Nitrospira sp. UBA2083 | reverse complement strand
CCGAGCGATCCCTACTACAAAGTTGCCCGACTGATGATTCGTGCGAAGTACAATCCGTCCTATCCGTACCATGTCACGATGGCAAAACACGCACCGTATGTGGCCACTGCGAAGTCAGTGAAGGGCCATGAGACCAGGCCGGACGGCCGTGCCATCGCGATTGATACGGGATATCAGTCGAACTTCCGGTACGGTGCGCAACAGTCATTTACCAGAAACTGGCTGATGCCGATGCACCAGACCGACTCACTCCCCGGTAAGCATGCCATTGCATGGAAGTTCAAATGGGGCTACCAGGTGGACCACCACGCCATCAACACGGTCCCGAAGGAATGTCTCATCCGGATCACGAAGGCGGAAGACGGCGGNNGGTCCCTGGGAGCCGGTGCGGACCGGGTTTACGCCGGGCCAAGAAAATGAGTTTATGATTAAGTGGCTGAAGGGCGAACATATCAAGATTAAAGTCTAACAACCCTGAGGGGTGAGGCGTCAGGGGGGAGGGGATGAAGCCGACTTCAGAGCCTTTACCTCACGCGTCACGCCTCACGCTGTACGGAGGACGCAATGCCTGAAGTATATAACTGGCAACTGGGCCGAAAGATGTTGTACCCCTATGAGGAACGGCATCCCAAGTGGCAGTTTGCCTTCGTGTTCAACATTAATCGCTGTTTGGCCTGCCAGACCTGTAGCATGGCCGACAAGTCCACCTGGCTTTTCTCCAAGGGGCAGGAGTACATGTGGTGGAACAACGTGGAGACCAAGCCCTATGGCGGGTATCCGCAGTTCTACGACGTGAAGATTACCCAGCTGATCGAACAGGTGAATCCCGGCGGCCAAGTCTGGAACGTGCGGGTGGGCCGCAAGCACCATGCCCCCTATGGGGTGTTTGAAGGGATGACCATTTTCGACGCCGGGGCCAAAGTGGGGCAAGCGGCGATCGGCTACATTCCGACCGACCAGGAATGGCGGTTCGTGAATATCTATGAAGATACCGCCACCTCCATGCGCGCCTTGGTCGAAGGGATCGATAAGACGGGCTTTTCGCGCGATGAGCCCTGGAAGATGACGGGTAGCTCCTTGCCGGAGCATGAAACCTTCTTCTTCTATCTCCAGCGGATCTGTAACCATTGCACCTATCCCGGGTGTTTAGCCGCCTGTCCACGCAAGGCCATTTATAAACGGCCGGAGGATGGCATCGTCTTGATCGACCAGAATCGGTGCCGGGGGTACAAGAAGTGTGTCGAACAATGCCCCTATAAGAAGCCGATGTATCGAGGCACGACCCGTGTCAGCGAAAAGTGTATTGCGTGCTACCCCCGCATTGAAGGAAAAGATCCGCTCACGGGTGGCGAACCGATGGAAACGCGGTGCATGGCCGCCTGCGTCGGCAAGATTCGCATGCAGAGCCTGATGCGGATTGGCGACGACGGGCTGTGGGCGGAGGATCGGTGGCATCCCCTCTATTACGCGATTCGGGTGGAACAGGTGGCCTTGCCGCTCTATCCGCAGTGGGGGACCGAGCCCAACGGGTTCTACATCCCCCCGCGGCATTCCCCGCGGGGCTATGCCCGGCAGATGTTCGGCCCGGGGGTGGACAATGCCATCGAGAAGTACCTGGTCCCGAGCCGGGAACTGTTGGCGGTGCTGCAGCTGTGGCGGGCCAGCCAGCAGATTGTCTTCCGGTATGATGTCATTCCGGGACCGAAAGTCTTTGAAACCCAGATTCACGGGAAGCGGTTCGAGATGTATAACGATACCGTGTTGGGCTTCAACAAATCCGGCAAGGAAGTCGCCCGGGTGCAAGTTGAAGAGCCGATCTACATCAGACCGGCCGAGCGGGTCACCTGGCTGTAAATCGTCCCGAAGTCCTGTTTTCATACGAGAGGGTGGAGCTTTTCACAAAAAGGCTCCACCCTTTTCGCTTTATGTTGGTGTGCCTAAGAGATGGATGGTAGCAATCCACCATTTGGTCGGCGGGGAAGAGAGTTCCTCCACCACACACCGGCAGTCTTGTCAGCAGGTACAAGACCTGGGCGACCCCAGACCAACCCTCACCTAGGGTCGTCAGTGCGAACCTGGCGCTAGCTGAACATCGGAGTAGTACGTGCTTCTCGCCGTCGCAGTAGAGCCAGAATATGCTGATGGCTCGGTCTTTTGGCTCAGCCGTTCCTGAATCCTTTGCGCACTTGACGAGATACGGTCCCTCCAGTAAAGTTTTTGCAAGATGATATTAGAGTCTCATGATTCCGAAGCAGGTCCAGCGTGATTCACCGACAGCAGCAAATCATCCCTTTTGCTGCGCAAGCCGTTCCCTTCGACGAATTTCTTGCGACGGGGAAACTCCCGGATGGCTATCTTGGCAGCGAATATGTCGCGGAGCAATTCGTGGAGCGTCTTGTTCACTATATTTTAAGCGTCCCTTCAGGCAGCTATTCCATGGCGCAACTCAGTCAGCTCTTAGAACAGCTGGATCCACGCGCGCAGGTGTTCTTTTTTAAACGCCTAAAAGAAACGAGCCCTGATTGCCTCAAGGATTTCGCCTCCCTGTACTATGGATTCATGAACGAATTTGAATCCCTTCTCTTTACGTAGTCCTCCTGCAAGACACACCGCACCTCATCACCTAGAGTTAACACTTGCCACTGCCCCAACTCGAGACTCTGTAATCCCAGGGCGACCTAAGCCAACCCCATTCCTCGCGGCAAGATCGCCAAGCCGGGTATGCGTTTCGATCATCGTATGGAATCACAAAAAATACTCCTTGTTGTACTCCTAATCTGATGTATAATTGCCGCTCATCTACTAGAGAAGGAGCATCATGAATCAATCCCTACAACGAGCCGTGAGTAGTTTTTACAACCTCGTGTATGAAGCGCAAACCTTCGCCACTGCGATGGCACGCATCGATACCGCTGAGCAGGAGCACTATGCTGGGAGAATTGAAGGCCTGAATTGGGTCCTTGATCGATGTCAAGAACTTGAAGATATGGACACCAATCTCACGTCATCCTCCCTTCAACGAATCCTGGGCGAAGTGAAGTCTGACCTGGAACACGAACTCTCCGTCCAAAGGCGTGAAAAGGGGCGGAGGGCTGACGGACGTGAGGAAGCACTCAATTTCGTTGCCGACTATCTATCAAGCTTGATCACGGCCACTGAAATCGAAGCTGCGAAAACGCCGGCTTAGCAACGTTGCTTCTGCGATCCAGAGACCGCTCTCTATTCTCTTTGAAGGAGACTCTCGAGTAGTCTCATAGCCTCAACGAGCAATCAAAATGAGAGTCATTCTTGTGTTGTTACGTCTACCTCAGTCCAAGTAAACCGGTAATTACTTGACCCTGCGGCACGGGCCCCATAGAATTAAACATGTTCAACGCTCCTCGAAGACCATTGGCACCGTGGCTTCCGGGCGGTCGATCGGGCCCACGAAATCGGCCTCGTACCTCACCAGAAGGGCAGCAAGACCAGTTCGGGTCTCTGAATGCGTCACTCCTCTTCTGTCCACGCTGCCGAATGGCCACGCCGACCAGAGAGCGGTTACTCCTCGTCCTTCCAAGTGGAAATCTCTACGAATACCTCTGTGCCAACTGTGGCACGTCCACCGGATCGAAAACTGAGAACCCGGTGAAACCCGTTCAAATCGTGGCCCCGTAGCATTCCATCGAGTGATCTGGTTCCAAGCGAGAAATTCATGGAGACATGGTCTTCTACATCTCGTGCATGTCATGAGAATCGCACTCCATCACCAGTAGCGCCATCGCACGGAACAGTCCTTGACTGTGGCAGCTGGATGGATGGGGAGTAGGGGGACATTCAGTTTTCAAAGACCCAGAGCATGAAGATGAAACAATCGTGAGATCCGATGAACACCTACCGGAGTTCCCCAAGAACCTATTCAGTGGATCTGCGCAAGGGGAATCCCTTCTTCGATCAGCATCACAGGGATATTATCTCGAATCGGATAGACAATAGCCCGGTCTTCACGAATCAGCCCTCCATCGATCGGTCCACTGATTGGTCTATTTCCCTTATTTTTCAATTGACCACGGGCAACAGCAGCATTCAAGGTTTCAATAAGACTCTGGTCAGCGAGAATGACTTTCTGCTTCGTTTCAGGGCAACACAGTATGGCCAGCAAGTCTGCATCGATGTTCATGGAATCCATCCTTTCTGCAATCCAAGCATATCTAGACCCTTTATAATGCCATCAAGGATCACAGCATCTCAAGATGCTCCTCATCAGTCGTCAACTCTGCTACACTGAAAAAATCGTCACCTTCATCTGATAAGAACATGCTGAAAGCTTTCTGGAAAACCTGCATGGCCGGCTTGTTGCTTCTTGTTCCTGCTTGGGCCACGTTCTTGATTCTCTCCACGCTGTTTACGACACTCGATGGCTTGGTCGGTCGATACATGTCGGATCCAGTTCCGGGTCTCGGCTTACTCCTGTTGGTCCTGCTGCTCATTCTTTCTGGTCTCATCGGCGACCATGTCATTGGCCAAGGAGTATTCGCACGCATTGAGCAACGAATTGAACGGATTCCTCTCGTACAGAGTATCTATCTTACATTGAAGGGCATGACGGACATCTTGAATTTTCGGTCACGCTTTGGGCACAGTAAAGTGGTCGCATTTCCGTTTCCCCGGGACGGATGTTGGGCACTGGGCTTTGTGATGGGTATGGCGCCACCCGCCATTCAGGTGGCGCCGCCCCACACACTCTATATGGTGTTCGTGCCCACGGCGATTCATCCTTTTACGGGGTTCCTGGCCTTCATTCCGGAACGGGCGCTGCGGCCGCTCAATCTGCCTGTCGAAGACGCCATGAAAATGGAGTTCTCAGCGGGATTCTATAGGCCCCAACAGGGATGGCTGGCCGCACCGCCGTCCCTTCCCTTGTGACTGATCATGCCTGAAGAATTCCTCATCAGGTCGGCGCGCCCAAGTGATGCCGACACCCTTGTCGAGTTCAATAGGGCGATGGCCCTTGAAACAGAGAATCGTCGGCTAGATCCAGTGATCCTCCGTGAGGGGATCCAGACATTCTTGAGGGACCCGAGATACGGATTTTATACGGTGGCTCTGCATCCAGGCGTGAGCGTCCATACGCCTATAGGGCAGCTTATGATCACCTATGAGTGGAGCGACTGGCGCAACGGGCTCTTTTGGTGGATCCAGAGTGTCTATGTGGTCCCGGAACGGCGTGGTCAGGGTGTGTTTCGAGCCATGCATAAACATATCCTTGCCATGGCTAAGGCTGATCCCCAGGTCTGCGGCATGAGGTTATATGTGGAGCAAGAGAATCGCAGGGCTCAAACCGTGTATCAGCGTGTGGGGCTTACCCCATCCGTTTACACGCTGTTCGAGCATGATTTCGTCCTTGGAAAGTCGATAACATCGAACAGATAGGGAGTTCATATGAAACATATCTGGTACACGCTTTGTGGCCTTGCTCTCTGCGTGTTGATCCAAGGATGTGCCTTTAGTCGAGGGACGCTGGGCGATGACATCAAGTCGGAGCTCATTGCGACGATCCAAAAGGGGAGCACCACGAAGTCGGAAGTGGTCAATCTCTTGGGTGCACCTGATCGGCTCGTGCAACTCAACGGTAGAGACGTGTTTCAGTATTATCGATACGATGCCAAGGCGGGCAGTCTCTTGCTGATCATTCTTAACTTCACACGACTCTCCATCAAGAGTGATGACTTGTTCATTATCCTCAATCGGGATGGGATTGTTGAAGATGTGATTTCATCCAAACGAACGAACGACTTGCGGTTTCAATTCTGGCCATTTGATTAATAAGATGAGGAGCCTCATCAGCAGAATCGTCCCAGTTCTGGTAGGAGTGTTCGTCTGTCTGGCTATGCAGGGCTGTAATGTGGTGCGCGTGTCACTCAATACGACGCTGGGGCCAAAGGACGTCGCTTTTATCATACCTGGGAAAACGACAATGGCAGAGGTAGTCGCTAAGCTCGGCACACCTGACTCAATTGGAGACGCTGATGTGGGAATGGTGGCCACCTACCGATTTCTTGACGTGAAATACTCACGGGTTAATTTCGGTTGGTTGGCAAAGCCATGGACACCCGTCGACCCCGATTTAATTTTCTCCAGAACAGGACTTGGGATTGACGCGTTTCAAGTCTTCTGTGATGCGGAGTGGGTCGTGGTCCAGCAGGGTTTTCAACGCCATCTCACCAGGCCGCCTTTTTACCCCTATCCATTCCAGCAATCAAGGGTTTCTCCTGACGGCGAATTGCCGCCTGCTCTTGGCCTCGCTATAATGTCGAGCCATGAATCAGGGAACCACCGATCCCTTACCGCACTATCCGAGCGATAACCAATCCTCATCCTATATCCCAGCCGATAAGGACACCGAGTTTCTCCAACGCGACGAGCTTCGCCCCATTCGAATCGGTCTCGAACTCCTGAAGCCGGAACTGATCCAAAAAGAAGAACACATCGAGTCCACCATTGTGGTCTTTGGGAGTGCCAGGTTGCATGAGCCGGCTGTCGCAGAAAAAGCCCTACACGCAGCGGAAGCAGAAGCAGCTCAGGCTCCTGCCGATCCTGTACGTGTACAACAGGTCGCTGTCGCCAAACGACAGCTCGAACTTGCGAAGTATTATGACGTCGCCCGAGAATTCAGTCGACTCGTCTCGTCGACGTGTCAGATTGATGGCCGCTGTGGCTATGT
The DNA here is from genome assembly GCA_002331625.1 of Nitrospira sp. UBA2083. Taxonomy (GTDB): domain Bacteria; phylum Nitrospirota; class Nitrospiria; order Nitrospirales; family Nitrospiraceae; genus Nitrospira_D. Next base: position 49,752 of record DCZN01000050.1, on the reverse strand, counting down.
CATTGTCACGGGTGGAGGGCCTGGTATCATGGAAGCGGCTAATCGTGGCGCGGCGGATGTGAACGCCAAGTCGATCGGGCTCAACATCACGTTGCCGCACGAACAGTGTCCGAACCCCTACATCACGCCGAGACTTAGTTTTCAATTCCGCTATTTTGCCATCAGAAAAATGCACTTCCTGATCCGGGCCAAGGCGCTCGTCGCGTTTCCCGGAGGGTTCGGCACGCTCGATGAATTGTTCGAAACACTGACCCTGCTTCAGACTGGAAAGACCGAGAGCGTCATCGTGGTCCTGGTTGGCCGGCACTTTTGGGAGCGCTTGATCAACTGGCAACTCCTTGTCGACTATGGATTGATCGCACAGACGGACCTCAACCTGTTTCACTACGTCGAGACGGCTCAGGAGGCCTGGGACCTGATCGCACGCCACAATGGAGTACCCACCCGATGAAACTCTCATTCTACGGCGCGGCTCGTTCAGTTACGGGAAGTCGGCATGTCCTGGAAGTGCCGGGATTTCGGATGATGTTTGATTGTGGAATGTTTCAAGGCCGCCGAGAGGAAGCGGTCCGGAGAAACCGAGATCTCGATTTTGAGCCCAAGTCGCTCGGTGCGGTCTTGCTCTCGCACGCACATATCGACCATTCAGGCGCGCTCCCGGTGTTGCCGCGTCAAGGTTTTTCGGGAAAGGTCTACCTCACCAGGGCATCGGCCGATCTCGCCGGCATCATGCTCGAGGACTCGGCTCGAGTGCAGGAATACGACTGTCGGTATGTCAACAAACAAGAGCGCAGACGTGGGAAGACCTGTATCCAGCCATTTTACGACGGAAACGACGTGCGCAAAATCGTCAAGCGGTTTGAAGGTGCACGGTACGGAGATCAACAGAAGATTGCGCCTCGACTTACCGCGTCGTTCCATGACGCCGGGCATATCTTGGGTTCCGCGGCTGTTCGCGTGAAATATACGGCTCGCGGTAATACCACCACGGTCCTATTCAGCGGCGATTTAGGGCGATCCCATATACCGATTCTTCGGGATCCCGAACCTCCACCCTCCTGTGACGTCTTGATCCTCGAGTCGACCTACGGCGACCGATTGCACGAACAGGTCGGCGAGGAAATGAAGAAGAAGGCACAAGATCTGATTGCGCATGCCAGGACGCACAAGAGCAAGATTATCGTGCCCGCCTTTGCCGTAGGGCGTACGCAGGAACTGGTTATGCGAATCAAGGAGTTGGTCGGTGAGGGTCGCGTCGAGCCGATCCCGATCTATATCGATTCCCCATTGGCAGGGAAGGCCACAGAGGTATTCAAGCGGCATCCGGAGTGTTATGACGAGGAAACCATGAAGACGTTTTCTTCGGGCGGCGATGTCTTCGCCTCACGGTACATCCACTTCGTTTCCTCTGCGGAAGACAGCAAACGTCTGAATGCCATGCGCGGGCCCTGTGTGATCATTTCCTCATCCGGTATGTGCGAAGGCGGCCGCATTATCCACCACCTGAAACATGCAATTCAGGATGAGGCGAACGTCATCGTATTCGTCGGCTTTCAAGCAGAACATACGCTGGGCCGGAAGCTCGTCGAAGGCTGGGACGTCGTGCCTATCTTCGGCGTGCCGACCAAACGGCGTGCCCAGATCGTCAAATTTAACGGCCTCTCAGCCCATGCCGATCGAAACGATCTGTTGGCCTACGTCCGAGCTATCGATCCCTTGCCGAGCACCATCTTTATCGTGCACGGTGAAGAGAAGCAGGCTCTTTCACTTGGCGCCGCGATTCAAGCGGAACATCCCGGGATCGATGTGCGGATACCCCATCAGGGCAGCACGCATGAGGTGTAGTTTCCGGCATGCAGCACGGGCGGTGTTGCTGTCCGGCATGGCTGTGCTACTGACCGGGTGTCTCTCCAAGGCGGCGGCAGAATTCACGCAAGAACGCCAACGCATCCGAGACCTCGGCATCGTCATCGGTCAGTATCCAACAGGTCCGCTCAATGCCATCACCGATGTGGCCGGGGTGAAGGTTGGGCATCAGACCCTCATACGAGGAGACGGGGCGCTCAAGCCGGGAGAGGGTCCGGTCAGGACGGGTGTGACGATCATCATGCCACGTGACGATGTATGGCATAAGAAGGTACCGGCTGGATTCTTTGTCCTCAACGGCACCGGCGAAATGACAGGGCTCGCGTGGGTCGCGGAGTCCGGCTTTCTTGAGTACCCTATTGCTCTCACCAACACCTTGAACATCCCACGTGTCGCGAACGGCGTGATGAGCTGGATGATCAAACAGTACCCAGCGATCGGCATCGAAGACGACACCCTCACCCCAGTCGTTGCGGAATGTGATGATGGACGGTTGAACGACATTCAAGGCCGACACGTCTCGGAGCAGGATGTGATCACGGCACTTGACGGGGCCACCAGTGGCCCAGTGACAGAAGGCACAGTCGGTGCCGGAACCGGCATGGTGTCGTACGGATTTAAGGGCGGCATCGGTACGTCATCGAGAAAGGTATCCGAGAAGGACGGTGGTTATACCATCGGGGTCCTCGTCAACGCGAACCATGGTCGCAGGCCAGAGCTGGTCATTGCAGGTGTACCAGTCGGGAAGCTGTATGAACGGCCGCAGCAGGTATCCGAGGCCCTCTCCCCCGGCCAGAGTGAAGGGTCCATCATTGTGGTCATTGCGACCGATGCGCCTCTCGACAGCCGCCAACTGACGAGACTCGCCAAGCGCGCCGCTCTCGGTCTTGCCCGCACCGGCTCAACGGCACGGCACAGCAGCGGCGACTTCATGCTGGCCTTTTCGACTGCCAACGTGATCCCTCACTATCCGAAAGAACCCATCTACAACCTCACGCATCTAGCCGATACCCATGTGAATCCACTCATCACCGCCACAGTCGAGGCCACGGAAGAAGCGATCTTGAACGCGCTCACGATGGCCACGTCAGTCACAGGCCGTGACAATCACCATATTGAAGCGATCAACCTCGCTCGTCTTAAGGTCCTCCTGTCAGGTTCACAATCACATTAATCAACAGAGTAGTTGCTGAAAAACGGGTGAAGCTTGCAAATGTGGCGATCCCCTCGCTATTCTGCTGCTCGGTAACCAGGAGGGCGTGGTATGGGCGACTACCAAATCGGCGGCGGATTGCAGCTCCTGACGGCAGTGCAAAAAACCGAAGCCTTCGCCGAATTCCTTAAAGCGCGGATGGTGCATGCATTAGAAACCGAGGACCCGACAGAGCTTCACTATCTTCTTGCACAAGTCGACGATTACCATTCATACCTGTGGCGGTACTACAAGAAGCTCGCACAAGTTCGAGCCCAGCGCATGGATCCAGGAGTCTGAGGTCGGAAACGGTCATCGCCTGCGCGATCCACCTTCCTTCCTTGTGAGTCTCCATTTACCCATTCTGAACGCATGCCATGAAGTTTGCCGTCACTCTCTCGAAAAGCGTCGACACGGAAGTTGCGGCATTAGATGTCGCTTCAGATATTCGGCAACAGTTGGGAGGCACCGCGAGTGATCTGGTTTGCCTCTTCTTTTCGGCTCACCATGTGGCAGGGGCCGATCATCTGGTGAGCATCCTGCGAGAGACACTCCACGCCAACGTGCTGATCGGATGCAGCGGGGAGGGGGTAATCGCCGGAGCAGAAGAAGTGGAAACCATGCCTGCGGTCGGCGTCTGGGCCGCGATCCTTCCCAATGTTCACCTCCACCCAGTGCGTTCGTCCTTTTCGCCGACTCAGGATCAATTTCACCTTACGGGGTGGCCTGAACCGGGAGTCGGCGACGGGTCGTTCCTCCTGCTTGCTGACCCCTTCACCACCCCAGTCCAGGAGATGCTGGGGGTCATGGAAGAACGATATCCCGGAGCCAAAGCGATGGGAGGATTGGCCGGCGGTGGACAGGAGGCCGGGATGAATCGATTGGTGCTCAATGATCAGGTGTTCGATGATGGGCTGGTTGGAGTACGTCTCTCGGGGGCCGTCGAGATTCGGCCGGTCATCTCACAGGGTTGTCGATTGATCGGCGACCGGTTTGTGGTGACCAAGGCCGAAGGGAATCTGATTCACGAACTCGGCGGCGAGCCGGCGTTGGAGCGGTTACAGGCCGTCTTTGCCTCACTGCCGGAGGAAGGCCGCCAACGTGCCCATCGGGCACTCCATCTCGGCATTGTCATCGACGAACATCGGAACCGGTTCGAACGTGGAGACTTTCTCATTCGTAATCTCCTCGGAGCCGAACGCACGACGGGTGCTGTGGCCATCGGCGATGTGGTGCAGGAGGGGCAAACCGTCCAATTCCATCTGCGCGACGCCGCGTCTGCCACCGAAGATTTGCACGCGCTTCTGGCGACCGACCGCGCCACCCATCAACATCCTCCACTCGGTGGGCTTATGTTCAGCTGTTGCGGCCGAGGGCGAGGACTCTTTGGCCGTCCGGACCATGATGTCACTGCGGCCAAGGAGCAGCTCGGAGCAATCCCACTCGCCGGATTTTTTGCGCAAGGGGAGATTGGGCCGGTCGGTCATCGGAACTTCCTCCATGGGTACACGGCCAGCCTGGCGCTCTTCGCCGAACGGGAACACTAGCCGGTTGTTGAAACAGCCTACCAGCTTTGTTTTCGCATCGCTCAAGGTCTCAACGTACCACGCGCGTACGTCTCAACCTTTCGCTCGCTGCGGCCACAGTGGACAGCCTGTTTGAACAGCCTGCAACTAGTAGTTGATAGGAGCGACACTCCCTCATAGACAACATTTTTTGTATGGCACAGTAGTTTTGAACAGACTATTGGTCCAACTGGGTTGACCCGGCTATCCGGACCATGCCATACAATGGAAGGAGGAGATTCATATGAAATCACCGTATCTATCATCACTCATGGTGATCGTCGTGCTGACGGTATCTGTGGGTGTAGGAGGTTCCATGGCCGAAAATAATCAGGAAGTGACCACGCCTTCTGGACTGAAATATGTTGATCAAGTGGTCGGCACCGGAGAGGTAGCTGTTGCGGGTAAAACGGCAAACGTGCACTACACCGGTTGGCTTGAAAACGGAAAGAAGTTCGATAGCTCTGTTGATCGCGGTCAGCCATTTTCGTTTCCGCTCGGCGCGGGACGCGTTATTAAAGGCTGGGATGAAGGGGTGCAGGGGATGAAGGTGGGGGGCAAACGCAAGCTCAAGATCCCCTCTGACTTGGGGTATGGATTGCGCGGCGCCGGTGGCGTGATCCCACCGAACGCCACGCTGATTTTCGATGTGGAGTTACTCGGAATACGTTGACAGGTCCGATCCAACATACGTGTAAGCTTTCCGGCTTGCGTACATGTCAGCAAGAAGCATCATGCAACAGACCCCGCTCATCGCACAACATCGCGCTGCTGCCGCGAAGCTGGTTGACTTCGCGGGATGGGAAATGCCCATCCAGTACAGCGGCGTAGTGGATGAGTATCACACCGTCCGTAGCAAGGCGGGGCTCTTCGATGTGAGTCATATGGGACGCATTGTCGTCACCGGATCCGGTGCCGAGTCGTTCCTCCAGTGCATGACCACAAACGACCTCGCTGCGCTGAAGCCCATGCAGGCGCAGTACTCCATGGTCTGTAATGAGCAGGGCGGGATCAAGGACGATATCTTCGTCTATCGGTTAGCAGGGGCGGGAGAATTTCTTCTATGCGTCAACGCGTCGAATCGAGACAAGATCGTGTCTTGGCTGATGGAACATGGTCAAGCAGTTCCTGACTGTCAGATCTCCGACCGTTCAGCAGACATCGCACAGATTGCCTTGCAGGGGTCGGCTGCACGAGGGATTGTCTCGGCGATCGGATTGCCACAACTGGACCAGCTCAAGCTCAGAGAATCCACGATGGTGCGAGTTGCGGAGGTGGAGTGCCTGGCGGCCAGAACAGGGTACACGGGAGAGTTCGGCTACGAATTCTATGTGTACGGATCAGCCTCGGTCGTCTGGGACATGTTATTGAACACAGGCGCGTCGCTCGGCTTGAAACCGGCAGGACTCGGGGCACGGGACCTCCTGCGTTTGGAGATGGGCTATCTGCTTTACGGCAATGATATCGACGAAGACACAACACCGATCGAGGCGGGAGCAGGCTGGGCTGTACATTTCGAAAAGGGGGACTTCATCGGAAAGCATGCGCTGGTGGCGCAGCAACGAATAGGCCCGTCGCGTCGATTTGTGGGCTTCGAATTGCTGGAAAAGGCCGTCCCCCGTCATGGCTTCACGATTCTTTCTCCTTCCTCACCACACACACCTATCGGAAAAGTCACGAGTGGCAATTTCTCTCCTCTCCTTCAGAAGGGGATAGGATTAGGCTATGTTGCTCCGAAATACGCTGAAATTGGGACCGACCTCGCCATCGACATTCGAGGGAAAGCGGTTCCAGCGAAGGTTGTGAGGCCGGCGTTCTACAAAAAATCGGTTAGGCGTGAAGGGGAAGGGGTGAGAAGCGAGGGGAGTGGTCCGCTGTGACGAGAAACATTTATGCTGGGAAAGTGGTCACCCTAAACGTGGACACCGTCCTGTTGCCGAACGGCGTCACGGTGGATCTTGAAACGATCCGCCATCCCGGAGCAGCAGCGGTGGTGCCGATCAAAGATGATGGGACCGTGGTGCTCATCCGACAGTTCCGGCACGCCGCCGGTGGATTCATCTATGAAATTCCAGCGGGAAAACTGTCCCCGGGAGAAGACCCATTGCACTGTGCCGCACGGGAACTCGAGGAAGAAGTCGGCTATCGTGCCTCCTCGTTCGAGCTGCTCTCCAGTATCTACACCGCGCCGGGCTTCGCAGATGAGGTGATTCATGTCTACAAGGCCACGGGACTGACAAAAGGCCGTCAACAGCTCGATCGAGATGAAGTGCTGGAGATCGTCGAGATGCCGCTGGCTCAAGCGATTAAAAGAATTCAAGACGGCACAATCCGAGATGGAAAGACCATTGTCGGATTACAAGCGGTCTACATCGGGAAAGATATGAATCGATAATCAACTGTACCGGTTTAGGTGGGGTACACACCCTGGCTGATAGTCCGGGAGAAACGAACATCCTCGGACACAAGTTCTGCAAATAACGTGGGGCACTTCTGGTAAAAGAAATGCCCCACCTCTGTTAGACTCCCCGAATGTAAGAACTTACTTACCCTTCTTCTCTTCCTTCTTGTCGCTGAAGGTGTCGGCATGGCCGCCCTTCTTCTCTTCTTTCTTGTCGCCGAAGATATCCTCAGCTTTGGGGCCGTCCTTCTTCTTCTCATCCGCGTAAATCATCTCAGCGAACTTACCACCCTTCTTTTCCTCCTTCTTGTCGCTGGCGAAAGAAGGTGCACTGAAGGTCACTGCGACCGCGACTGCCATGATTGCCATCAACATGCGCTTCATATGATTTCCTCCTTGAGAGATTGAGAATGTGTACCGACCATTCGGTACTCAGGGGTATGACGAAGCAAGCTCGGTGCCGAAATTCACCGGCTCGCATTAATGTATGGGACACATACGAATCGTTGTCTTACAACTAGTTAACGTCCGTGTACCCATACTGTTGTTAATTTTATCCTGTGGCGGAATGGCATAAAACCCGACTAAACTGCCGCAGCAAAGTCCGTGATCACAAGCGTCTACTCATCAACACATCGATTCACAGTGAGCCAGAATCATGCTATCTTCCGTGCCCAGCCAGATCACGCAACACGAAAACAATTGAATGAACAGCACCCGACCAAGGGGGCTTCATACTCGAATGATCATCATATGTTCTTGAACGGAGGAAACTAACGCCATGTTACTCAAGGGGAAAAAGGGACTCGTCATCGGAGTAGCCAATAAGCACAGCATTGCGTGGGCCATCGCGCAATCGACGGCCGGCCAGGGAGCGCAGCTCTTTTTTAATTATCAGAATGAACGGCTGAAACAAAACGTGGAAGAGCTGACCGTCACCTTACCTGGGGCCAAAGCATTTCCCTGTGATGTGAGCAATGATGGGGAAATTGCATCGCTCATGCAGCAGGTCCAGAAAGACTTCGGCCAAATCGACTTTCTTGTTCACTCACTCGCTTTTGCCCCTCGTGAGGAACTGACCGGACAATTCATCAATACCAGCCGCCAAGGGTTTGCCATGGCGCTCGACATCAGCGCCTATTCGCTCATTGCTGTCGCACGAGCGGCACTGCCCTTGATGACGGCGGGTGGTTCCATTGTGACACTCACCTATCTCGGCAGCGAACGTGTGGTCCCGCATTACAATGTGATGGGTGTAGCCAAAGCTGCTCTCGAGTCAGCCGTCCGCTACTTGGCCTACGACCTCGGTCCACTCAATATCCGTGTGAATGCGATTTCGGCCGGGCCGATCAAGACGCTGGCCGCTCGTGGTGTCTCAGGCATTACCAAAATGGTGGACCATCATAAGGAGGTGTCTCCGCTCCGACGCGCCACCGAACAGGGTGAAGTCGGCGATACGGCATTGTTTTTGGTCAGCTCATTAGGACGGGGAATCAGCGGAGAAGTGATCTACGTGGATGGAGGGTTCAATATTTTAGGGATGGTGGCTTCCAGCGAACCGGCAAGTGCTTAAATTCTTGCCATCAAAACACCGAACCGTATGCGTCAGCGATGGGGTGATAAAATAAGGATATCCGTTTGTCTCTGAGCAAGACATGGACATATGTTGTCCCTCAACCATCATCTGTTTTCGGAAGAAAAGCAGTGTTGGTCTGGGCGAGAGTGGTTTATCAACGAGTTATAAGTACTTGAAAACGTGATCACGTAGGCATTATGTTTGCTGCCTAGACTCCCGTTCTCATATGCTACAGGATTGATGAATCATGCAGATGAAGGCTCTTCTTTTCATCGTTGTCCTTACAGGTAGTCTCACGTCCCACTCAATGACATCTCTGGCTCAGAATTCCGGAGTCCCACTTTCCAAACAAGCCCTAGAAGAATGCAATCAAGGGAGATTAGCTGCAGATCGCGCAGCGCGACTCGCCCATTTTCAGCAGGGGCAGACATTGGGTGAACAGGCAGTGGCTGCGGATGAGGGAAATGCCGATGCTCACTTTGCACTGTTCTGCAATCTAGGGGAGTTGCTCCGAATTGACGGCGAATCGCTCACCTCGATCTTCGGGCTCCGCCGAATGATGAAGGAACTCGACCGGGCGCTCGAAATCAATCCGGCTCACATTGACGCTCTTTCTGCGAAGGGGACACTTCTTGTCAAACTGCCGAGTATTCTCGGCGGAGATGCGGAAAAAGGTGAGCACCTGTTGCAACAGGTGGTCAAGCAGGCCCCCAGGTCCGTCAATGCAAGACTTGCTCTTGCGAGGGTGTGGTGTCAGCACGGCCGACATGATGATGCCGTGGTCCTGGCAGGGGAGGCATTGGCCATCGCGGAGCAGCACCAGCGACTGGATTTCATCCCGGAGGCGCAAGCATTGCTGCAGCAGGCGAAGACCATCGCCGCAAAAAGCAAAGACCATCGCTCCTAGTTGATCGCTACTTCAGTTACTCAAACGTCGAACAGATTGTCAGTACCGGCCGTGCAAGCTGGTCACTCCAGTGTCCGCCGTAGCGTCTTCAGGCGACCTTGTCGTTTCTTCGAGTCAATTCGACGATCATGAGATCCCTTCGACGGCTTGGTTGCCTTTCGCTTTTTCCGTGGGATCGCCACGCTTTGAATCAAGAGGCGCAATCGATCCAAGGCATCCTCTCGGTTACGCTCCTGCGTGCGATGTTGCTGTGCCTTGATCGTGATGATGCCGTCGGTGGAGATACGATGATCGCGCAATTGCAGCAACGCTTCCTTATAAAATGGAGGAAGGGACGACGCCTGTACGTCAAAACGCAGATGAATCGCCGTAGACACTTTATTGACGTTCTGCCCGCCAGCACCTTGTGACCGTATGGCATGGATCTCGATCTCATGATCCGGAATCGCGACAGACGATGAAATGTACAGCATGCCGACTAGCTAGCACAGTCGCGCTTCGGGCGCAATCTATAGCCCCAGCGGAGTCTCATACGGAAATTTTAGGCTGGCGTTCCTCGTGTGAGACGAGGTACAAGGTTCTCCCAAGGCGACGCACAGCTCTATAACCGCAACCCTATAAGAGCGTATTAAAGGGCGAAGACTACCGGACAAGACGTTCGCTTGTCTCGAGAACGATCGACGGACTTTTCTCGTGTGTGGCCACCATAGACCAGCCTGAGGAGGGATCATGCAGTCTGCAGCAGCACAGATGCGACAGAGGAGATGGAAGCAAGGGATCGCCATTGCAGCCTTCGCATGGAGTCTGCTGGCCGGAGGGGAGACCTTCGCCCAGTCTCCTTCGACATTCAGCCAAGACTTTCGCTTATGGTCACCTGTGTTTATGACGGCGAAGCTGCCGTCGTCCTTTCTTGCGCACTTGGAGGTCCAGCCTCGTTTTGCCGATCTTGACGAAGCAGGCCATATCGACCAGCTGATACTTCGCCCAGCGATCGGCTATCAACTGACGGAGAACCTCTCTATCTGGCAAGGCTATGCGTGGGTTGGGAATTTTAATCAACCGCATACCCCGCCCCGCCCGGCATTTTTTGAAGAAAGCCGTATTTATCAGCAGATCTTGTACTCTAGGAAGTTCGATTCTTTTAAGATCACGAGCCGCACTCGTCTGGAAGAGCGCTGGATCGAGCATGTGGACGGCACCGCTGTCCGATTCCGTACCGGACTAAGGGGAATGTATTCCTTGCCGAAGGCTCCAGAATGGGCACTCGTTGCGTCAGACGAAGTCTTCGTTCATCTGAACACCGTCGGTGCGCGAGGACCACAGGCCGGTTTTGATCAAAACCGATTCTTTGTCGGGATCAACCGGACGTTTTCGAAGTATTTCAATATGGATGTCGGCTACCAGAATCAGCTGCTCAATAGCCGTTCCATCCCGAACCTCGCAAATCAAATGAACCATACGATTCTCTTCCAGTTCTTTATCAACATATAAAGAAGCCCTCGAATCGCTTTCGAGCGACACCACAGCATGAAGTCGCACATATCCAGACCCCTCGGCTGACCACAAGGTCGCCGAGGGATGTCTTAGAGTGAAGAGGAGAGAATGGCTTACTGGAGTTCAGGTAGGCGATTGATGATGCGCAGTCGTAAATTATCCCCCAGCTGGATCTGGACCATCTTGCTGGAAAGATTTTCCCGGATCTGACGAATTTCCTCCGGGGTAAATTGCAGTTGCCCTCCACACCGATCAACCAGGTGATAAATCAATAAGGATGTCAGGTATTGGGCTTCATCGTCGCTGGCATGGCGGCTTAAGTTCAAGATTTGTGACATGGTAGAGGCTGGCGATGACCAGCGACTGTCACTTATGCCCAAGATGACGGGGCTTCCACAATGCCACAAATGTAGGGTGTAGAAGTTGATCTCCGCAATACCCACCGTGGACCTCGCTGAGTTTTCTTGCCCACACCCATATCAACTGCCGTGCGCCACCGCACAATCCGTGCATAGGAGCACGCACCCCATCGTGCGATGCATCACAGTAGAGAAGGTTACCTATCCACATCAATAATAATTCAACACCATTTCATATAGTTACACGACATACGTACCGGCGGCCTCATTGTTGCTGTAATCCTCAGCCTAGTAGGTTTATTTGGAGGGTAAGGCCATGGATGGCATGTCAGTCGTAAGCTCATCGGACACTATTTCCATAAACGATCAACAGACGTATCAAGAGTCTCTTTCCGGACTCACACTGCCGCAGTCAGCGGCGTTCCAGGCTCAGTACATCGGTCGCGATATCGCAGCCGGACTGATTACCGGTGTCATGGCGATCCCACTCTCGGTTGGGATTGCCATGATGTCCGACTATCCCATCAAGGTTGGACTTGCCACGGTCGCGTTTGCCTGTCTGATCGGTTGGATCAACGCCTGGATCAGGCCAGGGAACTTCATCGGCTGCCCTGGAATCGCTGCAGGGCTGGCCCCTGTTCTGGCCATGGGAGTCGCAAGTTTCGGGATGGAGAACATGGCTTTTGTGATTTTCCTCACGGCGGTCATGCAAGCGGTCATCTGGAAATTCAACTGGCAACGATACATCTTGCTGGCTGTTCCCGCCTATCTCGTTGAAGGATTGCTGGCTGGGATCGGTCTCAAGATCGCACTGAAATTTCTAGACTTTACCTACGAACTCCCCGCGGAATTGGTCGCAGCAGATACGTTCTTGAACGGGGCACGCATTCAGATGATACTTATCTCCTTGGCTGGCCTCGTAAGCTTTGTCTATCTCTTCACAAAATTCCGCTACATCCAGCCGGCGGTCCCCTATTTCGTTATTATCGCAGCGGGAGTGATCCTCGCCCAATTTATTCACGTGCCGATGCTGCACGTGGAGGATGTGCCGCTGTCCATCGCCCTTCCCATCCCTCATTTCGACAGTGGCCTGACATGGTTCTATGTCGTTGGATTCGCAGCGATGCTGGCCATCATCGACGTGATTGAGCAGGTCATGAGCAACGCCGCCATCCAGAAAATTGATCCCCTCAAGCGGGAATGCAACAGCAATAATAGTCTGCTGGCGATTTGGATCGCCAATATCGGGTCGAGCTTCTTCGGCGGCATGACGAATTTGGACGGCTTGGCCAAGAGCACCACCAACCGGCTAGCTGGTGCGTACACCAAATTTTCTGTATTGATTGTGGGTTGTGTGGTCACCTTCTTTGTGATCACTCCTGAATACCTAGAACTTCTGCCGAAGTTTGCCGTGGCCATCGTCATGATGTTCACGGGGTGGAAAATGATCGCCGGCCTCATGCACGTGACTCACCATGGGCCCTATGCCATGGCCTTGGCAATTCTGACCGGAGCGCTCGTGTACAAAGTCGGGATATTCGAAGGGTTGCTGGCAGCCATGGCAATCCATGCCGTGATCCATTACCTGGTATACACACAAGTGGACAAGCAGCCGGCAAAAGTAGTCGTTGGGAACTATCTGGCGAATCTGAAGAAGGTCAGCACCGCATCCTGAGTGCCAACGCACCGGGTGGAGTGCTGAGACTTGGCGAGAGGATTCTCGACGGCAGCAGTTTCGCCCCATTGCAGGCGGTGGATAAAACTGGCGGAAGGTCGCTCTCGTGCCTGGAAGCAGGCAACTTCGAAACCCGTCCCATCTGTTTTTCGACTAAGACAATCGCAAATTGTGGAAGTTCTTCCCAACGGTGCCGTACACCGTTGGGAAGAATACAACAAGGCGGCTATTCTTTCGGCGGGACTGCGGAAGAGTGGTGACTGGTGATCAACCATTGCTTCCCGTCCCACTTGTAGGTGAATGTGTAGCGGGCCTTCACGCTGGCACCGGTCTTCTTGAACGTGAAGGTGTAGAGCCCTGTATCAATCGCTGTGTTGCAGTCAATTTCAATTTCCCGAGAGTCAATCCGTCCGACTGGCCCATTTTCGAGAAAATGGTGGAAGTAGTCCTCTTTGTCGACAGCAGTAAATCGTGGTCGGCTCGACACCGTTGGTAGCAAGAGCGAGGTTGGTGCGTAATGGCTGGTCACCTTATGAACGTCGCCGGTTTGGAGATCAAGATTCCAACCGTCAAACAAGGCAGCAATTTGCTCCTCACTGGCCTCTACGCAGTCTTCCGCATGTTGTGCCACGGCCTGGTGAACGTGTGCCGGAGGAGCGTCAACCGTGGGCAGCGCGGAGGAATGATGGCTTGTAATCAGCCACTCTTTCCCGTCCCACTTGTAGGTGAAGGTATAGCGGGCCTTCACGCTGGCCCCGGTCTTCTTAAAGGTAAAGGTGTAGAGCCCGGTGTCGATCGCGGTGTTACAGTCAATCTCGATCTCACGAGCATCTTGCGAGTCGATGTGCCCGACCGGTTGGTTCTCTAAAAAATGGTGAAAATAGTCCTCTTTATCGTAAGCCGTCAATCGCGGTTTGCTTGACACGGTTGGCAGCAGCACGGACTTTGGCGCATAGTTAGCAGAAACCTTGTGAACATCCCCAGTTTGGAGCGCGGCGTTCCAGCGGTCGAATAAGGCCGCAATGTCCTCCTCAGTGGCCGCTACACAGACTTCGGAATGTTTAGGGACCACGTGATTGAATTTATGAAGTGCGTCGACTTTGTCTACTTTTGGTTTCTCTGCGCAGCTAACCATGGACAATGCAAGCACCACGAACCAAGACAATCCCTTCATGACCGTACCCCCGGTTGTTATATTTGATCACCAGCAGCAAGACAGTTATTTCAAGTCCCTGATCGCTCTGTGGAGCGGGGCAGAATTGTATACTGGAGCGGATCTCTATCTCAACTAGAGGCACGCTGTTGAAAATTACCGTAAGATAGGAAGGCAAACTATTATGGCCAGGGAAGGAATGCCTAACCCCCACTGCGACCCCTAAGCAGTGTGAGGTCGTGGTCTGCCACGTGCGTCATAGGCTAGACCATCAAGACTTGGCTGCCTTCTTCCCGAAGTATTCCTGTCGACTCACGGCAACGTCTGCGACATACGTGAAACCGGAATGTCGTTCGAACAGGGGTCTCAGGCCGGCAAGGATCGGCTCGACCTTTTCGTCCGGGACAACCGTGAGGATCATCTCGAGGCTCTCCTGTTCGCTGAACATGAAATGTGCCTCACGCACCCCATGATGGCCCTTTCCCGAAATGTTGCCGATGATGGTATAGCCGGAAGCCTGGACTCGGTCCAGCAGTTCAGTCACGAATGCACGATGCTCACCTGCAATGATCACACGAATTTCTTTCATCGGATGCAAGCGTAACCCGCCCATTGCTCCACTCCTTTCCAGCCTCCAGCCTATACGGTTATGTGATCACGACGCCACGGCCGATGCGTTTTGCACAATTCGAGTCCATTCCCCGTTCGGTCGACAGCGATACCACTCTCCATCCCCTGGGTCGAACACGATCAGATGCACCCACTCATTATGATAATAGTGCTGAAGGACGTCATGCCGTGCAATTAATTTCTCAATTCCATTCCGTGGGGCTTCCACGATCGTCAGCAGGCGCATCGGCTCATGGTATGGCACCTCACCGTTCATGACGGTTTGCCGCGCCAATCCCAGGCGAAGATCGCTCCAGGGGCCGGACATAATGCCAAACCGACCCACCACGTTGTGATAGATCTTGCTGCCGCTTCCATAGACTTCGTTGTCGACGGCCGAAAAGTAGTGCTCCATGTTGATCCATTGTGCGACGACCTGCGGAGCCGTGAGCAGGACCTCAAGGAACCGTGTCGTGGGATCCTCGCGATAGTCATACGAATGTAGAAACACTCGACCACGCAGATCCAGCCCTTTCGTCCACTCACGCCGGGCGATCAAGAACGTCGTATTATTGGACAACCCCCATTCGGGACGGACTTGACTCCAATCCGCACTGCGCTGGCGGACATGCGCGGTGGCACGGGATTCATCCAGAGGCTCTTGAATCTCGGGAAATCGACGGCATCGCTCACGACTCGCCAACCGTGCAGCTTCTTTCAAATCGTCTTGAAGCCTCGCGAGATCGGCGCGATGGGTTGGGGGGACATCCTCAAGATCGAATAGTTGGACGGCATCGGTGGTGGTATCCATCTGGCCGGCCAGGAAGTGCGTATCAGACGGAATCTCGATCCCGGTTTTCCGTAAGCGTTGGCGTACCTTCTCACTATTGCCCATCATGGCAAGGGCGCGCGCATTGGGTTTCCCTTCATTCCCGCCGCAGGCGCCGCAGTCAAGCGCGGATTCGTAGGGGTTATTGTCCGATGTGCTGCCATGGGCACACAACAAGACGAGCCGCGCGAAATTCTTGGTCAGCCCCATCATTCGCAGGGCGGTGTCGACGGTCAAGGTTTGCTCCTCAAGCGTAAATCCTGTTCGCGTCAGCCGTTCCTTGTAGCGCGAGGAAGCCCGTGAGTTGAGGTCATACTCCTGCTGCAAGACCGTGACAAAGGCATCGACTGCCTCTGTCGTCAAACCCACCGCGTCCGCTTCAGTACGGAAAAAGTCTTCCTGTGGATTGGATTGCTGAAGCGCCCGTTGTCGGATTCCTTCTATCAGTAACGGTGTGATCTGGGCATGACGCAATCCGAGCCGCTCATCAAGGGCCGAACGAATGATCTCTTGGTGTTCGACTTTGAGCATTTCCGAGGTGTCGCTCGGGGAAAGCTTGTCCACAGTAAGCGTGGTCGGCAATGGCGGCATGAGCCAATGCCGCAACCACGTCGAGACGCGCCGGTAGAGCGAGGGGAGCAACGTCTTCCCAAAAATGGGCACACTATAAAACCAGCCGATTGATTCGACCATCACGTAGGGTGTGATGACGTTTTCCTTCAGGTCATGCAAAAGCGTGTGCCCGGCGTGGGCCCATTTCGTCCACGCTTTATGCTGTGAGACCTTGTGGTCCAGATAGCTCCGGGGTATTTCACGCACTTCGTTCTTGGCGCGCATGATGACCGGAAATTGCTCCGTGTCATGCCCTCTCCCCCAGGCCCGGTAGCGGATGAAGGCGGCAAAAAATCCGGCAAAGCCAAACGTATCGTGCGGGCCGACGGACTCGAGATGGCGGCGGAATGGCTCGGATCGTACGTCAATGCAATAGACCGACTGCGAGTAGGGGCGAAGGGGTGGAGCGGCCACTCGGTGCTCGGTGGGAGGTGAGGCCGCCGCCATCAGTTGCCCAATAAGCGGCTCATGATACCCGGCTTCAAAGGCCTTTAGCCAAATAGGTCCATGCTCTGATTCCGGGAAGGCCTCAATCCATTCGATGGCCTGCTTCAGCTCAGAAGGCTGGCTTTCAACGAATTGCTGATCCTCAATGCCCAACGAGCGGCTCAGCAGTAAGAGCCGTCGTGCGTCACTGCGTCGACGAGCGGCCTGGTGTCTAGGTACGACGTCGGCACGGTAGCGAGCGAGCACATGGTTCCAGCTTTGCCCCTTCCGATGGGCAAGTCGATCGATTTCTTCCGCGTAGAGTGCGGGTAAATGGCCGGCGGTCCGTAGCCGCCGAAGATAGTATTCCTCCGAATAGTCACACATATACGCCATGATCTCGTCGAACCGACCAGGAATATCCAAGAAGTCTCGGCAAGCCGCCTGTACGAGTTCCCGCGCATACCACAATCGAATGGCCAGGAATTTGACGAGACCGACAGGGTGGACTTGTTGCCATGGATAGTCGCGTTCCTCACCCCGCCATTTAATGAATCCTGCCCAGCCAGGTAGGGCTGTCAACTGCAGCGACAGATAGTCCTGTTGCAGTTCAGGTGGAATACCCAGCACGTCAAGACTTTCCAGCAACGCATCTTCCGGATGGTCGGGGAGCGCAGCGATCTTCCGTCGGCTGTCGGCGATACCAAGGAGAGACCATTCGTGTACCGCAAGCCGTCTCCAGGCTTGATACAGACCCTCACTCCGGTCAGGCATGGCCCACGCGGCGTGCCCTTCGTCGAGGAACGCCGAACACCACTTGATCATCTGCTCATTGATGGTCTGTACGATCGTCGTGCCGAGCGTGTCATCGCACCAGTGAGACAGGGTCAGCCATCGGCAGAGTGCGGATTGATTCGTCTCCACAACTTTCTTGACGCGTTCGTTGAGAGAGGGACTCTCGATCACACGGTCCAGTGTGTGGGCCATGCGCTCGATCAAAGCTCTGTCGGGATCGTCCAATTGATCGTCGAGTGGTTCGCGTGCTGGCGAACAGAGCCCTTCCGTCAGACAGGCCCGCAACACCTCCATGTGTGTGACCTTACGAGGGCCAAGAACGATCTGCTGATCGCGAGCCAACGGCTGCAACGCAATCTCTACATGCTCGAGGCGGATCCGGCCGGACGAGACGTAGGCGCGATATAGGTCACTGGGCAGATAGCCGTCACCGCCTAGAAATTGCTTGCCGCGTCGGACGGTCTCTTCGAAGGGAAGATATTCCAAACTATGGAGTGGGTTGTGATGGACGAACGTTCGCATTGGCCAGTATTGCGCGATGACTTCCCCGGCGAGGCGCACGACGCCACGCAGTTCCATCCGTCTCGCTTCGAGCGTGATCGACTCGTCTATCGCTGCCATAGACCCGCCTGTGATTGGGGATCACTGATCAGTGCAACGCCATTGGACATGAACCACTCGCTCGGTGCGAATCCCAGCCCTGCTAGCGCGACGATCGTCATGAACAGTGCTGCCCATTCGTGTTGAACGACATCGTGGTATCGAAGATCATTGCGTCTCGCTCCAAACAACAGCCGTTGCACCGCGTTCAAGATATACCAAGAAGCTGCCAGCCAAGCTGCCAGCATGATCAGAAGCCCGACGATCGAAGGAATGGGTGAGTGAAGCAAGAGTCCCATAAATCCTGCAAAGACTCCGAAGGGCGGGAGCCCCATCGCGGCCAATGCCAAGAGGGATAGCAGCACCGCATAGCTCGGCATTGAGGAGGCCAATCCGCTGATCGATGAGGGATCCACGTCATCCCCGTACCTCGTCCGGATAATCTGCCACGCAATCAGCAGCCCGCACGTCGCCAGGCCGATTGATGCGACCAACACAGCTGCACGAGACACCGCCATGTGTGAGGCCGCAGCAAACCACCAGAGCATCGAAATGAAGGAGAGGCTGCCGTACGCCAGCATGAGTCGAATGCGGGTCTGGGCCAGCGCCTTCCCCGCACCGTAGAGCGCCCCGATCAGGGCACAGAAGCTGATCGGACCGGCAATCGTGACGGGAATGGCCTGAAGGGCGGACGCGATGAAGTGCAGACCGACGGTCGGAAGCAGAAAAGCTGCGAAGGACGGCAGATTGCCCGGCAACCGTGTAAGGGCCGTCAGGTACCCCGTATGGAAGGGCAGCAGGGGTACCAATACCACCGACGTGACCAAGGTGGCCCATAACGAACGCGGAGGATTTGTGAACGCGGCCACCACCACACCAAGGGCGGCGAGACAAAACAGGATGATTCCCCACCAGGAAATCGGCCAGAGCGCCGTATGATGGCGGATCAGGAGACCGGCTATCGTCATCAACAATCCCACCAAAAGGAGATGACTCAGGGGAGTGGGAAGGGTGATGGCTCCTATCCCGAATCCGAGGCACACCAAGGTCATCAGCCAAGAAAAACGATGGTCTGCATGAATCGGTTGCCCCAACAGAGAAATCGCCGCAGCGATCGGGAGGAGAAAGAGTAGCAATGGTCCTTCGGGCAGGTTCGATGCGACTTTCAGGATCGGAGCCACGCTGAGAAGGGACCAGATCAGGCAGCATGTTTTGAGTTGTGGCACATCCTCCCAGACTATGCGGCAGGTGAGTACTCCGACCAACGGGAGACCGGTTGCGAGCCAGGGGAAAAGTGCATCGGGGATCATCGCCGCGACCACCCTTCTTCCTGCTTGTCGATTCGATGAATGACGCGGGCGACGGCCTGCCCCGCGCGGCCATACAATTCGTCCGCGTAGAATCTGTTGAGGAGGGCCACAAACATTTTGTTGCGTAGCGTATCGATCCAAGCTGGTGTTCGGACGCGACGGCCATGGGCTTTGAGATACAGATAAAACCATCCCAGGATCGTCAGGCCAGTCGCCGTGACAAGCATGAGGTCAAACAACCAGTCGGGAAGGTCGGCTGCCTTAAAGTACAACGCGACTTCCGCTGGATTCGGATACAGGAATGCGGTGAACGACTCGACAGCGAAGAGATAGATGAAAACGACAAACAGCAGCGTCACGAGCATGGTAGAGGAGACCTTCCATGAGGCGACCGCGCGCAGGCGCGTGAGGGTCAAGATTGCCTGCGACGAGGTGATCCAAATGAAAAAGAGAATAATGACGGTCCCCTGGGATTCGAGCAAGGGGATGTGCAAGATTCCATGCGTGACCAAGAGGATAAGGAGCGGAATAACCAGCGTCGTCAAGAACCCGGTCGACCACGTCAGATTCGAAATCTGTTCATTGTCGTGATGGGCATGCTCGGTGTGGGGGAAGTGAGGCTCCAAGCGGGCCTTCTGAATCACGTTGCCGCAATTGAGGAAGACGGTCGCCTTGAAGAGTCCATGTGCGATCAGATGGAACACGGCGAGCGAAAACGCTCCTAATCCGCACTCCATAATCATATAACCCATCTGGCCGATCGTCGACAGTCCGAGCGTCTTCTTGATATCGCTCTGCACCAGCATCATAGAGGCGCCGAACACCGCTGTGACGGTACCGACCACAAACGCGACGTGCAGCGTCACCGAACTCATGCCGAACAGCGGGGCCATACGATTGATCAAGAACCCTCCGGCATTGATGATGCCCGCGTGGAGTAGACCGTGCACGGGGGTCGGGGCAAACAAAGAACTCGGTAACCAAAGGTGGAGCGGGAACTGGGCAGACTTGCCCATGGCTCCGATGAACATCAGCAAGGTGACAGCGGTCGCGGCATCGATGTTCATGCCTGGCCAGAGTGCGACAGTCGCGCGTGCGGCGGTGGCTTGAGCGAAGAGTTCCGGCAACTCGAGTGTGCCGTACACTTGGTACGTCAGGATGATTCCCATGAGGAGCGCCATGTCCGCCACTCGCAGGACCGTGAACGTCTTAAATGCTCCGTCAAGCGTCGGAGCGTGTCCGTGGTTGTGCGCAAGGATGTAGAGCAAATAACTGAGCAGTTGCCAGAACAAGAACAGCATCATCAGATTTGAGCTGGACACCATACAGAGCAGGACGAAGTCGGCGAGGCAGATCAGTGTCAGATACCGGCGGTAGTGGCGGTCTTGGTACATGTAGTTTGTGGAATAGGCATAGATGATGAGGCTGACGGCTGAGATCAGTGTCAGCATGACCCCACTGAGGCGGTCGACATAGAACCCAATCGGGATGGTCAATGAAGCGGCAGTGGTCGAGTTATAGAGCCGAATCGCAATTGGACCTGAGGTCGTGACAATATAGAGGGTGACCGCAGCGCCCAAGCATGCCGCTCCCATCAGCAGCGTGGCGATCTTAGAGTGAGCATACCGGGTCGAGTCGTCTGCGCAGACGACGATCAGCGCGGCGACCAGGGGAAGCAGCGGGACACACAAGAACGTCCAGCTCAACAAGCGCTCCTCATCCCACAACAAAAAAGCCAACCGGCCTGTTCGACAGCGGTCAAACGGAACCGATTGGCTCGTACTGTGACCGGCCTCTCGTGTGAACTGCCGGTCACCCTACTGCCGATGTCACGATAAACGGACGTCTTGCCGACCTTCAACAGACGTTGGGATTGGCAACAGCGCCTTCTGGAACCAAGCTGGACCTATCAATAATACGGGTGAGAGGGCAGCGTCAAGCTTCAAACCACGGTGCGGATTCCTCATTCAGCACGCGAGAGCACAAAGATCCCATGCCCTCAACTGAGGTAGAAAAGAGCGGAAGAGCCTTGTTCGAGGCCGCGAGCGATCTTATAATCCCGTGCGGATCACCAGTATGGAAAACGCGATACGGAACGCGATCATCAAATTCGAGCAAGAATTCTTGGGGCGTGGCCCGGACGAAGTTCGTGCGCTGGTCGCCCGGGATCTGGTGGTCGTCCGTCTGAAGGGCGTGCTGACGCCGGCCGAACGCCAGCTGGCCAAAACTGCGGAAGGGATCGAAATGGTGAAGCGATTGCGGCAGAACCTCATTGCGCAGGGCCGCGACAAACTCTGTGAGCAGATCACTGAAATTACCGGAGCCAAGGTGCTTGCGCTCTTTACCGATATTGATGTCCAGCTCGGGGAACGGGTGTTCGTCTTCACGACGGATCGTGAACTACAGAACGGGACGAGGTAGTGGAGTGCCGGATTCTGGATCCGAAGGTTGTAGTACGAAGCCAGTCATCTACCCCCAGGTACTGTCGTTGATGCTAGGGCAGGTCGATATAGGTTTAGACTGGTATCTATGAAAATCCTGTCATGAGCCTCGTGAGTGTCAGGACCAGCCTAGCGGTAGACCTCGCGTCGGTGTCCGATTTTTACCACCTCGATAAGTCGGGCGGCGTCATCAATGCCGTAGACTATGCGATAGTCACCCTGCCGGATGCGATAGCGCTCCGATTCGCCTGAGAGTTTCTCGCATCCTGAAGGTCGAGGCTGTTGGGCTAAGCTTCGAATTCGGTCGACGATCCACTTGAGATCGCTTGAAGAAACCGTCTTGAGTTCTTTCTCGGCGGAACGCTTCATGACGACGCTATAAAGTGCCGTCACGCTTCAACTCCTCGAGAACCTTCTCGAATGATCGCGACGGCTCTTTCGCGCGGCGATCAAACGCATCCAGGTCTATTGCATCCTCTCGAAGGGATTCCAGCACGGCAGCATTGACCAGGTCAGAGAGAGACCGATCTGTCGTGGCGGCTTTGACCTTGAGAGCTCGATAGACTTTGGGCTTGAGGTAGATCGTCGTGCGGGTGTCAGATGACATGGCGCTTCTCCTTATATAGCGTTTAGGCATTGTAGCATCAGAATGCTAGAATGCCACTATCCATACCTCACCACCTAGCCGTGAAGGCGTATGCACTATGCGCAGCTTTCCTACGGAGAGCACCAAGATTCGTGAGATCACCGGCGCAAAAATTCTCGGGCTCTTTACCGACATCGATGTGCAGGTTGGGGAACGGGTGTTCGTCTTCACGACGGATCGTGAACTACAGAACGGGACGAGGTAGCAGACCGCCGGATTATGGCTGCATCGGTTCCATTGCCATTGCCTTTCCTTTTGATCCCGAAGGATGAGAAGGGCTAGCGCACCGGGGCCTCGGCCGGTTGTGCAACGGAAGACATTGTGACCGGCGGATCGCCGCGTTTGGGACCGGGATGCCAGCCCATGACCGCGAGGAGCACCAAGAAGCTGATGACATACGCGACCGCGACATGCCAGCCGTGATACACCCAGCGACCGACGTTCTTCGCATCCGGATACATGTTGGACAACGCCACGCCGGCCGACGAGCCGAACCAGATCATCGAGCCGCCGAACCCCACCGTGTAGGCGAGCATGCCCCAGTCATAGCCGCCTTGTTTCAGCGCGAGCGCGGTGAGCGGGATGTTGTCGAACACCGCGGAAACGAAACCGAGCCCCATGGCTGATTGCCAGGAGGCGACCGGCAATTTTTCCACCGGCATCATCGAGGCGCAGGTGACTAGGGCGAGCAGAAAAATCGTCCCTTTGGTTGCGTCGGGTAACAGACTCCAGTCCGGTTTGCGGAATGGTGCCGAGACCAGGATCGCCAGCGCCACGGCCACGCCGATGAATGGGAAATGATCGGCGATCTCGGCGTGTCTCAAGTTGATGTACACGTTGGTGGAGATCGCCGTTACCAAAATGAACGCCACAACACCGACGCGGCCCCAATCCACATGCGCGCCACCGGGCTGATAGGCCATCAACGGCGAATGCTTGTTCTGCTGCAACGCGGCAGGAATGCCGAACAGGACCAGTGCGACCACGGCGGCGACATACGCGTGGAAGACTTGGGCCGGGCTCACGCCGTCGATCCACATCATCGTGGTCGTGGTGTCGCCTACCACGCTGCCCGAACCACCTGCATTGGAGGCGGCGACGATCGCGGCGAGGTACCCGATGTGGACCTTGCCGCGAAAGACGGTGTGAGCCATTGTGCCCCCAATCAGCGCCGCGGCGATGTTGTCGAGAAACGAGGACAACACGAACACCATCACAAGCAGCGTGAAGGCACCCTTCGCTTGTCCCGGCAGGTACTTGGGAAGTACTGCGGGAACATGGCTGTCCTCGAAATGCTTGGACAGCAGCGCAAAGCCCAGCAACAGGCACAGCAGATTGGCAAGAATGACCCACTCATGGGCCAGGTGGCTCAGCAAGCCTGGTACGCCATCGCCGGTTTTGAACCCGGTGAAGGCCAGTTTGTATAACGCGATCGTGGTGAGTCCAGTGAGCGCCACCTGCAGCGTGTGGTGGTGGAACAGCGCGACACCGAGCAACGTGAGGGCGAACAAGATGAAGTCGAACGGGATGCCAAATACGGTGGGTGGGTCGATTGCCGCGACAGCGAACGACGGGACCAACCATAACGCGAACGCGGCTCCGGCGATGCCCAGTCGCGGGCCGATGCCGGCGCGAGACGACGGAATCTTCTGGTCTTCAAGGCGCATGACGCTCCCTCTGCTTCGCGTTGATCCGAGCCCACATTCTTCATGAACGCTTCTACTGCACCCGCCGATACGCCGCTGCGACAATATCCGTCGCTCGTCGTTCGTGAAGCGTCTCGATCGACCGTTTCGAGTTTGAGGTTTCATGTTTCAGGTTGTCCGGAAACTTGGAGCCTAAAACTTGGAACTTGAAACCTGAAACTTTGAACCAGAAACTATCCAAGACGGTTTCGTCACGAACCGTCATGAACAATGTGAGCTAGCGATGCGAAAGAGCGATCCTGCTACCGTCGCAAAGCGGTCGTCGTGCAAGCACCGATCAGGCGACTGTCGACGAGAAATTTGTTGATTGTCTTTACGGTGGATCGGGAATTGTCGGACGGAGATCGTCAGTGTCCCGCCGAATGAGAAATCCAGAGATCGTGGTTCGAAGTGACAACCGGACGATCCAGATACACCGGAAATCCAAACGAAACCAGAAGCTACACAGGCAGATGAGTGAAAATCAAGGCAAACTTTCCACGGAGCATGCGTAGAAGGCAACTCGGTGAGATTTCTGGCCTGCGTTTCTCTGATGATGCAAGAGGGACATCACCATCTCTCGGTTTTCCGTTCAATGAGCGTGATTGGCTTGCAATGTTGCGTCGAAACCCGGAGTCATTTGACCAGCGTGACGGGGACCTGGGTCAGATGGACGACCTTGGTGGTGACCGAGCCCATCACGAGCCCAGCAATACGCCCGAGTCCACGCGATCCCATGACAATTTCGTCGGCCCCAACTGCCTTGGCGCACTCCACAATCTGTTCGGCGGCATCGCCTTCCGCCGAACTACTCGCGAACGCCACGCCCGACGAGCGCAGCATTTGCTCCGCCGGTTCGAGAATATCGCGATCATGCTGCGATGCCAGTTCCGCTGCTTTCTTGTCGCCCACGTAGACCTGGATTTCGCCGT
The DNA here is from genome assembly GCA_002331625.1 of Nitrospira sp. UBA2083. Lineage (GTDB taxonomy): Bacteria > Nitrospirota > Nitrospiria > Nitrospirales > Nitrospiraceae > Nitrospira_D. The sequence continues at coordinate 24,679 of DCZN01000050.1, read as the reverse complement.
ACACACGTAGCGGGGGGTGCACAGTCACGAGATGCACGCGACCTTGTGGTTTTTCACGTGCTCGCTCAATGGCAAGATGCAGTGCACGCATCGCGCTCTCCGAGCCGTCGACCGGAACCAAGATTGTGTTAGGCATAACCGCCTTCTTTCAAGCCAGTGGCGACCAATTCAATAAGATCAAAGAACGACCGTTCGTCTTACGGTGGATCAGGATATTGTCGAATGGGAATCGTTCGTGTATCGCCGAATAGTAGATTTAGAGGTCGTGGTTCGAAGTGACAACCGCACGATCTACATACACTGGGAATCCCAACGAAACCAGAAGCTACACAGGCAGATGAGTGAAAATCAAGGCAAACTTTCCGTAACTTGCAATCTCGCCACCGCGCAATCGAGAAATTCATCCACGTACTTCATGATCATGATGCCTTACATTCCCATTATTAAGAATCTAACCAAGCTCAGGCAGCCGGGAAGTGCCAGAAGAGTAATTCAAGGCCACACGGAAATCTCTACTGTCCCCTGCAATATCCATGTCCGCTGGACGGCTAAACTCAGGGGTGGCTTTCGAGCACAGCACAGAGGGAACCCAACAGTGGGCGAAAGCCTTCTGCTGGGAGCTCCCCCTCAAACCACTTAGAACGCTCAACTCACATACTCTCTCGCTTTCGCCAGCGTAGCGTCGACCAAGTCTTGATCGCCAGCCATCTGGAGAGTTGCGCCACCGCAAGTAATGCAAAAGTCCCCGCTAGACTGAGAGCCGAGATCACCTCTTCTGCAGGATAGTTTATGGGACCTGTGTGTGTCTGCGTTACTCTACGAACAAGCGCTTGATACCCGGTATGCGTGAAGCTGCAGAAGATCGACCAGCGTTTTGACTTGAGTGTGGACAACGGACCATTCGGCAAGCCAATCTAGAATTCCAGCAGATTAAGTAAGGTGCCGAATCCAATATCCAGTTCGTCCTTCTCATACTTGTCGGCATCCTCATCCTTGGCAACATGGGATAGCCATAGGCCTCTTCCGAGCGCCTCAAATTCCACCCTTAAGAGGGCATACATCGGACCGTACAGCTCAGATGTGCACAGCAAGCATATTCCTTGCGTGATGTTCGATTGCGAGATCGAAGTATGCCAGTGCAAGCTGACGCTTCCGATCCACAGAGAAGGGGCGAGCAAGGTGATCGTTAATCCATCTTCCGATCTCTGCCTGTTTCTTTAGATGTGCATCAATAGTCATGATGGTCTAATGTTGAAGATTCGCACCGGTGGGCTTGGAGGGAGGCAACGAGACCAACGTCAGCTGAAATGACTTGTTAACTAGCACCCTTCTCAGTGATCTCCGACCGAACTGCCTGCCCGCACTTACGACAGCGCCCTTCCACGTAAACACGACCGTCCTCGTCGTACTCCTGGGGCGAGCTCATCCCAAGGTCAGCTTTGCCACATGCACCGCACCAAGTGTTATTGAGCATCCACTCTCGCTCTTCGGCTGACCGAGCCGCAAAGTCTCGTTGATTTCCGGACATCACTTCACCTGGCTAGCACTGTTTAAGCCGATTCGCGGAAGAGCCGGATGTGAGCTGTTCTGTCCGTCTAACACAGCACTGAATGTTCTGAGCATAACGCCATAATTGTTGGCGTTCAATGAGATGCGGCGGCGGGGCGATGTATGACGAGTCTGGTACAAAGCGACACGTTAGGCAGCGTCGGTTTCGACCTTACCGGGAAGCTTGCTGAGGATCAATTTCTGTAATTCGACCTTGTTGGCGGCATTGTCGATATCAATCCCCACCAACCGTCCATTCGAATCGTAATCGAGCACGACGCCCTCGGACACTTCGCGACTCTCTACGCTCGGTCTCTCAGAAAGATCGATATACAGCGAATCCGTGTCAGGATGATAGTTGAGCTTCATGGTGTAAACCCTCGATCGGGAAATGCATTGTGAATCGTCACCTTGTCTTCTAGCGTTACTACTCTTAGGTAACGGCCGCCAAGTTGCGGGATCGCGGCCCAAAACCGAAATCGGTTATGCTCTTGAGGTTCCGATCGAATGGAATGTTCCAGTACAAATATACACCACTCTTTCTTGAGGTATGAGCGCTTCCGGAGAACCTCCTGCTCAAAATATTCCGTGAACTTATATTCGGCCATACCCTTATCTACAGATAGCAACCTATCTCGTCTATCGGCAAATAGGGAAAGAGTCGCAAGATGTGTCGCAAGCAAGTCTACTGAAAAGCCGGGCGTTTATCTACCGACCTGTCTGGAATTCTTGTTCCAAGCATAACGCCATAAATGTTGGCGTTTCAGTGAGAGGCAACTGAAAAACCACTTTCATGTGTTGTGTATGAAGCACAATGAGGCCAGACGGCTCACATACTCTTGTAGCCCACTATTGGCCGAATCTGTGAATTTACCAACAGTACACGGTCTTATCCCGTAGCGTCTGATGGCATGGGGGTAGGCATTGTGGGCATACTGGACATTTCGCGTACTCATATGTACAGTAACATGTACAGAACAGGAGGCTGTTATGGATACGCTGACCTATACCGCCGTTCGTGCCAATCTCGCTCACGCCATGGACCGGGTATGCGATGACCACGAGGCCTTGATTATCACTCGCAATGGCGAACAGTCCGTTGTGATGCTGTCGCTCGAAGACTACAAAGCACTTGAAGAAACAGCCTATCTTCTACGAACGCCTGCCAACGCCAAGAGACTCCTCTCAGCCGTTGCGCAACTGAACGCTGGCAAAGGCATTGAGCGGAAGCTGGCAAAGTGAAGTTGGTGTTCGCAGACGAGGCATGGGAAGACTACTTGTATTGGCAGAAGCACGACAAACGCATGGTGGAACGGATCAACAAGCTCATCCGAGACACACAACGCGAACCCTTCGGTGGCGTCGGCAAACCGGAATCATTGAAGCATGCGCTATCGGGATTTTGGTCGCGGCGGATTACAGATGAACATCGCATGGTGTATCGCGTGGTCAATGATGCCCTAGAAATTGCGCAACTCCGATTCCACTACTGATTCACGTCTCCTCACACTGTTTCGAGCTCCGCATAACACGCTCAATCCAACACTCAACCATCGGTCGCCTCTGGTGAACTGAAAGCCGCCAGGTTGGCGTAGGTCTCCACGTTTCGTCGCATTCCATCATCGCTGAGCGACAAGTAATAGATGTGGATATCTTCGGCTTTCCGATCTTCTCTACGATGGTGGCTGGGTGGACCAGATAGGGGGTGGCTAGGCGTAACCGGTGGTCTGTGAAGCGGCGCCGTCATGGCTCCCTAGCCCGCATAATTCATGACGGTTCGTGACGAAACCGCCAAGACGCCACGCGAGACGGGCACGCGGAGCCCCGAGAGACCAAGGCGTACTTGAATCAGTACGTCGAGGTCGGGAGGGATGAGCCTGCCCGCCTGGCCGTGAGAAGACCACGGTCAGGCTTGTCGTAGCGGCGTATCGGCGGGTGCAGTAGAAGCGTTCATGAATAATGCGGGCTATCTGGTGTTCCTTTTCCTCTCCACGAGCCAAGTTGCTCTCGCATCCGGCTGGCTCAATCAGGCTTCGTGGATTGAGGTTGAAGAGTCCGTGAAGGACCTTGCGTCTGGAGGAAGGCAAGCCGTTCCGGGCAGGGCTTGTCACAGCCGGCATCGCACTCCAGCCCAAGGCGTTCAAGACCGCCGCAACTGCCGCCGATCGGACGGCGACCGAGCAGGACACCCACCGCCATCGCCAGGATCGCAATCACCATGACAAGAAAGGTCACCAGGAAAATGGTCATGACAGCTCCTGTTTCCTGTACCGTTGGAAGGTACAACAGACGCGCTCTTCAAATTGTCCATCCCGTTCGATGACGAAAAGGACGGGAAGATTGAACCGTTCAGCGATGGTCATGCCACGCTCAGGCCCCAACACCTGAAAGGCGGTGGCCCAGGCATCGGCTCGCATGCTGGTCTCCGCCAGTACCGTCACCGACACCAGATGATTATCGACCGGTCGGCCGGTGGTCGGATCGATGGTATGGGAATAGCGTCGCCCGGCGATTTCAAAAAAGTTCCGATAATTGCCCGAGGTGGCGAGGGCAATGTCGCTGAGTGCCAGCATCGTGTGCACCGAGCGTTCCCCCGACAACGGTTTCTCAATTGCAATACGCCAGGGTGTATTCTGATCCTTGAACCCGCGGACGCGAATCTCGCCCCCGATTTCCACCATATAATGCTCAATGCCGTGTCCGGTCATGAGTTCAGCCACACGGTCCACCCCGTAGCCCTTCGCGATCCCGGACAGATCCAAGAAGACATCAGGGCGGTGCTTGCGTATAGCTGACTGGGTATCACTGACTGTAATTTTATCAAGTCCGCTGCGCGCACGGGCGGCGGCGATGTCACGTTCAAGCGGGATGCGGTCCGGATGCACCTCCGGGCCAAAGCCCCAGAGATTGACCAGGGGGCCGACTGTGATGTCAAACGCCCCTTCGCTTTGGGCGCCGATCTCCAGCGCGGCTTTGAGCACGGAACGGAGAGGAGCGGATGCAGGCACCCAGTTGGTAGTGCGCAGACGGTTAAAGCGCGACAGTTCCGATTCCGGGTCATAGGTGGACATGGTGTGATTGATCTCGGCCAGCAAGGCGTCCACTTCGATCTGCATGGCCTTTAGCGAGGGACTATTCTGGGTGGGGCGGTATTTCACGTTATAAGTGGTTCCCATAGTCCGACCACTCATGTGCAGCTCTGCGACAGGTAGGTCAGGACGAAGCAGGCCGAAACCGGTACCGGCAGCCAGCAGGACGATCAAGGCGATCAGCGCACGGGAGCGCGGAATGGAGGGATGCATGGAGGCTCATCCTCCGAAGTCGTCGAGCATGATGTTTTCTCGCTCGACACCCAAATCCAACAGCATCTTGATCACGGCGGCATTCATCATCGGCGGTCCGCAGAGGTAGTACTCACAGTCTTCAGGCGCCGGGTGGGTCTTCAGATACTCATTATAGAGCACACTATGGATGAAGCCGGTATAGCCGCTCCACTTGTCATCAGGCAGAGGGTCGGACAGGGCGACATGCCATGTGAAGTTGTCGTGC
>DCZN01000050.1:17988-19561 GCA_002331625.1 Nitrospira sp. UBA2083 | reverse complement strand
GCCAGCTTGTTGAAATCGTCGACATAGAACATCTCGCGCTTCGATCGAGCCCCATACCAAAAGGACATCTTGCGTGTGGTCTTGAGGCGACCCAGCTGATCGAAAATGTGCGACCGCATAGGCGCCATCCCGGCACCACCGCCGATGAACACCATTTCGTTGTCGGTGTCACGCGCAAAGAACTCGCCGAACGGCCCGGAGATGGTGACCTTGTCGCCTGGTTTCAGTCCGAACAGATAGGACGACATTTTACCCGGAGGCACGTTTTGCGTGCGTGGTGGGGGCGTGGCAATGCGAATATTGAGCATGATGATGCCACGTTCCTCAGGGTAATTGGCCATGGAGTAGGCACGCTCGAGCGGCTCATTGACCTTGGAAACCAGATCCCAGAGTTTCAGCCGGTCCCAGTCGCTGCGAAACTTTTCTTCGATGTCAAAATCCTTAAACGAGTGCTCATACGGAGGGCAGAAAATCTGGATGTACCCTCCGGCACGGAAATCGACATATTCATCCTGGGGAAGCTCCAGGACCAGTTCTTTGATGAAGGTGGCCACATTGTGGTTGGAGCGGACAGTACACTCCCATTTCTTGACCCCGAACACCTCATCGGGAACCTCAATTTTCATGTTCTGCTTGACCGCCACCTGACAGGAGAGACGGTAGCCCTCTCGCGCTTCACGTTTGTTGATGTGCGAGGTTTCAGTCGGCAGAATGACCCCACCCCCTTCGAAGACCTTGACCCGACACACGCCACAGGTCCCGCCGCCACCACAGGCGGAACTGATGAAAATCTTGGCGTCGCCGAGGGCACTGAGCAGCTTGCCTCCGATCGGCGTCTCGATCGATTTCTTGTCGTTGATCGTGATNNTTGCCGCTGGCCACGAGTTTCGAGCGCGCACTCAGAATGAAGACGGCGAGAAGGAGGACGAATCCGGTGAACACACCGACTCCCAGTAAGATCTCAATCATGCGCGGCCTCTCATCAGACTCAGCGGGATGCTGAAAAAGTCCGCCAGCATTGTTCTCACGTCGCTCAGAGGCTCAACGTACGGCACTGAGTACGATTCGCCTCTTCGCTCACTGCGGCCTCGCTGGACGGCCGTTTTGAGCCTCCCGCATGGATAGTTGGTGTCGTTTGGCATATCGCTCGTTGCCACGGCTCGGGAGGTCCAACTGAGTTTTTCCAGTCTGTTTAGAGTTGAATTCCAGAAAAGGCCATGAACCCCAGGGCCATCAATCCCGCAGTGATAAATGTGACGCCCAGTCCCTGTAACCCTTCGGGGATGTCGGAATACTTGAGCTTCTCTCGCACGCCCGCCATGGCCACGATCGCGAGCGCCCACCCGACACCTGAGGCCACCCCATAGGTGACGCTCTCGCTGAAGTTATAGTCCCGTTCGACCATAAACAGACAGCCTCCGAGAATGGCGCAGTTGACGGTAATCAGCGGCAAAAAGATCCCCAGCGAGTTGTACAACGACGGAACATACCGATCGAGAAACATTTCCAGGACCTGGACGACCGCCGCAATGACGCTGATGTAGGTGATGAGCCCAAGGAAATCCAGACTGAT
>DCZN01000050.1:17090-17920 GCA_002331625.1 Nitrospira sp. UBA2083 | reverse complement strand
TTGATCGGGATGGTCAGGCTTTGGACAACGATCACCGCGATACCGAGTCCGAGCGCCGTGCCGATTTTTTTCGAGACGGCAAGGAACGTGCACATGCCGAGAAAAAACGTCAGCGCAAGATTCTCTACGAAGACCGCTTTGATGAACAGATTGACGAGGTCCATTATGAAGCCACCTCCGGCCGAGGCGCGTGATAGATCTTGTATTCAGGTTGTTCCACTTGCGCCGGTTTCCAGGAACGCACCACCCAAATGATCATGCCGATCAGGAAGAACGCACTCGGAGGCAGGAGCAACAAGCCGTTCGGCACATACCATCCGCCATCCCGATCAAGCGGGAGGATCGGATACCCGAACAAGGAACCAGAGCCAAAGAGCTCGCGTATGACTCCGACGACCATCAAGAGGGCGCTATAGCCGAGGCCGTTGCCCAGTCCGTCTAGGAAGCTGGGGAACGGGGGATGTTTCATCGCGTAGGCTTCCGCGCGTCCCATGACGATACAATTGGTGATGATCAGCCCGACGAAGACCGACAGGTCCTTGCTGATGCTGAACGCATAGGCTTTGATGAACTGATCCGTGACGATGACCAGCGACGAAATAATGGTCATTTGGACGATGATGCGGATGCTGCTCGGGGTATGATTGCGGACCAGACTGATGGCGGCGTTGGAGAAGGCGGTGACGACGGTCAGCGCGATGCACATCGTGATGGTCGTCGAGAGTTTCGATGTCACGGCCAGGGCCGAGCAAATCCCGAGGACCTGGAGGATGACTGGGTTATTATCGACGATCGGTTCGAAAATGATCTTTTTGTGTTGGTACGACATG
>DCZN01000050.1:15336-17039 GCA_002331625.1 Nitrospira sp. UBA2083 | reverse complement strand
TGTCGCTCAGCCAGAACTTCAGCGTATTCTCTACCCCTCGCGAGGTGATGGTGGCGCCGGCCAGGGCGTCCACCTGATGGTGACCTTCGGGAGAGGAACTGTCAACCGCGACCTTCGTCACCTCAATCTGAACCTTCCAGTTCTCGTCGAAGAGGACTTTACCCGTCCATTGGGCGCGCCACTTGGGATTGTCGATCTCTCCTCCGAGCCCCGGGGTTTCGGCATGCTGATAGAAGCGGAGGCCCTGCACCGTTCGCAGATCCTCTTCCAGGGCTAGAAATCCGTACATCGTGGACCAGAGACCGTAGCCGTAGACCGGCAGGATCAGTTTCTTGAACTCACCATTGGGGCCGACAATTCGATAGACCGGCAGGTAACGAGGTTCTCGCCTGATGCCCGCCACATCCTCTCGGCGGGTGAGTTCGGTGGAGATCTCGGGATCCTTTCCAGCCTTGACGATATTAAAGGTGTCGGGATCGATCCCCTTCACCTCGTCACCGGTCGCCAGTTCGACCATGCGGGCGTCAATCCGTTTGAGCGCTTGTTCTTCCGTCAGTCCCTCCTTGAGGAGGCCGGAGACCGCAACCACGTTTCGTATGAGGTCGGCCTTCTGATTCTTTTCCTGAATCGGTCGAAGGAGCACCGCTGCACCGGCCACCACCACCGAGCAGACCAGACAGAGGACCAACGTCACCAGCAGCGTCCTGCGCGCACTCTCGACCGGCGCAGCGGATACGGCGGAATCTGATTCAGGCGCGGACATGGCGGCGGAGCCTCCGTTGGATGTTCAGCTGGACGACTGCATAATCGATCAATGGGGCAAACACGTTGGCGAACAAAATCGTGAGCATCACGCCTTCTGGAAACGCGGGGTTTGCCACGCGGATCAGCACGCTCATGACCCCGATCAGAATGCCGAACACCCAGCGGCCGGCACTCGTCATGGCGGCTGACACCGGATCGGTGGCCATGAAGACCGCGCCGAAGGCGAACCCGCCCAGCACCAGGTGCCAGTACCAGGGCATTGCCACCATGGGATTGGTCTCGCTGCCGATCACATTGAATAAGAGCGAGGCCCCGATCATTCCTACAAAGCACCCGACGATAATGCGCCAGGACCCGACCCCCGTATAGATCAGGAACGCCGCGCCGAGCAGACAGGCGAGGGTGGAGGTCTCCCCCATGGAGCCTGGCATCAGGCCGATAAAGGCATCCCACCAGGTCAGGCCTCCGCGGACGATCTCGTCGACGCCGCCGACTTTCCCAAGGCTGAGCGCGGTCGCACCGGAATAGCCATCCACTGCCACCCACACCCGGTCACCGGAAATTTCAGCAGGATAGGCGAAAAACAGAAAGGCCCGCGCGGTCAGGGCGGGGTTGAGAAAATTCTTGCCGGTGCCGCCGAAGATCTCTTTGCCGAGGACCACGCCGAAGCTGATTCCGATGGCGACCATCCAGAGCGGCATATCGGGTGGCAGCGTCAGCGTGAAGAGCATGGAGGTGACCAGAAAGCCCTCGTTGATCTCTTTCCGGCGGACCGTGGAAAAGACCACTTCCCATACACCGCCGACGAGTAAGGTCACCAGATAGATCGGCAGAAAATACAGGAAGCCATGGACCGTATTGGCCAGAATACTGCCGGGATCAAACCCAAGATTGAGAGCCGTCAGGAGATCGTACCGCCAGCCCGTCTTGGCCACCCC
>DCZN01000050.1:14242-15256 GCA_002331625.1 Nitrospira sp. UBA2083 | reverse complement strand
ACCACGTACATCATCAATCGTTTCAGATCGATGCCGTCCCGCACATGAGGCGCCTGGTGTGTGGTCTCGGGAGTTGAATACAGAAACGCATCGACCATCTCGAAGATGGGATAGTACTGCTCATACCGGCCGCCCTTGGTAAACAGGGGTCTGAGACGATCGAGATAGCGTTTCATACCTGCCATCAGCCTTCTTTCTCAATCTGGCTCAGCACGTTCCGCAGCACCGGGCCATAGTCGTTCTTCCCGACGCACACGAAGGAGCAGAGGGCGAGGTCTTCCTCGTCCAATTCCATGCAGCCCAGTTGTTGTGCCATGTCGGTGTCGCCCACCATGAGGTAGCGCAGCAGCTGCGTCGGGAGGATGTCCAGGGGCATGATATCCTCGAAGTTGCCGAAGGGCACCATGGCGCGCAAACCTCCGTTCAGTCCGGTGGTCAACCCAAACTCCTCTCGGCGGTGGCGAAAGAGACTCGATAGCATGACGTTGCTCTGGGAGAAGATTCTCCGCCCAGGCATCAACCAGCCCATGAACGTTCGCTCGACCCCTTCCAGAATCACGGATATCTGAAGGTGATGGCGTCCCAGATAGGACGACCAGCCGGCTGCGTGACGCCCCGACAAAATCGAGCCGGAGATGATGCGGTTCTCACCGTCCTGAACCTCATCCTCAAGCAACTCATCGATGCAGGCGCCGAGCCTGGTCTGCAACAGGCGTGGCTGTTTGACTTGCGGTCCGCCTAGCGCGACGATACGTCCTGTCGATACGCGGCCGCTGGTAAACAGCTTGCCGATCGCGATCACCTCTTGGTAATTGAGGTGCCAGACAACCTTGTTGACGTCCACCGGTTCGAGAAAATGAATGTGCGTCCCCGGCAGACCGGCTGGGTGGGGGCCCTCGAAACTTGCCTGGCGTATGCGGCTTAGACCCTGTGGCACCGGCAGTTCAGCTGCGGGTGACTTGCACACCCACAGCGGCATGGTGCCAAGGCACGAGAGCACTGTCAGGCCATGGC
>DCZN01000050.1:9372-14143 GCA_002331625.1 Nitrospira sp. UBA2083 | reverse complement strand
ACGAAGATAGCAGCCGGACGAGTGGTCGGGTCGGCGATCTTGCTATAGGGACGCGTGCGTAAGGCCACCCATAGGCCAGATGCCAACAGATTGTCCACCACCTGCGTGTCGGTCAAGCTGGCCAGTTGGTTGGCCGGGTAGGATGCGAACTTCTCCTCGTCCTCGGTGTCGTCAAGCCGGATGACGACTGATTGGAGCAAACGCTGCGCGCCACGATGAATTGCCCGCACCGTACCTGCGCCTGGCGCCGTGACGCGGACGCCGGGTAACTTCTTGTGCTCGAATAGCGCTTGGCCAAGCTTGACCTTGTCCCCTTCGGCCACCAGCATGGTGGGTTTGAGGTCGACATGATCGACGCCGAGTACCCCAACGTGACGGACTGGTTTGGCGACATGGACCAGCTGCTCCGGTTTCCCACTGATCGGCAGATCCAGTCCTTTTTTTATTCTGATCATCATGGAAGTTGCGATCAAAGGCACGTTGTCATGATGGGTCAACTCGTTATGGTTATAGGGTGATGTAGAGCGTGCGTTGCTGGATGAAAGTCTCCTTTGTGTCGATCATGAACGCCGCCCTATGAGGCTGCAGCACACCAGAGGGGTAAATTGCCCCGTAGTACAACTGTTTGGACATCGTACTGTCAAGCCTTCAATTCGGTTTACTGTGATGAGACTTCGCCGTCCCGATGTTTCGTAAAGGCAGCATGCGCCCTCGCCTAAGGCGTAGGGGGCTCTCCATCGGTACCCCTATGTTGGTCTGGACTTGATTGAAATGGCTATTAAGACACAGGTGGGCAAGCAGCTCCATTAGGCAATACCTGGGTCAATTCATCGCGATGACCATGAGCCCATCGCGTCGGGCTGCAGGGGGGTGAGATGGTTAGACGCAGGTAAAGAAAAACGGTCCTGGATGTCGGACCGGTGAGATCGCAAGCGCGTTCTCCGATTCTCGATGCGCGCCAACAGATAGGCCGCGACACATGTGCGGGAGACCGCGATCCACTCCGCAAACGACAGGCGTGTCTCCCGTGCGAAGACAACCACACCGTGTCAACCACCAAACTTGGTCGGAAACTGTTTCGCGATGGCATTCGTCAGCGTATCGGCAATCACATAGACGTGATGCTCCATCGCCGTCCAGGTCTCGTCATCACCCTGGTAATCTTTGTCTTGAAACTTGTTGATTTGCACCACGTGATGGCCAATATTCGTGGCGAACAGACTGCGGACCGTGTTTTTCGGCAGGTGAGGATTGATTTGACTGAAAAAGTTGGCGATCTCGTCGGTGATCGAGGCACCTGTGGCTATGGCTGCCTCTTGGCGGCGCTTATCCTCAGCGATTGTGGCGTCTGAGTAGGCCAGAATCATACCATCGTGTTTTGTGAGGAGAGTACGAAACCGCCCAGCTGTTGCATCTCCGTAGAACGGAGCCAAGGTCTTTGCCATATCTCTTGCGTTGGCCGCCACGGCTTTCTCCGCAAAATCTCGAGACCGCAGATCACTTTTTGCGTTATCCATCACGACATGGCGAATCCAAAACACGTGTCGAGACCACTCGTCACGTAAGACCGCCTGGAGGTCGGCCACGGTGACCGGATGTGGGTCTGATATCGAGCTTCCTTCATGTACGCAACCTCCTAGGCCGATGATGGTGAAGATCAGTAGTGCGACGGAGCGATACAGTCTATTCATGGTAAATCCTTCCTTAGGTGTGAGGTAGACGGACTCATTTCTTGTCCTGCGGCAAACGTGACGGCCTATGACCTTCGGACCTGCGCAGGTGATCAACCTGATGCATAACAGATTCACATATCCATCAAGTAAACAGTGTGTAAACATTCTGTAAACAACAGTGAGGCAGTGGGGCGGGTCTTGGGTTGGCGCATTGTCCCGCGGGAGCTGCCCACGCAGCTATTTCGATGAAATAGAGAGGTCAGTGCAGTACCGGAACAAGTAAATCTATTAGAAATTAAGGCCGATGCCGTTTGTTATCCTGTATTCGACGGGGGAGGGCACGAGTGAAAGCTAGTGCGGTGTTCACCCCTTTCAATCCAGACTGCGGCTCTCATGCAAGGAATCAATGGGTTGTCGATCGAGTGATCGGCTCAAGCAATTTGATGACGAGGGTACTTCTTCCTGCTTCCGGTTCGAAGTCAGTCACGATGGTTCGAATCTTCACCCCTATGGCCTGCTCAATGCGTTCTTGCAGCACGTGCTGGCAAGAGTCAAATAAGGCTCGATGGAATCGACAGAGCAGCTCGTGACCTTCAGCTGATCTGGCCAGTTCCTTCTCCGCTGGAATGGATGTGGCTCGGGCTAATGTTACGTGGATCAGCTCGTCATGCACATAGGCCTGTATATCTGAATAGGTGGACTTCATGAACTCGGTTTGAAAATCTAAGACTGCGAGCATAACCGCATATTCGGTCTCAGCTTTATTCGCGAGAACTCCAGCCATGATCTATTCCCCATCTGTGCACCAGGAGCGAATCCAACGTCCAGTTCGTGGATCTTCAAGCTTGATACCGAAACGCTCACGGATGAAGGCCTCTTGCTGGAGTCTGGGCAGTGAGTGCGCACTAAGGAGTTGATGAAACGGGTGCCTTGACTGAAGAGCGGCGTCATGTACACCTTCAAGTATTTCAATCCCAAGGTCCTCAGCCGTCAACACTTTCATGACGCACCTCCGGTGGGCTGTGTGCCGATCCAAGGCAGGCGCGATGGGGGGGGATGTGAACGCCCATCGCCACGCTGCTCAGATTAATAGGCCTTGCTGAATCCGGCCTCGCCGTCGTAGTTCCACAGCTTTTGTGCTGCGGACCACCACCAACCCTTCCTAGTCAAGGCGTCCAGGAAGGTATTCACATCCGCGTCCTGCACATCTTTGGTGGCCATGAACCGGCATCGGTACCAGTTGACCTGAAGTAAATCGGGACTGACGAAGCCTGGCCAGACCTTCGTCCCTCGGTTCGAAATGAATTCACATTTGAATGGTCCGATATCATCGAATTTCGGGATGCCCTTCTCTGTGATGATGTACATATCAACTCCGACGAGCTTGATCTCCTTCTTCTTCTTGGTTGCCTTGGCGGTTTCCGTAAATGTTGGCATGAGATATCTCCTTGTTCAGTCAGTGGTCTCAGGCTCAGGCATTCGCATGCATCTTGTCTACAATCGCCTGCGCATACTCGTCGGTTTTGGCTGTGCCGCCGACGTCGTACGTCACATGCTTTCGCTCGTCGAGCACGGCAAACATGGCCTTCTCGATCTTGGCCGCAGCGGCTTCTTCATTGAGCCAACGGAGCATCATGATGCCGGAGACCAGCACAGCCGAAGGATTGACTTTTTTCATGCCGGCATACTTCGGCGCAGAGCCATGGACCGCTTCGAAGATCGCACATCCGTCGCCGACGTTGGCGCCAGGCGCAAATCCCAAGCCTCCCACCAGTCCAGCGCAGAGGTCTGTGAGAATGTCGCCGTAGAGATTGGGGAGCACCAAGCAATCAAACTGGGCTGGATTTCGTACAAGCTGCATACAGCAGTTATCCACGATGATGTCGCCGGACTCGATATCAGGATACTTTTTCGCAACCTCCCTGAAAGCATCGAGAAAGAGGCCGTCAGTCATCTTCATGATGTTGGCTTTGTGGACGCACCAGACTTTCTTGCGCCCATTGGCTTTGGCCCACTTAAAGGCGAAATCGGCGATTCGATAGGAGCCTGGCCAGGTAATCACTTTCAGACATTGCGCGACTTCATCCGACACCATGTGCTCGATGGCGGCGTACGAGTCTTCAGTATTCTCGCGGAAATTGATGATGTCGATCTTGTCCCATGGCCGCTTGAGTACTGGGATGAGCTTGGCCGGTCGCACATTTGCATAGAGATCAAATACTTTGCGGAGAGTCACATTGGCGCTTTTGTGGCCGGTACCGATTGGCGTGGTCGTGGGCCCTTTCAACGCCACTTTGTTCTTTGCAATGTTTTGAATGGTCTTGTCAGGCAAGAGCGTGCCGTACTTCTCAAGACAGTCGAGCCCAATGTCCTCATATTCCCACTTAATGTCGACCCCGCTGGCGTCGATCACCATCCGCACCGCCTCGCAGATTTCCGGGCCGGTGCCTTCTCCCGGTAACATTGTGACGACATGCTGTTTCCCCATGAAAAGCCTCCCTTAAGCAGCAAGGGCAATCGGACCATCCGCTCCCTTTAATTGCTGCTAAATGCAAATTAGAGTCCAGGGCGTGTGAGCGACTTGCAAATCAACAGGTACGTCATAAATACAACTAAATGAATGAGTGCTGGCAACTCGTTCGTTCAAGCGAAGAGAAAAAGCTTTCGGCATGGTAGGTCTCGTGTGCATCACCGCACGGGCCGCACGGTGACCTGTGCATCGATGCTCGGTGAAGAAGCATGCAACTAGAGAGATGGCTGAAAGAGCGACGTCGATGTATGAAGTGGAGGAGGTTCGGATGGGTAACTGTCTACTGCAAACGAACTACGAGCACAGAGACATCAATCTTGGAGAGCAATTGTTCCGCGACTGAACCGATGACCCACCGTTCAAGCGCTCGGCGGTGTGAGCTTCCCAACACGACAAGATCAGCACCCCATTCTCGGGCACCGTTGGCGAGGGCGTCGACAATTCCGGTCACGCCATACATGGCCTCGGTGTATAAGACACGGGTGTCCATGGTCACTCCGTCGCCAATGGTAGATTGAGCCTGTGCCAACAACTTGAGACTGGCTTTGGGGTCGGTCTCCTCGGTGGC
>DCZN01000050.1:0-9326 GCA_002331625.1 Nitrospira sp. UBA2083 | reverse complement strand
GCTTCGCTTCCATCAAGGCTTTCATGGAAGTATCCTTGCCGTCGATCGCCGCCAGGATCTTAATGAACATTGAGATGCGTTCTCTTTAGTCTGTGGTAATCGAGCGAAGGATAGGGAAATTCAATTCACCGACTCACGTGATCATTATGAGTCATAATGAGAACGAGGTTATTAGCTGACGTCAGCGCCATTCTTCTTGAGATCATCGATGTATCGTTTAACAATCACACTTCCGGGCATTTTTTCTATGTTGACATACACCATGTAGTGTACGATCCCGTGAACTGCCATCGCAATCAGCAATCCTTCGAAAATTCCTACCTTAAACACCAGAACCCCACATAAAATCGCGAGGATCATCGCATAGGGGCCGTGATGGGTTACATGTACCAGTCCCTCGATCATCTTCCAACCAGAGAAGATCATGATGATCGCCAACGCAAACTTTGGAAGATATTCCAGCGCGTGCGTGTTGAAGGTAAAGAAAGTCACCACACACCCGATGATCAGGACGGAAAACTTGGTATAGGCTCCGGCCAAGCGATTGGTGGTGCTTTTGGCCAACCCATCCAGATTGGTCATGCCGCCAAAGAAGCTCGACCCCATGTTGGCGATCCAGATGGCCAGCAGGCTGTTGTTGCTGTTGCATTTCCTCTTGAGCGGATCGATTTTTTCAATCGCGGCGTTGCTCATGACCTGTTCGATGACGTCAATCATGGCTAGCATCACTGCAAACCCTACCATGTAGAGAATTGTTAGAGGGCTATCAAATTGCGGGATCGGCAGCGCGAACTTAAGTTCCGTGTCATCCATGGACAGCATTGGGACCGAGACGAACTGGGCCAAGATAGTTCCTGCTGCAATGATGACAAAATATGGAACAGCAGGTTGTGTATTCTTGAACTTCAGAAAGAGAGCAACGAAGAGGCCATATCCAATCATGGAGATGAAGATCATCTGCACACGTGCGCCGCTCAGGAAGGTGTCAGCGGCTTCCATGCCAGGGGGGAGCTCATAGGTGAACGCCAGGAACTTGAGCGCGATCTTCAGCCCGACACCGGCCAAGAGGCCTTCGACCAAATACACCGGCACAGCGACTAAAATATAGCGCTGCCAGTTGAATCGCCAGATGATGGCTTGAAAGGTCGCCGTCAAGAATATCGCGAAGGCCATGTTCTCCAGACCGAATGTGGCGACTCCGACGGCTAACACCGGTGCCAGACCGGCTGCGATTCCCGGGCAGCCGATATAATTGCCAGGCCTGAACCAGGCGTTGATCCAGCCGATCAAGCAGGCAAAGGCAACGGTGGCGAGCCCTACCTTGATGGGATACTCGGACATCATGGCGATGCCCACCGTCAGCGGGATGGCCATTGATCCCGCAATCAAGCCAGCGGCCATATCGCGCCCCGCATATCGCGCCTGGAATGCAGCTGATCCAGGTCGGGAGAGAGGTTCCGTTGTGGCTGG
Source organism: Nitrospira sp. UBA2083 (assembly GCA_002331625.1). Classification (GTDB taxonomy): domain Bacteria; phylum Nitrospirota; class Nitrospiria; order Nitrospirales; family Nitrospiraceae; genus Nitrospira_D. The sequence goes on along the minus strand of DCZN01000050.1, from coordinate 7,856 downwards.
TTGATCACTCCCTAAATCATCGAGTTCAGCTTCGGCAGGCTCAAAACTTCTTTCTGCTTCATACGTGCTCATTGTGAGCGTCTGAATATCATTCGAATCGAGATGAGAATCCTCATCCGGGATCTGTTGGCCGATGGTGTCTGTCCTCGTACTCAAGGGTGCTCTCCTCTTACACATGAAATGGACAGCAAGAAAGAGGCCGCGCATCCTGGCTGTGGTCTTGTGACTCAACACGGCAGGGTTAAACGGAAAATGATAAAAGACTCAGGCTAGACTCAGGTCCTGACGGTCAGGCTTTCAAGATAATGAGTGCGGGCGCACATACCCGTGCGTCTGCGCACGGATCAGGAAGGCGATAATGCGCGGTAGAAATTCTGATGGCGCAGATATTGCTGGCACACAAGTCTGGAGATGTTGGACTGTTGCCCGAACGCCAGGCCTACATATGGCCCAGCTTACGCAGCGTCTCCATTCCGCGTCCTTCATCTTGAGCACGACCGCTCCGCTCCGCAATCGTTGTCACGCGGAGCTCAGAAATGATTTGAGGAATGGATGAGGCACAGGATGAAACCGTGCCAGTGCAAGGCACGCACCCCAGGCTTCGATACCGCATGCCGTTGCCTTGATCGAAATAGAGCGTGGGGAGTGGGACTCGTTCAAGCTCCAGGTATTCCCAGATATTCAGTTCGGTCCAATCCAGTAGAGGATGGACACGGATATGGGATCCCGCAGGGAACGTCGTGTTGAATTGGTCCCACAGCTCCGGCGGCTGGTCCCGAAAATCCCACTCGCCATGCTTGTCGCGCAACGAAAAGTACCGTTCTTTTGCGCGAGTGCCTTCCTCATCGGCGCGAATGCCGAGAATGATGGCAGTCCATTTGTGTTTGGCGATGGTCTGCTTGAGGGCCTCGATCTTCATGGCCGTGCAGCAGGTCACACGTCCTCGCTCGGGTCCCATGCCGGCCGCCAGGGCCTCCGTATTTTGCCCCACGACCAGATCGAGGCGCCATTCTCGGCAGAGCCGATCGCGATACTCGATCAGTTCAGGCATCTCATAGCCGGTATCGATGTGCACCAACGGAAACGGCACATGTCCAAAGAAGGCCTTTCTTGCCAGCCACAGCAACACTGTGGAGTCTTTCCCCATGGACCAGAGCATTGCCAGGTCGTCGAAATGCTTATAGGCTTCGCGAAGGATATACACACTTTGATCTTCAAGCGCGCGAAGGTGCTTCATGGAGAAGGTCTACTTGTTTGATGTTGGTATCAGCCCAATCGGCTCAGTCTTACCGTTGAGTTCTGAGTAGATCGGTTCAATTGTGCCTATCAAGAGAATGAGCCCTCAGGGCCGGAGACTCACATGATAGTCCATGCCGGCCCCTGGAATTTTCTGGATCCGGACTTCACTAAAGCCAGCCCCTTTACATAGGGTTTGAATGCGAGCGTCGTCGTAGAAGTACACCGGACAGTTTCTCAGGTTGTACCGCACTTTTCGAAAGGGTGTTCGGAACCAATGGGTACTCGGAAAAGACAACACGGCCAGACACCGGATCACGGGCCGCAGGGCTTTCAGAAAGGTCGAGGCGTCCTCGACATAATCCATCACGCCCATCACAATCGCATAGTCGTGGGGCTCCACCGGTGTCCCCGGGAATAAGCCCTCAATCAACGTACAGCGGTTCTCAGCAACATTGGCCTGAGCCAGCCGTTGGCGTACAAGGGCGAGCATATTGGGGGCCGGATCCAGGCCTGTCACCCGCTCCGCGCCACGCCTAAAAGATTCAAGAATATACGGTCCCGAGCCACAGCCCACATCCAAGACGGTCTGGCCGGTCATCGGCTGCAGTTTTTCAAACGTGAGAGCATAGCGGCGGAACATGTCGCTCCGAAACTTGCCGTCGATCCATCGCATAAAGGGATTGCGCTTTTGATCGTAGATAGTGTCGAAAGTCTCAGCAAAGCTATTGAAAAAGGTGGCTGCCTGACGATCCTGACTCATGATCTGCTCCCTTCTTCGACGATGAACTCAGCACCTGGCAATCAGACCCCTTCTCATCATCTCACACGCAAATCCAGCACAAACAACTCTACGGATGAGGCTCCTATGATCCTCTCGTACGGACGAACACTGCTTCAATCGGTCTCAGCCTGCTCAGTAAGCGGCCGGTCTCGAAAATGTTCGATTCGAGACCAGATCGAGGACGTGGAACTTGTCAAATTGCGCCTCTCCTGGACCTCGCGCGAGGAGCCCCACGTGACCGTCTTGCGGAAGGACGGCGTCATCGACGGCTGCGACCTGGGCACCGTCTATGTACACGGCGAGAAGGCCCTTATCCACGTGAAGAAAATTAATGCGTTGCACACGTATCGAATGCCAGGCTTTGGGTGCCAGTCGAGTCGTGACTTGCCCCAACACGGTGCCTTCGCCGTTCGTGACGCGTCGTGTCGTGACCTGGCCGCTCGTGGGTTGCAGTGTAATGGCGTAATAATTGTTTCGGTCTATGACGGCGATGGCGATGCCGAGTTCGCTCCGCTCAATCGAATGGGGAGCACGCACCTGAACCGTCACATCAGGGTAAGTGGTTCTGACTCCCTCTGCGACGAGGAGCCGCACGCACTCTGGTGTCCGGCAGGTAGCAGCCTGGACTATTCTATTCAGCTCGTCTGTCCCATCCCGATCTACCAGGGCCTGCCAGCCCTCCGTAGCCCCATCGTCCGAACCCATCTGGGTGAAACCAGTGGGGAGGTGTCCCGGCTGGTCTTGATCGAAATTCCACTGCCAGAGGATATTTTGCTGAGGCGGATTAGCATGCACGGCCACATTGAGCACTTCGAGCGAACGCGGTGGGCTCGGCAAGACGATCGCGGCAGTCTCCGGCGTCAGCGATTTCACGAGATCGTTTGCGACCAGTTGCCCTTGAAGGCCCTTCAACCCGGGAATCTGATCGACGTCCTGATTGATTTGCCGCATCCGTTGCTGAAAGTGATCGAGCTTGCGTGGCACCGACAGTGATTCCACGGCCACCAGCGCGTAGTGCGCCGGCAGCTTATCGTACGGCTGAGGCAGTAACTGGGCCGCCTGTTCCGCTTCGGCCTGAGCCTGCTGCAACCAAGGATGGTCGTAACGTCGATTCCACGACACAAATTGGATGCGATCCCAAGCAAGCTCTGTCAAGATTTTTGCGTACTCGGCGGTCTCTGGGGCCGTTTCGCGTAGCAACGCCTCATGAATGCTGAGCGCGCCGGTCGGATCATTATTCCATCGGGTCAACACTCCGAAGCGGCGGCGCTGCTCCCAGGTGGCCTGCTGAAGCTGACCCAACGCTTCATACGAGGCTAGGGATCGATAGAGGGCATCTGCAGCCGGTTCATAGCCTTCTGCTACGGCGGTGAGTTCTTGTCGCCAAGTTTGCGCCTGAATGGTCCAGTATAGTTCGGCGCTTTGCTGCAAGGCCGCCGCATCATCGGCTGCTAAGCCGCCTTTCGTGATGCCTTGCTTCAGGAACGCCTGATATGCGTCTTCGCCTCGCAGGGTATGAGCGTGCACGTGTGTGGGATCGATCAACAGCAGGCGAGTCAGCAGGTCTGCACGATCTGTTGCAGCAAGATGGGCGGCCTGTTCTACGGCCTCCTGCATGAAAGGCTCTGCGTCGGCGCGCTCCCACCATCGCGTCGACCCTCTGACGAGTTCTCCCTTCAAGAGGGCAGGGGTCGAGTCGGCCTGGTCAAACTTCCTTCCGTTGTCTGGCCGAAGACCGTACTGTGTGGTTGCGATGAGCGGAACGCCGGGAAGCACCTCGTTCATGACGGCACGATCTGCGGCAAAGCCAAGCTTACGCAAGCCGGTCACCACAATAAACCGAGCCACGAGCTCGCGAACTGGTCCGAAGTGGCGCTGAGATCCATTCACCCACCAGATCTCTTCCGGCCTGAGGGCGAGGGGGGCCGTGAAAGGATTTGGATAGACGATCTTGATGTCAACGGCCTGCCCCTGTACAGAAACCAGCGAGCCGTCCTGAATATTCGACAGAGCAAATTGTTGCTGGGGACTGATTCGCACGACGCTGGTCTGAGGGATTGGAGCATGACCGTTCAGGATGATTGGGGGAGAAACAAAAACGGCTGGCGGGTAGTTCTTCCAATTTTCCGTAGCCCGGTGCCGATCATGTAACAGGCCAAGACCGACACCACGCCCAGTGGCACTGAAGACACCGGATTCAGCCTGCTGTGAGACCATGGTGGTATGACCATGCAGGGTGTCGTCCCAGCAGCGTCGGGTTGTGTCCGGTGTCAATTCTCGGGCGGTACTTCTGGAAGTGCCTTTCCCTCTGCTCAGACAGCCCAAGTCTGCTGCGGCCCACTTGTCGATCTTAGAGTGGGCCAAGGACTCGACGTATTCCAGTACGAAACGGCCCCCATTGTCGCTGGATTTCGATGGGCCGGGTGCAGCATGGGAACCAACAGGACAGAGAAGACTCAAGACAACGACGAGAGAAACCGTCAGAGTATAGGTGTGCAACAGCATGATGTCCGTTTCAATGTGGGGTAGACAGATGTCTTGTCAGTTCATCGTCCGGTTCGGCCAGAATTCTGCCACAGGTACCCTATGCAATCGGCGATCCTGACGTGGAGAGGAACGGATGGATGGCAACGGGTCGTATCTCAGCAGAAAAGCAAAGTGGTTTCTGAGTCGGCTGGGCATGGGTGCTGGACATGATGTGGTGAACGTGTATCGGTGCACGAGTAATTGTGCGGCTGTGCGTCCGTGCTCGCTTAGGAGTTGGGCTTACGCCGTCTGTCCAACATCCAACGGGTGATACCGAGGTGTTTGGCAGCTAGGGATTTGTTTCCGTCGGAGCGCTGCAAGACTGCGGTAATGATGCGGTCTTCGAGCTCAGCAAGCGACTCGCCCAAGTGAAACGAGAGGTGAACCTGAGACGGATCGAGGGTGTTAGAGGATGTGGAGGCAGTAAGGTCGATCGCTGCAATCGGCGGTGAAGAGACCCGTTGCATATCTGATGGAAAATGCACAGCTTCAAGAGTATCGTCCTGACAGAAGAGTACCGCCCGTTCTACAAGATTGCTCAACTCACGTACATTGCCGGGAAAGTGGTATTGCCGCAGAAGGGCTTGGGCGCTGTCCCCTAACCGGCGAACCGGTTTTCTGAGTGAAAGGGCTGACCGAGCCAGGAATTGCTCCGCTAACGGTAGGATGTCATCCTGCCGCTCCCGCAGGGGCGGGATTGGGAGGGTCACGACATTCAACCGAAAATAGAGGTCTTCTCGAAACTCACCCTTGGCAACCGCTTCTTTCAGGTTCCGATTCGTGGCTGCCATGAATCGAACATCGACCGGGATCATTGCCGAGCCACCCACGCGTCGGAACGTGCGCTCTTCGATGACTCTCAGCAACTTGGCTTGCAACGGGAGCGGCAGGTCGCCGATCTCGTCGAACATGAGGGTGCCTCCCTCCGCGAGCTCGATCAATCCGGTCTTACGTGCTGCCGCACCGGTGAATGACCCTTTCTCATGCCCGAACAGTTCGCTTTCGAAGAGTTCTCGTGGAATGGCAGGACAATCGACTTCGATACAGGGCTTATGGGTTCTGGTGCTGTTGTAGTGGATGACACGGCCGACATATTGCTTGCCGGTGCCGGTCTCACCTTGAAGTAGGACGGTGACACGGTCATTCTTCGCCAGCTCACGGACCTGATTCATGAAGGTCTGCGTGGTGGGGCTCCGGGCGATCACGCGGTCCAGTCCATAGCGCTCAACATCTTGCCCGCTTTGTCGATGCACTTGACGCTGCAATGTGAGCAGTTGGGTCGCTCTGGTGAGGGCATGCTGGAGATCTTCCATATCGATGGATTTGGCGACGAAGTCAAACGCGCCCAATTTTGTGGCCTCGACGGCATCTTTCACCGTGCCTCTGGCAGTCACCAAGATCACCAGCAGGTTGGGCGAGGTTTGTTTCACACGGGCGAGCACATCCAAGCCGGAGAGATTCGGCATGACCAGATCGAGCACCAGGATGTCCGGCTCGGAGCTGCGAAGTAACCCCAGCGCTTCCTCGCCCGAACCGGCGGTCTGGACCAGATAGCCCTGATCGCTCAGGCGCAGCGCAAAGGCTTCACGAACCGAGGCTTCGTCTTCCACGAGAAGGAGTTGCCACGTCATCTTATATCTCAGATTTCAATGGGAGCCACACTTCCACGATCGCGCCGCTGCCCGGCGGACTCGAGATGGCCAACTGCCCGCCATGTCGCTCGACTATATCGTGCGTGATCGTCAGTCCAAGCCCCACGCCCTTTGCCTTCCCGCTCGTGAAGAAGGGTTCAAAAATCCGCTTGAGGTCGTCTGGGGGGATCCCCTTGCCGGTATCGGCGAACGCAAGAAGAATGCCGGGGCCTCGCCTGGATTCCGATCGTGCCGCGATAGTGAGAACTCCACCGTTGGGCATGGCATCAATCGCATTCATTGTAATGTTGAGACAGACTTGTTGAAGATGGGCGCGAGAGGCCTCCACCAGTGGGACATCCGCGGCGATCACCTTTTTCACCTGGACATTCTGCTTGATCAGATTCGGTCTGAGCAGGGTCAGCATATCATCGATGAGCAAGGGAAGGTCGCAGGGTTGGAGGTCGAACGGGCGGGGTCGGAGTTGGCCCAAATGAGACTCCAGCAATTCGTCGATCCGGGTGGCTTCACGTGCAATCAGTCGGCAGCGGTCCCTCGCCGCTTGCGGCAAGTGTTCCTGATCGGCCAGATGGGTTGCGAGGCTTCCAAGGCCGATCAACGGATTACGGACTTCGTGCAGGATTCCGCCGGCCAATTGTCCGACCAGTTTGACCTGTTCGGCGTGCCGTAACGCTTCCAACATCTGCTCCCGCTCGGTCAAGTCCGTGAGGATCGCCATGTAATACTGGGTCTTGCCGTCGCGGTCTTTCACCGGGCTCACGCTCTCCCAGACCAAGAAGTCAGATCCATCTTTGCGACGATTCACAAACCGATCGACGAAGGAGAGACCCGATCGTAATGCGTGCCACAGACGGTCGTAGAATTCTTGGCCGTGTTTTCCGGACTTTAGAATAGACGGACGTCGTCCCAAGGCTTCTTCGCTGGTCCAGCCGGTCATCAGTTCGAGGGCGGGATTCCATTCCAGGATGCAACCCTCCGTGTCGGTCAGCATGATCCCGTCCCGCGCAGCCATGAACAGCCGGTGGTAGAGATCACGTTGGGTGTCGGTGCGCCGCCGTCGCTCAAGTACGGTCGCCACGGTGTTGGCGACCGTGCAGAGAAACTCGAGCTCCTTGACCGTATAGTCGCGAACCCTCTTGGAGTGCGCGGTCATGGCTCCGTACACCCGGTCCTCGACCAGCATCGGCACGCACATACCCCCAATCCCGCCATGCTCCGTTAAAAGTTTTGACGGAGTGAACCGGGTTTCTTTCCGTAAGTCACGCACGACGACCGGCAGCCGCTCGCGAATGGCGTAGCCGGCCTGTGAGTGAGTTCCACCTTCGATGGTTAATTTGCCGATGAGCTCCGGTTTGATGCCGACGCCGGCCACGACAACGAGATGATCGTCAGCATCGCGCGGGACCAGAATCTTGGAGAGCTCGACGTTGAGCGCCTCAGCGGTGTGCTTCACGGCTTCACTCATCAACTCGTGTGCCGGTGCGTCACTCACGGCCAGCGTGCCGATGCGGGCCAGCACGGATTGAAACCGCGCGATCTGCGAGGCTTCGTGAACCAACTCCGTATGTTCGGTGACGTCCTGTAAGACTAACAGGACGCCGGTCTCTCCGTGATAGGGGACCACGTGATAGCGGCATTCGTAGACGAGTGTCTGGCCT
>DCZN01000051.1:6761-22196 GCA_002331625.1 Nitrospira sp. UBA2083 | reverse complement strand
GATGATCAAGACACTCACTGAGAAGGAACAGAGCGGCGCAGGGCGAGTCCGGATCGAAGGTGCCGTGGTGCAACCGATCTCACTCGATCGCACGGCGATCGCGGCGTTACCGGAAGAGTATCAGCTCGACGTGTCCACGGTCATGCCAGGCATGAGGGGCCGGGGGATTCGGGTGAAAGGGCTGCTCGATGTTCCCGCCTTGGCGATCGAAGCCGACCATGTCGCCTTTCATGCCGGGGATGGAAGGTATTCTGCCTGCCTGACACTGCAGCAGGCGCGAGAGCATGGCGTGCTGGTCTACGAGCTCGAGGGAGCCGCTTTGCCTGAGACAAAAGGTGGACCGTTCCGACTCGTCACACCGGGACTGGGAGATCTCTGCGCCAATGTGAAGGGTGTCGCACGAATCGAAATCACACGGGGGCCTGGTCGCGACACCAGACAAACAACCTGTCCTCCGCCCACCTAACATGGCCGACGCCGCACCCGTGCGCTCAGGTGATGGGAGTAGATTTCCATTGAGACCCTCGAATGCGCTCAAGACGCTGATGGCATCTGACGTGGCTCGGGTCGTGGCCCTTGGTGCGAGCAACCTGACCCGAGGGTTTCAGACCATCGTGTCGGCGGCGCGATCCGTTTGGGGGGCAGATGTCGAAGTCCTAGCCGCTCTCGGTCATGGTCGATCCTATGGAGCCCCTAGTCGTTTTATCGTGCGCACGTTGCCGAGTATCCTCAAGTCGGGTTTGTGGAATGAGTTGGAGCGCCGACCTCCGGTGGCCACCAGGGGGCTGGTGACGGATGTCGGCAACGACATCTTATACGGCTTTACCGTTGAACGAACACTGAGCTGGGTCGAAGAGGTCCTGATTCGTCTTGGCCGTGTGACCAAGGATATCGTGCTCACCGATCTTCCGCTTGCTAGCGTCTACCTGCTCTCACACACAAAGTTTCTCGCGTTCCGGTCGATTTTCCTGCCGTCCTGTCGGTTGACGCATGGTCAGGCCATCGAGAGAGCGGAACGTCTGAATGAAGGATTGCTCAAGTTGTCCGCTGCCTATGATACCAAACTGATTCAGCTTGACCCGAGCTGGTATGGGTTCGACCCCATCCATGTGCGGCCTTCACGATGGCGACCGGCGTGGCAACAGATTCTTGGTGAACAATCTCTGGAGCCGTTTGACGGGAGATCGATGGTAGAGAGTTTGAAGCTCTATGTGATGCGCCCAGAGCGTCGCTGGATATTCGGCATCGAACAGGTGACTCCGCAATCCGGTGTCTCGCTCCGCTCCGGAGGGCAGGTGTGGTTATATTGATGGGTTGTGGAGCGGTGACTCGACGGATGTCTGTTGTGCGTGGGAACAAGGTTGCAGAGGGGAGGGTGAATTGTCTGATTCAACGTTTCACTATTCCATCTTCATTAAACGGGCGATCACAGGCCTGATTCTTGGAGGCCTCGCCGGGGCGGTCCAAGTTTGGTTTTTCAAGCGAGACCTCATGCACCTCTGGGCCGCGATTGCCGCCGGTGTCGTGTATATGGTCGCATGGGTGTTGTTTACCGACTTGCTTAAACTTTCAGGCGGCAAGATTCTTCTTGGTGCGGTGGCGGGCTTACTCGCGGCCGTCCTGTGGTGGGCGATTGCCGTCCATGTTGAGAATGCGTTTATCCAAGCTGCAGTGGCCGGTAGTTGTTTTGGCGCGGCCTATGCCTGGTCGGATCAGCGAATGACATAAGTGTCTTGAGCATGGGCAGTTGTTTCTCACAGACTGGTTGGACTGAAGAGCTTTCTCAGTCCTGCTTGCCCGTGAGTCTGCGCTAGAGTATAGTGCTTACTATGCACAAATTTGTCAGAGGGGCAGTTGGCAATTTCACCGAGGGAACAGCGGCGGCGGTTCTGATCGTATTTATCTGCATGTGTGTGGTCTCGCAAATGCTCGGCGCTCCGGTCACCCTGCTTGGTCTTCTCATGTCGGATACGCCAGTAGAATCGCTTTCCGAAGATTTCTCAATTCCTCCGATCACACTGGAACCAGGCACACCGAGCCGTTCCAGTTCCCATGCAGAGTTTCAACTTTCGGTTCACCTTCCGATTTTCTCAACGTCGGTCTTCCATCCTCCTCAGGGCTAGTCTCTCCAGTATAGCGTATTGAATCCGTGCATGAGCTTCTCTGAGAGGTGCTCGGTGTGTTGTCCGCACCACACAGACTGTGTGGCCTGATGATCGTTGCAAGCTCGTGATGCCAAGAAAAGTTTACATTGGGATGTAAGGAAGAACCATGAGCATAACAAGCCTTTCTGCAAGCGGAGTGTTGTTCTTAGTGCTAAGCGGATTACTTGATGTATCAGGCGTGTGGGCCGTGTACGAACCCATCGTCAACAAGCGTGTCGGAAGGCAGGCTGAAAAGATATCGGCAGAGGAAGCACTGCTCAGTTTTAGAATTGAGGAGGTCACTAAGCGCGCGTCACCCTCGCGTTGCGCCGAAGACCGGAGGCTTCAGAGGGATCGAAGGATGTTGGATCCGCAGTTGCTGGTCCCCGCCAAGAGAAGGAATCTCAATTTGGCCAGTCCAGATATATGCAAAGAGGTCGAACTCCTCTTGCCGATGAGCCGGTAATCTTTTTGAAGGGCGGATGACAAGAAAATAACAGGCCATGACTCACCGCATTTCTGTAGTGGCCTGTCGATGTCGCGGTGGCGTGATGTCGTATCGAAAGGGAATCTCCAATGCCTTCTCTTGTGTGCTGGGCCAGAAACATCCTCAGGACACTGTCTATCGGGTCTGGCACTGTCGTTGTTACGGTGAGCTGCTCCATCAAGGTGAAGAGTTCTAATAAGGGTTTCCCGGGATTAGACATCGGTATGCTACATGGTGTTCTGCATTGCGAGTAAGGAAGTCAGATGAGGGATGTTCGATTGTTCAGGTCAGTCAGAATCGTGAAATTGGGAACTTCGTAACAACCTGCAAGGAGAGGGTCATGCCTGTAGGATATTTCAGAAAGTTTACGCTGGCCGCACTCGTGTTAGCCGCCAGCCTCATCATGGAGGTTGGCTCGGCCTCGGGAGAACCCAATAAGGTTGAGAAGGCTGCCGCAGCGAAGGTATCGATTCATGAAGCCATCAAAATTGCTTCAGAGAAGGTGTTGGGTACGGTCATCGGAGTTGAGCTGGAGCAGAAGCATGAGAGACTGATCTGGGAAGTTGAAATCGTAACATCGGAGAAGGCAATCATGAAGATCCACATCGATGCAGAAATCGGAGGTGTGATTGCTGTGAAAGAAGAAAAAGCGAAGGCCAAGAATGTGAAGCGGGATGGCAATCACCACACACAGCAGTAATGGCCTGTCTACAGGCTTCCCTCGTGAACCGTGCTAAGAGGATCTCAAGCGACCCAGCAGTCAGTGCACAGAAGCTGTGCGGATAAGTGCTCGTCTGCCATCCGATAAGACCTGTGCGTCCCTCGCTATCCGCATATTATTTTCTACGTGCACGGTGCTCTAATGCGCTGAGGGAATCCGGATCAGTGCCCAACCTCCGACACGGATCGATGGTTGGAATGGAAACGGGTTGGTGTAGCAGTGATGAATAGTATTGATGTCACTGAAAGATTACTCCTGTGCCGTTGATCCACACACTCACGATCCTCATTTGCCTCGCCGCGCTGTTCAGCTATGTGAATCATCGGCTGCTGAAGTTGCCGATGACGATCGGGCTGATGGCCGTGTCGCTGGCGTTCTCGCTCATCCTGCTTGTTCTGGGGAAATTGAGTTTTGGTATTGAGGCTGATGCGCAGCGGTTCATTGGCGCCATTGATTTCAACGAAGCCTTGATGCATGGCATGCTGGGATTTTTGCTGTTCGCCGGTGCGCTGCATGTGAAGCTGGACGACCTCCTTGATCTCAAGTGGGTTATCGGCTCCCTTGCCTTGGTGGGGACGATTGTCTCAAGTGTCCTTATCGGGCTGGTGGGCTATGTATTATTCGATCTCGTCGGCCTCTCGCTGCCGTTTCTCTACTGCCTGCTGTTCGGGGCATTAATTTCACCCACTGACCCGATCGCCGTCATGGGGGTTCTCCGGCAGGCCAGATTGCCGAAGGCATTAGAAATGAAGATCGTAGGAGAGTCACTCTTCAATGATGGAGTCGGCGTCGTGATGTTTCTGGTGATCCTAAATCTTGTTCCGAAAGACACCATTCAGGTCACCGACGTGGTGGTATTGTTTGCGAAAGAGGCAGCTGGCGGCGCGGCACTCGGAGGTGCTCTGGGTTATATGGCTTACCGCATGCTCAGGTCTGTGGACAATTATCAAGTGGAGATTCTTATTACGCTCGCGTTGGTCATGGGCAGTTTCGGAATGGCGGATTTGCTTCATACGTCAGGTCCGATCGCTGTCGTGGTAGCCGGTCTGGTTATCGGAAACTACGGACGACAATTGGCCATGTCGGAGGCGACCCGTGAACACCTTGATAATTTCTGGGAGTTATTGGACGAGTTGTTAAATGCCGTCTTGTTCGTGTTGATCGGATTAGAAGTACTTGTGCTGAGTTTCAAACAACCGTATTTGCTTGCAGGGCTTGTGGCCATTCCCTTGGTACTGACGGCACGTTGGCTGAGTGTCGTGCTCCAGATCAGGCTGTTCAGCCTCGTCCGGGAGTTTACTGCTCGCACGGTGACAATCCTGACCTGGGGCGGCCTGCGAGGCGGCGTGTCTGTGGCGCTGGCCCTCTCCTTACCACCAGGCCATTCACGTGACGCGCTTGTGACGATCACGTACGCCGTCGTGGTATTTTCGATCCTGGTTCAGGGGTTGACGATCAACCGAATCGTGAGGGAGCCGATAAGTTCCACATCAACACCCAGATGATAGAAAACGAGAGGCAGTCGCTCAGAATAGTGATTGCTAAGATTGCTGCGCATGTTTTAGAGCGAGTGCCTTGGCAGATCTATACTGCTTTCAGGCTTCCTCATTCGTGTTGTGTTTCACAGGCGGTTTCGCCTTCCGCTGGAACTCTTGTCGGGAACGGCGCACTCGCAGATGGGGGGAATGCACCGTCCAGTTTGAAAAGAGCATGCAGTGCCTTGTTGTACGAACGGGTAAGGCGTTTCCCACAAGGTTAATCAAACGCTTTTCCATAGTGAGTAGAACCAGATACGTCTATATTTCATCGCATAACTCCTTACTGTGGTCAGGCCTCATCCCGCACTGGAGCGGCAGGGTCAGCGAAGATGACTCCACACTTCCGGCAGCGGACCTTTCCGGTCTGCTGGCCTTGTGGGGTCAATACATCGTCGATGATGCGGCAGTGTGTGCAGAAATGAGCGGCGATAACTGTGGTGTGGAATGTCTCGGCTGGATGTGCGCGATCGTACTCATAGTCCTCTCCCTTGAGAAGATAAGATGGTCGTGGATAGGGTCATGTTAATCACGCGGAATGTCATGAGACTGATCAACATCGTGCGAATCATGAACTCCTACTTCTTGGTGGCAAACAAGATGGGACACTCGGTCTATCGTTGTTCGGTACTCTACATACTCATTTCTGCGGTCGGAACTGGGAAGCTACCCAGTTCACCATCACGAGATCTACCACTCAGAACCCTCGCTTACTCATGTGAGTCAGCCGATACAATCTCCGGATGGGTCTCTCGCAAGGTAGAGCTCAAGAACCGACCGCCCTGCATGATGCGGTCAATGGCGATTGGCAACTCGTGGGCCGAGCTCTTCAGCACGTACCCCTGCGCCCCCAGCCGAAACGCCTCGGTCACATAGAACGGTCGAGCGTGGACGGTGAGGAAGATAATCCGCAGCTCCGGCATTAAGGCGAGTAGCCGGCGCGCTGCTTCGAGTCCGTTCATGTGCGGCATCGAAATATCCAGCAGGATTATGTCCGGCCTGAGGACTTCCGCTGCTCGGAGCAATTCGACACCGTCGTGTACAACACCGACGATGGAAACCATCTCGTCAACCTGACGTTGCACCACGAGCACCATCTCGGGATGGTCGTCGGCCAATAGGATCTGCGGTTTCTTCACAGGGCCTCCTCATTGGTGGCGCCATCGGATCATTCCAAGCTGAAGTAAGAAACAAGCTTACTTGCCGTGAAGGATCAGGCGGAGCACGTGGTCGTCTCTTGTTGACCTTGGATTGTTTATACAAAGGGAAGGGGAGGAGCGGAACTAGAGAAGGACCTAGCCGAATAGGCCGAAGTTTCCTAGAAGATGCGTGTGGAGAAAGTCAGCAGCGGCTACGGTCTATCGCAGGCAAGACCCTGTGTGATGGAATAGCGCATTAGTTCGGCGGTGGTGTGAATATTCAAATGCTGCATCAGGCGTGTTTTATGGAAGTCGATGGTTTTTACAGAAACGTTGAGAAGTGTGGCCATCTCTTTGGTCCCCTTGCCTTCGCCGATCAATTGTAGGATTTCACGTTGGCGTGGGGTAAGGGTGGCCACGGGGTTCTTTACAGTCGGCACATGTTCTGGGTTCACCGCACGATCCAACACCGGTGTGGCGATGGACGGGGTCAGATAGCGTTGCCCCCGGAGCGCCGCATCGATCGCCAGTGGTAGTTCCACCGGTGCAGAATGTTTCAGTAAATATCCACTCGCACCAGCTTCCAAGGCTTCCGTAGCGTAGGTCGGGCTCGTCTGCATGGTCAGAAAGATCAGTTTGGTTTCGGGACGGAGCCGCTTGATAAGCCGTGCGGCGTCGATCCCATTGAGTAACGGCATGACAATGTCCAGGATGATCACGTCGGGTTCGAGTCGTTGAGCCGCTTCCACGAGGGCATGACCATCTCCCACAGTGCCGACGATTTCGCAGGTTTCTTCTACAAGCTTGCACAGGCCCGCCAGCATCATACTGTGGTCGTCGGCCAACAAGGCGCGCGGTCTCGTCATTGGCTCATCTCTCCATACGATTCACGCGAGCAGCATCAAGACATTGATAGAGGCTGTGCGATCGGATTCTGAGCGTCAAATGGTCGGTCCAGCTGAGAATCGGAGAGCGGTATCCACGCATGAACCTCTGTTCCCTTGCCTAGACTGCTTCGAATGCGAAAGATTCCATGAAAGAGACGCACTCGCTCTTCCATGCTGATGAGACCTAGCCCGCTGGAACTGGATCCTGACGGTTCTTGAGCAAATCCTATTCCGTTGTCGCGAATACAGACACCCACTCCTCTGGTGGTGCCGATGAGGCGGACAAGCACCTCTGAAGCCTCGGCATGCTTGAGCACGTTTTGAAGACTTTCCTGTGCCACCCGGTAGAGGCAGGTCGCGATGTCCATCGAAAGGGATGGGGGCACACTTCGTTGCACGTACCCGACCTTTAGATCAGTACGGCGATTGAAGTCATCGATCTGGTCTCGGATGGAGGCCTCTAAACCCAAGTGTTCAAGGAGCGACGGATGCAACCGGTAGGCAAAGTTATGGACGTCCTCAGCCAGTTGGGCGGCTGCTTTGCGAAGGTGCTCGATGTGGAATTGGGTTGGTGCATCGGATGGATAGGTTCGCGTGAGGGAGCCGAGCTCCACTGCCAGGACCGCAAGCCGTTGCGTCATGTCGTCGTGTAGCTCACGGGCGATCCGTTGTCGCTCCTGATCCTGTGCCTTCAGTAATTTCGAGGTCAAATCGACCAGTTGAGCTTCGTGTTGACGTAGCAGTGCTTCTGCATGTTTCCGATGGGTAATGTCCTTTTCCGATCCGACCATGCGGATGGCTTGCCCCTCCTTGTTCCACAGGGCGTACGCGCGGTCCAGCACCCAGATCCACCTGTTGTCCCGTCTTCGGATGCGGTACTCCTCCCGAAACTCCTGTCGATTTCTCGCAAGATAGTCATCGAGATGCCTGAGGACTCTGGCCCGGTCGTCGGGATGGATGCGGTTAGACCACTGGTCAAAGGTCTCATCCCTGTCTTCGTGATCAAATCCGTGCATCTCCTTCCACTGAGACGAATGGACAATCAGGTGGATCGTCAAGTCCCAATCATACACACCGTCGTGTGTGGCTTGGGTCACAAGTTCCCAGCGATCGAGAGCGGTTTGAAGTTGTGCAGTCCGCTGTGCCACACGAGATTCGAGCTGCTCATTCGTGATGCGTAAGGCCTGCTCTGCTTTTGTGCGCTGCTCCACTTCTTGCCCGAGCTCTGCCTGGGTACGTTCAAGTTCACGCGTGCGTTGTGCGAACAATTTTCCACCCCAGAGCGCCGACCAAAGAGCGAGCAGTCCCATGCCCCGGCTGAAGGCTGACCATGAAGCCGGCATTCCTGGCGGCGAAAGGAAGAGTCCTACGACGATGAGCATAGAGCAGATCGCACCTGTCAGGAATGCGGTGAACCATCCGTTACGCCAGAGGTACATCAGACAGATTGGTGCATAGAGAACAAAGACTCCAAAACCGAGGGGGGTACGCCAGTCAAGTATGAAGACGGCAACAATGGCCGCGGCAAGTAGGAGGGTACGTGTGTGAGAAAGGAGTGATGTATGCATGAGCTGATACGCCTATTTTCTGTTGCCGAGATCCATCGAAGTCGTATGAATCTTAGGCCTCTAAGGCGGTCATCGCAACAGCTGAGATTCATTAAAGGCCCACTCCCTGTGCCGCCTAGGAGAGTTTCACCCTCGGAACTAGGTCAATTACTAGGGGGGCGTGAGTTGGTACGAAGCGCAATACCGATAGAAAAGGTATTCGCTCATTCGCACTGCCCGCGTTACGTCAAACCATGATCAGTGACCGATCAATCTGGGCTCACTCGGGACAAGACACTTCGCTGGTCTGCATTAAAACCTCATAACTTCTGAACCCTAGGTAAGTCTTCGTCTCGCTCTGGGCGATCACCTAGTAGTGGATGTGGAACCAGGTTCGTTACGGTACTTGTGCGTAACGCGATCCCATTTTTGTTCTTGAGATGGCAAACGATGAGACGAGTCAAATGTCATGCAGCACGGGGACAAACACATGGTTTCAATTGCTGAACAGAGCGAGGCCTGTCCCCCTTGTCACGGATACATGGTGTCGATGATTCCGGATGGCTCCGAGGAAATTCTGCTGGAGCTGTGTGAGTCGTCAGGCTTTCGCTGCGTCAACTGCGGCGAGCGGATCGATCCGCTCATCATGGCTAATCGCCGAGTCCCCAAGCAGTAAGAGCAAGATGGGTAGACATGACGGCGAGATAGCACCATGAGCATAACTTCGGTGCAAGCATGAGGAGTAGAGAGGTGATTCACTCAGCCGAGGCAGGGGAGGTGAATGTTGGGATATGGGATACGAGATGTGAATTCTGCAGACTCGCATCAGCACAGGAGAACCAGAATCTAAGGAGGACATCATGAATAGAGTGTGGTTGTACTTGGGAGGAATGGCCGTGATATTCGCCATGCTAGGCTACGCCGTGATTTCGATTGTGCGGAGCACGAATCCTCCGGCGTACTGATGAACGAGCGTGCAAGGGAGCCGCGAGAATCCGATGAGTCGATCAACAGTCTCACGCTTCAGGCACTCAATTGTTCGAGCTATCACAGGAGGACCTACCATGACGATAAGGAAATGGACCGGAATATTCTTGGCTCTCGGCTTGCTGATGAGCATGCCCGTCTTGGCATCGGACGATATTGAAGCGCTGATCAAGTCAGGGGATCATCGAAAGTTGGAGATGTACTATGCCGACGAGGCGAAGAATCTTAAAGCCAAAGCGGAGAAGTGGGAGGTACTTGCCGAATATTACGAAAAGTTTCCGGATGAATATTCCGGCGGCAGCGACAACGTGCATAAGCATATCGAGAATATCCGTGCCATGGCGGATGACTATCGGAAGGCCATGCATGAGGCACGCGATTTGGCCTTGCGACACCACTCATTGATCCGGAAAGGCCCGTGAGGTCTGCGAGAGTCGAAGACTGAGCAGTTGAGTGCCACCAACAGGATCGGTTGAACACAAAAGGCAGACCAAGAGCACAAAGCACAAGGAGAACTCATGAAAACCCATAGTGACCAAAAGAAAGAGGCACCATCGAAACGCTCGGTCAACAGCGAGTCGGCTCCGGCTGCTTCGGGTGACGACGAGGTACAGCACTGTATCGCCGTGCGCGCCTACGAACTATACCAAGAACGGGGTGCCTGTGACGGGCATGATCTCGATGACTGGCTGCAGGCCGAGCAAACGATCCTTGCCCCTGAGGCCATGCCTGAGAGCTCTGGCACGAGCATCCTGCGATAACCAGAAAGAAGGAAGTCATGAGACAGCCCTATCCGTTGATGTGGCCCTCGTCATGATGGTGTTAGCGGCGTGAACCATGAGGGTGGTCACATCAGCCTTTAGTGAAGTACACGACAAGCTGATAATGGGGGGGAGGATCAGTGACATTTGAACGCTATAGACCAAGGCTGCTTACCCGGTTCATCCCGATTGCAACCTCTGTCAAACGGGTTGAGCCGGTATAGTCGGTACTTTTCATAGTAGGCCTGTGGGGTAGGGACATCACACCGCGACACTGTTGTCGCGGTCGAAACCAGTTCGGAGAAATCGGCAAAGTGAAAGAAACATGGCATGGATGGAGGACCTGATGTTTATAGTCAAAAGCCAGTTCATCCAACATACATTGGCGGCAATCACGTTTGTTCTCGTTCTTGGTACTCTCTCGATGATCTGGCCCAGCATCATTGCCATTTTTCTCGGTGTATTCCTGCTACTCCAGTCTTGCAGCGCCGAAGAGGAGCCTGGAGTGTTGTCGTGGACCGAGGTTGGTCACGTGTCGATTGTCTTCGTCTCTTGATTCAGGCTAGGGGACGAGTTATCGATGCGTAACCATTTTATCGGAGACAAAAGGCAAAACTCGTGCGTGGTTCCAGCAAGAGCCAAGGCGGTCGGAGTTTATAACTATGCCCAAAGTGAGACTATGGAGGACATGATGGTATTTGAGGCCAAGATCGCTGATGACGCCATGATCGAAAATGTCGAATATTTGAATCAATGTTCGGGCGGTTGGTGTGTTGGGCAAAAATCTACAAGCCAAGCCGGCAAGCAGCAATAAGAGTTTAGTGAGTACCTACATGAGCTCTACCAAAGCAGGAGGGTCCATAATGAACCACCCCCAAACAAATGAGGTTATGCACGGTCTTGCCGAAGATTTCTCGATCAGTGGGCGCACACCTATTCTGAGACGGCCGGACGAATACGACATGGCTTATGAAGATGTGTGCTTTCCATCGATGGACGGCGTCGGCCTCGAAGGTTGGTTTATTCCGTCGTACTCCGACCATCTGGTCATCTGTAATCATTGCGTGAGCGGCAACCGCTATGGGTATCCGGGGCATCTCGAGCCCTGGACGAGCTTCGGCGGAATCGAGGTGAACTTCCTTCCCATGTACAGAGCTCTCCATGACGCGGGCTATAACGTACTTGCGTATGATTTTCGCAACCATGGGCTTAGCGGGTCCGGCAATGGCGGCATCGTCAGCCTGGGCCTATTCGAGTATCGCGACGTGATTGGCTCCCTACGCTATGCGGAGAGACGGCGGGGTTTAAGCAAGATGAAGACCGGCTTACTCAGCATCTGCCTCGGTTGTGATGCGACCATGGTCGCGATGAAGCGACATCCGGAGGAGTTCGAGCATGTGAAGACGCTGCTTGGACTCCAGCCGGTTTCGGCTAGGGCGTTTATCGAACAAACCTCGGAAGTGACTGGAGACGTGAACGGCGTCGAGTTGTCCGACAAAACCATTCACCCCTGGACCGGTATTCACATCAATGGGCTGTCGCCGATCACAGATGCGAATGCGGTGCGAATGCCAACGCTGCTTGTGCAGGTACGCGACGAGGTAACCACGAAGCCTTCCGATGCGGAGACAATCTATGACAACATTTCTGCCAAGGATAAAAAACTGGTCTGGATCGAGAGCACGACTCGGCGGGTCGATGGCTACAACTTCTTAGGCGAGCATCCGGAACTCATGCTCGAATGGTTCAAGGCGCACATCGATTGAGACTGTATAACCATCGCTTCAGCGGTGCGCGTTGTGTGTGCCGAATGATGCGGCGGCCCGTGTGTGGTTTGACGCGATCTAGGTTCTGTTGACATTCATTTCATCCACAGCATAGAAGCCGCCAGATAGATGAGGCTGGCAAAGTTGCGCGCACGCTTGGCGTAGCGGGTCGCGACGGCGCGGTAGTGCTTGAGCCGGTTGAAGAAGCATTCAATACGGTACCGCTCGGCGTACACCGTGAAGTCAGTTTCGCGCGGGTTCTTCACACAGGAGCGTGGCGGGATAACGGCTGTTGCGCCGGACTGCTCGATGGCTTCAACGATCTTGCTGCTGTCATATCCCTTGTCGGCAAGGACATACTGAGCGGGCAAGTCTTGCAGCAAGAGTTCGGCCTGTGTGTAGTCCGACGCCTGGCCCGGCGTCAGGATAAAGCGCAGGGGATTGCCAAGGCCATCGACTGCCGTGTGGATTTTTGTCGTCAGACCGCCTTTCGAACGGCCAAGGGCTTCCGTCTCCTGAGCCCCCCTTTTGCACCCGCACTGTGCTGGTGGGCGCGGACAATGGTGGAATCGATCATCACGTATTCAAAATCGGGGTCGCCTGATAGTTCACGGAACACCCGTTCCCACACCCCTGTTTTTGACCACCGGTTATATCTCGCTGAAACACACTATTCCAGGGGCCGAAGCTCTCTGGGAGCTCACGCCAGTGCGCACCGGTCCGGGCAATCCAGAGCACCGCATCCACAAACTTGCGGGTATCCATGGCCGTCCGCCCAGGATCACTCGCCTTGCCTGGCAACCACGCTTGAATCCACTTCCATTGCTCATCTCGCAGCTCCCGTCTCAGCATTCTCCCTCCGGTGGGCGTTGAACCACGCCACACAAATGCCCTGACAGGAACTGAATGTCAACAACACCTAGCAGAAAACCGGTTTTCCAGAAGGAGTTTGCTGGTCTTTGTTCGTAGAGGGCAAAGATTCGCGTCGTTTGATCGGCTGGCTCTTGCTGAGACACATTGAGAAGAACAAGGAGGATTGATGAAAGACACCGGGCCAAGCGTGGTACGCGTTGATCGAGAGAGCCGGCCAACCTGTGCTTTTTGATTTCTCCAGTGTGTATGCGGAAGCAACAGAGTCTCTGTACATTATCCGGGCATATGACAGAGTGTTTTTATGTGATAAACTAAACGAATAAATCAGGTGGACAGAATGATATCCCATGCTTCATTCCGCACAACGGTTATGGCATGCTTGGTCGTGTTCCTCTGTGTCTTCGTAGTCGCACAGTTGCTCGGGGCACCGTTCACGCTCCTTGGTTTGTTGAATTCGGATATGCTCGCGGAATCGGAACCTGTTTCTGAGGACTTTTCCGCACTGTCACCGTCGCTTGAACCGGAAAGGCCTAGTCTCCTCCGCGTACTCAGCGAGTTTCGTCCTGTGCTTCATCTGCCGGTATTGATCACATCTGTGTTCCATCCTCCTTCCGCATAGCCTGATTGTCTCAGCACCATAGCACCAAGAGCCCTGCTGTTTGAGCCCCACTCCTGGCTGTTAAGTGGTGCTGAGTCTAATCGCCGCAAACGGCGCAGAGCGTCTGAAAGAAAATCTTAACCTCCGTGCGAAAAAAGGAGGGAGTTTTATGAATTACCCGATTCGCCATAGTCTCATCCTCGCGAGCGTTCTTTTTCTAGGTGAGTTCGCAGTCGGTTGCACGACAGTCGTCACTCCCCTCTCGACGTCGAACCCTATCTCGACAGATGGAAGCCATGGATTAGTGATCGGAAATATTCAGCTTGTTTGGCACGGAACAGATCGTTCAGAGGGGCTCAAACAGCCGCTGGGTTTGAAATGGTCGATTGAGGAGGAAACCCAGGGAACGCACTTTGTCCTCGCCGATCTTCCTACAGCTGGTCCATTTGTGGTGAAGCTACCAGCTGGCTCTTATCGTGTCAAAGGCATCCGCTTTGATGGCCTATGGGGGACATGGCACACTGTGCTTCCCACCACATTTCAGGTCCACTCAGGAGGATGTACCTCGCTCGGGACATGGGAGCTTCTGAGGGAGACAGAATCATTCCCGGAATGGATCACGGGACAAGTCTTCAAGGACCTCGAGCCTACACCGGGTGAACTTCAGCAAATCATAGACATGAGTAATTGTCCGACTTTGACGGCTCAGCTGGAATCGTCGGTGAGGAGTAAGTTGGCCTTTCAGAATCGGCTCGGAGGTTTCGAATTTTAACCATCAAAGCTTCAGAGCGGGTGCGTGGTAGCGCAACAATACTTGACAGTGGAGGGACGAGCGTGGCTCAACCACTCTCCTGGAGAAAGGCGGAAGAGATGAAAGGGGCAAAAGTGTCTGTGGGAGGGGTTCTATTCGTGATGGTGACGACTTTGTTCTTTGACACAGCGGGCGCATTCACCTCGCATGTGCCTATCATAAACGAGGGCGCTGTAGGTCAAGCCGAAGCGGAGGCGTTGCTCACTTTTCGAATTGAAGAGGTGGTCGAGTGCCAATTACCATCACGCTGCCCTGCGGATCCCAAAATGGTGAGCGATGAACGAAAACTGGATCCGCAATTGCCAGCCTTCAACAAGAATAACAACCTCGCTCCGCTGAATCCTAAAGGAACACGCGAAATCCGAATACACTATGCCGACGAACCACTGATGTTTATGAGAGAGACACGGAGGAAGACGTAGGGATCGGTTGGCCTGCAATCAAGAACGTATAAATGCACTAGAGAGCCATTCGTTGGAAAGGACGTGTTCTGAATCGTTCGACAGGTACGCAGAAATGGAGGGTCAAATGAGTTACCCCATTATTTACCGCACTTTCCTCGTGATCATCCTTCTTTTGGTGACAGGCTGTGCACTTGGGTGCACCACCGTCGTCGCGCCAGTCTCACCTTCGGAGGTCGCGATGGCCGATGAGAACCATGGCTTAGTCGTCGGAACCATACGGTTAACGCACTATGGTAAGGCCCAGTCGGCTGGTCTTGCGTGGCCGAGGGAGATGAAGTGGTGGGTTGAGGAGCAAACGAGCGGATCTCGCATCTTGATCAACCATCTCCCTCTTGAGGGGCCATTTGTGCTGAAGCTTCCTCCTGGATCGTATCGAGTCACGGCCATCACGTTCACGAGTATCCGAGGAATCTGGCATACCGTGCTTCCGACGATGTTTAGTGTTCAGTCACACGCGTGTACCACCCTTGGGACATGGGAACTCGAGATGCAAACAGGCTTCTTCACGGGCTGGCTGACCAGGCAGGTTTCTCATGAGCAAGCCTACGAGCAGGATGATTTCGGACGGATGCTCGATGCAAAGGGTTGTCCGACCATGGTCGCTCCGCTTGATTCACACGTGAAACGTTCGGTCGGACTATATTTTCACACAAGAGGCTCCGGACGATTCTAATCAAGCGGGAGTTCCCCATCTGGAAGGATGGGGGTGAGAGCA
>DCZN01000051.1:0-6733 GCA_002331625.1 Nitrospira sp. UBA2083 | reverse complement strand
CATGCGAAGCATGAAACCACAGAGACCACGGCTGTCAGGCTGTGGTTTTTCATTTGCTAGAGAAGGCGAACGTCGAACAAGTTCCGAGTAGCCTCCTCCAGCAAATCGGTACTCCGTATAAATCATGCCGATCGTCTGGACGAGGAGGTGCTAATTGCCCATGACGAACCATCTCTCGCTCAGCACCATTATCGCTGACGCGAAATCAGGCTTGGTGGTGTTCCTCGTCGCACTACCTTTATGTCTTGGGATTGCTCTTGCTTCTGGTGGCCCGTTGCTATCCGGATTGTTGGCCGGAATTGTCGGCGGCCTCGTGGTAGGGCTGTTGAGTGGCTCTCATACCAGCGTGAGCGGACCGGCTGCCGGCTTGTCTGCAGTTGTCGCTGCGCAAATTCTCTCGCTTGGTTCCTTTTCAGCGTTTCTGATGGCCGTGATTCTTGCCGGATTGATTCAAATCGGTCTAGGCCTTGCCAAGGGCGGGTTCATCTCCGCATTTTTCCCATCCAGTGTGATTAAAGGGTTGTTGACCGCGATCGGCGCGATCATCATCTTAAAGCAAATTCCACATCTTGTCGGACATGATCCTGACCCGGAAGGGGAGATGGCCTTCTCGCAGCCGGACCTGGAAACTACTTTTTCCGAGCTCCTCAGCATGCTCGGCGATTTTCAACTGGGCTCTTCCATTATCGGTTTGGTGTCGATTGCCATGCTCGTCCTCTGGGACAACTGGAAGCCCTTAAAGACGTCTCTCTTCCCCGCTCCTGTCGCCGTGGTGCTGTTTGGCGTTGGGGCGGGTTTATGGTTCGAGCAACTCGGCGAGCCGTGGCTCATCAAGCCGATCCATCTTGTTCAGGTTCCGGTCGCTGACGGCTTGGGGGATTTCTTTCAGCTCCTGCCACGACCAGACTTCTCACAGTGGGCAAACCCGGCGCTCTATACCGCCGGTCTCACCCTCGCCATCGTGGCTTCGCTTGAAACCTTGCTCAATCTCAATGCAGTCGACCGGCTCGATCCGCATCAACGCACGTCCCCGCCGAATCAAGAGCTGTTGGCACAAGGTATCGGGAACGTGACCTGTGGATTGATCGGAGGGTTGCCGGTCACTTCGGTCATCATCCGTAGTTCCGTGAACGTCAATGCCGGAGGAAAAACCGAACTGGCCACTATCATTCATGGCATATTGCTACTGGTAAGCGTTCCTCTGATACCGACGTGGCTCAATACCATCCCGTTATCCTCTCTTGCGGCCATCTTGCTGATGACCGGCATCAAACTGGCCAGCCCAGCTTTAATCAAACAAATGTGGAGCGAAGGCCGCTACCAGTTTATCCCGTTCGCGGCGACTGTCACGGCCATTGTATTCACGGATCTTTTGGTCGGGATCGTTATCGGGCTCGCTGTGGCCATCGGCTTCATTCTTAATAGCAACATGCGCCGCCCGGTGCACCACTTCGTCGAGAAACATCTGGGTGGTGATGTGGTCCATATCGAACTCGCCAACCAGGTCAGCTTTCTGAATCGTGCTGCACTGTCCAAAGTCCTGCACGAAGTGCCTCGTGACGGGCGCGTGCTCCTTGATGCGCAGAGCACAGACTATATTGATCCGGATGTGCTCGACTTGATTCGGGACTTCAAGGAACAAACAGGACCGGCTCATGGAGTCGAGGTGAGTCTTGTCGGATTTCGAAGTGAGTACAAGATTGAGGATCAGATTCACTATCTGGAGCATTCCACTCGAGAACTCCAAGAGGCCATCACGCCGCAGCAGGTTCTGCAAATTCTAAAGGACGGTCATGAACGAGCCCGCACGGAGCGGCGGCTGACTAGAAATTTCAGGCGTCAGGTCCGAGCCACTGCTGTCGAACAACATCCGCTGGCGGTCGTCCTGAGCTGTGTTGATTCTCCAATGCCCGCTGAGGGGGTGTTCGATCTCAGCATGAGTGATATCTTCAGCATTCGTATTGCCGGTCATGTCCCGAGTCATGAGGTGATTGCCAGTGTGGAATACGGGTGTGCCATGGCTGGCGCCAAACTCATTCTTGTTATGGGGCATTCGCAATGTGGGGCGGTTACGGCTGCGGTCAGACTCCTCAATGAGACTCGACTCACCGGTGAAACCGTGCAGTGCCAGCATTTGGATTCGATCGTAAGTGAGATCCAACAGTCTGTGAAGGATATCTTATGCCAAGATATCGGAAAACTATTGTTGCCTGCGAGAGCCTGGGGCGTAGACTTTGTGGCTAGGCAACATGTCTTGCGGGTGGTGCATGTGTTACGAGTACGGAGTCGGACGCTCGACTGCTTAGCCAGAGAGCGTCGTCTTGGGATTGCTGGTGCGATGTACGATATCGATACAGGAGACATTGATTTTGTGCAGGTTGACATGGGTACGGAGAATGAAAACCCACGGGTGATCTAGGGTATCACGCTGACAGGCACGTCGAATGAGGGTATCCGCTGGAGGTGGCAAAGACCGGTGGCGGAGAGAATCCCATGTGAGGATCAGAACGAGGCTGGATCATGGAGAAACTGGTAAATGGCTTCTTGAAGTTTCGCAGCGAAGTGTTTGGGAATAAGAAAGTACTGTTTACACGCCTGTCTCAAAGTCAGGCTCCTCGCGCACTCTTCATTACCTGTTCGGACTCACGTGTCGACCCGACGCTCCTCACGCAGACTGATCCGGGCGAACTGTTTATTCTGCGCAATGCCGGGAATATCGTGCCCCCGTACGGCTCGATGCAAGGCGGCACTACCGCGACGATCGAATACGCGATGGCGGTTCTCAAGGTTCCCCACATCATCGTCTGCGGCCACACGGACTGTGGTGTCATGAAGGCGCTGTTGAATCCCGAGGACGTCAAAAACCTGCCAGCTGTCAAAGAATGGTTGAGCCAAGCTGAAACGACCAGACGGTTGATGCGTGAACTCCATGCGGACATCACAGGCAACGATCGGCTCATCAAGACGACTCAGGAGAATGTCCGTGCACAGCTGGAGCATCTGCGGACACACCCTTCCGTTGCTCTTCAACTTCGGAAAAGCTAGGTAGATTTCCATGGTTGGGTCTATTCGATTTCAACGGGGGATGTTTGGGTCTATGACTTCCCCTCGCAGGACTTTGTCTCGCTGTATGAAAAGGCTGCGCTCAGCCAGATGTAGAAATTCAGGTCACCCCGGAGGTGACTCACCCGCGACCGTCGCGACTCCTGGTCCTGTCATGGGTCCAAAGGTTCTGGTTGCTCCCGGTTTAAGATGGACATCCGAGCTATTCGAGAGGCACCAGTCGCGGTGTAAAGTGAGCCACGCATGGAAACGATATCCGAACGATGTCACTTGACTCCTAGTGATGCTAGTCGGTAGCTTTCAGGCATGAAGTGGATTGAGCCGGGGGGAGTGCGCTTATCAGAGCAAGGTGTGGGGGTTGTTTGCCTCATCTCGCTTCTCTGTCTTTGCGTGGTCTTCCAAATGCTTGGAGTCCCCGTCACGCTCCTTGCCTTGCTCACATCGGATTCGCCGATAGAATCGCTGTCTGAAGACTTTTCAATTCTTCCGATCATGCTGAAACCTCGTGCTCCCGACCACATCGCTTTCTCTGTAGAGTTTCAGCGACTCATTTACCTGCCAATCGTTTCAATCTCCATCTTCCGCCCTCCCCAAGGGTAGCCTTCGTCATTAAATCATTGCGCTTGTGCAGGTGATCGGCTGAGTCATGGTGACTCGGTCTTTGAGCATGAGGGGGATACTGTGGGTAGCCACGGGCGTCCTTGCTGAAGATATCTCGCCTGCAAGCCCTGCGCTTCGGACGATCCTGCACGGGAATGCGTGCTCTACGAACGCAGTGAGTAACTTTCATCGAGTGGGACAAGCCATCGTGAAGAGTGGAGGAACGGCATGACAAAGGTGAATCAGTCCGATGGATTATTGCGTACGCGCGTCCAAACCCATCCGTTTCTTGAGGGATCCCCAGCCAAGCGGTCTCGCGAGGGTGAAGGCTTTCAACAAAAGGTCGCTCAGGAGGTTGCGAAAATGCGCTGCCATGAACTCGCGGTGGACGCGCCGCCGGATTGTGACGATGTAGATTGTCACGACCATAGAATCAGAGGATTCGATGAATCCTATCCGCTCACGGTCGAACCACCTCTGACCTTATCGAAGATCTGTTCCAATCTCACAGCCGTTGAGCAGCTCTGGCTGGTCCGGATGGTCAAGGCGCATGGCAAGGAAGTGGTACTCGCTCGGTGGCAGGCCTACGAGGCCCACATCAACTATGTTCGGTACCTTCGGTAAACTTCAACGAAGTCCCCCATGGGAGAACGGGCATGAGTGGGGGCAACATTGCACGCTTCAAATCGTGATGCGCTTTCCACGATCAGGCGGTTCAATGAGTCGTCGGGTTGGTCTTCAGCGGATGACCTGTATCTGTCTCCACCGTTCCGACCGATACCGCCAGTGGGGCAGCCCAATTCGCAGGGCCCAATCTGGAATTACTCGTACTATTCACAATCCCCCTTGACAAGATCTTCCTGAATAGTGTACATACACGTTTATGAAGGCGCAATGCTCAGAAGAATTTGAGGAATGTGTTGATTGTGCATGTTTCAACGTGAGAAAAGCCGCACGTGCGATCACGCGATTCTATGACGCTGTCCTCGAACCTTCAGGGATACAGGGAACACAATTTTCCTTGTTAACAGTCGCTCACCTAGCAGGTGAGTTGCCGATCACGGAAACGGCAGATCGGCTTGGTGTAGAGAGAACGACGTTAACCCGGAACTTGAGAGTGCTAGAAACCCGAGGCTTAATTGCAGTAGGACCTGGTAAAGATGGACGTACGAAGTCGATTACGTTGACCACTGCGGGTCGAGATGCGCTGATGAAGGCGTTGCCTTATTGGAAGAAAGCACAGCAGACGGTCGTTCAGGATCTTGGGCACTCGCGTTTTAAGAGCCTGATGAAAGAATTGTCTGCAATTCGGTCGTTAAGCAAACAATCAATCTAACGAATTCACGGTAGTTGGGCGGTTCATAATACCATGAAGGGTGCAGGTACACTAATTGAGCTTATGCTAACGCCTGAGGTGGGCATATCATACAAGCATCTCGAGCATTACGTTCCATCTCCCAGGTTGCCCGGTCGTGGGAGTGAGGTTCGTGGAGCAAGCGATGCCAAATGTTTTTGAATTGATACGTGTATATACACTATAGGAGGGAATGGCAATGAGTCAGTTAAGAGGTCATGGCAGAGCCGAACAGTTTTTCTGGTGGGTCACCACGCACTCCAAGGTGCTTGTTCTAGTGGGAGTCATATTGCTAGTGAGCCTGGCTGCGTTCATCCCGCAGTTGACTATGGATACCTCGTCGGACTCCTTTATTGCGAAGGATAACCCCGCCCGCGTCTATCGGGATCAAGTCAAACAAGTCTTCGGCCTATCAGATCCGTTTGTGATCGCAGTCATCAATCGTGGGGCCACTGGTGTCTTTAACCCCGAGACGTTGCAATTAGTGCAGTGGCTTACAGATCGGGTCAAAACGATTTCTAACGTTGACCCTGATCGAGTGATGAGCCTGGCAACGGAGAACAATATTGTCGGCACTGCTGACGGCATGCAAGTGAAGCGATTCTTCCAGCCGCTGCCTGTCACGCAGATTCAGGCCGATACGATTCGTGCGGCAATTGCTGATTTCCCGCTCTACCAAGGCAGCCTAGTGGCACGTGATGATACGGCGACCTTGATCACGGCTGAAATTCTTGACGAGATGAAGAGCGAGGCGACGTATCAGGCATTCATGAGCCTGGTTCAAGAGGCCCCTCAGCTGCCAGGGGTCGAGCTTCATGTGGCTGGCGAAGGGGCGATCTCCGGGTACCTCTTCAACTACATTGACCACGATGCGAAGCGAATCAATCCGGTTGTTGCGATCGTCATCACTATTGTCCTCTTCATCGCCTTTCGGACGGTGCGCGGGATGCTGTTACCGAATTTGGTCGTGCTCGGCACGGTTGCAGCCGCCTTCGGGACCATGGCAGCGGGCGGGATCCCATTCTACGTGATTACCAACGGTCTCCTTTCCATCTTGATCGGGATGGCGGTCGCCGAGCCGATCCATCTCCTCACGCACTATTACGAAGTGGGTCGTGCTCACCCCAATCTCACCCATCAGGAAGTGATTGTTCGTACCATGACCGAAGTCTGGAAGCCCCTGACGATGACCATTCTCACCACCGTGGTTGGGTTCATTTCGCTCTATGCGTCCGGCGGGATGCCGCCGATGCAGTATTTTGGTCTCTTTGCGTCCATTGGGATTATGGGGGCTTGGGCCTATGGCCTGGTATTTATTCCGGCTGCATTGATGTTGGTGCAATTTAAGCCTTCTCCTGCAATCAAAGCCGACCAGACGATTGACCGCTATGGCCAACTTGTGACGGCATTGGGCCGCTTTGCGATTCACCAACCAAGGCTCATTCTCAGCGTGACTCTCGTCATCGCCGTATTGGGGACGATCGGTGCGTTTCGGCTCATCATCGAGGAGGCGACGATCGAAAACTTTCAGCATGATGAACCTATTTATCGCGCAGACAAAGTGATCAACCAGGTGATGGACGGGACCAATTACCTGGATATTGTGGTGGACACCCCCACACCTGAAGGCTTGTTCAACCCGGATGCACTTCACCGCATCGAGGCCCTCCAGAGATTTGTCGAAACGTTGCCTGGCGTTGGTGGGACGACGTCGGT
>DCZN01000103.1 GCA_002331625.1 Nitrospira sp. UBA2083 | reverse complement strand
TCGGGATCGAACGCGGCGACTCCCCCGATCGGAAACCCATAGCCCCAATGGGCATCGGGCATCGCATAGGACGCCTGGACGATGCCGGGCAACGTGGCGACGTTGGTCACTTGCTCGTAGACCTTCTCGTCCATGTCGTGTATCAAGTCCTCAGTGGCATAGATCACACCAGGCACCCGCATCTTGCCGTGAGGAGAAATGTGCCACTCATCTCGCCCCCGTCGTTTCAACAGATCAAGATCCATAACCGCCTCATGCCTTATGCGAGCTGGTTTGGTGTTTTAGCAATACGTTCGTGGTGAGCTTGTCGAACCACGAACGGTGTCCGATACGAACTAGACGTCCACAACGCACTGCGCAATCCAGCGCCCCTGCTCATCCTGCTTCACTGACAGCTCGGTATAGGTTGCACCTTTCACTTCGACAGCCGGCTGGTGTCGCACCACCTCGATACTCTCTCCCCAAGCCGTCGCATGCAGAGTACCGTCGTTGAAGCGAACATTGAACCGACTGAACAGCATTCTTCGCGTCGCCATTTCATAGACAAGAGCATTCAGCCAATCGACCAGCAGCAATTCATCGTCAGGCGCTTCACAGGTAATTGTCACCTCTTGTATCGGAGCCACCGACGTCGGGTCCGTAATCACGGCGGTTAAGGCCAGTCCTGCCTGTTCAAATGCTGCTTCCTTCGTCGTGCCGATCCCTCTCACGCCGATATCGGCCTGGTGCGGAAAATGATCCCAGCTTCCCTGCGCTGGTTCACAATGTAGAGATTGCATGATTATGGACCTGTTTAGTTCAAGACCGCTCCCCTCACGTCAATCGTTCCGATCTGTCCGTTGGTATTCATCACCGCCCCGAATGCTTTGCAATTACCGCCCATGGTCCTGAAGAGAAACTGCCGCTCTCGCTCGTTCGCCAGACGCACCCCAAGATCCTCGATGCAGGTCGGATAGAGCCTGATGCGCACAATACGACCTTGTTCCACTTCGAGCATGAACAGGAACGAGAGATCATTGCGTTCATCCCGATCGACCATATAGTCGTCGATAAAATCCCCGGTCGAATAGAGAATGGCTTTCCCTCGATAGAGTTCAACCCCTTGAGGCGTATGGTTGGAGTGGCCCCAATACAGGTCAGCGCCCATGTCGATGAGATTGCGCGCCAACACCTGAATTGCCTTCGACGGTGCGCCCCAGTTCGGACCGACGTGGGCGCTGACGATCACGAGATCTGCTTGCTGTTGCGCCGACTGCAACGCTTGAGTCATTCTCGATCGGTACGGCTCGTTTAACCCGCGTTCGCCGTAAGCGACGTAGTTCACGCCCGGTTTCGTCTTTGTCGCTTCCCATTCCAGTTCATTATCTGTCAGGGCCATGACGGCCACGCGGCCTTCAGGCAAGTCCAGCACAAAAGGAGCAACTGCCTCGTCCATCGTGGCACCGGCACCGGTTCGTTTGATGCCGGCTTGGTCGAGTAACGTGAAGCAATCCAGCAGCGCTGCAGGGCCGTAATCCAGCACATGATTATTTGCCAAGATCACACCATTGATCTTGGCCGCTGAGAGAAACTCAATGGCGCGAGGCCTGGCACGAAAGTGAAAGGCCTTCGTGACCGGATGCCATTCTTCTCCTTGACTGCTGATGACACATTCCAAGTTGATCAATCGGCAGTCGGCACTCAACATCACGGGTAACACATCCCCCCAGAGCGCATCGGGACGCACCGAACGATTCTGAATGACATACTGATCCACCAGCCGTCCAAGCATCACATCACCGGTCAACGCAATCTGCATCGCTGCACGTCACTTTCGGACAGTGGTATTGATCAATGTCGTGCTCGCCTGGCTACTTGGCGACATGGTTCGCCCTAAGCCTAAGGAGTGGACGGAAACTTACGTAACCCAATCCCTCCTGCCAATGCATGCAACTTCTCGTGAATGGATTCGTTATTATAGGCGTGGATGTCAGCGAGGGCCTCGCAGTAAGCCGTGAGCGCTTCCAGCCACACCCGCTGGTTCTGAACGTTATCGGGACCTTCCCGCGCCAGCGCAATCTGCCGGGCAGCTTCCTTCAACCTTTCGGCTGCTTCCTCTACATGGCGAGACACCGTCATGGCACCTCCTTCTCTCCGTCGTCACGGCACATTGATGAACGGAACCGTTCATGCAGGGGACAAATCGTTCACCACGCTTGAAGGAGCAATTGAAGTGCCCGTGCCTTTCCGGTCGCCTTTTGAATGAGGCCACGTGAGTGTTTGCAGAGCAAACTCGCCGACATTGGGTGACTGTTGGGGTGTCTAATCTATAACGAGTGTGGCCAAGAACTCACAGGCATAGGAAATTCCTGTACCCTTTAGCAACATCGTGGAGTTGATCGTTGTAGCGGATCTCCTCACAGGAGTTCACCCTTCACGGTAGGCTGTTTCGTCACTACCAGGTGATATCAAAGAGTTGCGTCGGTCGTAGGACCCGTCTCTCATGGTCCCATTTTTGCCAGAGTCTTTTCTTGCATCGGTGAATGACGTCTTGACCGGCAGTTTCGGTACGTTGCCCCCAATACGACGGCAGCGAACAAGCAGTTACAGATGAACAGTCCGTCACACACCTACCTACTTTTTGGAAAGGAGGCACCATGAAAGTCCAAGATATGATGACCAATGATGTCCAGTGTTGCGGCCCGGACACGAATTTAGCGGCGGCCGCGAAGATGATGTGGGACAGTGACTGTGGAGCGCTCCCCGTCGTGAGCGTTGAAGGTCGGGTGCTCGGCATGATCACGGATCGCGACATTTGTATGGCCGCAGCCACCAAAAACAAGCCACCGTCCGAGATCACCGTGTGGGAAACGACGTCGGGGAAGGCCTACACCTGTCTGCCAAGCGACGATGTCCACACGGCCCTGGACATCATGAAGCGGGAACGAGTCAGACGCCTTCCGGTAGTGGATCAGGATGGAATGTTCCAGGGAGTCATTGCGATGAACGATTTTCTCCTTGCTGCGCAGGAAGCGAGAGGAAGGAGTATTCCTGCTGTCTCATATGAGGACGTCGTGAATACGATGAAAGCGATCAGCGCTCATAGGATTCTGGTCGGCATTTGAAAGGAAGGATGAGGCCCGAGGTCAAGGCTAAGAACCCTGAAGGGCGGATCTCTGAATCGCTTTCCAATCTAAGCCTTAACCTCAACCTTTTGACATTGTCATGTATCGCCGCGTCTTGGCCTTCGACTTCGACGGCACCCTTGCCCTCAACGGTGACGTGTCTCCGGAAGTGGAGACCGCATTGGAGCAATGCCGCGCAAGCGGGCACGTGCTCTTCCTCGTCACCGGCCGCCGTTTTGAGACCCTCGTCCTCGGCCGTCTCGGTGAGCTGTTCTCCGGTATCGTGTGGGAAAACGGTGCGGTGCTCTCCCATACTGCGAGCGGGGAGACATACCTCCCATTCGGGCAACTCGATCCACGCTTGCTCAAGGCCATGGAAGACGCGGGAATTCCATTTGAGCGGGGCCTGGCGATCGCGGCAACTTGGACACCTCACGATCAAGCCCTCTGGCGAATTCTCAGTACTCACGGAGGTACCACCTCGATGGAGTACAACAAAGGCGCCGTGATGGTGCTACCGCCCGGAGCAACCAAGGGATCGGGCCTCGAACGGCTCTTGGCCCTCTGCGGCCTCTCTCCCAGAAACGTTGCGGCCTTCGGTGATGCAGAAAACGATCTCTCGATGCTGACACTCGCCGAGGTGTCGGTCGCGGTGGGCGATGCTGTGCCCGCTGTCATCGAAACAGCGGATGTGCTTGCCAAAGCTTCAGGCCCTCAAGGCGTCCTCGAGATCCTCAGGGAATATCCATTGAGCGGGAAATTCCTCGACATTCCCCTCAAACGTGAGAGACCGCTTCTGCTCGGACAAACAGAGACGGGTGCGCCGATCACTGTACCGGCAGCGCGGTTGGCGGGACGGAATCTGGGTGTGTTCGGCAATTCAGCCACCGGCAAGTCCTGGATGGTCGGTTTGATTGCAGAAGGACTCCATCATGAAGAGTACCAGGTCCTCCTCATCGACCCCGAGGGAGACTTCCGCGGACTGAAAGTGCTCCCGCGCTTCGTGTCGATCACGGGTGACCGGGCTTCACTTCCCCCGCCTTCCGCCGTCGTGTCGCTCATCGAGGAAGGAGGCGTGTCATTAGTCCTTGATCTAAGCCGGTATCCAATCACGTTGCGCAGCCACTATGTTGCCGAACTGCTGCGCGCCTTGCGACCAGTCCGAGAACAAAAGTTTCGTCCCCATTGGATCGTCCTGGATGAAGCGCAGGAATTCCTGTTCGAAGGCAGCGAGGTCGCTACGTTGCTCTACCCCGTTCTGAACACGGGAGGCTGGGCCTTTGTGTCGTTCCGTCCCGATCGCCTCAGTGAATCAGTCCTCGGATCTTTGCACCACCTGCTCCTCACCCGGATCACGGACAACATGATCGGAGATTGCCTGAGAACTCACTGCACCACATGCAACCTGAAGGGTGCGAGTCTCAATCAGATCCCGATGGGGAGCGCCTTGCTCTGCGGGGGCGATATCGTCCGCATGCGCCCCGCCATTCGCCGGGTCCCCCACGTCCGTCACCTGTATAAATACCTTGATATTCCGCTCCCGCCCGGCAAGCGATTCGTGTTTCGCACCGAGAAAGGTCACCTTGGTATCGAAGCCGCCAGTTTGTTCGAACTGTGCCGACTGATTCCGACACTTCCCTTGGAGAGTTTGGAATATCACGATCGCCGAGAAGATTTTGTGAAATGGGCCGAATCGACGCTCGGTGATAGGGCACTCGCTTCACGTCTCCGTAAAGTCACAAACCGCCGCTATGTAGGAGAAGAACTCCGAGAGGCGCTCAACCAAGTCGTGTCCACACATTACGAAGAAATCCGCCGATCGCGGTAACCTCGTCGGACGAGAAGGCGTGCGAACTATTCATAGGCATGGAGTGTCACACCATCGCGCTGGCGATAGCGTTCCAGGCGTTCCAGCAGACTGCGGAAAAGCTATTTGGACAAGATTCGCATATGCAACTGAGGAACATCATGGCCTGGTTCAGGAACGAGCACAGGATGCTCAAAAAGTCTGTCCAGCAAGGCCGCAGCGAGTAAAGAGGCGAAGCGTACTCTCTGCCGTACGGTGAGCCACTGAGCGACGCGAGAACGACGCTGGCGGACTTTTTCAGTATCCTGCCAGATAGGCGCGGGAATCCGCGTGGTCATGGAAGATCGTGATGCGGCGATTCCCGTGTGCAAGAACATGGTAGAACCTGTCAGAGAAATCGAGTCGTGGCTTGCGGGCCATGCGAGGGAGCGGAGCGATTGGAGTTGCAATAGGTCAATACTCGTGCCTGACCCCAATTCTGTATTGGGATGAGTCGTTCTCTCAAAATTGCGCTCTGATCCTGATTTTCTCTTTTGCGGCTCTGAGCGCGACCGGATAGAGGAGCATCCGCAGAACAGGTTTGGTGTAGATCTTGGACCAGAACGTTCTCTGATTGCGTGCCCGGCTGCTGAGGCGCACGAGGAGGTCATAGCCCGTGTGCCCCATGAACTCATACACGTAACGGTTGATCAACGAGGTGCGCAGGTGATGACCTAATGCCGTGCGGCAGAGCCGATCATAATCTGCACCGTCGATGATGCTCCGACCTGCCAGAAACCCCGACACCATCGCGTGGCGAATCCCGAACCCAAACAGATAATCCTGCAATCCCGCTGCCTCGCCGACATAGCGTTGCCGGCCGTGCGTGAGCGGTCGAGTCCGATCAAACGTTCCATACCCGCCAAAATGCCGGATGTTGCGCATCGTGAGACCGAGGAGGTCCTAGACTCGGCGCGTCGTGCGCTCCAGGCAGGCCTTCCCTTCTGAGGATCGATCATAGAACACTGTCGCCAGTGTCCCTCGCCCATCCGCCACCAGTAGGTAGGCATACCCTTTTTGGGCGAGGCGGTCATCCAGCAACACGGCGGCGCATTCCGCCAAGTCCGTGTCGAAGACACACCCGACCGCGATGGCGCAGGCATGGCGCGGTCCAGTGGCTACGATATCCGCCTCTGTCTCCTTGAAGGAACTCTCAAAGCGAACGTCCACCCCAAGGTCGAGCGCTTGGTGCTTCAGCGCGCTATCCACGGAACCGCTCCGACAGCCTCGTCGGATCAAATACCCATGAGGTTCTGCAACAGTCACGTGGGCGGCGCTGTGGGGGCTATACGAAGAGAGGCGGTTGATCGGCCGATAGTAAAAGTCAGTCTGGATGCCCAAGCGGCGGATCGTGTCTAGTACGTCTTCCTCCGAAGTCCAGTTCTCTAACGCCTGATAATCTTCGCAAAAGCGCAGGCCCACGTCCTGCTGCCGTTCATGCACGACAACAGGATAGCCCGCGTGCGCTAAGGTGATGGCAGCCGTCAAACCGGCGAGACCGGCTCCAGCGATCGAGATGCGCTCGGACGGAGACATAGGAGCGGCGAGTATAGACAGCGATCGGGTCCGCGTAAAGAGGGTGGATCAGGTGTGCGGTGCCGGACAATACGGACAGCGACGCTACGTTGTGCCTCTCTTCATCATAAGTCAAGGGTCATGCCTGACACCATTTGTGAGGGTCGCGTTCTCTTTTCTTGACGCTCTAGCTCCGTGGGCTATGGTGGGGGCAGGCATGAGCATTGAGCTATTTAGGAGGAAGATGTCTACTTCTCAAGTTCAGCAAGAAAGTGGGCAAGCGAAATGATGCCACTGCCCGCATGACGTTTGAGCGCCAGGAGGTGGCGATCACCCGACACAATCCAGTCCGCCTGAGCGGCTATCGCACATTCGAGAATGCGATTGTCTGGCTCGTCTTTTAGTACGTGAAGAGTTGGGCGAGGGCGGAGCACCGTTGCGGTCTGACTGATCTCTTGTATAGCGTGCCGAACCTTGTCTTCCGCCCAATCGAATTTCAATTGGAGCACTCTCGCGGTTTCCGTTAGGATGGCCACCGAGGTAAGCAGTTCAAACTCACCGTGAATAGCTTTGAGGTAGGCTTCTTCCGCGTTGCCTCCGGGAATGGCAAACGCCGAGATGTAGATATTGGTGTCAAAGACGACGCGCATCTTAGCGGCCTTGAAACACTAGCTGTTCCACGTCGGCTTCGGTCAGCACCCCTTTCTTGCGGGCTTTCTTCACGCCATATCTCTGTAACTCGTGAAACTGTTCTTCCCGCCGTCTTCGCTCATAAACTGTAAGCATTTCCCTAAAAAGTTGGCTCTTGTTCTTGGCCTCGGCTTTGGCCAGACGTTCAAAATTCTCGGCGAGATTGGATGGGAGCGAGACCGTCACCGGCACGCGTGTGCGCTTCATGGGCACCTCCTGTATGACAAAATCATACAGTGGAGACAGGCACGGGGTCAAACATTCGACAGCTCGGCTTAACATATGAGAAAGATCTTGTTGTGACCGGAGATGAATCATGGGAATTACGAGGGTGCGGGTATCGGAGCACAGATGCCGTTGCGCCACGAGGCGGCCATGAGAGAAGTGGTGCAGGTGGGGCAAGCCTGGAGGAGATGGGGGGATAGCTAGTGCGACCGAGGCAGGCATGGGTATTGAGTTACGCAGCGTCACGCCATCGCGGTGGCGATAGCGTTCTAGGCGCTCCAGCAGACTGCGAAAAAACTATTTGGACAAGGTTCGCATGCGCAACTGTGGAACATCATGGCCTGGTTCAAGAACGAGCACAGGATGCTCAAAAAGTCTGTCCAGCAAGGCCGCAGCTAGTAAAGAGGCGAAGCGTACTCTCTGCCGTACGGTGAGCCTCTGAGCGACGCGAGAANNACGACGCTGGCGGACTTTTTCAGTATCCTGCTAGATAGGCGCGGTAATCCGCAGGGTCATGGAAGATCGTGGCACGGCGATTCCCGAGGGCGAGGAGATGATTAGCGCCTGCCAGGGACGTCGAGTCGTGGCTTGCGGGTCATGCTGGGAACGTGGCGGCTAGAGTTGTAATAGGTCAATACGCGTGCCTAACCTCAGTTTCCGGAGCAAGTGGTGGAACACTGCAATACCCTCCACCTAGAGGACATTCCACGTCGTAGGTTCCCACGGGTCCGGAGTCTTCAACTTATTGGCATCGGTCCGTTTCTTGACATACACCCGCGGTGGAACTGCAGACGCGTCTGGATTGAGCACTTTCACAGCAACCCAGATCCCGTTCGGACCGACAGATTTCCGTAGCTTGCCTCGATAGAACTCGATCACAAAGCTCATCGCTGTCCCGAAACCGGGCGCGACTAAGTTCAAGACCAACTTCCTAGCCTGACGTTCCCACCAATTACCTTCGATCAATCCTTCTGCCCAGTCTTTTCCTGCCTCGAACCAGACAACGGTGTTCGGTAGGTTCGTCCAGAGGGCAAAGCCGGTCTTGATAATCTGTCTCTTGGGGCCGTTAGGCATAGCTCACTCCTTTCGTCCATGAGATTACTTAGCGATTCGGACACCGACGTGTCTGTGCCTGGATGAGATTCGATGCTTTCTACACCAGCTAACGCTCACGATCACCGGCGTGTTTGGAGCGGCAAAGCGAAGCGACGCCTCAAATTAATGGGCCATGCACGCGTATTGACTTATTCGGATACATGTAAGCACTTGATTCGATCAGGCCTGTCCCCATCAGAGCTTCCTTTTATCATTCCTTCTTCTCCGCTCCACCACACCCCGATCATTCCCATGATCATTGCCTATAGGATGAAGAGCTTCTACTCATGCCTCACTCATCCTTTGCGCCTTCCCCTTGTGCGGCCATCACACTTGCTGGCGAGACGTTGCTACTGCTTTGGGCTGATCCTCGTTTCAACTTCTTGTATGGTTAGGATGGCAAAGGTCATGCCCGATCCCGTGAGATAGCACGACCCATCTCGGGTTATGTCGACGCTCATCTCTGCTCGCCGGTTAATAGCCATGTCTGAGGAATCAGACACGTTCCCATTCATGTCGTCGTCGACAAGCCACTGAAAGAAAGCCAATTTGAAGCGATATGCGGCGAGACCGGTTGACCCAGTGCAGAACCTTCCAGTTTGGAATGGTAAGAGGTGTTTCACCATTGAGATATCGCGCTTACTGATTGCACTGGATTGCCTGCGGCGAAAGCGGACAGCAGGATGGACAGACTTGCGGCAGAAAGGGACAGCAAAGGTTACGGCGTAACGAGATCGTTAGCGAGGAGAAGGTTGGAACACTCGGTCAAGGCCACTGCCAGAAGATTCTTCTTTTTGAACTGTCTCCTTTTCAGAGAAGGTTATGCTGTAGAGCCATGAGGTCGGGCATGAGGACGTAAGCATGCTGGGTCACGCCATCGCGTTGGCGATAGCGCTCGAGGCGTTCCAGATAGGCGCGGTAATCCGCGTGGTCATGGAAGATCGTGGCGCGGCGATTCCCACGAGCGAGGACGTGATTGAACCCGCCGGGGCCATCGAGGCGTGCCTTGATGGCCATTGGGGAGAGCGGGGCGGGTGGAGTTATAATGAGTCAATACGCATACCTGACGCCAATCATGCGAGGGACACGTGCGTTACGGCGTTTTGCATCAGGTTGAAACCAGATCCTTCCACAACATCTGATCTTTACTGGATGCACTTGGACTAGGGGCCATGTTTTTCAAAGGCCTCTTGTGTGTCCTCAATAGCCTTTCTCTGGTCAGATATCATTCTTTCGCCGGCCTCGATCAGCAATTTAATGTCCTCCGAGTCCAAGGTCCATCTTGTAGGGATCTGGCGGAGCCTGTTCTTAATATCATCGGGTGCATCACGCAGGTCAACTCTAAACGGGATATAGCTGATCCCCAAGACGTCAAGCTTAGAAGTGAACTCACATTCAATTTTTTTGGTAGTTTCACTTACCTGCTGTTCAAAAACCACATCTAAGGCTCGTTCCATACGTGAAGCGACGCTTCGGGTCACAAATGAATTATCAAAAGTGGGTTCCACGTGGGAACTACCATCGACCCTAACCCATATGAGCGTCTTAGCCAGTTTCCTGGGTTGACCTGACTGATCCCCAATCAGGTAGCCCTTATGTAAGAGAGGGATATAGGGATTGATGGCCAGATTATCTGTTACGCCTCCGTCTGATAAATGCAGATAGTGTCCCCTATCACGGTTTAATTCTCGTGAGAGTTCATCTGGAGGGAAATTGAAGTTCTCCAGCGGCATAGTGCCAATAAATAATGGAAACGCCGCAGAGGCGGCAACAGCGTGCCCTAGCTGGTATTTGTCTAAGTCTGATCCGATGCAGGAGAATTCAGTGCGTGAAAAGTAGAACCCTCCTCCCTTTGAAAGGTCCGTTGAACCAATGATCAGATACGGCCAGTTAGGCAGGTCCTTAAATTGTTTTTTTTCGTAGAGGGCTGAGTCAAAGTAATTGCCTTGGATATATGCAGCAGAGTGGAACCAATTAAATGGAAATAGAGATTGAAGGATTAGATGGCGCTCGGTTTTTTCGTAGAGGAAATCTGAAAACAAATGAAAACGTTCAGGAAACTGTTTGTTGATTGCATAGTGAGTAGCCACTGTTGCTCCGCCTGACACGCCAGCAATAAAATCTACTTGTTGAAAGAGATTGGAATCTGTCCCATTCGGAAGCTTGAAGGATACCTTTTCAATCCCCAAAAGTGCACCATAAGCGAGAGCCGCTGCTCGTTTTCCGCCACCAGATAAGCTAACCATAACAACTATTTCACCTGAACTTGCCCAGTCCCACACGGCGTCATTGCAGTTCGGAGCGGTAGATGACTTCTGATTTGTTGGGCTTGTAAACGAAGGCAATACGCTGGTGCAGGCGCTTACAGCGACGCTTGCTAGCGCTAGACATAGAATGGCTCCCCCGATTTTCAATGACTAAACCTCCGTTGAATATTGATATTTGAGAATAATCAGGCCTGCTTGTCCTCCCCGTTATTTGCCTTTTCGATCTCTTGCATTCCGGGTAATCGTCAAATATTTTCGCTATCGCACTTGGATCTGCGTGGGTTGACGAGGTGCAGGAGAAAACTCACGTATCTGCAGAGCATCGATGACACCCTTCTCGTTCACATGCGCCTCGACTTCACTATTACGGCTCACCTCCTGCCAAGTAGCCTTTTTTGCAACTGACAATTCGACCGGCGCAGTACAAGCGTCCGTTGAAGCATATAACCTAAGGCTTAACCTAGGAGGTTGTTCTATCTTCTCGATTACTCTTCCTCGCGAGTAACTAGGACAGGTTTCCGCCCATACGGTCCCATGCCAAACTGCAATAAATAATACGATGCTTGTGAGGGCTCGCCACATGTGTGAATTCATCTGAGGGTATCGGTTATTGTCGAGAAACCATTGGGTGCAATTGAACATGCGCGACATTGGCCTCGCCTGGGCGCGTCAAGAAAATATAGAGTCAGGCATGCGTATTGACCTAATACGCACCCGATTCGCTCATGCCTGTTCCGATCGAAGCTTCCATTCTATCGTTAAGTCTTCTCCGCGCCACCACGCCCCGATCATCCCCATGATCCATTGCCTATAGGGATGAAGAGCTTCTGCTCATGCCTTGCTACTCCTTTGCACCTTCCCGTTGCGCACCTATGGCACATGCTGGCAAGTCGTTGCTGCGACTTTGGACTAATCCGCATTTCAACCTCTTGCATGGTTATGATGGCAAAGGTCATACCCGATCCCGGGAGGGAACACGACCCATCTCGGGTTCTGCCGACGCTCATCTCGGCTCGCCGGTTGATAGCCATCTCTGTGGAATTAGACACATTCCTATTCACCTCGTCGTCGACAAACCACTGAAAGAAAGCCGGTATAAAGCGATGTAGGGCAAGACATGTTGCCACAGAGCAGAACGGTCCCGTTTTATGATGCTGTTCATCACAACGGTGTTCCACATTGAGACATCGCGCCTACTGAATGCACCGGATTGCATGCGGCGAAATCGGCCAGCTGGATGGACAGACTTGAGGCAGAAAGGGACAACACAGATTGCAGTCTCACAACGAGATCGCTATCGAGGAGAAGGTGTGATCACGCGATCAAGACCACTGCCAGAAGGTTCTCCTTTGAGCTGTGTACTATTCAAGGAAGCTTACGGTGACCGAGCGGTGACACATCCCATCCGGAAGCGGCAGATCTCTGGAACAAGATTCGCAGGTGGCTAGAGCAACGCCTCAGGCCACCAAGCGCATGAGGAAAGCGAGTGAGGATCGCTGAGGTGGCGGGGAGCTGCTTCTTTGTTTTGCCTCGGAGGCGAAATGGTTCTTGGTTTCTTCGATTCGCTGAGACAAGAGAACGGGGAGTTCTCAGCCTGACCCC
This sequence comes from Nitrospira sp. UBA2083, assembly GCA_002331625.1. Classification (GTDB taxonomy): domain Bacteria; phylum Nitrospirota; class Nitrospiria; order Nitrospirales; family Nitrospiraceae; genus Nitrospira_D. The sequence continues at coordinate 5,124 of DCZN01000103.1, read as the reverse complement.
AATTTGGATGATGAAAGACGTAGGGTGAGTATCATGCGTGGGCAAGCGCTGACGTCTGCAGTCCTTATCATGTGTTTACTCGTGTCATCTTGTACCTCTCTTAGAGTCGTGCAGATTTCTGACACTATCACAAGTGATATACATGAAGGCAATAGAGTCAAAATCGTGACAAAAGATGGTCGAGATGTAGAGTTCAAAGTTGTCTCTGTCACTTCGGAGGGTATGACCGGAGACAATCAACAAGTCATACGCTTCAGTGATGTGGCTAAATTGGAGAAGGAGGAAGTAAGTGTGCTGAAGACTGCCGGCTTGACAGGAGGGATAGTTCTGGGGCTGGTGGGCTTGCTTCTAGTCATTGCGGCTGCAGCCGCAGCTGCGGCTTTAGCCGACATCAGCTCAGGGCAATCATAATCGGACTACCCTACATTCCTGAACTTTAGAGATGGGATCACCTATGGCGAAGTGATGGGGTCGAGCATGAGTATTGAGTTTTGTTGCGCATGAGAACGTAGGCCTGCAGCGTCACACCATCGCGTTGGCGATAGCGCTCCAGGTGCTCCAGATAAGCGCGGCAATCCGCGTCGTCATGAAAGATCGTGGTGCGGCGATTCCCGCGAGTGAGGACACGATAGCCCCCTGGGAATGGGAAGACGTGGTTCGCGGGCCATGTTGAAGACGATCTACGCGATGTTGACGAAGCAGGAAGCCTTTCGACCGATGGCGAAGGGCAGCACCGGTCAGCGCCCTGGGATCATGATCGGCTGACCGCACGCGGTGAGCCAGATCCGAAACCTGATTGCGCGACCGGTGTCCCATTTCATCCTGGGCCGTGAGCCTGCTTAGGTGACTGACTTGTCGTCCACAGAGACGTTCAGAGGACCGGATCGCAGACCGTCAGGCGCGCCCCTTGACAGCCGTTTTCGTAGGTGACCCCAATATCCCCAAGCAAAAAAGAAAAGCGCCCCCTGACCCAGGAACCACAGAGGCGCGGTGCCTATATTTAGTCACACTCAAGGCTTCAGTCGCAGCAGTCGTCGTTTTGACCTGCCGGTCTCCGTGCCGTTCGTGCAGCTATACAAACCAGTCTGCACTCACGGTCCCCGGGGCGATTCCGATAAGATGCAGTGAGCCCTGGTCGTGAGTCAGGACCGTGCCGCCATTTCCGTCTGATATCGCCGATCCGATAAAACCCGCAACGTCGAATCCGTCGGGTACCTCGATCTTGTCGTCTCCCGAGGCGTAATTCAGCACCAGGTCGTCCATGGGGAGAGGACCATATGTCGGTACGAACTCGATGGTGTCGACGCTTTCGAATCTGCCACTGAAGTTGGCGGAATTCACTCCGCTTGCGGTTTGAGCTGCAAAATCCACAATTGCTTTGCTGCCGCCGATCAGCCCCATAACGGCTGAACCAACTAGTGCACCGTCGTCATAAGCGTTAACTGTGGCCTGTGAATCAAACGAAGTGTAGTAGCTAGCAAAATTCCCGCTCGCAAAATCAAAATCTTGGTTGCCATCGGAGAACCGACTAAGATATGACCCTTCCCCGATGCACTTACCAGAGGTGAGAACTATTGGCTCCCCCGTCCCAGTTCCATAAAGGGTAGCATCGGATGCCCACGATTCAACTCCGGGAAAGGCTGGGTTATACCAGGTCAATCCTTTGTAGTCATAAAGCGGCGTGTAAGAAGACCCCTCAGCAATCTCAAAATCAAGCAAGACGCTCGTAGTCGAGTCTGCACCTTCAAAGTCCTGAATCGTGTCATTCCCATCGGACAACACAAACGTGTCACTGTCACCGTTGCCTTTCAGGATGTCGTTCCCGGCACCGCCATTAAAGATGTTGGCACTGGCGTCGCCTATGAGGTTATCGTCGTGGGCACTACCGATGATGGTTTCGAAGGCAGAGTAAGTACCGTTGACCAAGTCGATGGTGACCCCTGCTCCGGATCCCGAGGCATCGAGAGTATCGTTGCCAACCCCACCATCGACAAAAGCGTCCTCAGCATCGTAGAGCACCGTATCGTTGCCATCGCCAGCATGGATGCTGTCGGCACCCCCTCCGCCATCGATGAGGTCGTTGCCATCCCCCCCGTAAAGAGTGTCATGACCTGCTCCTCCGGTGAGGGTGTCGTTGCCGGAACCTCCGTCCAGCTGATCATTACCCGCTCCCCCCACCAGGGAGTCATCGCCACCATTGCCGAAGAATCGATCATCCAAGTTTGCCCCAACGAGCCTATCGCTAAAATTCGTTCCGCTGACGTCAAACTGCTCCCCATTCTTGGCGCTCGTCCCATTCTTGAGAGATAGGTGGATACGACTGGTGCCGTCAAACACAAGGCTTGCCCCTTCGCCACTCAAATCTAGACCGAGCAGGTCAGTGCCCGCCCCGCCATCCAGTTGATCCTTGCCACCCCCACCGTAAATCGTGTCGTTACCGTCGGCTCCTGTCAGTTTGTCATTGCCACTACCCCCATCCAGAAAGTCATCGCCCTTCCCGCCATCCAACTGATCGTTGCCTTCCTGACCATAGAGCGAGTCATTCCCCGCCACTCCTAGAATCAAATCATCCGCCGCGGTTCCGTATAATGTTTCACCGTTGTTCGTGCCGATAATCTTAGCCATGATGACCTCCCGAATACTGATTCCTGCCTGACGCTGCAATGCAGCACAATGTAGGCGATTAATAGGGGGTCAGGCATGTGTCTTGACTTATTCACGCATTCCTCTTCAAAGAAGGGCGCACTGCCTCTCTACGTATTGCCCCATTACGTATCGAACCATAATGCCCTTCCCACACGTCCTTCACGCGATCGTGAACTTCGCTTTAGAGACAGAGCAACTATTGTGCTTGAACCGCCGCAAGGAGACCGTCCGTAACTCTTCAGAACTGTTCGGGTTCATCACTGATTGCGATAAACGGATCAAAGAAACGGGGGAAATATCCTCACGATCGTCCATTCATTTGGACAAACGAAGGAAAGAAGGTACCGTGGGCCATGGTATCAGGCCTGAGTAGTGAGTTATTGCAGTGCCTTTTCTGTGGAACGCATCGGTGATGCGTTCATGCGGCCGCGTTCCCGTTCCTTGCCATTCTCGCTCCGAAGGCCAAAGCGGCGGGCCGAAACGTATAGTCTGAGGGCGAACGCGCGGGCACCACGACCTTCGCAACCCACTGCTAACCCGCATTATTCATGACGTTTCGCGACGAAACCGCCAAGACGCCAGGCGAGACGGGCACGCGGAGCCTTGAGAGACCGACGCATACTTGAAACAGTATGGCGAGGTCGCGAAGGGCGAGCCTGCCCGCCTGGCCACGAGATAACCGTGGCCAGGCTAGTCGCAGCAACGTATCGGCGGTTGCAGTAGAAGCGCTCATGAATAATGCGGGCTAAGGCACCGAGAGGAATAACTAATGCGGTTGTCATTGGCTATCCGGCTCGCCACAGTGGCGCAAAATATAGGCGCGGGCTGCATCGCGCAGTACCACCGCTGCTGCAAAGGCGCCGAGCCCGTCTGCAACAGGCAACAAGGGAGCGCCGAACGTGATGGTGATCGCGCCGCGCCGGGGCCACCATTGGCCGTCACGCAGAATGGAGCGGGTCCCGCGGATCGCCACAGGCACAACCGGGACGCCCGTGTTGGCTGCCACAATAAAGGCCCCCATCCTGAATGGCATCAACCCGGGCACACGGGTAAACGTGCCTTCGGGGAAGAACGCCAACGCACGTCCGGTTCGCAGCGCAACCTCCAGCCTCCGAGCATCCTGCACACTCTCGTGGGCGGCGAAGCGTTCAACGAACTCCGTGCCCAAGCGCTGGAGATAGACGCGCGGAATGAATTGCTCCAGTAATTCGCGCTTGGCGACGAAGCCAAGCGGTTCCGGCAGCGCTGCCACCAGGACCATGCCATCAAGGTAGCTGGCGTGATTGGCCACCAGCACACAGGGCTTACCGTGCGGCACCTGCTCCAGTCCGCTCACGGTGAATGGCGTTCCGGTCAACCACAGTAACAGCCGTGCACCAACTCGGCTGACGGCCCAGGCCCAGGAAGGGCGCGGGGTGACACTTGTGATGAGCCAGACCACTGGCACCACCAGGCAGAAGACCAACAAGGCCCAGGCCGCAAACCCCCAATCCGCTGCCCTTGTCGCCCACCGTTGCAACTGGGGAATCACTGCACTAGCGGCGAGACTGGCGACCTGCCACCACCCGGCACGCCTGTGCTCGCCGGCCAATCCCGACTCGAACAGTGTTCGCGTTGCGGCCCGGCGCAACTTGCCGCTGGAAGTCTTGAGTATGGTACGGGGCGGTACAAGCACCACTTGGTCAGCAGGCTCGCCCAGTACCTCGATGACTGTGGTGGTGATCGCCTCGCGCAGCTGCTGTCGTTCATGCTGGCCACCTTCTCGTGTTTCAGCAAGGACCACTAGCCGTTCAGTGCCAGACGCTGGATCAGGGCTGCCGAAGACGACCACGCAGCCCTTTCTCACCCCCGGTATCTCGCTCACCGCCTCCTCCACTTCGTGGGGGTAGATGTTGCGCCCGCCCCGAATGATGATGTTCTTGACCCGCCCAGTGAGAAAGACTTCGCCGCCGGCGAGGTATCCCCTGTCTCCACTATCAAGCCATCCTTCCCTGAACAGCTGTGACGTGGCCTGGGGATTGTTGAAATAGCCGCATGTGGCCGACGCGCCCCTGAACTCCACTCGGCCCTCTTGCCGCTCACCCACCTCATGTCCGGATGCATCCACGATCCGCACTTCGTGGCCGGACAACGGCCTCCCGCAGGAGACAAAAGACAGTGCAGAGACTTCGTCGGAAGCGGCGGGGACCGCGCAGCCGGTATGCGTGAAGAATTCTCGCTGGACACGATCGACAAGGGGGCCACGGCCGGATGGTGGAAAGGCCAGTCCCACGGAGCACTCGGCCAGCCCGTAGACCGGCGTGAGCGCCTCGGAGTGGAAGCCGTACGGGGCGAAACGCCTGCCAAACCGCATCAGTGTCTCAGGCAAGACCGCTTCCGCACCATTAAATGCCAGTCGCCACGAACTGAGATCAAGTCCGGCCAGCTCTTCGTCGGCGATCTTCTTGACACAGAGTTCATAGGCAAAGTTGGGTGCCG
>DCZN01000049.1:106691-114950 GCA_002331625.1 Nitrospira sp. UBA2083 | reverse complement strand
CGGCGATGTGATTGATTCGATCATTGTGAGACATCGTCAGCTGGCGCAGGCATGTTCAACGGAAGGCTCGCCAATCATGGGAGCTCATTCAACAACGACAGTGTCGGCCTAGATCGTATGCCGCTTCGATCATACGTGCAGAGCACTAACCAAGGAGGGTCCCATGCGGAGTCAGACATTCTTACAGGTCGTTTCAGGAGTGGCCATTTCGGTGGGCGCCATCTCCCTTGCAGCTGCGACGAATTTGCCCACTACGGACAAGGATATGGTGCTCATCCCGAAGGGTGAATTCACGATGGGAAGCAACGAACATTCAGACGAACCCAAACACCAAGTCGTACTCGACTCGTATTGGATCGACAAATACGAGACGTCGAACGCTCGTTATAGGGAATTTATGAAGAGCACCAGTCATCCAGCTCCAGCCTATTGGGACGATCCACGGCTCAGTAAACCGAATCAACCGGTCGTCGGAGTCAGTTGGACCGATGCCAACGCGTTCTGCAAGTGGGAAGGAAAGCGTCTCCCCACAGAAGCCGAGTGGGAGCGGGCAGCCAAGGGCCCGGACGGAGATCGCCATTATCCTTGGGGCCATAGCCTTGATCCAAAGAAGGCTAATTATGGACAAAATGTTGGACGCACCATGCCGGTCGATTCTTATTCGGAGGGGGTGAGCGGCTACGGGATCTACAACATGGCCGGCAACGTGTTCGAATGGGTGGACGATTGGTATGACCCTACATACTACAAACAGAGCTTGGCCTTAAATCCCAAAGGAGCTGAGCAGGGGTATAACTTTGCTCACCAAGGACCGGTCAAGGTTCTGAGAGGAGGATCCTGGCTCGCCCCAGAAACATCTCTTCATACCAGTCATCGATTCTGGAATCAGCCCGACAATAATTCCTATGGAGTCGGACTAGGATTTCGGTGTGCCAAGTCAGCCCAGATTATCACCGACGAGGCCATGCAGGAAGGCCGCGACGCCTTCATTCGAGCTCTCGTGGCCATGGGAGCTGAAAAGCATGCGGAAGCACTGACTGCTATCGAAAAAGCATTAACCGCGGATCCTGCTAATCAAGAATATGTCGCTACCCGTGAACTCATTAAGAAGAGCATGAAGACAAAATAAGGAGAGTAACCATGCGGAGCCTATCGATACCGACAGTCATCTTCAGTGTCATGTTAGTGATCCCTGGGTCAGCCATTCCAACATTAGCCAAAGAGGCGTCGCCCGCAAACAAAGGGATGGTGCTTATCCCACAAGGTGAATTCATCATGGGTGCGTTCACACATGGCGATGAAATGAAGCACGAAGTTGCCCTCGATGCCTATCTCATCGACAAATACGAAACGTCAAACGCGCGCTACAAGGCATTCATGCAGGCGACTGGTCAAACCGCACCGGCTTACTGGGACGATCCGCGTCTCAATCAGCCGAATCAACCAGTCGTCGGAGTGAATTGGACTGATGCGAACGCCTTCTGCAAGTGGGAAGGGAAACGCCTTCCAACTGAAGCGGAATGGGAACGGGCGGCGACTGGTCCCGAGGGGGATAAACCGTATCCCTGGGGCAATGCGCTTGATCCACGCAAAGCTAACTACGGTATGAAGCATGATCGCACGATGCCCGTTGATAGTTACCCAGAGGGTACAAGTGGTTTCGGCGTATACAACATGGCCGGGAACGTCTTCGAGTGGGTCGCCGATTGGTACGAACCGACGTACTACAAGGGCAGCCCAAAGCTCAATCCTCAAGGTCCCGATCAGGGATTCAATTTCGCCAATCAAGGACAGGTACGTGTCCTGCGTGGCGGCTCATGGCTTGCACCAGCCAGTTCATTACACACTAGTCACCGTTTCTGGAATCGTCCGGAAAATAATTCCTATGGCGTAGGGCTCGGATTTCGATGCGCCAAGTCTGCAGAGCTGTCGTCAGCTGATTCCTCACAGGCCGGGCGAGACGCGTTCATTCAGGCCCTCGTCTCAATGGGAGCTGAGAAGAATGCTGATGCACTCGCATACATCGAAAAAGCGCTGGCTGCCGACCCGGAAAATAAAGAATATCTCGCAACCCGCGACTTGATCAAAAAGAGCACGAAGAGGAAAAAATAGGGTTCCTATCCCCACGGAGATGATGGACGCGATCGGAGGATTAGTATGCAGACGGCCAACTTCACCATAGGGCTCATACTGGCAACAACCTGTGCGATGTTCACCGACCCTGCTCTGGCAGGTCAGATCTCAATTCCGATGGATATGGTGTCTATCGGCTACGGGGGCTCGGTCATGGGACTTGATAAGGACATGAGTGCTACGCCTGCTGATGCTTTTCCTCCTTATCAGAAGCGGAACAGAACGCCTGCCCATACCTTCAATGATGAAGCCCCAGCACATATGGTGTTTCTGGGCGCATATTTCATCGATAGATTCGAAGTCTCAAACAAGCATTATGGCGATTTCCTAAGATCAACCGGTCATACAGCCCCTGCCTATTGGGATGATCCCCGACTTAACCGACCGGAACAGCCTGTTGTCGGAATCAGTTGGCATGATGCAAAGGCTTACTGCGAATACGGAGGCAAACGCCTCCCGACCGAGGCCGAGTGGGAAAAGGCTGCCAGGGGGCCACAGGGATCCCTCTATCCATGGGGAAATGATTTTGATCCGGCACGGGCCAATTTCGGAAAGAAACATGAGGCGACCATGCCGATTGATTCCTATCCCGAAGGGGTCAGCTACTACGGTCTGTACAATATGGCCGGCAATGTCTTTGAGTGGGTTTCAGATTGGTATGATCCGCACTTCTATAGCCGCCTTGAACCAATGGTCAATCCTCCAGGACCTATTAAGCCCGTATGGATAGGAGGCACGGGCACCTATGTGGACTTGTTGACGCTCGGAGAAAAGCGAGTCATTCGTGGCGGCTCATGGATCGCTCTTGAATCGACATTAAGGACGACTCATCGGTTTTGGAACCACCCCCTCAATAACAGCTACGGTGTAGGGTTGGGATTTCGCTGTGCCCAGACAGCTTCAGCCGAAATCGAACTTCAGATCAGGCAAGCACACACCACTGCGCTCGTCGAGATGGGACGCGAACATTTTCGCGAAGCACAGGACGCAATCGATCAAGGCTTAGCCATCGACCCTAAAAACGAAGAATTGCTAGAGCTTCAAGCACTGATAGAACAAAGGAAGCAACGGTGACCTACATCTCGTTGCTCGCATCGGAGGTTCCTATGACACACGATAAACCATTCGCCCTAGGTATTTGGTTGATCGCGCTACTGACGGCAACAGCGACCCTAGCCGGTCCTCTCGAACCGGTCGATCATCCACATCAGGAAAGTCTGAGGGTCGTTCACGAAGCCGAGCACGACGTGGATCATGCGTGGGAGGTCTATCACCGTGCGGCCCTGGGGGGAACCGTCGCCTCACCACAATTGCAGGCAGAAATCGAGGGACATTTGCACGAGGCTCGCATGCTCATCGCTCTGGCTCAGGAGGCCGCCGAACACGGTAACACAGGCCAAGTCGAGCACCTCATCAAGCAGGTTCGTGTGCACACCACCGAAGCGATTCAGGGTAGCAAGGAGTCGAAGAAATGATGACAGCTTTGAAACACAACTCACATCGATTCCCCCGCCTGATCATGGCCGTAATGACGATCTTGGCCATCACAGAGTGGCGGCCTATGGACGTACTATCAGCGCCGAAAGAGGTTGACCTCGTTCCGATGGTAACAATCCCAGCCGGCGAATTCTTGATGGGATCCCCCGAGGGAAAAGGGCGAGCCGACGAGCGCCCGCAACGATCCGTGTATCTTGATGCCTTTTTGATCGATCAAATCGAAGTGACAAATCAACGGTACATGGAATTTATCAAAGCCACCGGTCACCGCACTCCACCCAATCCCTATGGGACAGGCCCGCTCTTATCTATCAAGGGCATTGAAGAATTACCTGTCGTGCAAACCACCTGGTATGACGCCAAAGCCTATTGTGGTTGGGCCAAGAAGCGACTCCCGACGGAAGCCGAGTGGGAAAAGGCTGCACGTGGGACCGACGGTCGCCTCTATCCCTGGGGCAATGAGGCGCCGACGGAACGCCGAGCCAACTTCGATCGGGAGTGGGATGAGGAGCACACATTGCATGCGGTCGGATCATTGCCACATGGAGACTCGCCCTATGGAGTGAAGGATATGGCGGGCAATGTTCGAGAATGGGTCTCCGACTGGTACGACCCAGAGTATTACAAGGACGCACCCCTCCGAAATCCCCACGGTCCCGAGAAAAACGGGGTGGTCCGTTCGATCCGTGGAGGCTCCTGGCATAGCCCGGCGTCTGATATTACGACATCCGCGCGCGGGCGTGGAGGATTCGCACTACAAACCCATGGCACAGGATTTCGGTGCGCGCGAAGTCTCGAAAACCAAACTCGGAATGAGTAAGAGCATGAAACAATGTCACAAGGGAGTGAACGACCAAGCACCTGCAACTTAAAGCCCGTCCCCTGTATTGTCGAGGTGACGCCGAAACTCCGCACGGCGTCGCCCACTGAGGCAGACAGGTCTCTTTGTGAGTAGAGGCCTGTCTCCTCGGTAGAAGGTAGGCCCTAGGACGAACAGATACTCGCTTGACGGATAGAAGGGGAAACGCCATGGTGATCAGTTCTTTCGTGTTGATCGGGCTGACATTCGTGACATCGGTGGTGATGACCAGACGCTCTCAGACAGCAGCTGTTATCGTCTCCTATCGACGACCCAGACGCTAGACAGTGGAGTCAGTCATCAAACCATAATCGTCCGTCTTTTGGACAAAGGCTAACGCTATGAATATCGTCGTGACAGGAGGAACTGGGTTTATCGGTCAGGCGTTGTGCCAGACGCTGTCTCAGGAAGGCCATCGAGTCAGCGTTCTCACAAGAAATCCACAACAGGCTAATCACTCCTCTGGGATGAACCTGCACCAGGTTCTCTGGAACGGGCGAGACAGTGGGCCTTGGGAGCAGGTCCTTCAAGGAGCTGACGCGGTCATCAATCTCGCGGGTACGCCAATCGCCGACACACGCTGGACGGACGCGCGTAAGCGACTCATCATCGACAGCCGTGTGCTCTCCACTCGCTTACTCGTCCGAGCGATGTCTCGTTGGTCCTCGAAACCTACTACGTTCATCAGCGCGTCCGGCATTGGCTATTACGGCGCTTGCGATGATCGGCCTCTCGATGAAGGGGCAGCGCGCGGCGAGGGATTTTTGGCCGATTTATGCCTCGCCTGGGAAGCGGAAGCCCTTCGCGCTGCGGAATTCGGCACGCGTGTCGTCATCTTGCGAACCGGCATGGTGCTCGATCACGACGGCGGGGCATTGCCTAAAATGATCCTGCCCTTTCACCTATTTGCCGGCGGTCCCATCATGCCGGGGAGTCAGTGGGTCTCTTGGATTCACCGGGCTGATCACATCGGTCTCATGCAATGGGCTCTCAGCTTGTCAAAGGTGTCCGGCCCGATCAATGCCGTAGCTCCGGAACCCGTGACGATGAAGACATTCTGCGAGGTCCTTGGGCAGGTGCTTCACAGACCCTCGTGGCTTCCCGTTCCGAGGTCTGCCTTAAACCTGCTCCTCGGTGAACTGGGAACATTGATGACGACCGGCCAACGGGTCATCCCGGCGAAAGCCATGGCGGGAGGCTACACGTTTCAATATCCAACGCTGCGTCCGGCCCTGCAAGCCATCCTGATGGCCGAAAAAACCCATCGGAGAGCGGTATACGCCTCGTGATAGACACAATCTTGATGTATCTAGTTCTCCTGACAATGATGGTTGTGGCGGGGGAAGTGCTGTACCTCTCCTTCCTTCGCGTTACAGGATGCACCTGATGCCACGCGTGATGGGGTATGCACTGAAGACCGGGAACACGAATGCGTTCGCACTCTTGTTTGAGGTGAGATTGATGGTGAGTTTTCATGTGGTTGCGCCACTGCGTGCATGTGGAGCAGAAAACCTGTAGGTCATCACCAGGAGGTATGTATATGAGAATCTCAGGCTTCTCTCTTGGGTTGCTCTTGATCACCGGCGTACTTGGAGCCGATCCGGCCCTGGCCAATCAACCTTCGAGCCAGGTCCCATCCGAGCATGGAACGGATACCAAATTCCAGCAGGGAGTCATCGGTATCGCACTTCAGATCGGAGCTGAGCATGTCGGCGATCCAGCGGTGTTGTATGTCGGAATGGTCCATCCCCAGGGCCCGGCTCATCAGGCAGGACTTCGTCATGGAGATGAAGTCGTGAGTGTCGACGGCACGGCCGTGACCGGAAAGAGCTACGAGCAGGTAGTCCACATGATCCGAGGTGACGTAGGAACTGTCGTGAAGTTGGGAGTCAGGGGAGAGAACGGGCTTCGGGAGTTGTCGGTCACGCGGGTGGCCGGTGACAAGCTCCCCAAAGGACCAGCGGGATCGCATGGAAACCCGGCGCCGTAACGTGTAGCGGAAGGACGTGGCTCGTGCGAGGACTTGTCTGGTTCAGGCGCGATCTACGGGTGCACGATCAGCTGGCTCTGTCGACGGCCTGCGAAGAATGTGACGAGGTCATTCCCCTGTTTGTATTCGATGAGCCGTTGCTCCAATCGCAGGAGTTCGGGTCGGCCTGTGTGAACTTTATGCTGGGATGCTTGGATGAGCTCCAAGCGTCCCTCGCCGCCCTTGGACTCACTCTGCAGTGGCGGCGTGGGTGCCAAGTCGACGAAGTCTGTCGAGCTGCGGTGGAATGGAAAGCCGATGTGGTCTACTGGAACCGGGATTATGAGCCTCGCGCGAAAGTCCGCGATCGCCAGATCCAACAGCAATTAGCGCAGATGGGAGTGTCCGCGAGGACCTTCAAGGATCATGTCGTGTTTGAGGCAGAGGAAGTACGCAGTGCCACTGGCGAACCGATGCAACGCTATAGTGCATATCGTGCTCGATGGTGGGCCAAGTGGCATGCGGTCAAACCGGCAGTCCGTGCTGTTCCCCGTCCCTCGACGACCAAAATGAAGACGGTCCTTTTGTCACCATCGCCGCTTCCAACCGCTAAGGAGCTGGGCTACGAACATCTCATCCCGTGGATTGCACCGGGAGAGCGTCGTGCCCGCGAACAATTGCGTTGGTTCGTCGAAGGCCCGATCCACCGGTATGCCGATGGTCGGAATCGTCCGGCAATCGACGGGAGTGCGAAGTTGTCCCCTCACTTACGGTTCGGCACCCTCTCTCCGAGGGAGGCCGTACAGACAGCATTAAAAAGCCTGTCCCACAGCGGTCCTGCTTCTTGGACAGATGTCCTCGCCTGGATCGATGAATTGATCTGGCGTGAATTCTTTCAGCAAGTTTTGGCGGCATTTCCGCACGTCGTTGACGGTCCGTTCAAAAACACGTCTGTGCCGCTGTCCCGAGATTTCGGGCTGGAGCGGTACAGACTGTTTCAGACCTGGTGCGATGGGAACACGGGCTATCCGATTGTGGACGCCGGCATGCGACAACTCAATCAGACGGGATGGATGCATAACCGAGTTCGGATGATTGTGGCATCATTTCTAATCAAGGATCTTCGAATCGACTGGCAGAGTGGTGAGCGTTACTTCATGCAGCATTTGCTCGACGCCGATGCGGCCGCCAACAACGGAAACTGGCAATGGTGTGCCTCAACCGGGACTGATAGCATGCCGGGCTATCGGATTTTTAATCCCGCCCTCCAGAGCAAAAAGTTCGATCCCGATGGAACCTATCTCCGCCTCTATGTCCCAGCACTCTCCATGGTGCCGGCGAACAGGATTCATGAGCCACATCTGATGACCCTTGACGAGCAGAGTCGATATGGCTGTCATATCGGCGTCGATTATCCAGCCCCTGTAGTTGATCATCACCGGGCCCGTCAGGAGTACTTGGATCTCGGTAAGCACCAGGTGACCGGATGACGGCTCCCTCAATCCGTTTGGGTATCAGCCGGTGTCTTCTTGGTGATGAAGTCCGCTTCGATGGCGGACATAAACAGGATCATTTCTTGACCGATGTATTGGGCCGCTACGTCGAATGGGTACCAGTATGCCCTGAAGTGGAAGCTGGATTGGGCACGCCGCGCGAAGCCATGCGGTTGGTTGGCAATCCGCATCGTCCCAGGCTCATCACAATTACGAGTAAGCACGATCACACTCCAGCCATGGAGGCTATGATTGAGGAGCGTCTCGACTCCCTTGGCAAATTGAACCTCTCAGGGTTTGTCTTCAAG
>DCZN01000049.1:88933-106662 GCA_002331625.1 Nitrospira sp. UBA2083 | reverse complement strand
ACGGTGCGCGTATACACGGCACAGGGAATGCCGAGCCACAACGGCACCGGAATCTTTGCAAAGGCCTTTATGACACAGTTTGCATTGATTCCTGTCGAGGAAGAAGGCCGCCTCTGCGACCCAGTACTCAGAGAGAACTTTATTGAGCGGGTATTTTGCTACCGCCGCTTCCAAGATCTGGTGCGGAACGGGATCACAAGACAAGCTCTGATCCGGTTCCACACGATTCACAAATANNCTCTTGGCCCATAGCCCCCAGCACTACAAGATAATGGGACGCCTAGTCGGCCACGCCGATCGCTACCGACCCAAGGACGTGACGCTCAAATACGGTGACCTCTTCATGAAGGCCCTGACCATGAAGGCAACGGTGCGCAAGCATGTCAACGTCCTCCATCACATGGTGGGCTACTTGAAGAACCGATTGGAACCGAATGAAAAGGCCGAACTGTTGGGCGTGATCGATGACTATCATCGAGGGCTCACGCCCTTGATCGTCCCGTTGACCTTGATCAAACACTACGTACGCAAATTTAATGTGGTCTATATCAGAGACCAAGTCTATCTCAATCCACACCCAAAAGAATTGATGCTTCGAAACCACGTATAGGAGGATTCATGGCAACAGAGAAACTAGGGGTGATTTTAGTTGGTCATGGTGGGATTCCCAAGGACTGTCCCTCAGACCTTGTGACGCGATTGAAACGACTTGAGGCCCAACGACGCGCGGCCAAACAACCGCCATCACCCGAAGAGCTTGAACTCGATCGCAAGATCCGCCATTGGCCGAGAACGGCAGCCACAGATCCATATCAGTCCGGTTTAGAAGCCGTGGCGGAAGCCCTGCGTCCCCATCTGAATGGCGCGCTGTTTGCCGTTGCGTACAATGAGTTTTGCGGACCGACGTTGGAAGAATCCGTCGAGGACCTCATTAAACAAGGTGCGACGCATATCACGATCACCACTACGATGTTCACTCCGGGGGGGTCTCATTCGGAAATCGAGATTCCTGAAATCCTCGAACATCTTCGACCGCTACATCCCGATGTAGAGCTCCGTTATGCCTGGCCCTTCGACCTCAACCTCATCGCTCACACACTCGTGGAGCAAGTTCGGAGGTTCTCGAAATAACCCCCTGCTGCAAGCCGCCGTAATTGGTGGCATGGGAAATTCGAGCAGTGTAGAATGCCGCGGAAACATCCGGCTGCTTCACAAGGGAGAGCGAATGGGGACTGTTCGGGAGCAATTGGCACAAGCGTTTCATGACACGCAGTCTTTTAAATGGGATCGTGACAAAGGTTTTAAGCTCGCTTCTGGCGAGATCAGCCCCTTCTACGTCGATTGTCGCGCCCTCATGGCGCATCCTGAAGCGCGTCGTCTCGTCGCCCAATTGGCCTATGAGGCGCTCACCGACGTGGAATTCGATTGTCTCGGTGGCCTTGAGCTTGGGGCCATCCCAATCGCCATTACCATTTCCGATTTTGCCTGTGCTTCGTCACGTCAGCGGCTCTGGCGAACGTTCGTGGTTCGCAAACAAGTGAAAGACCATGGATTGGGAAAGCTGATCGAAGGCAGCATTCGTCCAGGCGATCGAGCGTTGATCGTGGACGACGTACTCACGAGTGGTGGATCATTGCTGAAAGCCGTGGGAGTCGCTCGGGAAGCCGGGCTTCGGGTGGACCATGCGTTGGTGATTGTGGACCGCCAAGAACAGGATGGGAAAGCGCGTGTAGAAAGAGAAAAGGTTCAGCTGATCAGTCTCTTAACCATTCAAGACCTCATGGGGACTGCAAAGAAGCCCTAGTCATATTCCCTCGTATAACCCTCCCTCATTCTCGCTTGTATTCACTTGCACTCAAACTGAATCCCCCAGCGACGCTCCTCCACGACTTCTTGTGCCCCATCGAGCGGACTGACGACACGAGTGCGTCCTTTCGCTTCACCCTCACGCACAATGGAGTACGACCTCCCCAGACACTTCTCTTTCATGAGATCGAGTCCCTCTTTTCGGAACGAAGACAGCATGGGCCCCTGCCCTTCCTTGAACGGATAGATGACGACGCCACCGCTCTCGTGTTCCTGCACGATCTTCGCTCCATCAGCACAGCCTGTGAGCATGAGATACACAAGGGCCACTGCAACGAAGGACCATGGTGCGATCATCGTGGGCTCACGCCTATTACAGTGGGGAGCGGGATATGGGTACCCGTATTCCCGCTGAACAAGCTTTTCCATGAGTTTCCTTCCTTGCTCTGCATGTCCGTTTCCCATAGTGATTCCACAATACGTATATCGGACGACGATCCTCCATCCATCGCCATTGCCTGGCGCACGACGGGAAGAGCATCCTTGAAACAGCGACCGATGTCATACAACGGAACGACCCCCAGGCTCTTAAAGACAAGGATGTGCCCGGTCTCATGCTCTGCGACGATCGTTTGATAGGCATACTTTCCTGATTCGCGGACGCGGATCTTGCCAGACTGGTCCAACAGCATCAGCGCTTGTGCCGCTTCTCGGTACAGAGGTTGATCTTCATCAAAGATGTCGGAGGCCAGGTCGAGAACCCGTGCTTTCTTGAGCCCTGAAACAGCCGGTTCGGCCACGAACAACCCTTGCCATGATGTGTGACGTTTGCTTCCCAGCGAACGACCATTCTTATAGAGAAGGCCAAGGTACGTAAAGTTTTCTCGAAACAACCCCGCATTAAATACGAACTGATGGCCCGTCCGATGTTGCCACTCCACAATTCTTGGAGGTTGTGCAAATCCTTCCTGGGCATAATGGTGAACCGAAAAGCGCGTATGCTCTGGGTCAATATCGACGACCAACATGGTCGGCAGGGTCGGGCAGACATCTCCTGGTTTCCACACGGAAACCATAAGCCCGTCGGCAAGCCGTTCCCAAGACATATTCTGAGCGACACACACGCCAGGCATCAGAGCGATGGCCATTGAGAGATACCTGACCCCCTGAAACATTCCCTGTGACCATCCACGATCACTGTTCATCGGTCCACCAATCTCTCACGGTGACACGTACACAGAGCATGACCACACTATGTCCGATTACTTGAAGGCTCGATGCAGCTCCCTCGTCTCTGAAACCTGGCCCACGGTCATATGATCGTTCGGTTGCCGGTCGAGCAATTGACGAACCATTCCTGCCAGGGATTCTGGGGTGAACGGTTTCTGGAAGTACGCAATAGCCATGTCACCATCACGGATTCCGATGTCGTCCGCATATCCGGACATGAAAAGGATTTTCAGCTCCGGCTTGATCATGCGAAGATGTCGAGCAAGCTCGGTCCCACTCATTCCGGGCATGACAATATCGGTGAGGAGAAGTTTTAGTTTCCCTATATAGGGTGTGGCCACGAGACATGCCTCAATGCCGTTCCGCGCTTCAACCACTCGATAGCCAAGCTTGCGAAGTTCGTCCCGAAGAAGAGCTCTCACTCCTTCATCATCCTCAACCAGAAGCACGGTCTCGTGGCCGCCAATTGCTTGCACACATGAGGGCATTTCGCTCGCGAATTCAACACCCGAAACCACACGCGGGAGATAGATGTCAAAACGCGTTCCCTCCCCGATCTTGCTTGTGACATCCAACCCACCACCACTCTGCGTCACGATATCGAATACGGTTGACAGACCAAGTCCGGTGCCCTTCTCTTCCTCCTTCGTTGTAAAAAATGGTGTAAAAATCTGGGCCTGTACTTCAGGAGCGATTCCACAACCGGTGTCGATGATCGACAGCCTCGCGTATTCTCCGACAGGCATAGTGGTCCGGGAGTACATCGGCGTATGGGAGAGGCCGATCGAAGCGGTTTCTATCGCGACCCTGCCGCCTTGAGGCATAGCATCTCGGGCGTTCACGACCAGATTCATCACGATCTGCTCGATGAAAGACGGATCTACCTTGATGCACAGATCCTCGGTGCTCGGCCTCATCGTCAGTTGGATATCCTCTCCGATCAGTCGCCGAAGCATCGTCTCAAAATCAGCAAGCACCGCGTTCACACTCACGACCTTCGATTCGGAAGGCTGTTTTCTGCTGAACAGGAGCAACTGGCGAATAAGGATCCGCGCACGCTCCCCCGCGTTCTGCACCTCTTCCACTCTACCTCTCAATGGGTGGTCCGAACTCATCTCACTCAGCAGAACCTGACTGTGCCCCATGATCACGGTCAGAAGGTTGTTGAAATCGTGGGCGAGTCCTCCGGCCAGACGGCCGACTGCCTCGAGCCTCTGCAACCGCCGTAGTTGCATTTCTCCTGTGTGGAACGCCTCCTCAGCTCGTTTCCCTGCCTCACGCGCCGTTCGCTCTCGCAGCACCCGCAGCACCGATGGTATGAGTCGTCCCGGTCGCTCTTTGATAACGCAATCGACCGCGCCTTGGCGCAAATGCTCCAAACACGGTTTCTCCGACCGCGCTGTGGTGACAAAAATAAATGGCACCTGGGGGGTCAGCGTTTGGGCCAACTCCAACGCACACGTGCCATCAAATCCAGGCAGGGAGAATTCAGCTAGGATCAGATCGAATTCGGCTTTGCTCAGAGCGGAAATGAATGCACGGCGGGTCCCCACACGTCGTATCGCACATGGAATCCCGCCTTCGGTCAACATCGTACCGATGCGGTCGCTATCCTTCTTATTGGGTTCTAAATGGAGGAATCGCAGCACAGACTTCATGCACGTGTCAGTGCGTGGATCGGGATCCTTCCGGTGGCGGCTCATTGATCACCCCCCAGAACACACCCAACTCTTTTACCGCCGACAGAAATTTCTGAAACTCGACGGGTTTCACGACGTAGGCGTTCGCGCCGAGCGCATAGCTCTCAGCCAAATCACGTTCTTCGCGTGATGATGTCAGCATGACGACAGGTATCGGACGAAGGTTGTTGTCCGCCTTAATGGTGCGCAACACCTCCAGTCCGTTTACCTTTGGCATCTTCAGATCCAAGAAGACCACAGCCGGGTTTCCCTTCAGTCTCGACTTAAACTGTCCTCGACAATACAAATAGTCCAACACCTCGGCCCCGTCATGGCACAGAACGACCTTATCAGATATATGCTCTTCCTCCATCGCTGCCAGCGCAAGCTCGGCATCGCGAGGGTTGTCTTCCGCAAGCACAATAGGCTTGGCCACGTTCATGAGTGAGCCCCTCTCTTTGGCAAGGCAACATAGAATGTCGCACCCTTATCCGGAACACCTTCCGCCCAAGTGCGACCTCCATGACGATGCACGATCCGACGCACGTTGGCGAGCCCGATCCCCGTTCCTTCAAACTCGTCGGCCCGATGCAGTCTCTGGAACACCCCGAATAGTTTTGGAGCGTACTGCATATCAAATCCAACCCCATTGTCACGCACAAACAGGACGATCTCTGGCGAACTTGGCGGCTCCACACCAATCTCGATTGCGGCCGCCGCCCTGGTGCTTGTAAACTTCAGGGCATTGGTGATCAAGTTCATAAATACCTGTCTGAGCATGGACGGATCACCTGTCACCTCAGGTAGTGAGGCGATTGTCCATGATATCTGGCGCGCTTGCAAGTCAAGCCGCAGATCAGCAAGAATGCCCCGAATCAGTTGATCCATGTTCACGGTCGTGTGAAGCATTTCTTGCCGTCCCATTCGAGAAAACACCAAGAGATCGTCGATCAGCTGTCCCATCTGTTTGGCGGAGTCGGAAATCGTCTGCAAATACCGGGCGGCCTTGTCGTTCATCGACTGCTCGATGGATTTTTTTAAGAGGGACGCATAGCCATCAATGTGTCGCAATGGCGCGCGCAGGTCATGGGAAACCGAATAGCTGAACGCTTCCAGCTCCTTATTGGCCGCTTCTAAAAGCTCGCCGCGCCGTTGCAGCTCACTGGCGACCTGGCGACGCTCCGTGATGTCGTGTCTGATCAAGTAATAGACCGACGCCAGCAACACCAGTTGCAACACCGCCCCGATACCAAGAAGGGTAATGGTGTTTCGCGTACCAGCGGCGGATTCCATCACACGCTGCTTCACAGCCTGTCGCTCGTGAGAATCCATTTCATTAATAATCTGATGAATCGCACCCAACTCACGTTTCCCGGCTCCTTCCAATGCCATTTTCCTGACCGATTGAAAACCCCGTTCCTGAAATTGAGTGATCGCCTTTGATTCCGCGCTCACTTGTCGGTCCATGAGCCGGTCGAGTACCACCGCACGATGCCGCTGTTCCGAAGAATTCTGACTGAGGTCCACAAGATACGTACTGAACGCTGCCTTTTGACCGATAAGCTTGTTGTAGGCCTCCAGATACGACCGTTCGCCTGTTACAAGGTACCGACGGTGGGTATCTTCGGCTTCACTCATCGTCACGTCGATGGTACTGAGGAGTTGGATGAGATCATGGCTGCGACTGTCCAATCCACTGCTGGCAAGTAGGATGCTGGTATTTCGGTAGGACATCAAACTGATAATAAGGATCCCCACGAATACGAGGCTGAAACCCGCCAGCACCCGTTGTTCAATGGTCAGCCTCTGAAACCAGGATACGCCACGATGGTAGAGAGTTGGAGCGTCAGAACTAAGTGGGGGCTGAACCGTTCCGTCTTCGCTGTTCAGAAGCGGAGTCGGTGCCTGATGGTTGGTGGCTGATTCCATAGATCAGGACGACGTGCATGACGACACACGACCACTCTACAGACACTCGACGAAGATATCTCACCTTCGCATACTATGAGCGAATTGTAGCAGATCTCTGTCGATGCGGAAGCAGAAAACTAACTACCTACCAACGGATTTGGCGGAATGGCTAGGGCAGATGGAGCAACAAAATTCGCAAACATGACCGTCGCGGCGACGACCCAATCCGTAAAGGGCTGAGGATAAACTCCGATCACTAGCGTCCCAGCTAAACCGACATAGATAACCGCTCGCATCGGCCCAGAAATGGAAATGGGTGAAGGATCAGTCGGTTCATTGATATACATTTGTTTCACCACAATCAGATAGTAGTACATCGAAATGACGATGTTAATCAGCCCGACTGTGATTAATGTATAGAGACCTTCTTTGATCGCCGCGACAAAGATGTACAATTTACCGATAAATCCGGCAAGCGGCGGTACTCCTGCCAAGGACAACAGGAATAACAACATCGCAAAAGCGAGAAACGGTGATCGGCGCCCGAGACCACGGTAATCTTCGATCTCATCCCTTCCGATGGCATGACTGACGGCAATCACGACGGCAAAAGCCCCGATATTCGCAAACAGGTACGCCAACAGGTAGAAGAGGATGGCATCGCTCCCCATCTTAGTTCCTGCGGCAAGACCGATGAGCACATTCCCGATTTGGGCAATCCCCGAATACGCCAACAGACGTTTGATATTCTTTTGTGCAATCGCGACGATATTGCCGTAGGTCATCGACACGATCGACACGACGACTAACAAGTAAATCCAAGTCGGTTTGAATGCACCGAGTGCCACAAGAAAAATCCGAAGCAAAATCGCTAAGGCCGCACCTTTTGGCGCAATCGACAAGAATGCCGTGACCGGTGTGGGCGCGCCATGGTACGTATCTGGAATCCACGAATGGAACGGGACCGCCCCGATCTTAAATCCCAGGGCGGCGAAGATCAGAAGAAAGCCGATGATCAGACCAGGCGTGGCCGGCGCAGACGCCATGTCTGAAAAAACGAGCTTGCCGGTTTCGCCATAGACCAAGCTGATCCCATAGGCAAACAGCCCCGCTGCAAATACGCCGAGGATGAAGAACTTGAGACCGGCCTCATTCGACGCAAGATCGTCCCGAAGATAGGACACCAGGATATAGAATCCCAGTGTTGAGAACTCGAGGCTGACGAAGACGGACAATAAGTCGTTGGAGGATGCCATGAACATCATGCCGAGCGCCGACATGATGACCAGGACATAGTATTCCCCACGAAAGAGGGTAAACCGATTTACATACTGGATCGACGAAAGAATGACGAGAATCGTGGATGCCAACACAAATATCTTGAAAAAGATGGCCATGCGATCAAGCACGAACATATCGCCGAACAACGTGCCGGTAACATGATTGACGTCAAACCATGCCAAACAGCCGAGTGTCACGAGAAGGCCGGCAACGCTGAGGTAGGCAAGTCGCTCTTTTGGTAACCGCGGAGAGGCGAAATCAACCGTAATGACCACGCAAAGCCAGCATGTCAATAAGATCTCCGGCAATAAGAGCAACAGATCGGAGAAGGACAGATTCAGCGTAAAGCTCATTCTCGTCCTCCTCGAGAGATTTCAGACAGTCTGGGGATGGGCTTGTTTGCAACCATTGGGATAGACGGCTGTTCCGTCACCGCCGCCTCACCCTTCACCCCGAACCCTTCACCGGTTCTAGCAACAGGGACCACTTGCGTAATCCTCGCCACCAGGGGATCCACTCCTGACCGTACAACGTCGTACAGGTGCATGGGGAAAATGCCGAACCCAATACTGATGATAATCATCATCAAGAGCGGCAAACGATCGACTGTGGAAACCGCATCATGGGCATGGCTGTATTTTTGGTTCATCGGTCCATAAAACAGGCCCCGCATCATTTTGAACAGGTACGCCAAGGTCAGCACGATGCCCAACATGGCGACAATGACTTGAATCGGGTACTTGTTCCAACTTCCAACAATAATCATGATTTCCGCGATAAAATTCACGGTGCCGGGCATTCCGATTGACGCCATACAAGCCACGATAAAACAGGCAGAAACAAAGGGCATTTTGTTCGACAGCCCACCCAGCGATGGGATATCGCGTGAATGCGTCTGGTCATAGACCCATCCCGCCATGGCGAACAGCATTCCAGTTGCCATCGCGTGAGCGAACATATAGATGACGGCCCCGCTCAAACTGATGTAATTCAACGCGGCCATCCCGAGAAACACATACCCCATGTGACTGGAGCTGGAATACCCGATGACGTACTTGGTGTCCTTCGCATAAAATGCGACGAATCCGCCGTAGATGATACTGAACATGCACAGAACAGCGGCGATCGGCATCAGTTCCCGTGTGGTCTCAGGCAGGATTTCAAACGCCACCCGGATAATGGAGAAATGCCCGAGCTTCATAAGCACACCGGCATGAAGCATACTCGTCGCCGCAGGTGCTGC
Source organism: Nitrospira sp. UBA2083 (assembly GCA_002331625.1). Classification (GTDB taxonomy): domain Bacteria; phylum Nitrospirota; class Nitrospiria; order Nitrospirales; family Nitrospiraceae; genus Nitrospira_D. The sequence goes on along the minus strand of DCZN01000049.1, from coordinate 97,512 downwards.
CGCATGGCCGACGGGAGACCACGAATGCAACGGCCACAGCGGAGCGATCGATGCAAACCCAAAGAACACCAACACCCAGATAATCTTGTCCAGAGTCGTCCCAAGCACCGGAATATTCATCAGCTTGGCTTGCTCTCGAAGAACCAAAATATCAAAGGTGTTCAGCCCTGAAAATTTATAAATTAACAAGATGCCCATGAGCGCAACGACAGCAAAGGCCGACAAGAAAAGGACCAGCTTCATGGCGGCGTACTCTTTGCTGTTCGACGCAAAATTAAAGATAAAGCCCACGGAGTCTCGTTGTTTGAGTCCTTCAGGGTCGGTCATCTCCAGGTACTTTTTGGTATGACTGCCCCACATCCCTAACAGCAGGTACATTGGGATGACGGACATTTCATAGAAAAAGTAGAGGAAAAACAGATCCAGAGACATGAAGACACCGATCGTGGCGGCCGCCAAGATCAGCAGCCAGATATAAAACTCCTTCGCTCGATCCTTGATATGCCATGAGACGAATATTCCCGCAAACAGCAGAATCGACGAGGCCAGTACGAGCGGGGTAGCAATGCCATCAACCCCGAGATATAACGCGATGCCCAACTGCCTGGACCACTCATACTTCTGCACAAATTGAAATCCGCCCTGCCCTGGATCATAGCCATAAAAGATGTAGAGCGATGCGATCAGGGATACAAAGGCTGCACTCGCCGCGATGCTCCGCACCAACAAGGGCTGCCTATTCGACACAAAAATCAATGCCAGCGCCCCAACAAATGGGGCAAAGAGGATATACAGTAGTGCGTACTCTCCCATTGCGAGACCTAATACCCTTTTCCCGTACGATCGCTGTCCAGAGCCGCGGTCTTCTCGTGATGCAGTCGATCAACGAGCGCCTGAACAGATCCGTTCATCATCCGCAAGAACGGTGATGGGTAGAGTCCGATCCACAGAATCATGATCGACAGGGATACGGCAATCACCATTTCACGAAGTTGCAGATCGCTCATCGTGCTCTTCACCGCCTTGCCAAGGGGGCCCAGCATAGAGCGTTCGTAGTACCACAGAAAATACGCTGCCCCAAAAATCACACCAAGCACCGCGATCGACCCAAACAACCATTTAGCCTCAAACGCTCCCAATAAAATAAGAAACTCGCCGACAAATCCATTTGTACCGGGAAGTCCGATCGAGGCCAGTCCAATAAGGAGAAAGAACGTCGCAAGGAGCGGCACTTGCTTGGCCATCCCTCCGAACGCCGACAGCTGTGTGGTCTGCTGCCGGGAGTACAGAAAGCCCGCGATAAAAAAGAGCCCCGCCGTGCTGAATCCCAGATTGATCATCGTCAGGAGGCTGCCTTGCAAACCTTGATAATTCAAGGCAAACAACCCGACAACGACAAACCCTAAATGGCTGACGCTACTGTAGGCGAGTAGGCGTCTGAAATCGGCTTGAACCAACGCCATCCACGCCCCGTAGAGAATCGCACACAGTCCAAGACCCATGACAATCGCGACGACAGTTTCACTCTTCGAGGCATCCGGCAACAGAGGAATACTGAAGCGTATGAAACCAAAGGTACCAAGCTTAAGACCGGCCAAGACCACAGCCATCCCAATGGGACCCTCCAACAGGGCATCCGGCAACCAGGTATGAAACGGAAACACCGGGGCCTTGAAGGCAAACCCCATGAACATCAGCCAAAATATAAGGAGTTGCTGATTGATGGGAATCGGTACTGTCAGCAGATCAAGAAAATCGAAGGAATAGGCCTGATCGCTGTGATGCAGCGACGCCCAATGATGATAATTGATGTTCAACAGGGCGATCCCAACCAGCATAAACACACTGCCTAAGAGCGTATAAATCACAAACTTCAGCGCGGCATAATGACGTTCGGCTCCCCCACCCCACAGCTTGATCAGGAAATAGCTGGGAATCAGCATCAGCTCCCAGAACACGAAGAACAAGATCAGGTCCAACGACAAGAAAACACCCATGGTCGTTGTTTCAAGCGCGAGTACGCACATCATGTACGGTTTGACTTGATGACGGATCGTATCCCATGAGTAGACCACCACCAAGACGGTCAGAAACGCCGTCAGCCCGACGAATAACACGCTAATTCCGTCGACAGCCAGGTGATAACTGATACCAAGTGCGGGAATCCATCGCACACGCTCCGTGAACTGCATAGCAGCCGACTCTGGCACAAACCGCAGCAAGACAAATATAGAGAGGGCCAGCTCCACCAGCGTAATGGTGAGGGCCGAACTTCGAACCATATCCTCATCGTCGACTAACCAAAGGACGAGCGCACCGACAACGGGCAGGAAGAGGATACAAGACAGAATGGGAAAGACCGCGGTGAGTTCTTCGAGCATAATAGCCGTCCGTGCGCGTTACGACCTACATCTGAACCACAAGCTGAACGACCAGGGCGAGGAGAAACAGGCCTGCCACGATAATAGCGGCATAGTGATGCACCATACCGCTCTGCATCTTTCGCCCTTTTCTCGCAGCAAGATGGTTCCCGTACCCAATGATATTCAATCCGGCGTAGACGATGTACTTCTCGACCCAGGTTGACCCAGATGCGCTCCAATCGGCGAGATGTCCGACGCCCCGCACAAGACCGTCGATGACCGTACGATCGAACCAATCCAGCAGTGCTCCGAGACGTTTGCAAGGTTCGACGAACAGCAGATCATACAATTCGTCGACATAGTATTTATTGAGAAGCACTCGATACATGCTGGAGAATTTCTCGGCCCACCCATCCGCCGTAACAGGGCTCACGGCATACAGGAAGTGTGCAAGCCCCCATCCCGTCAAGGCGAGAGCAATCGCCACTCCCATTAACAGAAACAGCATTCCCGCACTGCCCTCATGCTCGACCGCGGCCCCAACGACCGGGGCCAAAAACCCATGGAGCCACCCGTGTTCGGGCGGAAACCCCAACACCAATCCCCCCACTCCCGAAAGAAACGCAAGTATGATCAAAGGGGCGATCATCACCGTTGGAGACTCGTGCACATGTTCCTCGGTATGATGATCCATTCTGGAAGAGCCATAGAACGTCAGGTAGGTGAGACGAAACATATAAAACGACGTCATGAGCGCGCCAGCCGCTGCCAAGCAATAGAGCAGATAGTGCTGATTGGTGAACGCATGGGCCATAATCTCGTCTTTGCTCCAGAATCCTGCAAGAGGAGGCAGTCCGGCAATGGCAATGGTCCCGATCAGAAAGAGACGATGGGTCCAAGGTATGCGTTTGCTCAACCCGCCCATCTTTCGAATATCCTGCTCCCCATCCAGCGCATGGATGACCGACCCGGCTGACAGGAACAACAGCGCCTTAAAGAACGCATGCGTCATCACATGGAACACGGATGCCGTGTACGCTCCGATCCCGCAACCCAGAAACATGTATCCAAGTTGGCTCACCGTAGAATAGGCCAGGACGCGTTTGATGTCGGTCTGTACGAGTCCGATCGTGGCTGCGAACAAGGCAGTCCCTCCCCCGACGAATGCGACGACTGACATGGCGAACGGCGAAAGATCGAAGATGGCGTGATTGCGTACGATCATATAGACACCGGCCGTGACCATCGTCGCGGCGTGGATCAGCGCGCTCACTGGTGTTGGTCCTTCCATGGCGTCCGGCAGCCACGTATAGAGAGGCAACTGGGCTGATTTCCCCACCGCACCGACGAGCAGGCACAACGCAATAGCCGTGGCCATGTCGGGAGATAGCTGTCCGACGTTGGCAAACACCTTCGTATAATCCAGCGTCTTGAAGTTCACGAAGACAAGGAATATGGCAACCAGGAAGCCCGCGTCACCGATCCGATTCATGACAAAGGCCTTCGACGCGGCTTGAGCGGCAGAAACCTTGTCATAGTAGTAGCCGATCAAAAGGTAGGAACAGAGCCCCACACCTTCCCAACCGATAAACAGCACGAGATAATTGTTCCCCATGACCAGAAGCAGCATGGAGACCATGAACAGATTCATGTAGGTGAAGAAGCGTGTGAACCCTGATTCACCATGCATGTATCCGACAGAATAGACGTGAATCAGAAACCCAACACCTGTCACGACGAGCAACCAGGCACAGGTCAGTGAATCCACCAAATACGCAAGATTGACGGTCAAATCCCCGCCAAAAATCCATTGATAGGCGATGACTTCATGCGGCGTGCCCGTCCGCACAATCTCCGCAAAGACCCACACCGTACACAAAAAGGAGAGCCCGACGGAGCCCCAGGCCAGTCGATGCGCCATGTCCTGGGAGTAGCGGTGTCCGAAGACCCCGTTCGAGACAACGGCCAAAAGCGGAAACAGCGGGATCAGTTTAATGAACAGGTCGGTTAAATCAGACACAAGGTCCTACGATCTTCTCAGGATACGGAGCTACGCAACGAGGCTGTAGGGAACTGAGTCCTGCAGCATGCCCTGAGGGGTTCGTGCGGGTAGAGGCATCGGAGAAATTGCGCGATGCCCAATTCAGTATCCTGTTACCACTTTAAAAGGTTCATTTCGTCCACATTCGTGGAAATCTTCCCTCGAAAGACCACAATGATAATCGCTAGGCCGATCGCGGCTTCTCCTGCAGCGATTGCGATGATGAACAGAGCGACAAGCTGCCCAGCCATGGATTCCAGATAGTGTGAGAATGCGACCAGATTGATATTGGCAGCATTCAACATGATTTCCACCGACATGAGCACAATGATGAAGTTCCGCCGGACGAGCACACCTACCAGGCCCGTCATGAACAGGACGGCACTGACAGCGACAAAAGCGGATAGTGGGATCATAAATTGTGTTTCTCCGCCTCAATCGCCTTCGGGGCCTTCGCCAAAACAATGGCACCGATGATCGCTCCGAGGAGAAATATTCCAACGATCTCAAACTGCAAAATGTGGTCACTGAACATTGTAATACCGACGGCGTATGTATCGCCATGTTGCAGCACGGCAGCGGCTGGAACGGTCCCTTTCATCCCTTCGAACGGAGACCGCAGGAGAAGAACAAGGACATAGAGGGCACCCAGGATCGCCGGCCCAGCAAAATACGGGGCAGATGGATGAAAATACCGCTCATCCGTTTTGAGATTCATCAGCATCAACACAAAGAGGTACAGTACCAAAATAGCCCCGACATAAACGATGACCTGGACCGCCCACAAGAACTCAGCATTTAACAAGATGAACAACCCAGAGACATGCGTGAGCAATGCAAGCAGTGAGAGTGCGCAGTGAACGGGGTGGCGCAGGGTCACCGTCAGAACGCCGGCGGCAATACTGACCAATGCAAAATACGCAAAAAAGACCAACACCATCGGATTCAGCTCAGCTTAGATGTTTTGGCGGAGATTGGGTCGCTTTGATTACCGATTGTGGGAAGTAATACCGGTACTCGCGGGTCTCCTCAATATTCTTCTCTTGATTGTGCGCGTACAAATACTTTTTACCATCATCGAGGTGGCGCTCGCCGATATCGTACAATCGCTTCTTGTCGAACAATAGACTGCGTTTATCATGGGTCGAATATTCGTACATCTTGGTCATCGCCAGTGCATTCACAGGACAGGCCTCAACACAATATCCACAGAAGACGCATTTAGTGATATCGATGTAGAATTCACTGGCATAGCGTTGCAGCGGCCGGGTCGTATCCTCGGCACTGAGTACCTTGATGCAATGCGACGGACAGGCAGCTTCACACAAATCACAGCCGACACATCGTTCACGCCCGTCATCGTACCGCAGTAGACCGAGCGCCCCTCGATGCGCATCCGGAATTGTTCGATGTTCGCGAGGATACTGAAACGTCATTGGCCGATGAAGCATGTGCCGGAACGTCACCTTCATCGCATCCCAAATTTCATAGAACAAGGCAGCCTGAAGAATTTTCTTGGTCAGGGCCGTAACACTCATCGCAGACTCCTGGTCACAAGCAGGCGGCTGTCCTGCTCTCCTTTAGACGGCTTCAACGCTTACCCAAATCAGCTTGAATGACGGAACACCGGTCGTGGTATCGACCGAAACGGTCATCAAGTCCTTTACCGGAGGTTCATTAAAGTGTTCTGGGAAAAAACAGGTATGAGGCGCAATGGACTGATCCGACTGCACAGCAATTTGTAGCGACCCTCGGTCTGACGTGAGGCGCACCTTGACGCCATCGTGTAGTCCAAGGCGCTCCATATCCCGCACATTCATCCGCAACTTCCCCGTATTCGGAGAGATCTTGATGAGTCCGGACGCTTGTGTCGAGAGCTTCCCCGAATGCATCAGCACTTGCCCCATCAAGAGTGCGAAGGGACGTCGGCGTTCGCCGGTTTCTGGGGTCGATTGATACCGAGCCTTGACCTCAGCCACATACCCATTGGACAGGTATGGGTCGAGAGCAAGCGTGGTCTTGCGAGGCTGACCAAGGTTATAATACCCGGGAAGCAGCTTCATGATCTCGCTTTGGATATCGTTGGCTGACTCGTATTCCCACCCACATCCCATCGCGTTCGCAAGAGCAGTCATGATGTGCCAGTCCGGCAAGCTCTCCCCGCGTGGATCCATCCCCTGCCGAACGCGAAGGACACGTCCCTCAAGGTTCGTAAAGGTGTNNCCTTCAAAATTCGTAAAGGTGCCGTCCTTTTCAGCATAGGTACAAGCAGGGAGCACAACATGAGCCAGCTGTGCCGTCTCCGTCAAAAATGGATCTTGTACGACCAATAACTCAAGGCGCTCCAGACTCGTACGGACCTCCATCGAAGCGGGAAGGGTCGCGAGCGGATTCTCACCCAGGATGTACAATGCCTTTACTTTTCCGCTCTTGCATCGCTTCAAAATCTCCACGAGATTGGCACCCGATCCCACCGGCGGTAATGAGGCATCCCACGCCTTGGCGAATCGTTCCCGGGCTCCTGGATCATCGTACCGAGTTTGCCCCGGAAGGAACTCAGGAGCGGCACCCATATCCACCGCGCCCTGTTCATTAGGCTCCTCAGTCACAGTATTGACACCACATCCTGGTCGCCCGAGCTTCCCAGTGATCCAGGCGAGATCCATCATCTTGAGCACATTCTGATAGCCGTTCGGTCTCCGGACGACTCCTTCGGCACAGAGAAGGATCGACCTCGGTGATTCCGCAAAAAGCGCGGCAATCTCGCCGAAGATTTCAACAGCAAGTCCGGTCTGAGCTGAGAGTTGCTCGAGCGACACGTTTGCCACCGAATTTTTCAGTGCTTCGAATGCCGTGGGGTGCTTTCTCACGGTCTCTTCATCCACCAAATCGTGATCGATCGTCGCCTTCACCAACCCATCAATCACCGCTCCTTCCGTCCCGGGCGTGATTAAGAACGGGTGGGAGGCCAGCTTGCTCATATTCGTAATAGCACTGTCGAATGTCACCACTTGAGCCTTGTACACTCGTACCGCTTCCTTAATGCGAACGGCCGTGAGTGGGTTCGTTTCCGTAATGTTGGACCCAATCACAATGATGGTTTTTGCCTTCGTCAAATCCTCCCAATCATTATGAGTTCTCCCAAGCCCCACAGCTCGCTTGGAGGCCAATACGAAATTCATGTGGCCGTAGCGGGCGCTACTATCAAGCTGGTTGGTCCCAAAAGCGGTACGCATGAGCTTTTGAAACAGATATAACTCCTCATTCGTGCACCGGGCGGTCACGAGGCCGGCGATGGCGTCGGCACCATACTGACGTTTAATTTCGGCGAGCCGATCGACGAGCGAATGCATGGCTTCCAGCCAGGGTTTTTCAACTAAGCGGCCACTTTCTCGCACCAACGGTTGCAGCAGCCGATTCTGAGCGTCCAAATACTCAAACCCAAAGCGCCCCCGTACGCACAGCCCTCCATGACCTTTCGCTGTTTCCGAACGATCCCCCCATTTGTTCTTCCATGACAACGGTGACGTGACACGGATGACTTCTTCATCCTTTGTCTCCAAATACATCTGGCAGCCGTCTCCACAATAGTTGCAGGTCGTGGTCGTCTTTTTCATCTGCCACGGCTTATACAGATACTTGGAAAACTTGTTGGTGATCGCACCGACCGGACATACCGCCAGACAATCTCCGCAGAATTCGCAATCGAGGGGGCGGTCCCCTTTGGCCACCACCTGGTTGAAGCCTCCCTTTTTCATGAACTGCAACGCATCGATCATCAGCACATCTTTGCAGACATTGATGCATTCCGCGCACGCGATGCAGCGGTTCATATTGAAATCAAGCACGAGGCTACGCGTATCTTCGGGAATGAACTTCTGCTTGGCATTGGCCAGGTTCGTCACACCATGCTGGAAAGCCATATCTTGAAGTTCGCAATGGCCGTCTGCGTCGCATATCGGACAATCGAGGGGATGGACAGACAAGTGCTTCTCGACGGCTTTCTTTCGGGCGAGGAAGAGATCCTCCCCTTCGGTCCGAATCACCATGCCTACTGCTGCTTTTGCAGTACAGGAGCGAACAGGAGCTTTTTTCCCTTCTTGCATCACGAGGCACATGCCGCAGGAGCCGAAGGGGTCGAAGGTATAGTGGTAGCACATGGCCGGAATGATCTT
>DCZN01000049.1:88712-88927 GCA_002331625.1 Nitrospira sp. UBA2083 | reverse complement strand
CCCGTCATCGAGATGACGTCGTAAAGCGACACCCCGTCCTTGGCCGTGACAGTTTTCCCATCGATCGTCAATTCAATCGTTGCCGCTTCGACGTCGGGATTGGTAGCTGGCTTCAGTCCCATGCTTGGTCCAGTTTTGAGTTTTTAGTTCTTCGCGTTACAGTAACACTCAGCGCTCATAACTCGCCATTCGCTATCGATCACATTCACCCATCA
>DCZN01000049.1:88505-88664 GCA_002331625.1 Nitrospira sp. UBA2083 | reverse complement strand
TGATCGAACGCGCCCATATGGATGAAGGAAGGCGCACGAATCTTCAGCCGATAGGGCTTCCCCCCACCCGTACTGACAATATAAAAGCCCAGTTCCCCCTTATGCGCTTCGGTACCGCAGTAGATTTCTCCTGGAGGCGCATCAAATCCCTGGGAGAAC
>DCZN01000049.1:88128-88286 GCA_002331625.1 Nitrospira sp. UBA2083 | reverse complement strand
TCACACTTCGGATATGCGCTATAGGGTTCATACTTGCGCAAGTCGTAGTCCACGCCGGATCCGCGCAGAACAGGCCCGCTCAACCCAAAATTAACCGCATCTTCCGCGGAAATGACGGCAACTCCCTTGGTACGTCCCAGCCAAATACGATTTTTTTC
>DCZN01000049.1:87759-87914 GCA_002331625.1 Nitrospira sp. UBA2083 | reverse complement strand
AGCGCCTGGGCACTCAGCCAAAATTGGTGCCCGATGATGCGCTGGACTTCCGCAACGATCGTCCGTAAGTATTCCGCCCGTTCCGGAACCTGTAAGTTCAAGAGTTTTTCGACAGCGCGACAATAGGCAAAGTTGTTGTACATCGCACAGACATA
>DCZN01000049.1:87593-87718 GCA_002331625.1 Nitrospira sp. UBA2083 | reverse complement strand
AGCTTTTCAACTCCACGATGGAGGTAGCCCATCACCGGAGTGGACTTGACCAGCCGCTCCCCTTCCAATTCCAAGATCACCTTGAGCACACCATGCGTGCTGGGGTGTTGCGGCCCCATGTTGAG
>DCZN01000049.1:86556-87577 GCA_002331625.1 Nitrospira sp. UBA2083 | reverse complement strand
TCGGTCCGTAAGGTCGGAAGCGTTTCACTTTCCGGATGTTCCGGGTTGACCTTATAAACTGTGGCTCTTTGATCTTCGAATGCCATACCGGTGGAGCATCCTATCGAGGAACTTCATCCAAAAACTCGAAGGTGTCTCGCCACCCTTTCCCACGCAATGGGAAATCTTTGCGCAAAGGATATCCTTCGGTGTAATCGTCCGGCATGAGAATGCGACGGAGGTCCGGATGATTTCGAAAGCGGATTCCCATCATATCGTAGACTTCGCGCTCCATGAAGTCCGCACCCTTCCAAATATCCGTCAAAGAGTCCACGACGCAATCCGACTCAGGCACACGAGTCTTGAGGCGAATACGGTGCCGCTTTCGTATCGAATAGAACTCCCACACCACCTCGAATCGCTCCTCATCATCGGGCCAATCCACCGAGCTCACATGAACCACGTAGTCAAAATCCATCCCAGGATCGTCGCGCAGGAACTGGGCCATCTCGTGAAGCTTGTCGCGGGAGACCGTCACTGCCACATCACCGCGCCATTCGGTCAGTCCAGTTATTCCAACCGAAAACGTATGCTGAATTCGCTGCAAGAGTGGGTGCATGATCGTGCGTCACACCTTCAAATTGGCCTTCACCTGATCGGGTTGCGTGACAAACACACGCTTCTGCATGATACGCTCTTGCAACTTTAAGATTCCGTCTAACAGTGCCTCAGGTGTCGGAGGACAACCGGGTACATAAATATCAACAGGAACAAATCGGTCGACTCCCTGAACGACTGGGTAACTGTCGTAGATATTCCCCGACGTCGCACAAGAACCCATAGCAATCACGTACTTAGGTTCCGGCATTTGATCGTAAATTTTTCGAATGACCGGCGCCATCCGACGGCAAACGGTACCGGCCACGATCATCAAATCCGATTGTCTCGGCGATCCCCGAAAGACCCCGGCTCCGAATCGATCCATGTCGTACCGTGAGGAGACAGCCGCCATCATCTCGATGGCACAGCAGGCCAGCCCAAA
>DCZN01000049.1:42525-86402 GCA_002331625.1 Nitrospira sp. UBA2083 | reverse complement strand
CCAGGCATACACGTAGGCCACGACGAACAGCCCGATAAAGATCAACATTTCAACCAGCCCGACGATCCCGATTTTGGTGAATACGACCGCCCAGGGGTACAGAAAAATCACCTCGATATCGAAGATAACGAACAACATCGCGAAAATGTAATACCTCACCGGGAACGGCATTCGGGCGTCTGAGAATGGTTCCGATCCGCACTCGTAGGTCGATAATTTCTCAGGCTCAGGATATCTCGGTTGTGCAAAGTAGCNNTCGCGAAAATGTAATATCTGACAGGAAACGGCATACGGGCGTCAGAAAACGGTTCGGCTCCGCATTCGTAAGTCGATAACTTTTCAGGCTCAGGATATCTCGGCTGCACAAAATAACTGACCGCTAAGGTCAATATTCCCAAGATCAACCCAACAAAGATAAAGAGAAAAATCGGAAAGTATTTCGTCAGATATTCAAGAAGAATCTCAGCTCCACCCATGGGATTTTTCTCACAAGGCATTGACCTGGAAAGACTATTCCAGATCTAAAGACTGGAATCTTAGTGCCCTGTCCTGCGGGATAGCAAGAGAACAAAGGACCTAATCCCTACTCAGCCGAAAGCCCTAAGCACGATGGCGTTACGACAGTAGAGTAGATGGAGAAACGAGGTGTTGAGTAGGCGACGAGTGCGATCTCGACCACGTATCAAGCGGGCGGTGCAGGATCGAACGGCACATTACTTTACTACCTCCGGTGGCTTCTGAGTTGTTGAAGAGAAAGTTGATTTCGAGCCTTCCCATTCTAATTCTAAGGGGGACATTGCCTTGACCGTTCGCCGCCGGTGAATCTGCGTGTTGATTCGCTCCTTCCCACGAGGCCCCACCAAAACGGACTGCCTCCTCTTTTCACCGTCCGTCATCGCATCAAATCCTTCTCAGCAACAGAACATGACCAAACGGTACCACTTGAAAGAAATGCACGTCAACTCGTGATCAAAGAGTTCAAATTCTTGACAATACAGCGGCTTTTGCTATGGTTTTTCAAGCAGCTCTAGCCTCAAAAGGAATCTAGCTATGAAAACCTTGCCCTCACTCCTCTTGGTCCTGTTTTCGGTACTTGGCATCTCTCCCAATCACGCCGTTGCTCAGACTTCGGACCTCGATTCCATTCGGTTTGCGGACCAGGCGCTCGCTTTTTCCAGTGGAGTGATCGAGAAGACCTCCCCGATCGATGGAACCGTCAACTTAATTACCGGTGACAATCAGTCGTCGGGCAATCGCATGCTCCTAGGGAAACGAGACACCCTTTATCTCAAGCTGAATAACCCGTCCGATGTTGCGGTCGGCGATCTCTTCACCGTGTACCGCCGGGTGCGAAAAGTTTTCCATCCGGTCACGCGAGAATATCTCGGTTTCATTGTCAATCGATCAGCGGTCGTGAAAGTCACGGCTGCCGATCACGCCCTCTCAACAGTGGAGGTGGTGGTCAATTACGGACCAATTTCCCCTGGAGATCCTGTCGCGCGATTTGAGGCTCCGACCCCGGATGCCGACACCAGTTCCGGGACAACCGTATCCGACCTGGCGGGTATGATTATTGAGCTCCAAGCCGACCGACCGATGACACTGGTTTCACAATCCAATGTCGTCTACCTCGACCGAGGAAGGGAGGATGGGCTGAAAACAGGCGATGTGCTCGATATCCACCGTCATAGCGCCGGGCTTCCTCCTCGAAAGATCGGCCAACTCAAGGTACTGTCGGCTCAACCCCACACAGCACTCGCCAAAGTCCTTAAGGCCAACACACGTATCATCAAAGGAGACAGGTTCAAGTTTGTCGGGTCATCTGAGTCTGCGCCTCAACCAGTCGTCACGCTCGCACATGCATCGGCCACGCAGGCCAGTCCAACGATCCCCACCAATCTCGTGAGCAGCAAGCTAAAAACACAGGATGCATCCGGACAAAGCCGCCTCAACCTCGGCGAACTCGCCAAGTTCTTGCGTTATGAATCCGGCGACGCAGCGATTAAACCGGAGAGTTACACGATCCTCGATCAGTTCATTGAATACCTGCGTACCAGCGGTGATACCAGGCTGATTCGAGTCGAAGGTCATACCGATAACGTAGAGATCGGCCCTTCGCTGAAATCCCGTTACCCGAGTAATTTGGAATTGTCCAAGGTCCGCGCAAACGGCGTGCTCCGCTATCTTGTCGAGAAGGGTGGCGTAGACACAGCTCGGATCACTGTGATGGCCCTTGGCGATACCAAGCCAGCCGAGACAAATGACGTTGAAGAAGGCCGCATGAAGAATCGACGTGTGGAGATTCTGCTCTATAGACCGGATGCCGATACTTCAACACCCAACACAGAGGTTCGGACACAAGTGCAACGGTTGGAGAGCACTCCTTCAGATTTGAGCGCGCGAGGCAGCAACGATCAACCGGGCTCCTCTACGCTCGGGGCAGGAACGGGCGGATCCGCCAGTCAAGGTACCTTGTCCGTGGGTGACTCGTCCCAGACTTCCGTGAAGGAGGGGTCAGGTACCGCTAGCAACCCCGATGCAGGTAGCCCAACTGTGACAGATACGAACAAGCAAGATACCCCTCAGCCGCAACCGGCCGGCGGAACACCAACGGAATAGGTGATCTATAAATAAATAAGGGGGATCGATAGAATTCCCCCTTTACCATCCGCTATCCTCATCATACGAACCTTCCTGCTCAGGAATGCCAGTCGCCTCCGGTGTCCTTCATATTCTCACGCTGTTAGAATGCGGTATGGCTTTCGATAGCGCCTCGGCCCCTCTTCCACGAACGGACGCGCTCTTTGCAGACGTGATTGTTCCGCGTCACATTGCAAAGGCGTTCACCTACTCCGTTCCTTTGTCACTGGCCCATGGCATTCACATCGGCAGCCGAGTCCGAGTCCCATTTGGGCCCTCGATACTGCACGGGGTCGTCATCTCTCTCAGTCCCCACCTTGCGACTGGGATAAACCCGGCATCACTGAAGGCGGTCCTTTCTCTGATCCAAGACGAACAGGAGTCCCAGCTTTCTCCCGCTTTCCTTGAATTATCTCGCAAGATTGCACAATACTACGTGGCACCCTGGGGCCAATGCCTTCGGCTGATATACTCCCTGACACCGGTCTCCCCCACACGGTATGTGGCCACCCAGGCGGGTCGCATGGCACTTAAAGCAGGGGACTGTCCGGACTTTCTCCGGCCCACCCTCCAGCGAATTGCCCGTCGCACAACGGGGATCTTGTCGTCCACGCTACAACCGGCTCGACGGGGTCAGGCCATACACGCGATCGACGCCCTCATCAAACAGTCGTGGGTTAATCTCGCACCTCTGAACAATTCCGGCGCCGTTGGTCAAAAAGGGCGGAGGAAGCCCATGATGGAGACAGACGATCAGGGGACACCCCCTCTCGTTATGGTGCGGGCAGAAACGCTACCTGAAATCGATCCCTCCTGGCGCACCTACCTCGCCCAGTGCTTTCATGCGAACCACATGAAGACAATCGTCCTTCACGCGCCATGGCAACACCGAATTATACGGCTTGCCGATGCCATCCAACAGGCACACTCTCATAACAGATCCACCATCGTGGTCTGCGGAGAGACTGCCAGGGCAGCGTGGCTACAGCAACTGCTGGTGCCTCTTACCGGGCTTCCGATTACCTTCGCACGGCCGTCCTCTGCATCGGACCGATCAGAATGGCGTCTCGGATCAGCTCCGTCGGTGGTGGTCGGAACTCGTTCGGCCATCTTTGCCCCCCTTCATTCAGTTGGGCTGATCTGGGTTGAGGGAGAAGACGACCCTGCCCTGAAAGAGCCGCAAGAGCCTCGGTATCATGCCCGAGAGGTTGCCTGTCTCCGAGCAGAGTCCGATCAGTCAGTGGTGATCCTCGCATCAGCCCACCCATCTCTCGAATCTCAATTCGACCACAATGCCGATGTTCATCATGTTCGACAGGACGTACGGATTCAGCCTGAGATGGAGCTCGTTGACCTCCGAAACGAATCGAGGGGAACCCCATTCAGTCAACGGCTCATTGCAGCGATGCACCAGGCCTTGGAGAACCAACAGAAGGTCGTACTCTTCCTCAATAGGAAGGGGTACGCCAGGACCTTGGTATGTCGAGACTGTGGTTGGGTCCCTCGCTGCCCATCCTGTGTCGTACCGCTGTCCTACTACCGGAAGGCTGACAGGCTCAGTTGCCGTTATTGTGGGGTTGGGGAGGGATTACCGGATTGCTGTCCATCGTGTCATGCGTCCCGTCTGAGTCCTGTTGGGGACGGAACCGAGCGCGTCGAAGCCGAAGCCTGTCGGTTATTTCCCCAGGCCAGAGTCGCCCGGCTCGATGGAGATACGCTCACCCGTCCGACCTCCGCTCGCGCTCTGTGGGAACATGTCAGATCGGGAGCGTGGGATATTCTGATTGGAACGGAAGCTCTCTTTCGCCGAGAACCACTGCCCCAATACGGCTTAGTGGGAATTCTCCTCGCGGATTCCGGGTTACATGCCTCCGACTTTCGGGCAGCAGAAAGGACCTACTATCAACTGATTGATGCTGCGAGCCTGGCACAACCGGCAAGCAACGGTGGCCGAGTGATCATACAGACACGCCTCCCTACGCATCATGCCATTCAAGCCGTGCTATCAGGCAATCACCATCTCTTCTATGATGAGGAATACGCCGCACGCCGACTGCTCAATTATCCACCGACCTGTCACCTCGCCGACCTCGCAGTGATCGGGCACGACCTCACCGTTGTCGAAGAAGCCTCTACCCGATGGGCCGGCGAACTTCAACGGAAGACTCATGAACCAGAATCAGTGACGGTTCTAGGACCGGTGCCCGCAAGAGGGAGAGGACCCCAAGGCCGACATCATCGCCGTATCCTGGTCAAGGGAACCGATCTTGGTATTCTGACACGTCGACTCCACGATTCTGTCCAGACTATGGAACGACAGTATCGAAACAGGCGGATCAAGTTCGTTGTGGATATGGACCCGGTGGAGAGTGGATAAAATTAGACGACGTGCTTTTTCCTCGCTCGAGTGGTCGGCCCAGGTATCTTCTGCTCTTCGAGCATCGGCGACTGACTCTTCCATGCTCGCTTGAAGAGGCCGAAGGAAAAGGAGATCCAAAACACAGATGAGAAGAGACCCAACACCACAGCCGAGAGGATGGTTCCCATTTCCGATTCAGGAAGTGATTCCGACGCGCCCTTGAGTTGAATCATTAACACCACCGGCCACGCAAAGCTTTCCACGCCGAGCAGCAAGGTCGACCACGCCCAAACTTCCGTGATGGAATCCGCCTTCAGCCAGAGGGCGAAGCCCACGATTACCGCCCACCCGAATACGACATATGGAGAGACTTCTCCCCAAACCAGCCAGAACCCAACAACGGCAACCAGGGTTCCTAGAAGGACATTGAGTAATCTCATAACGCCAGGGAGGTACAGTCGAGCATACAGAAGTTTGACGGGACTACATGGTGAAGTCAATGCGGAGATCATGAGACCACCGGGTGGAGTATCTAGACCATTACTTCAGCAGCGACCGCATCACGCAGAGCCTGCAGATCGAACGGCTTGTGGAGGGTTCGTCTGGCTCCCAACATCCTTACAACATCCAAGAAATCAAGAACCCCGATCCCATCACTTCCTCCTGTCATGGCCACGATGCGAGCATCTGGAAACTCACGTCGGAGTGTCATGATCCCCTCTAACCCCTCCTGATCGGGCATGAGGATATCCATCAGGACAACGGCAGCGGACTTTGTCCGATAGCGTTCAAGCTCCTCTTTTCCGTCACGGGCCTCATCGACGTCATAGCCCGCCTCCACTAAAGTGTCTCGGATAAGCCGACGGACTTCGGCTTGGTCGTCAACGACGAGGACCGACGGCATCCGGGACCTCGATCGGTGATGTCGATGGTTCGGAGCCGGAGGGGGGTGCCAGAGAAACGGACTCTGGAAGGGGGGGAGACTGCTTGAAGGCTCGACGAATGGTTTGGGCCAGCTCGCGAGCTTTTCGCCCGGCGATGATCACTTGAGTAAGATGGCGATGGGCCTTGTTGTCTACAGGAATCATCGGGAGAGCCAATTCGCTGAAGCCAAGCACGGCCGTGAGACTGTTATTGATCTCATGGAGGACGCCGCCACAAGTGAGTCCGATCGACTCTTTCTTCGATGCGTCTTGCGCCCGAGCGACCACCTTCCTTCGATCGGTCATATCGACGACCAGCCCAATCGTGCGAAGCAGCTGCGATGAGCCCCCTTCCCTCTCACACACGGTCACGGTCAGAAGATGAATGTCTCGAACGGCTCCGTCTGGCCGTACGATCCGATAGTCAACCTCCGACACGCGGTCGCGCCTGGAATCGTGGATGCATTGCGTCACACAATGGATCGCGTCGTGATCTGCAGGATGGACGAGCTCGAGATACCCCTGCAGTGTTACCGGTTCCTCTATCCCAATACCATGAATGGCTCGGAGAATCGGCGACCACTCACACAGGTCAGCCCTGTGGTCATACTCAAAGATACCCACCTGTCCGGCCTGAACAGCCAGGTCCAGGCGCATCCGGCAGTCTCGGAGCAGCATGTCTGCTTCTCGACGGGCGGTGAGATCCACAATGGTGAGTAACACCGACAGGCCCGACGACCGAGGGATAGAATGAAAACGAATTTCAGCAGGAAATTCCGAACCATCCTTCCGCAGTCCATGCAATTCCACGCCTGGTCGCGAACTGGGAGATGCCGAATCCGTATGGAAATCGATCACTTTCTTGGCATACTGCGACCGATCTTTCGTTGGGAATAAGCAGTCAATAGGGCGGCCTAACAGCTCCTGGCATGCGTAACCAAACATCTGTTCTACCTTTGCGTTGGTAAGGGAGATGGTTCCTTCTCGGCCAACCATGACCATACCGCTTGGAGTCGCTTCCATGACTGCCTTGAATTGAAGCACTCGCTCCTCCGCTAAGGCCGTCATCAGTTTGTAATCGGTAATGTCGTCGATGGTGCCGGCCATGCGGATCGGCTGGTCCTGCACTCCACGCATGAGGACGCCCCGACAACGGACAAAGCGAACATCGCCGCAAGGCTGAATGATCCGACATTCGATATCATACGGGCGATCTGAGTTGAACGTCTCTTCGACAAGAGGGAGCACTCGATCAGAATCTTCAGGGTGAAGCGCCTTCTTGAACGTATCGTAGGTCGGGGGCACTGAGCCGGGTTCGTATCCTAAAATCCGATAGTGTTCAGCCGGCCACAGCTCCATGCCACGACTGACATCCCAGGGCCAACTATCTATTCCTTTCACACCCATGATCGCGTCCACGGGGCGGGGCGGCTCTTGATCATGCGACACCAGGCCTTCCATTCGTCCTGAGTGCGACATGTGGGAGAAGCACACGAGAACCGACTTCTGTCCTTCCCATATGATTGACGTCAGGGTCATCTCGACAACGATTGCTCGTCCGTCGACGCGCACGACGCGCATCTCATGTGGGCGGTCTGAGTCAGGTGACGATAGTGTGTGTACGATTCGTTGTCGAATGCTCTCCCGCAAGTCTGGATGAACAATATCCAGGAAATGTTTCCCCACGACTTGCTCCTCGGACGCTGCTCCAAGGATATTCAAGCCAGCTTTGTTCGCATATACCACCTCTCTGTCCGTCACAACCAACATTCCTTCTGAAACGCGATCACACAACATAGATGGCGGCGGCATGCTCCGAAGTTCGGTTTCCAGCTCTTGAACGTGGGACACATCATTCATCACCCAAATAACCGACGACAACCGCCCGCCTCGGTCCTTGAGCGGAGACAGCGTAACCTCATTCCAAAACCAGGTCCCGTTTTTTCGATAGTGGCGCACACACACACGACAAGCCCGTCCATCGTGGAGCGCGAGCCCGAGTTTTTCGAGTGATGCCCGATCAGTCTCTTGACCGTTTAACATGGCGGTCGTCTGACCAAGGACCTCATGCTCGGCATAGCCAGTCAGTGCGAGGAATGCTGAATTGACGTAGCTGACAGGGTGATGTGGGAAGGTCGCATCCGTCACGAGCACACTACACTGTGCGGCATCAATGACCTGTGATTTCAGGAGATTCTCTCGGCGCAAACGAACGGCGAGCCACAGGGAAAGACTCAGGAGGAGCAGGACCCCTACGAAGAGACCAGCTGTCATACTGGATGCCCTCCCGGTGTGCACACACAAAATTCAGTGGCAAGAACGTATCGACCGACCGTCGCCTAACGTAGACACCGCAAGAATGGAGAATGAAGATCAGACACCGAGACGAGGCGTCTACTCGAGGTCGACGTGGACGTCGACACCCTATTTAGCTATGAAGGCGATGATCGCAGCGTTAAGCCTACAAGAGTCGATGGAGGGATGCCCAGGTATGAATAGATTAGCCGAGAGCAATAATTTTGCCTCTACCGCGCTAGAGCCGAATGCGCTCTGTCTATCCTTGCCGTTTCACGAAAAATGCAGCTGCCTGCGCGCGCCTGGTGATTCGGAGCTTTTGAAAAACGTTGGCCAAATAATTCTTCACTGTCTTGTCGCTGAGCCCAAGGGCAACGGCGATTTCCTTATTGGTCTTTCCTTCGGCAACCAATGCCACCACCCGTTCTTCCTGGGTGGACAATTGGTCCGTGCCCGGTGTAGCCGGCAGGTCGTGCAGTCCTCTCAGCCATCGCAACGCTCGTTCCGTCACCGTGGAATCGAGGATCGATTGGCCTCTGGCGACGGAACGGATGGCCTCCAACAACGCCGTTGAGTCGATTTCTTTGAGCACATAACCCTGTGCACCCGCCAGCACGGCCGCAAGAACGGAATCATCGTCGGCATAGGAAGTCAGAAAAATGACTCGCGTATTCGGCAAAGTCCCAAGAATCTCTCGACAGGCATCGACTCCGGAACCGTCGGGGAGACGAACATCCATCAAGATAATGTCTGGCTTCAGCTTCTGTGATTGCTGGATCCCGTCGGTCATGGTACCCGCTTCCCCTACAATGTCGACGTCTTGGTTCTGGGCAAGCACCGTCCGGAGGCCCACACGAATCACTTCGTGATCGTCGACCAGCAGGACTCGAATGATCTGGGTAGGGGTCTTAGTTGTGAGCATAGGTCGTCTCCTTTGGCAAATCGAGAGAGACTTTCGTCCCATTGGAAGGCGTTGATTCAAGGGTGAACACCCCACGGACTTTCTGGGCCCGTGCCGCCATATTGGCCAATCCATGACCGACTCCCTGAGTCGAGCTGGTATTGAACCCAATCCCGTTATCCGTAATGGCAAGCCGTACAGAGCGGATAAGCGAACGAAGCGATACCGTGATCCGCGTGGCCCCACTATGACGCAAGGCATTACTCAATCCTTCACGAACAATATTGATAATATGGAGCGCCTGTTCCGTCGACAGGTGACGCGCCGCTGTCGGATCGATCCTTACCGTGCATATTGCGGACGATGAACTGGACATGGCGTGGACCATGTCCCGCAGAGCCGTCGCAAAATCACCGCCCTGTATCACGTGAGACTCTAGTCCGGCGATGAAGTTTCGCACTTCTCCCATCACATGATTGAGCTGTCCAATCGACTGATCGAGCGTCGTCATGAATTTAGTCGACAGACGTCCAGGCTGTTGTTTGATCATTGGCTTACATGCCTCCAACCCAAGCCCCACCGCATACAAGGATTGGAGAATGCCATCGTGGAGATCTTGGCTGATCCGCTCTCGCTCTTGGAGCGCCGCACTCAGATCACGTTCACGCTGGAGAAGCATCTCCTCCATACGCTTGCGCTCGGTGATGTCAGTGGCAGCACCAAGCACCATGCGTACGTGCCCGTCATCATCGAAGATCGGACGTTTGACCGTCTGTAACCAACGAGTTTTTCCTTCGGCGTCGGTGATCCGTTCTTCTGGGATGAACCGCTCTTCCACGCACTGCATGACCTCGAGATCAATCTGACGGAAGAACTTCACTTCTTCGGGATTTGTATTGAAGTCAGCGTCGGCCTTCCCCATGAGATCGTCCACGCTGGTCCCGTAACAGTCCGCCACAGCTTGATTGGCCATGGTGAAACAGCCCTCTTGATCCTTGGCAAAAATCAGGTTGGGGGCCGTGTCAATCACCTGTCGTAGGAATTTATGGGACTGGCGAAGCTCAGCTTCTGCCCGCTTCCGCTCCCGAATATCCCGTAAAATCATACAGCCGTACTCGTTCCCTTCGTACAGCAAGTAATTGACAGTGACGTCCGTCTCCAACACGACTCCGGTTCGTGACCAAAACCTCGCTTCAAATGTCAGCGATCCTTGCTGTTTTAAGTAGTTCCAATGATCCATCCAGCGTTCCACGGGAAAATTAGGGTCAATATCATGGACCGTCATGGTCATCAATTCCTCGCGGGAGTACTCCAACATTCGGCACGCCGTATCATTCACGCTGAACATTCGAGCGTTCGGGTCCAACCACACGATCGCCTCGACGGCCTGATCCACTGAGAACTGGGTCAACCGCAGCGCCTTTTCCAGGCGTTTACTCTCTGTAATATCATCGCCTACGGTCACCATACATCGCTTGCCATTTAACTCGATCAGTTCCGACGACAACAGACACTGCCGGACGTCGCCGTTCCTGCTCCGCAGCTTCACTTCCACATTGCGGACCGATCCTTCGCGTTTCAATCGCTCAAGATAACAGATGCGTTCCTCCGCAGAATGCCAGACTCCTACCTGTAATGTGGTTTGCCCCACGACGTCTTCTTTGCAATATCCGAACATCTGGCATGCGGCGTCGTTGACGTCCACGACGCGACCTGAGTCCAACTCGCTAATGACGACCGGATGAGGGCTGGCCCGGAAGGCCTTCGCAAAACGCTCTTCGCTGATGCGCAGCGCTTCCTCCGCTTTCTTTCTCTCGGTGATATCGTTGCCGACGGTGACCATGCACACTGTTCCGTTGAGCTCCGCCAGTTCAGAGGACACCAAAACATGACGTAACTCACCGGATTTTGTTCTGACACTCACCTCAAGATTGCGGACCGACTCACCGGATTTCAATCGCTCAACGAGCCGCGCTCTCTCCTCGTGATGTGGCCAGATACCGAGCACTAACGTAGTCTGTCCGATTACTTCCCCGCGACGAAAACCAAACAGCTCCAAACAGGCGTCATTGACCTCGATACAACGGCCCGTCGCCATCTCCGTGATTCCGATCGGATGAAGACTGGCCCTGAAGGCTTTGGAAAAGCGTTCCTCGCTTTCACGCAGAGCTTGCTCTGCCTGCTTACGCTCGGTGATATCGTCGCACACGATTAGTGCCAATGATTCTCCAGCATGGCGTTGCAGCACACGCGCAAACTCACGTACCCACAGCACCGTGCCATCGCCTCGCACCTTGCGGAATTCCCATTGTGCGATTCCATCAGGATGACGAAAGAACGCGCTCATTTCGGCACAGATGCACTCTCGGTCTTCTTCGAAAATGATGGCCGCCACCGACTTCCCGACAAGATCCTCGACACGATAGCCCAAGTACCGCGCGCCATAATGGTTGACCGACCTGATGATTCCCATTCCGTTCACAGTGAAATACATGGAGGGAGTTTCGTCATAGAGAGTCCGGTATCGCTCTTCACTGGCCTGGAGCTCAGCTGTCCGTTCAAGGACCTTGCGCTCTAATTCGTCATGTGTCTGCTGGAGAGCTTCCTCAGCCCGCTTGCGTTCCGTGATGTCTTGGAACGTGCCGTAAGCCCTCACGGCTCCTCCACTGACAACGTCAACCTTCCCGACAGCTCGCACGGCGATCCGACGTCCTTTCGCCGTGATCAGTTCTAACTCAAGATCCCACGGTTTTCCCTGCTCCATCCCCTTTGCAAGCGCATCAGCCATAATGGGGCGGCTCTCGGGCGTATAAAAATTCAACGCCGTCTCCACCGTCGGGCTATACAACTCCGACGTGGTCTCGTGCAGTCGGTACGTTTCGTCGCTCCACCAAAGACGATCTGTGAGGAAATCCAGCTGCCATCCCCCGATTTCTCCAATCGCTTCAGTTTGGGCCATCAACGCCAATTGTTGTTTGTGATGGGTGATGTCCTCCGCAATACCCGCAACGCGGTGCTCCCACCCGGTCATACGGGCACGGCGGTCGGAAATCCATCGAATATGGCCGTCTCGCCCCACAATCCGATACTCACAATGGAATACTGCCGTCGCCCCTCCATGCACAAACCGATCATGGCTGGCTTTCACTCGCATACGGTCGTCCGGGTGGATCGAGTCAAGCCACAGCGACCAATTTCGATAGATTTCTTCGCGCTCGATACCCCAGATAAACGTAAATGCCGCGTTGACGTACAGCACCTTCCGTTCGTCGGGTGTCACATCCGCAATCCAGAATACCGAACCGACTGACTCGGCAAACTGCTGCCACCGGGCCTCACTTTCTCGTAACGCCTCCTGTGCACGATTGCGCTCGGTGATGTCGATCGACACGCCACTGAAGCGAACTGGAATACCAGCCTCGTCGTAGAAAAATCGCCCGTACAGCGAGAGCCATCGCTCCTCACCACTGTCGCCCCAGACAGTCCGATGCTCGACGGAAAACAATCCGTGCGCTTGTTGAGCCCGCTCGACTTCCGCCATGACCCGATCAAGATCATCCGGATGAATGCGATCTTTCCATCGCTGAATGGAGACCGTGCCCGGACTCGGTTCGTAGCCTTGCATGCGCGCGTGTCGTTGACTCCAGACGGCTTCGCCTGTCCGAACATTCACGTCCCATGCCCCCAAATCAGCAGCTTCCATCGCCAGCCGCAACCGCTCTTCACTCGCCCGCAGCGCGGCTTGTGCGCGGTTCCTCTCAGTGACATCTCGCTTGATCCCGACATAGCAGATAGGTCGCCCCTCGGCATCCTTCACAGCAAAGGCCGTGAGATCTAGCGCCAGCACTGCTCCGTTCTTGGTTTGGCCCTCAACTTCTCCGCGGAAGCTTCCCGTATCAGCGAGCACCTTCTCAATATGAGCGAACGACTCTTCACCCAAGTGGAATGCCGGCGTTTTCTCCCTGAGGTCGTCCGACACGTAACCGAGAAGCTGTTCGTGGGCATAGTTCCGTTGTAGATACCGCCCTTGAAGGTCGATGACAGCAATCCCATCGATAGAATGAGTGAAAATCTCTCGGTAGAGTCGCAGTTCCTCTTGGATTCGTTTCCGTTCGGTGATGTCCGTGGCGATCACGCCGATGGCAGAGAGATGGCCCGACGCATCGGTGACAGGGAATTTCACGACAATACTAGTCCGAAGGCCATCCCGCTGTTGAGTGACCTCTTCGAACTCCTGGCCCGTTCGGCTGGAGAACACCTGCCGGTCGTGTGATTGAAATTGATCGGCCTGTTCCGGAGAAAACAACTCCGCATCTGTTTTCCCCAAGGCCATACCGGCGGCAATCCCAAAGACTTCATCGAACCGTCGGTTGGTATACAGATACCGGCCGTTGCGGTCTTTCAAAGCCGTCACATTCGGTGCATGATCGAAAAACTGCCGAAACCGTTCTTCACTCAGGCGCAGCGCCTCCGTCCGCTCGCTCACTTGCCGTTCCAGGGTCGCATTGAGACTGGCCAACGCCGCTTCCGTCCGCTTTCGTTCCGTGATATCAGAAAACATCCCAAGAAGCGCGGGCTTTCCGTTCCACATGATCCGTCCCGCCTCGACCTGAACCGGAATCGGTGTCCCGTCCAACCGCAGATAGATTCGCTCCGCACGATGAACAGACACTCCACCGCTCAGCAGTCGCTTCACATTTTCACGAACCTCGTGATGATAATCGGGATGGATAAAGTCAAATGTCGGACGATCCAGAATCTCTTGCGGAGCTTGTGCACCCATCAGAAGGGCACCGGTTCGGTTCACGTAAACCGTTCGCCCTTCACAGAACACGAAGACGCCGGATGGGGAAAGCTCAACCAATGTTCGGTATCGTTGCTCACTCTCTTGTACCGTATCCTCCATCTGCTTACGCTCGGTGATGTCGGTGTGCGAGCCGAGGAGTCGAATCCGCCGGCCATCCGCCTCGGTGACAAACGAGGCCCGTGCTTCGATCCACCGATAGGTCCCGTCTTTATGCTGAAGGCGAAAGGCTTGCCGATACTCGCCCCCCGGAGCGTTCATGTACCATTGGGCATACGCAATCGCTCCCTCACGATCCTCGGGATGCAGCAGCCTCGTCCATGTCTCCAACGAGTCTGGGAGCTCCGTCGCGCCGTACCCGAGCTGCCGTTTCCACTCCTCGGACAAGACCACATCGTTCGTTTCAGTGTTCCAACTCCAGAGCCCTGTGCTTGATGCGTGGAGCGCTTGTTGGAGTTGGTCCTGCGAAATCCGCAGTGTGTCCTCGACTCGCTTCCGGTCCGTGATGTCCAACACACTGCTAGCCACGGACACAGGACGACCCGAGGCATCTCGAAGGACTTCTCCACTGCACTGGACGGTTCGAATTTCACCACACGGGCGGACAATGCGGCATTCCACGTCATAGCGTGGTGTTCCTGTCATCGCCCCATCGATCGCTTTCAGCACGCCAGGGCGATCAGAGGGATGCAGGGCCATCACGAATGTCTCGTAGGTGACGGCCAGACGTCCAGGCTCGTAGCCGAGGATCCGACAGAGTTCATCGGACCACTGCACATTCCCGCTGTCGATCTCCCAATCCCAGCTTCCGAGGTGCGCAAGCGCTTGGGCTTCTACGAGATGGCGTTGCTGTTGATTCAGTCTCATTTCGGCCTGCCGTCGCTGGAGTTCGGCTCCGGCTCGAGAGGCGAACACGGCCATCAGCGATTTAAGACGCTCGGTATTGCGCAATGGCTTGGTATCCATCACGACGAGCAAGCCCAGGACCGCTCCGCCCTTCGCCCTCAGCGGGACTCCACAATACCCCTCGACGCCTAACTTGCCCAAACGCTCAAAGAGTGGGAACAAGGTCCTGGTGTCCCGTTCAAAACACGCAAACGACTGGCCAAGTGCTGTTTCACAAGGGGTATTCATCAGGGGATATTCAAAGTTGTCGACAAGACTGCCGCCAGCTGAGACAGCTATGGTGCGGATCCTCTTGACGGGACTGTGCTGGACTTCCCCGACAACTGCATACTGCACGCCCAATACGGAGCTCAAATGACACACTAAGGTTGGGAAGAAGTCGTCGCCGGTTTCCGCTGACGTACCCGTGACGATGGCACGAAGCATGTCGGATCGTTCCCGCAAGTCCTGCAACTCATCGTCGAGTTGTCGTTTGCGGGCAAGGAAGGTCTGATCTCGCTCCGTCAGTTCACGGGCGAGGTCCGCAACCTGCTTTCGCAGCAAATCCAATTCAGGAAGACGACTGGTAGCACTCATGGTGAGACCTCTTGCCAGGTGACATCCATGGTCTCCTCAGAGCCAGTGTGGTTCACTCGACTGGCTGTTTCACGTCGCGACACAATGAATGACCGTGGCACTCGCCAGGAAAAGCGATCTGTTTTCCCCCAGGCTATTGGTTCCTAAGAAAAGGCCTAAGCGGGCGCTAGTGTCCTATGAGAATGGGTGAAAGTCTAGATCCGAATGGCCCAAATTTGGGGCAAGAAACCGGTAGGAACCGGGCAGACTGATCGCGCGACAGATCGGACTTCCGCCCAGACAGCTCTTGCTATCTCTCAGCTCAAGTGTTCGAATTAATTGGGTCGTTGATGCACTTGGGAAGATCGAGCAGAATCCTTGTCCCTTTGTCAGGCTCTGATCGCACGGCGAACAAGCCGCCGACTTTTTCAGCACGCGCCGCCATGTTTCCCAAGCCACGGCCGACACCATGGGCGGCCCTTGGATTGAACCCGATGCCGTTGTCGGTAATGGTCAGACGAACTGACCCGACTAACGGTCGCAATGATACGGAAATGCATGTGGCACGGCTGTGCCGGAGTGCGTTACTCAGCCCTTCCCGCACGATATTCACGACATGAAGCGCCTGTTCGGTTGAAATATGACTCCGTACAGCATCATCAATTCGCATACGACATTTGACGGAAGAGGAATCGCACATCGTTTGGACGATGGTCCGTATGGCCGTTGGTAAGTCACCGCCCTGGATGAGGTGAGATTCGAGCCCTACGATGAAATTGCGCACCTCTCCGATCATGTGATTGAGTTGCCCGATCGACTGGTCCAGCGTCGTCGTGATTTTTTCTGCAACGTGGTCTGGCTGTTGTCTGATCAGCAGTTTGCATGTCTCTAGCCCGAGTCCAACGGCATACAGCGATTGGAGAATACTGTCGTGGAGATCCTGGCTGATCCGTTCACGCTCTTGAAGCGCCGCACTCAAATCCTGCTCTCGCTGCAGGAGCATCTCTTCCATCTGCTTCCGCTCGGTGATGTCGGTCGCCGCACCGAGCACCATGTGAGTCCCTCCCTGACCATCAACAATCGGCCTCCGAATGGTTTGTAACCAGTGCGTCTTGCCCGACCAATCCGTGATCTTTTCCTCGGCGATAAAGCATTCTTGCAAGGAGTTCATCACCTGGAGATCCTTCTGACGTGAGAACTCCACCTCGTCCCAATTAGGATTAAAATCAGCCTCTGACTGGCCGATCAGGTTCTCCACCGTGCTACCATAACAATCGGCGACCGCCTTGTTCGCCATCGTAAATCGTCCTTCGTGATCTTTGGCAAAGATAAAGTTCGGGTCACTGTCGATCACTTGGCGCAAAAAGGTATGGGATCGGCGCAACTCGGCTTCAGCCCGTTTTCGATCTGTGATATCATCCCCAACCGTCACACTACATGGGCTGCCATCTAACTCGATCCGTTCCGACGAGAGTAGGAACTGGCGAACTTCACCGTTCTTGCTCCGCAACCTCACTTCCATATTGCGGACCGACCCGACACGCTTTAATGCGTCAACAAAATGTGCGTGCTCCTCTGCAGAAACCCAGACTCCTAACTCTAACGTGGTGTGCCCTTCAACTTCTTCCTTGCGATAGCCCAATAGCCGACATGCGGCATCATTGGCTTCGATCACCCGCCCAGAGTCAAGCTCGCTGATGACGACCGGATGGAGACTGGCTCGGAACGCTTTGGCAAACCGTTCCTCGCTGGCCTGTAAGGCCTCTTCCGCCTGCTTCCGATCAGTGACGTCAGAGACGAGGCCGAGGATGGCAGGTTTCCCGTTCCACATGATCCGTGCGGCTTCAACTTGCACCGGAACCGGTGTCCCATCTTTCTTGAGATAGATTCGTTCCGCGCTATGGACGGACACGCTTCCGGTACATAACCGTTTCACATTTTCTCGGACTTCGTCGTGATATTCCGGATGGATGAAGTCGAGCATGGGTCGATCAAGAATGTCCTGGGGATCACTCGCTCCTATGAGCATGGCCCCCCTGTGATTGACATACGCGGTCCGCCCTTCACAGAAAACAAACACCCCGGACGGTGACAGCTCGACGAGCGTTCGATGCCGATCTTCACTCTCCTGTACCGCTTCCTCCATCCTTTTGCGATCGGTGATATCGGTATGCGAGCCGAGGAGACGAATCTGGCGACCGTCAGGTTCCGTCACAAAGGAGGCGCGCGCTTCGATCCATCGGTATGTCCCATTCTTGTGCTGTAACCGAAACTCCTGCCGATACTCCCCCTGACGTGTACACACATAATCCTGCAGATACGCAATGGCGCGATCACGATCATCTGGATGGAGGAGCCCTTCCCACGCTTCAAATGAGTTCGCGATCTCCTTTTCCTCATACCCAAGCTGACGTTTCCATTCCTCTGAGAGGGCCATCTCGTTCGTTTCGGTATTCCAGTCCCACAGTCCAATACCCGACGCTTGAAGGGCTTGTCGAAGTTTTTCCTGCGAGGAACGTAACATCGCCTCGGTGCGTTTCCGCTCGGTGATGTCCAGGACCGAACCGGACATGCGACGGGGTCTTCCATGGTCGTCACGTAGCACTTCACCGCAGCAATGAATGGTTCGCACTTCGCCGTTCGGCCGAACGATTCGGTATTCCACATCGTACGGCGCCTTCCCGCCCAACGCATCATTGATTGAAGCGATCACCCGATCATGATCTTCTGAAAGAAGTGCCGAGGCGAAGATTTCAAAGGTCATATGGTGTGAACCACGTTCACGGCCGAAGATGCGATACAACTCGCTCGAGCATCGAATCTCGCCGCTCTCGATCTCCCACTCCCAGCTCCCGAGATGAGCGAGAGCCTGAGCAACACGGAGGTGCCGAGTTTGTTCATGCAACACACTGTCCCGCTCACCCAGTTCACGCGAGAGATCGGCGACCTGCCTGCGCAAGAGATCCAAAATGGAAAGGTTACTCAGAGAGCCCATGTGAGACTCCTTATCGTATGAAGCGGGCACCTGATCGAAGATGAGGGGGATGAAGAAAGCGTTGGACGAGGCAACCTCATCACGTATCACTCATGGTTGAGAGGGTAGGGCCAAAAGGTAGCTAGTGTCCTACGAGGTAGGGATGAAAGTCCAGATCTGAACGGCCCTCTCCTGGCATGCGAGATCTAGAGAGGTCGTTCAAAACCCTCTCCTAATCCAAAGAGTAGGATCGGGTCTTGGCCGTCTTGTATGCAACTGAGATTGATGTGACCACTGACGGAGTTGTGGGGGTTGATCGAGATTCGACGTCTACTGGGAGTCCAGATGTAGTTGAGATCCGTCATGAATCTGGAACCAACAATGTACCCGGTCAATACGGGCACCAATGTGCCGGTTCACATGCCTCCTGGCCTTATCGCAATCCTACAGGAGACAACATTCTGGAAGGTATCTGGGACAGGAAGAGGATCAACCCGATGGTGCCGAAGGCGGGACTTGAACCCGCACGGCTTGCGCCACACGCCCCTCAAACGTGCGTGTCTGCCATTCCACCACTTCGGCAACCGAATCATATGAAGCGTCCCATGGGAAACTCCGGGACCCCTCACTGAGGGAGGTGCATTATAGAAGTTGGGTAAAATTCTTGTCAATGAAGTAGGTGTCCGGTAGAATTGACGCGTGTACGTGTGCCTCGATCTCGCCGATACCATGATAC
This sequence comes from Nitrospira sp. UBA2083, assembly GCA_002331625.1. GTDB lineage: Bacteria > Nitrospirota > Nitrospiria > Nitrospirales > Nitrospiraceae > Nitrospira_D. The sequence continues at coordinate 67,309 of DCZN01000049.1, read as the reverse complement.
AGACTGATCAACGAGCGCTTGCTTCTTCCATTGCCGCATTTTTTGATGTCGACAATACCATTTTGCCCGGTGAAGCAAGTGAAGTGAGATTTTTTCGCTGGCTATGGCGACGTGGGATTGTCGGGTGGCCTGAAGCTCGCGATAGCCTCTCTTGGCTCGTACGACATCTTCCTGCGCTGTCACTCCATCCTCTCCGCCAACGCAAGTTGTACCTAGCCGGGAAGCCATCGCAGGTGATTCAACCCTTGGGCGAAGAATTTTGTCGAGAGGAACTCTGTCCTCGGGTCTCGGCCACTGCGATGCGGAGGCTCGATGACCATCGTCGAGCCGGCCATGCCATCATTTTTGTGACGGGGTCTATTGATTTCTTGATTGCGCCCGTCGCCGATGCGCTTCGAGCCGATCGCTGTTTTGCCAGTCGGTTAGAGCAGCAGAACGGCCTCTATACGGGTTTCCTCACTCCCCCACTCCCTTATGGGGTTGGAAAACGTCAACTGATCGATCGGTTGACCCAGGAACTGACGCTGGACCTTTCCCAATGCTATGCCTATGGAGACAGTCCTGGCGATCTAGACTTGCTCCAGGCCGTAGGGCATCCGACCGTTGTGAACCCGATTCGAGGAATGGCCTCCATCGCCCGACGCTACAACTGGCCAATTGTGAAGTGGCTCTAAGGATGTTCTTAGGGACCAGATAAGCCCCTTTCACCGACGGATCCCAGATCAACACATAATGAGTTAGCTCACACCTCGTTCATGCGCGTCACAGAGATCTTCCATAGCATCCAAGGGGAATCGACCTTTGCAGGGCGGCCCTGCGTGTTCGTGCGTCTGACCGGCTGTCCACTCCGTTGCACGTGGTGTGACACAGAATATGCGTTCTTTGGAGGAACGGAACAGTCTGTCGATGACATTCTCGACACGGTCCGGTCTTATGGTTGTCCCTTGGTTGAGGTGACCGGAGGAGAACCCTTGGCACAATCGGAGACACCCACACTGCTACGTCGATTGTGCGAAGCGGGCTTCACGGTCTTGCTCGAGACAAGCGGGGCGGTCGACACGAGCCTTGTTGCTCCCGCAGTCCATATCATTCTGGATGTGAAGTGCCCCGGAAGCGGTATGACGGACCGCATGCATTGGCCAAACCTTGAGCGGTTGAGACCTCACGATGAAGCAAAGTTTGTTCTACAAGACCGTAGGGACTATGACTGGGCAAAAGGAATTCTACAGCAATTCCATCTGGCTACTCGTTGTCCGGTCCATTTCAGTCCAGTGTTCGGGACACTGGATCCCCGTCAGCTGGCTGAGTGGCTGTTGGAAGATCGACTCCCCATTCGACTTCAACTCCAACTCCACAAGCATATCTGGGCACCCGATATGCGAGGGGTATGAGGATGGCCCTGCACCATCGGCATGCCCGAACCCTGGTAACCATAATGAACGAGACTGACACCGTTGCGGATCGCCGCCTCAAAGGAGAATCGAATGAAGATCATGCGGGTCGACACTAAACAGGGACAACTCGACACAGAGCGCACCGAAGCACTCGTGATTCTCCTTTGTGAGGAGGAATGGCTCTCGACATCCGACGGACGGACGTTGGATCGAGCCCTCAACGGAACGCTGCGGGAGCTTCAACGTTCAGGGGAGTTCGAAGGAAAATCTCATGAGGTGATGCTGCTTCACACCCAAGGGAACATTCCATCGAAACGGCTCATCCTGGCTGGCCTCGGGAAGAAACACAATCTCGGCTTGGATCACATCCGTCAAGCCATTGGGTACGCCGTGAAACGGGTCCGCCAAGCTAAGGCTGGCTCGTTCACCGTCGCGCTTCCGAATGCGGAACCGCGTGGGACTTCACTGATTGACATCGCACAGACCCTCACCGAAGGAGCGATTTTAGGAAGCTATCAGTTCACGGCATACCGCAGTGACGCTCTCCCGAGGAAAGAGGTGGCCGCAATGACCATTCTGACTCCGCAGAAGAGCCACCTGGCCCACGTGTCCGAAGGGATCCGTCGCGGTCTTGCCACTGCTGAAGCGACGGTCTTTGTTCGAGACCTCTGCAACCATCCTTCAAATGTGATGACTCCAACGAGGATTGCCAACGAGGCAAAGACGGTGGCGAAGGGCACCGGCGTGAGTCTCAAGATCCTCGAACAAAAGGAGATGGAAAGACTGGGAATGGGCGCGCTACTCGGCGTGGCCAAGGGTAGCCATGAACCACCAAAATTCATCATTCTTCAGTACCAAGGAGCTAAGAAAAAAGGCGACCCTCCGGTCGTACTGGTCGGGAAGACCATCACCTTCGATACCGGCGGGATCTCGCTTAAGCCAGCCGAAAATATGGAGCAGATGAAAGCCGACATGACCGGCGGGGCAGAAGTCTTGGCCACAATACGAGCTGCTGCTCGATTGAAGTTACCTCTCAACCTCATCAGCATCCTTCCGGTCGCGGAGAATATGCCAGGCGGCCGCGCGATGCGACCAGGGGATGTGGTCACAACCCTCTCCGGCAAAACGGTGGAAGTCCAAAATACCGATGCTGAGGGACGCTTGATTCTGTCTGACGGCCTGGCCTATGCCACCCGATTCAAACCGGCCGCTCTGATCGACATTGCGACTCTGACCGGAGCGTGTGTCGTCGCACTGGGTCAGTTCGCGATCGGCATGTTCGGCACGGACGACACGCTCAAGGAGGCCGTGCGCAAGGCCGGATGGCGGACGGGGGAGCGCGTCTGGGAAATGCCCCTGTGGGACGACTACTTCGAACAGCTCAAGAGCGACGTGGCCGACATGAGAAACATCGGCGGACGGGGAGGCGGTATGATTACNNCGCGATCGGCATGTTCGGCACAGACGACAGTTTGAAAGAGTCGATGCGCAAGGCTGGCTTACGCGCGGGCGAACGTGTTTGGGAAATGCCTCTCTGGGATGAGTATTTCGAGCAGCTCAAGAGCGATGTGGCCGATATGCGGAACATCGGCGGACGCGGGGGTGGCATGATCACAGCTGCCCTTTTCTTGAGTAAGTTCGTTGGCGACTATCCGTGGGTGCACCTTGATATCGCCAGCACCGACTGGAGTGAACGGGAACGGGCGTACATTCCCAAAGGGCCGACCGGCATCGGAACAAGGCTCTTGATCCAGTTTCTCATCAATCGCTCACTGTAAGGTAAGAGCACGGTATGACGATCGCTCATGACCAAATCGGCCAGCTGTTCATGATAGGGTTCGAGGGCACGACCGTTTCGGCAGAGCTTGCCTCTTTCATTCGAGAGTACAAGCCCGGTGGCGTCATCGTATTTTCGAGAAACCTCGAATCGACCGAGCAGATCGTCGACCTCACGAACGAGCTTCAACGCTGCAGCCCGCACTCCCCCCTTCTCATCTCTATTGATCAGGAAGGCGGCCGGGTATCCCGGCTGCCGAAAGAATTTACGATCCTCCCACCATGCGAAGTGCTGGGGCAGTGTCACTCCTCAGAACTGGCCTATGCTGCGGCTGCAACGACCGCCAAAGAGTTAACGGCCGTCGGCATCAACATGAATATGTCCCCGGTTCTGGATGTGAACAGTAACCCGTCGAACCCCGTCATCGGTGATCGAGCATTCGGCACGACTCCTGACCTTGTCTCCCACTTAGGGTTGGCCACGGTGAGGGGCCTTCAGGATAATCGGGTGGTGGCCTGTGGAAAACACTTTCCCGGACATGGCGATACCACTTCGGACTCACATAAGGAGTTGCCCGTCGTCACAGCCTCCCATGAACGGCTCGAACGCATTGAGTTTCCCCCCTTCCAACAGGCGATTGCCGGCGGCGTGGCGACCATGATGACCGCCCATGTTCAGTATCAGGCTTTGGATGAACAACGGCCGGGGACATTGTCCCCAACGATCATCGGGAAATTTCTTCGCCAAGAACTGGACTACGACGGCGTCGTCCTGACGGATGACCTCGAGATGCATGCGATCATCGATCATTATGGTATTGGAGACGCAGCAGTTCTCGCCATCCAGGCAGGCTGTGATATGCCGTTGATCTGCAAGGATCGCAACCGGATTGTGGCCGCCATTCATGCTGTCGACAAGGCCATCACCAACGCCGATATCTCTTCTCAACGATTGGCACAATCCCTCGCCCGTATCAGCCGCCTCAAGGAACGCTACCTGCTTCCCTATCGACCAGTCACGATCTCTGACGCGAAACTGGTAGTCGGCTGCCGAAGCCATCGGGCCCTCCTGCGGTCCATCCACCAGATTCGAGAGCGCTCCGTGAAAGCAGCGAGTTGAACGTACGGCTCATCCCTTGCTCGCTCTGAGACTAGCCGGGGTGCAAGTCCCTTTCGATCGCATGACAGATGCAGAACCGCGTGGTCCGTCTTGCCCTATTCTCACCTCTTGTGGCATCATGAGTGTTCTTTGGAGGGCCTGATGGCCTCATTGCTCGAGTACGTTGGATCTGTACATATCTTCCTTGGGCCCTACAGAGGAAATCCGATCGCGTTGTATTTGCGACGAACGGAGTCGGGATGCCAAATCGGTCCCAAAGTCTACCCGTGGAATGATGTCACGGGTGTTGGTGAAACGCCCAACAAAGCCGCCGCTGATTTTGAAGACAAATGGAAGACTAAAGGTTTAGCTGCGGATATGTACTCTGGACCATCCTGGGAGGGAGGTATTAAGCCAGAGAAACCGGCACCACCAAGACCAGCTGTACCACCAAAAGTCGCTACGCCGCCGAAGCCTCCTACCGTTCAAGGAGAGACCCCTCCAACACCCCCTGCGCCCCCTGCTATGGGCAAGGGTGAAACACCCACAACTCCGGTCGAAGCAGTTCCTACTACTGCTCCAGCCCAGACCACACCGCCGTCCGCAACATCAACATAGCTTGAGTCAGAAATGGCAGGCTGTTCGGTTGAGACCTATCACTCAGGGCTGGCGCCCCGCCCGGCAAGTTTGCTCCGTTTCATCCCATAACTCAGGTAGACGAGAATACCGATGATGGTCCAGACCACAAACCTGATCCATGTGGCCCACGGCAACCCAGCCATGAGATACAGGCACGCCGCAACGCTCAAAATCGGTACGAGCGGCATGAAGGGAAGACGAAAAGGGCGAGGCAGATCCGCCTTCGTGTACCGGAGCAGCATGATGCCAATGCTGACCAGCACAAAAGCAAAGAAGGTCCCGATATTGGTCATATCAGCCGCCTCTCCGATCTGGAAAAACGCTGCGAGGATTGCGACCACGGCTCCCGTCAGAATCGTCGCGCGATGCGGGGTGCCGAATGTCGGGTGTACCTTGGACAATTCAGGACTTACGAGTCGATCACGGGACATGGCGAAGAACACGCGGATTTGTCCCAACATCATAACCACCAGCACACTGGTAATTCCTGCCACGGCTCCGATGGCCACAATGGCAGCACCCCATTTGTACCCAACGAGGCTAAGCGCTTCAGCCACAGGAGCATGAATGTCGATCTGACTCACAGGCACCAGACCGGTGAGCACGGCCGCGACAGAAATATAGAGGACAGTGCAGACGGCCAACGACCCGAGGATGCCCAATGGAACATCCCGTTGGGGATTCTTGGCTTCTTCGGCGGCCGTTGAAACGGCATCGAATCCAATATAGGCGAAGAAGATGATGGCAGCGGCCGCCCGAACTCCCTCAAACCCATTCGGCATAAAGGGTGTCCAGTTATCGGCGCTGACGGCGGGAGCCCCGACTGCGATGAAGAAGAGGATCACCGCAAGTTTCAGAAGGACAATCATGCCGGCGGCGCGAGCACTTTCTTTGATGCCTATCACAAGGACGACTGTGACTAACAGCACGATGATTGCGGCTGGAAAGTTGGCGACGCTTCCTTCTGGCCCACCAGCCCAATGCGGAGGATTGGTAGCCCAATACGGCAGCTCTATGCCGGCAAGTATGAGTAATTTGTTGAAATAGCCGGACCAGCCGATCGCGACCGCCACACAAGCGACACCATACTCCAAGATGAGATTCCATCCCGTAAGCCAGGCTAGGAACTCACCCAATGTGGCGTAAGAAAAAGTGTAGGCCGATCCCGCAACAGGGATCATCGCGGCGAATTCCGCATAGCAGAGCGCGGCTAACGCACAGGTGATACCGGAGAGGATGAAGGAGAGAATAATCCCTGGACCAGCTCCTGGTCGGTGGGCATCCCCAACGATGGCAGTGCCGACCAAGACAAAGATGCCGGTCCCAATGATCGCGCCGATCCCCAGCGCAGTGAGGTCCCAGGCCGTCAGCGTTTTCCTCAGGCGATGCTCCGGTTGATCCGCATCGGCCAGGATCTGATCAATGGATTTCGTCCGGAGAAGTGGACTGCTCACGATCCTTCTCCGACCCACGGAGCTCGGATCCTATCTGAGAGGGTCAACGCTAGCAGCTCCTGTATGGGTTGAAGCTCTAACAGGACGAGGCTCGATCGAGATGGGTCGCACGGATCTTGACGGTCCGGATGGATCATGCCCGAGTCCGGCGGGCCGCACGTAACAACGCCTCAAACAGTCGACGGTGGACCTCATATCGATCGAACAAGAATTCGGGATGCCATTGAATGGCGAGGAGAAATCGCTGGGTAGGGGACTCAATTGCCTCGATAATCCCATCGGGCGAAATCGCACTGGCAGTGAGTGATGGGGCGACCGTTTTCACCGATTGGTGATGTGAGCTGTTCACCATGAGCTTTTCTCTTGCGACGACCTTCCTTAAGAGACTCTTGGGTGCCACCCTCACCGCATGTGAGACATAGATCGCTTTTGTCTTCTGACGATGATCCATCGCGCGTGGTATCTGGGCCCCGATATCCTGAAAGAGGCTGCCTCCACAGGCAACATTCACCGCCTGCATCCCGCCACAGATCCCCAACAGCGGAAGATCCCGTCGCCGAGCCTGCCCGATCACTTCCAGCTCGAAGTCTGCACGTCGCTCACTGACCAACGGGAACTTGTACCGCTGTTTTTCTCCGTAGAGGCGTGGTGGAAGGTCCGGACCGCTGCCGGTCAGAAGAAGTCCATCAACGCCGTCAAGAAGTCGTCGACGAGCGGCCGGCTCGGCCACGAGTGGAAGAATGAGGGGGATACCACCAAGTTCTTCGATCGCTCGAATGTACCGAGCTCTCAGGAAATAGGTCGGTTCGCGCCCGCCCATATCCTTCCTGTCACCGGCATTGAAGTCAGGAGTCACACCGATGACAGGTTTCATATCACTGCGCAGGTTCGTTGATCGGGCCAGGTGCGGGCGCCATCCCCTCGTTCTCAGCAGCCACGCCGAGGAAACGGACCGGTCGATCACCGCTGAGATGCTCAGGAGTAATGACGTACGTACCGTAGACGCTGGGAACCCAGATATTCTTCGCCGTTGATTCACTGAAGCCAGAAAAGACATAGGCCAGGCCACCCACAATTCCCCCTCCGATAGCAAACGCGGCCTTAAACGGGAAGTACAAGATGGTGGCGGCTCCAGCCGCCGCGCCCATGCCGGCCCCGGAAGCGGTCCCTTGCTGGGCATCAGCCGACGTGGATTGACTCCAAGCCGGTGCGACGAACATTGAACTGTACGCGATGATGACGATAAGAATCACGATCGGGAGTCTCACGTGAGGCGCCTCCTTCTTTAATTCAATCACAGGATCTGATCAACACTTGAACTATCATAATACAATAACACCGATATGCGTTATAACAAATTCGAGGATGAATGCAACCCCCTCGCGGCACAGGACCTATAGGGATAACGAAGAATGATCACTAGGGGCCAGATCCAGTTCACCTAGTATGTAGGCGATCAGACCGTCAGATCGATGACTGACATCATGTTCCACTTCTGCCAATAAGTCATGGGCGAAGATTCGTTGGTTTTCCTGGACCATTCCCGCCAACAACCGGAGTTCCAACTTGGACCAGCACACAGCCTGGACAAAGAGATCAGCAATACGATCGTGATAGTTGGGAAGCTCATGAGGGTCAACTACCAGTAAACTCTTCGCGACTCGATCGGCAAGTTGGATCTTATGGCGTAGGACCGAGAGTTGCCCGTTGTCGATCTCCACAGCAACTTGGATGCCAGCCTTCCAACTTCGCTTTTTCACGTTGAACACACAGAACTGCGTATTCGATTTTCCCTCAACTGCTTCTGGCCCGAAGAAAAGCGTCACTCGATAAGCTGGGACGTCTCGTGTCGATTGCGGGATCATTGGGGTCACATTGTAACATGATTCTTACACGGACCCGCCAGCCGGATTGACGCCCTTCTAGCCCAGGGATAAGATTCATCCCCATGAGTACAACTATCCATCATGCACGGGTCGGTGCGATCCAAGACGTGCTTCGAGATCTGGGAACAATCGATGGGTGGCTCTTCTATGATTTTCGTGGCTGCGACCCACTGGCTTATCGAGTGCTGCTTCTTGATGCGCGTCAGCATGTGACTCGGCGCTGGTATTATTGGATCCCTACGACGGGAGAACCGGTTAAGCTCCTTCATCGGATCGAACCCCATGTGCTGGACGACTTACCAGGCCAGGCTCACTACTATGTCTCGTGGGAACAGCAACGGACAGGAATCGCTTCCCTGTTACATGGTCAACGGCGAATCGCGATGCAGTATTCGCCCTGCAATGCTGTCCCGTATTTGTCCAGAGTCGATGCGGGCACGATTGAGCTGATACGAAGTTTCGGGCTTGAGGTCGTGACATCTGCCGATCTTGTACAACGATTTGAGGCGGTCTGGACGGATGAACAGCTTGAATCACATCGGTTCGCTGTGACGACCCTCAGGCGCATTGTCGACGAGGCCTTCGCCCATGTGGCCTCGTGTCTTGCCAACCACCGGCCGTTAACTGAATATGACCTTCAACAATATATCCTGTCCCGTATTCACGATACAGGTATGACAACCTCCAGTTCGCCCATCGCCGCTGTTGATACCCACAGCGCTGATCCTCATTATTCCCCGGTTGAATCAGGCTCCTCCCGAATCAATCGAGACAGTTTGATCTTGATCGATCTCTGGGCGAAGAAAACCGCACCAGGTGCCGTGTACGGCGACATCACCTGGACCGGCTACACAGGGAAGCACGTCCCGGAGAAGCATCGATTGATTTTTGAGCATGTCCGGCGAGGGCGCGATGCCGCCCTTTCGTTTGTCCAAACCCAGCTGGCAGCAGGACGATTCCCCTGTGGATGGGAAGTGGACGATGTCTGCCGGAACACGATTCGTGATGCCGGGTATGGCGACTTTTTCATTCATCGAACGGGGCATTCTATCGGTGAAGAAGTTCATGGCAACGGAGCCAACATTGACAATCTTGAGACTCATGATGACCGTCGGCTCCTACCCCGTACCTGCTTCTCAATCGAGCCGGGTATCTACCTCTCTGGTGAGTTCGGAATTAGGAGTGAGCTCGATGTCTATATTTCGGATCGAGAAGCCGTCGTACATGGATTGCCACTCCAAACTGAGGTTGTGCCTCTCCTCTAACCCATCTGCGCATCCAATTCGTCTGCCTCTTCCTTGACAGCCTGTCTGGAGGACAGTTAGATTTATTGGGTAAATACCGCTCTAGATGCAACGCGAGGTCATGCGTGTTTGGCACGATGGGGCTTTCCGAGCTCATCATCATTCTGGTGATCGTGTTCATCATTTTTGGAGCCGGGCGCTTGCCCCAGATCGGCGAGGGAGTCGGCAAAGCGTTGAAAGGGTTTAGAAAGGAAGTGAACGACGTTCCCCAACCCCCTTCGAACGAGACTCAACAAGAAGCTGTTCAACCACAGGCCATTCGAAATCCGACAACCGCGACGGCGACAGTCCAACCACCGCCTGGACCATCATCAGTCACGCCGAGGCCAAACGCCCCCTATGTCCCAGGCCCGGAGATGACACCCGGTACCACCGCCTCATTGCTTTACAATACAACCTCTCACCCCCCCCAACCATCAACGCCGATCCCACATCAAGCGGCTGCCCCTAGCAGAGCGATATCGATGGAGGAACGAGCTGCAGCTCCTGCTCCGCTTGCTCGAGCCTCGTATCCCCCTTTACCACCTGGCTCCCAAGCGAAACCGACCGCAAAACGGCCTTCTGCCATTGTCAACAAAGATGCGGTCGCACGCGTGCAGGCTCAACAAGCCGCGCTCAAAGCCAAATCGACGCCATCATCGGCGGGAATGTCGCCCAAGGATATGCAGCATCTTGGTGAAGGGATCGGCGATGTTGTGCGAACCTTCCGGCAGGCTGTGAAGGATGTGCGAAACAGTGTCGATCCCCAGATGCACACAATCCAGGCCGAGTTGGATGCAGCTCAAAAAGAAATTCAGCAATCCATTGAAGCCGCCCAAGACGTTTCGCCCGTAGAAGACATCTCCGCTAAACCCAGGTAATTTGATTCACGTCCCCGACGGCAACTTCGTCCGCTTGTCACCTCTCTCTGCAGACTTGCCCTCACCGATCAAGCACCCTGTGACCCACGCTCAGCCAGAGCAGTCGTCAATCACGGCCGTCCGGTCTGTTTGTGCCTGAAATAACTATTGCCTTCGATTCTTGGGGGAGGCAACTTGGTAACGGTAAAGATGATGGCCACTATGCGGCAGGATCGCGGCCCTGATGTCAAGTGCTAGGGAGGACGGAATCAACAATTTCAGGATAGGCTTCGACTTCGATTCAAGGCCTCGACAAGCCCAACTAATTCTTCTTGTATCCGTTTCTCTAAATCCAAGAACTGGATGCCCATACCAGGAAATAAGAGGTATCGCTCAGGTTTATGGCGAACCCAGGCAACCTTCGCCCTCGCTTTGAGTTTATCCATTGGTCGGTCCGGAAGCGAAAACTCAACCGTCAGTTCAGTACCGGGACTGAGGGGAGTACCGCTTTCTATAAAGAGCCCTCCTCCCCCAATGCCTCCGGTCAAGCTATCAAAATGCTTTCCTTCCGGGGTTGTATAACGAACCTTCAGGGCAAGAGGGGCCCGTGGTTGCGCACGACAATGGGCAAAGCGAGCATCTTCGTCGCTGGCGAGAATTCGCTCAATAATGGCTCCCCATGACATGTTACCCAGTAACCGGCCGGTGGTGTCATGGACGTGAATCGTTTCCTGTTGGGTATCGACGATCAGGGATTTACCCCTGTGACCGGCAGTAGAAACGACAGGAATCTTCATAAAAGAATAAGAGGCAACGTTGTTCTAACGGTTCAGCTCATCACAACCGGATTTAGGCAGCTTGGCTCGTAACCTGGATCCCTTTCACCAACTCATGGATTTGATGACGAACCATCTCATCGATTTCAGTGAACCGTACCCCCATCCCAGGACTGAACGTATATTGATCAGCTTTGGGGCACACCCAAGCGACTGTGCCCTTCGCAGGTAGCCATTCTCCAGATTTTTCAGGAAGTGAGAACTCCATCGCCAATTTAGTGCCAACTGGAAGAGGGGTGTGACTCTCAATAAACAATCCTCCACCACCAATTCCACCGGCTCGACTCTCAAACCGTTCCCCTTCCGGGGTGTTGTAGCGCACTCGAAAGGCCAGTGAGATTCGTGGTTCTGACCGCACTTCTTTCTGCACTGCCACTTTGCGATAAGCAAGGATTTGATCGATGAAAAAGTCCCATGACAAACTGCCAATCACCTCGCCGTTGACCCCCAACAAGATGACCATTTCCCGTTCCGTGTCGATTTGAAGGACCTTCCCTTTATGGCGAAGACTTGTCAAAACGGGATATTTCACAAGTTCTCCCTTCGGTAACTCGCACGTGGCAAGTATAGCGCAGCGTTGCTGGTTGTCGAGAAGGGATAGGAGTATCAGGGACAATCAGAAGGAGATTTGTAGCACGGGAAAGGGAAACGAAATAGACCGATCGGCCAAGCCGAAGGTTGGCTTGGCCATTTCATACACATGTTTCTTATTTATCAATGCGTTATGCCGTCTTGGCGTCCTGCTCCTGCTCAAAGATGCGCATTGGTGGGTTCTTGCCCGTTATGGCGTCTTCGGTAATTACCACCTCCATGATTTCCTTCTGAGAGGGGGCATCATACATGACGTCCAACATCACTTCCTCCAGAATTGCCCGAAGCCCTCGCGCCCCAGTCTTTTGCGAGTAAGCTTTTCGCGCTGCCGCTCCCAACGCCCCCTCTGTAAATCGGAGTTTGACCTTTTCAAACGACAGCAGTTTTTCATACTGTTTTGTCAATGCATTGCGAGGTTCGGTCAGAATACGGATCAACGCTCGCTCGTCAAGCTCCTCCAAGGTAGCCACCACCGGTAAGCGCCCTACGAATTCCGGTATCAACCCGTACTTCAGAAAATCTTCAGGTTGAACCTTAACCAGCAGGTCACCTAAACGAACGTCGGCTCTCCCGCGGATTTCTGCCCCAAATCCCATCGATTTCCGATTCAGGCGTTGCTCAATGATCTGCTCCAACCCGACAAACGCCCCACCACAGATGAACAGAATGTTGCTGGTGTTCACCTGAATGAATTCTTGATGGGGATGCTTCCTCCCACCTTGTGGCGGGACATTCGCAACCGTCCCTTCAATCAACTTCAGCAACGCTTGTTGAACGCCCTCACCGGACACATCCCGAGTGATCGATGGGCTGTCACTTTTCCGACTGATTTTATCGATTTCATCGATATACACGATCCCGCGTTCGGCTCGTTCCACATCATAGTCGGCGGCCTGCAGGAGCTTCAGAATGATGTTCTCAACATCTTCTCCCACGTAACCGGCTTCGGTCAGCGTAGTGGCATCGGCAAGAGTAAACGGAACATCCAGATACTTTGCTAAGGTCTGAGCCAAGAGGGTTTTCCCCGTCCCTGTGGGGCCGACCATAAGAATGTTGCCCTTCTGGAGCTCAATATCGTCAACCTCTTTTTCTTTTGACGAAATCCGTTTGTAATGGTTGTGCACCGCTACGGACAAAATGCGCTTGGCACGTTCTTGCCCGATGACATATTGATCCAGGTGATATTTGATCTCTGCTGGCTTCTTGAGCTTCGACGAAATTTCCTCCTTAGCCTCTTCCCAATCCTCGGCAATGATGTCATTGCAGAGGTTGACACATTCATCGCAGATATAAACCGTAGGCCCGGCAATGAGCTTCCGAACCTCGTCACGGCTTTTGCCACAGAAAGAACACCGCAAGTGTCGGTCCATCTTTTCCTGCTTGGCCATGTACCCTCCTGTGTTACTTGCTTTTGGCCCCGTCGCCGGAATCACCCGCCTTCATAAACTTGGGTGGACGCGTAATAACCTCGTCGATGATGCCGTATCGCTTCGCTTCTTCGCCAGACATGAAATAGTCTCGCTCGGTATCGTGAGCTATCTTTTCAATTGGTTGCCCCGTGTGCTTGGCCATGATTTCGTTGAGGCGCTCACGGATTTTGAGAATTTCCCGAGCGTGGATGTCAATCTCGGTCGCCTGTCCTTGGAATCCTCCCAACGGTTGATGAATCATCACCCGGGCATTGGGCAGAGCAAAGCGTTTGCCTTTTGTCCCGGCCGTCAACAGCAACGCCCCCATGCTGGCGGCTTGACCAAGGCAAATCGTGTTGATCGGCGGTTTCACATACTGCATCGTGTCATAGATACCCAATCCGGCGGTGACACTGCCTCCGGGGGAATTGACGTAGAGATTAATATCTTTTTCGGGATCCTCTGCTTCAAGAAAGAGCAGCTGTGCGATCACCAAATTGGCAAATACATCGTCAATCGGGGCACCGAGGAAAATGATACGGTCTTTGAGAAGCCGCGAGTAAATATCATAGGCTCGCTCGCCTCGATTCGTTTGTTCCACGACAATTGGGACCAACATATTGTTCAATTCCTTTCCCCGACAAGCTGCGCGCACCACACCTCATAACCGACGGGCGGCACTTATCCCTGAATGACCGATTGACGATAGACGATATCCAGGGCCTTATCAGCCAGGATCCGCGTCCGTAACTCTTCAATGGAATCCTGACCACCAGCCTGGATCATTTTCACAAGATCAGCCATTGGGACTCGAAGCTCCGTGGCTAATCGAGTGACTTCATGGTTCAAGTCTTCCTGACTCACCGACAGACCTTCTTTCTCAGCAATGGCTTCAAGGAGCAATCCTGCTTTCACGCGACGATTCGCCTCGTCGCGGTGCTTCTCGCGGATTGTCTTCACTTCCTCTGCATCTGGTGCAGGAAGGGAATCGGTGACTTTGCCACGCTGCCGTGCTTGCAATTTCTGCCGGACAATCGTGTCGAGTTCTCGCTCGACAAGTGTCTCGGGAAGATCGAACTGATGGGTGTCAATCAAGCGCTTGAGAAGGGTGTCTTTATGGGATTCTTCGATATCTTTTTTGAGGGCCTTTTCCATTTCACCACGTACCTTCTCTCGCAATTCTTGTAGTGACGTGTATGGACCGCAGTCTTTCGCGAACTCATCATCAAGGGCTGGGAGATTCCTCTGTTTGACGCCCTTTGTTCCTAATTTGAACGTGACGGCTTTCCCCGCGACTCGTTGGTCTGGATGGCTCACGGGATAAGTCTGAGAAATGTCGACGACGTCCCCTTCCTGTCTTCCGATCAGATGAGCGTCGATTTCAATCCCCAATAGGGTGGCTTTTGAACCAACCCGATGCAGATGGCCTTCCTTTTTAGCCCCCTCAAGCGGAACCCCTTCCAAAAATCCTTCGAGATCGACAATGGCATAGTCACCTTCGGCTAACGCCGAACCGGCTGGAGCGGCATCCAAGCGAGCCTGTTGCTCTCGCAAGACCTCGATGGCACGGTCCACTTGTTCCTCTGTAACCGTGCGTTTGTCGGCTGGCAGAGAAATAGGATTAGGAGCCTTATAGTCGCGAAGTTCTATCTTGGGCTTAATTTCAACGGTCGCTGTAAAGGTAAATGGCGCGTCTTTTTTGATCTTGACCCGATCCAAGGGAGGGATCTCGACGACGACTGGATTGATCCCGGCCTGCTTAATGGCTCGATCATAGAAATCAGGAACGAGCTTTCGGATCACATCTTCTTCAACTGCCTTGGCATAACGCTTTTCTAAAATTGCCAGCGGGGCTTTTCCTGGTCGAAACCCTGGAATCTGAACCTGGCGGTTGAGTTCGACATACGCTCGTGAAAATTGTTGAGTGACATCTGCAGCTGGCACCTCAATTTTCAACGCGCGTTTCATGGGTCCTAACTCGGTAACTTCCATATTCATCGTCAATATCTTGCTCCCAGCGAAAGGGAATTCGGAATGGTGGTGCGAGAGGGGGGACTTGAACCCCCACGGTTACCCACGAGATCCTAAGTCTCGCGCGTCTGCCAGTTCCGCCACTCTCGCATAGTGGAGAACGCCCGAGAAACCGTCACTATGGGTGATCGAGACAGCCAAAACGATCGATGTCGTATAGCGTTGTACCGTTGGACCTGGGTAAGTGTCAACCCATACGACCGAGGGTATTCTAGCCCTAGTATGAATGGCCTGATCAGGCGCGTACGGCTCGTATGTGTATACGTAATACCTCGCAATGATCACGCCGCGCAGTGACCCTCCCGTTATATAAAATTGCCTCAGTGTTCGCTCGGGCCTGATCCAGGAGTGCGGTCCCTTCACCTTGCCGGTGGAGAACATGCGTGCTAAGATGCCGACCTTTACACTTCTCGATACGGAGAGGTGCGAGAGTGGACGAATCGACATGCTTGGAAAGCATGCGTCCCGGCAACGGGACCGTGGGTTCGAATCCCACCCTCTCCGCCATACCGCCCTTTATGTGGATTGCCCGTTCTTTATCGTTGTGGCGCAATTCGTGCGGGCCAGTAGACTGCGGACCGTTTGGAGAGCCTAACGTGAAGATAGGGGCTGGGCCCTGTGCAATAGAACCCTGTGAACCCCGCCAGGTCCGGAAGGAAGCAACGGTAAGCAGTCAGTTCTGTGTGCCGCAGGATCACCTGGCCCCGCTGCTTCTTTTATCAACGGAGTAGGGCCCTGTTACCCACTCTAGCGCTCAGGACGGAGACCTTACCAGCAGGAGCATAACAATCGTTGGATTACCAAGTTTCCGCACGCAAATATCGACCCGGCACATTTGACGATGTGATCGGTCAACCCCATGTCGTTCAGACGCTCATGAACGCTGTCTCGACGAAGCGAATTGCTCATGCGTACCTGTTTTCCGGTACGCGAGGCGTCGGGAAAACGACCATTGCCCGAATCTTGGCGAAAGCGCTCAACTGTGAACGGGGGCCGACAAGTCGTCCATGTGATATCTGTGAAAACTGTCGTGAGATTGCCCAGGGGACTTCGGTAGACGTCGTCGAGATCGACGGCGCGTCTAATACGAGTGTTGATGACGTGCGGGAAATCCGCGAGAACGTCAAATTTACGCCGTTTCGTGGTCAGTTCCGAGTTTATATCATCGACGAAGTCCACATGCTTTCAAACTCAGCCTTTAACGCGCTCCTGAAAACGCTCGAAGAACCGCCGGCCCATGTGGTGTTCATCTTTGCAACCACGGAAATTCACAAAATTCCGGCGACGATCCTTTCACGATGTCAGCATTACAACTTCAGGCGAATCGCCAGGGCAGAAATCATCCAACGACTTCGACACGTCGCTGCGCAAGATCAATTAACGCTGGAAGACCGAAGCTTCGTCGCTTTGGCCCGTGCCAGTGAAGGGAGCATGCGAGATGCCTTAAGCCTGCTTGATCAAGCCATTGCCTATGGCGGCAAGAGCATCCGGCACTCGGATCTTGAAGTATTGTTAGGGTCCGTGCCTCACGAGTTGGTGCAGAAACTCCTGAGAGCTGTGATGGATCAAGACAGTGCCGCTGCCTTGACCAGCATAGCGAATTTACTGGATCGTGGACATGACTTACGAGCCTTTTGCGCTGAAGTGGTGGAGAACATCCGCAATCTACTCGTGGCGGCTGTTGTTCAGGAAGCAGGAGAGCTGCGTAGCTTGATTGAAACCTCGGAAGAAGATCTGGAGCAGCTCACGGCAGACGCCAAGGCGTTGCCTCCGGAACAGCTCCAGGACTTACTGGCAATCTTCATTCAGGCAGAAGATTCCTTACGATTTAGCAGCCATCCTCGTTTTGTCATGGAAACCGCGGCCGTCCGAGCCACACGAATGCTCCCTCCACGAGACAGCACCTCGGCCCTTCCACGACAGGCAACCTCCCCCTCACCTCCCAAACCGTTGGCTGAACCAGACGCGCGCAAGGGTCGGCAAACGGCCCCCTCTGCTGTGCGCCTGGACATGCCTGCCGCATCAAAGCCCACCCCTAAACCTCCTCACACATCCAGCGAGGAGAAGAGTGGTGCCGGGCCAGCGATTTCCCAGATTTCTCCTTCTAGGCCTGTGACCGATATGGCGACGATCGCCCCGGTCGCAATACCTCCCACAGCCGTCGCCCCCCAACCGACGTTGCAGTGGGAACTAGTCCAAGAAGAGATCGCAGCCTCATTTCCAAACATCGCACCTTTTCTCGAAGCCGGTCGGTTTATTGGAATAGATGGCGGCTTCGTCGTCATCGGATTTGCCAAGCAGGCGACTGTCGCCAGAGCTCGACTTGAAAAAGAAGACAACCTCCGGGTCTTATCTAAGCTGTGTGAACAACAGTTGGGACATCCCATACGGGTGCGCATCGTCGAGCTGACGGAAACGCACCCCCCGGGACCGACGATGGCCCAAGCACGAGCGGCCAAAGAGCATGAGCAACGGCTCGCGTTGTTCGAACGAGCAAAAACGAATCCGACAGTGAAGCAGGCGCTCGAGATATTCGGTGCGGAGCTGGCTGAGGTGCGCACTATCGCTCAACAGGAGGCAAACGAATGAAAAATCCATTCGGCAACATGAACAACATCCT
This sequence comes from Nitrospira sp. UBA2083, assembly GCA_002331625.1. Classification (GTDB taxonomy): domain Bacteria; phylum Nitrospirota; class Nitrospiria; order Nitrospirales; family Nitrospiraceae; genus Nitrospira_D. Next base: position 49,431 of record DCZN01000049.1, on the reverse strand, counting down.
CAAGCAAGCCCAAGCCATGCAGGAGCAGATGGCCAAGATCCAAGAACAAGCGGCGTCAAAAACCGCTAGTGGGACGGCTGGGGGTGGGATCGTCACGGTCACCGCGAACGGGGCGATGCAGATCGTCAGCGTGGCGATCGATCCGGAAGTCGTCAAGAGCGGCGATGTGGATATGCTCCAGGATTTAGTCGTGGCTGCAACAAATGAAGCGCTCCGCAAAGCCAAGGAATTAATGGAAGGGGAAATGAAAGCCTTGACCGGCGGGATGAAAATCCCTGGTCTGTTTTAGCGATGGCCGTCGATCAACAGGGGTTGCTGGCAAGACTGATCAAAGAACTGGTCCGTCTCCCCGGAATCGGTCATAAAAGCGCGCAGCGATTGGCCTTTCATCTCATGAAGGCGGAGCGGGAGGATGCCATACGGCTCGCGGATGCCATCCGTGCGGTGAAGGATGGCCTGGCGTTTTGCAACCAATGCCGGAATATTGCCGAAGGAGACTTGTGCGAATTCTGTCGTGACCCAAAACGTGATCGCAGCAAGATCCTCGTGGTTGAGGAACCAAGTACCCTGTATGCCGTCGAACGGGCAGGTGCTTACCGGGGACTTTATCACGTCTTGTTAGGCGCGCTCTCCCCATTGGACGGCGTGGGGCCTGGAGACATCAGAGCTGAAGAACTCATCGAACGTGTGAGGCTAGGCGGAGTGGAAGAGGTGATTCTCGCGACCAACCCCACCATTGAAGGAGAAGCGACCGCCATCTACCTCACTCGGTTGCTTAAGCCCTTCGGCATTCGTGTTTCGCGGATTGCCTATGGTATTCCGGTGGGGATGGATATTGAGTATGCGGACGAAGTAACGTTGCTGAAATCGATCGAAGGTCGGCGTGATTTGTAAACCTTAGCATGACATTTCGTCCCCGGTTGACCCCTTCCCAAACCGATTGGTATAGTTTTCACCTTCTCCTCTTGGACCGGAATGGTTATGAAAGCACGCCCTTCCAATAAACGCACTCCTTCGACCAAGATGCCGAGTGCAGTCACCGGCAAAGACTCGGTCGGCAAACAGGAGGGAGGTGCTCCACAATCAAAATATCATGACATCCGTCGTGATCTCGAACAGCAGCGAGCCACGATTCTAGAGGAGGCCGGAGAGGTGCTGACTCGCCGTGGGGAGGACCTCGAGGCATTTCCCGATGTCAGCGACCAGGCGTCCGCCGAGGTCGATCAGAACTTCTCGATGCGCATTCGTGATCGCGAGCGGAAGTTGCTCAAGAAGATCGACGAGGCACTGGAACGGATGAACACCGCGACGTATGGGATTTGCGAGCGATGTGGCGAAGAGATTCCTTACAAGCGGCTGAAAGCCCGCCCGGTCACCACCCTGTGTATCGAATGTAAAACCCTTCAAGAACAGGAAGAACAAGCTCGAGGCTGAATCGCTCTATTCCCGACAAGACATACAAGGACACTTCGAGAATTGCGGATCCGCTCACCCGATGGAGTGTGATCACCGCTTCAAGGCTTTCACACGTTCTTTGGCATGTGCGATCCGGTCCGCTTCTTCGGGAACCCCTTCGACGATCGCGAGGTAGGTTTCATATTCCGAAATGGCTCGCTTAGGATTCGTCGCCTCGGTTATCTCTGCCAGGTTGTAACGGGCCAGCGCATAGTTAGGGCGAAGGACAATAGCTTTTTCGAAGGAACTCAAGCCGGCGGCCTTGTCACCGAGCTTGACCTGAACCGTACCCAGGTTGTTCAGCACCTCGGGAACATTTGGCCGGAGGGTAAGTGACTGGAGAAGCTCAGCTTTCGCCTTCTCCAACTGACCCTTGACCAGCAAAGCCACACCGAATTTATGCCGGGCTTCGGCCAGCCAGACCTTGTTGGTGAACCCGCTCGCAATAGCCCGTTCGTACGCATCCACGGCGATGTCATAGTCCTTCTCACCACAATACGCGAGCTGTGCCGCTTGGCCACGTGCGAATTGCTGCAGCGAGGGGAACGGTTCCTTGTCTTCGGTCCCCTGGCTCTCCATATTCTGGCCTCTCGTACCCCCGGTTGGATTGCGTAGGCGATCGAGAAATTCCCGACGGTAGGGGGAAAAGAGCCGAACATAGGGGTCGATGGTAAAGGAAGCCTGGAGCAGAATCGGATGGTCGTGCAACCCGGTCACAAGATATTGGGTCGTACTTTTTTCGTCGCCGGTTTCGAGAAGCGAGCTGCTCTCCATGTTGGTTCGCGTTTCCAATTGGGCCACGTTCAAATAGAATTCGAGGGATGGTTTCAGCTGGGAAAGCGTCTGCCGTAACACAGAATAGGGTTTCAGATCGAGCCCTTTGGGGAATGTGAAGAGGGCTCCAACCAAAACACCGTCTTCGTCAAAAAAATAGGATTCGTCTCCGTGTGAGGCACTGTTGTTTCCAGAAATGGTGAGTTCCTGACCACTTCCCCAGGCTCTCGAGTTCTGCGTCGCGGAGGGGTGCTTGTTCAAGAAATCGGCCTTGCGCTCACAAAGAGCCGTCGAGGCCAACAGGACAAGATCGCTCTTGGATGGAGGAAGCGGAGGCCGCACCGGGGCATCAGAACCACCACATCCAATGGCTAAACCTAACGGTACGACCAAACCAGCTGAGATGATGAACCGAATGAAGGTCATGGGTGGATGCCTTGAGAGGAACAATACACGATTTGCGGGTGTCATGGCGAAGTGGAAACAAAAAGGCCCGCTTCTCCCATGAGAAGCGGGCCGCATCAGCGCTCCAAAGGGACTATCGGCGTTGCGCGTTCACCATGTTGTCTTCCGCCGTGTATCCAGTGAGATAGGAGAATCCACTCGCCAGGGTATACATCGGCCGATTGATCGCATAATCGAACGCGTGACCGAGTGGGTGAGAGACAAACCCAAACCACCGAAGGGGGTGATCGTTGATGGGCGATCCTGCCGATGGGTCCGAATAGACCAGTGCCGTGCTGTCGAGGATGTTATAAATGCTCGTCGGCGGAGTATATTCCTTGTCCTCAGCGCCCTGATTCTGTTGGCGGAACGTGCTGCAGCCGGTTGCCACCAACACCAACACCAGGATGCCTACAGCTGTCACTGTTCCTCTCATGACAGTACCTCGCTTGGTTCGGCCCTTGTTGACTATTCAGAAGTTGACTTATCCGCAGGAAACAATCAGAAGTGTAGCCGAGACCCCCGTTTCTGTCCAGAATTCGCCGATTTCGAATCTGGTAAGAAAGCCCTATGTTTCTCAGGAGATAGACAGTCCGCAGGAAAGGATGGAAATGGTGGGCGATACAGGTATCGAACCTGTGGCCTCTTCCGTGTGAAGGAAGCGCTCTACCACTGAGCTAATCGCCCAAGCCCGAGAACGGATCTGGAGGGAGGTCAAACTCTAGCACTGCGCCTTGGGAGCAGTCAACGCAGAGAACGAAGAATTGGGAAGGTACGAGCATTCGTGAAACATGTTTCAAACTGTTCAGGTTGTCACAACTTGGTGGCCCTGGTTGAAGATTTTCTGCGATCACCACTGACTGTGATCTTTGTGCATTGGGTGATCGTCTTCCCGAGTCGTTTACCTTGACTTCATCAAAAGACGGTTTCTAGAATGAACGCCTTTCACGGCAAGGAATACTGAGTATGAGAGATGACGTCGTCATCGTAGGCGGGGGTCTGGCTGGGTCGGAAGCCGCGTGGCAAGCGGCAAATCGTGGCGCCAAGGTTACGCTCTACGAGATGCGGCCAAAAGAAATGACGAAGGCGCATAAGACGGGAAACTTGGCCGAACTCGTCTGCTCAAATTCGCTCGGCTCATCCGATCCGCTGAACGCACCCGGTATCCTCAAGGAAGAGATGCGCCGGCTGAATTCGCTGATCATCGCTGCTGCGGAGCAAGCCCGTGTGCCGGCTGGGTCGGCGCTGGCCGTGGATCGTGATCAGTTCTCTCAGCACATTACTCGTGCGATCGAAGGCCATCCGAACATCCGCATCCTGCACGAGGAGATCGCGGAGATTCCCACCGATTGCTGCTGCATCATCGCAACAGGACCCTTAACGTCGGACAAACTCTCCCAAGCCATCCGCGCCGCCACGAAGTCGCAGCATCTCTTTTTTTATGACGCCATCTCGCCGATCGTCGACGCAGACTCGATTAATATGGATATCGTGTTCCGTGCCTCTCGCTACGACAAGGGCGGGGATGATTATTTAAATTGCCCCATGACNNGCAGAGCAGTACAATGCGTTCTACGATACCTTGATGGCGGCTGAGAAGGTCCAGCCGAAGGAATTTGAGAAGACCCCTTACTTTGAGGCCTGCGTGCCGATTGAAGTGCTCGCCGAGCGTGGCCGCCAAACGATGCAGTTCGGCCCTATGAAACCAGTCGGCTTGAAAGACCCGAGAACCGGAATCGAACCAGCCGCGGTCGTGCAATTGCGGACTGAGAATATCCATCGCACGTGCTACAACCTGGTGGGCTTTCAAACCAAACTGACCTATCCGGAACAGAAACGTGTCTTCCGCATGATTCCTGGGCTCGAACAGGCTGAGTTTCTCCGCTATGGAAGCCTCCATCGCAATACGTTCATCAACTCGCCTCAATTGCTGATGAACCCCTTGCAATTCAAAGCCCGCGGATCTCTCTTCTTCGCTGGTCAGCTGGTGGGGGTCGAAGGCTACACGGAGTCAGCGGCCATGGGTGGCCTCGCCGGCATCAATGCCGCACGGGCCTTGGCCGAGCAACCGTTGATCACACCTCCACTTACGACAGCACACGGCTGTCTCGTGTCCCATGTCGCGTCATCCGATCCACGCTATTTCCAACCGATGAACACCAATTTTGGTCTGTTCCCTCCCTTGGCCAAGTCACCGAAGGACAAGGAGCAGAAGCGTCGCGCATTGAGCCAGCGAGCCCTTGAGGATTTCGACGCATGGAAGATGCAATCCAGGCTTTCGTAATGTACCTCCAGGTTGAGCGGAACGCGTCGCCGGAAACGATTCGCAATTATCGATCCGACCTTCATCAATTCTCGGGCTTCCTCCGGCAAAGGACAAAGAAACGGGTCCCAGTTCGCATCGACGCGATCACCAGCGACGATATTCGCGCGTATCTTCACTCGCTGGATCGGCAAGGCGAGAAAGCGTCTTCCCTGGCGAGAAAACTGGCGTGCTTACGAAGTTGTTTTCGTTTCCTCTTCCGTGAGGGACAGCTCCAGCAGAATCCAACGGTGAGCCTGAAGAGCCCAAGATTGCCCAAGCCCCTCCCGCGCGTGCTCACCAAGGACGATGCGGCAGCCCTCATGACGTTTCCCTCGGGCTTATCACCCCTGTCGTTGCGCGATCGGGCCCTGTTGGAAACACTCTACTCCACCGGTGCTCGGGTGAGTGAGGTCGTGGGGCTCAATCTCAATGATCTCGATGAGGCCGACGGCATCGTATGCCTGAGAGGGAAGGGCCGCAAAGAGCGGATGGTCCCGATCGGGGATCTGGCGCTTCGCGCCATTCGTGAGTATCGCACATCCTTGAAGCCGTCGCCCCATACCCATCACCTATCGTCCCCGATGTTCTTGAACCATCGTGGTGGTCGGCTGACGGCACGAAGCGTGGCGTCCTTGGTTTCTCGATATTCCAGCCGTCTTGTCGGTGGCGCAATCAGTCCACACGCCCTGCGACATTCCTACGCGACCCATTTGCTGGACGAAGGGGCAGACCTCCGTTCGATACAGGAACTGCTCGGCCATGCCTCGCTGAGCACTACGCAAAAGTATACGCATCTGGCAATGGATCAACTTCTCGCGGTGTACGACCGTGCGCACCCACGTGCACGGGGAGCACGGGCCGCATCCGGAAAGGACCAGAAATCATCATGATGAAGATTCGATCGACGACTGTGCTGTGCGTCCGTCGCGACGGACGGGTTGCCATGGGTTGCGACGGCCAAGTCACGGTCGGCACCACCGTCATGAAACACAATGCCAAGAAGATTCGCCGCTTGCATCATGATCAAGTGCTAGCGGGATTTGCCGGCGCGACAGCAGACGCCTTCACGCTGTTTGAGAAATTTGAGAGCAAACTGGAGGAGTACAGAGGGAATCTCACCAGAGCAGCCGTCGAACTCGCGAAAGATTGGCGGACTGATCGCGTGCTTCGGCGCCTGGAAGCCCTTCTGGCTGTCGCTGGACGAGAACAGTCGTTCATCATTACAGGAACCGGTGATGTCGTCGAGCCGGAAGACGGCATTCTGGCAATCGGTTCAGGTGGCTCCTATGCATTGGCAGCAGCCAGAGGACTGTTGCGTCATTCGCAGCTTGAGGCTCCCGTGATCGTCACTGAAGCGATGCAGATCGCCGGTTCTATTGACATCTACACAAACCAACAGATTCTTGTTGAAGAACTTCAAGGATAATGCACAATGATGAAGCCCCTCACAAATGAGCCTGTGACGTTGAATCTCAATAGTCTCACCCCGCGTCAGATCGTCGAAGAGCTGAACCGGTACGTCATCGGGCAAAAGGACGCCAAGCGCATGGTCGCCATCGCGCTTCGCAACCGTTGGCGACGACAGCAACTGGCTCCCGACCTCCGCGATGAGGTGATGCCGAAGAACATCATCATGATCGGACCGACCGGTGTGGGCAAGACGGAGATCGCCCGACGGCTTGCCAAGCTGGCTGAGGCCCCTTTCATCAAGGTCGAAGCATCGAAGTTCACCGAGGTGGGCTACNNGTCGGGCGCGATGTGGAATCGATTATCCGCGACCTGACCGAGTTGGCCATCAATATGGTCAAGACACAGCGGCTCGCCTCGGTACAACAGAAAGCCGAGCAACAAGCTGAGGAACGCCTGCTCGATCTTCTCTTACCCCCGCCGCCTCCTCGGCCTGGGTTTGTCGACACGACGACCGAGAC
>DCZN01000049.1:42157-42486 GCA_002331625.1 Nitrospira sp. UBA2083 | reverse complement strand
ACGCGCTCGAAACTTCGTCTCCAGCTTCGAGAAGGCAAGATGGATGAGCGAACGGTAGAGATGGAAGTCAAAGAACGAGGACTGCCGGTCGGCGTCATCTCGAACGTGGGTGGGCTGGATGACCTGGAAAGCAATCTCAGAGACATGTTGGGTGGCATGTTCCAAGGCAAGAAGAAGAAGCGGGTGATGAAAGTCCCTGAGGCGCTCAAGCATCTGGCGCAAGAAGAAGCCCAGAAATTGATCGATATGGATGACGCCACGCGCGAAGCCATCACGAAGGTGGAACAGACCGGGATTGTGTTCCTCGATGAGATCGACAAAATCGCCGG
>DCZN01000049.1:41815-41994 GCA_002331625.1 Nitrospira sp. UBA2083 | reverse complement strand
GATCTCATCCCGGAGTTACAAGGGCGCTTCCCAATTCGTGTCGAGCTCAGTCCCTTGTCGAAAGACGATTTTGTCCGTATCCTGACGGAACCGAAAGGCGCGTTGGTCCGCCAATATCAAGCCCTTCTGGAAACAGAGGGCCTCACGATCGAGTTTGCCAAGGACGGTTTGGAGGAGAT
>DCZN01000049.1:41120-41445 GCA_002331625.1 Nitrospira sp. UBA2083 | reverse complement strand
TCTCTCAAGGAACGATTCGCGCAAGATGTCGTGCTGCTGAAGTATGTGGGCATCAACCCGGTCATTATTCACGGCGGCGGCCCGCAAATCGACAAGATGCTGGACCGGCTCGGCATCGAAGCCAAATTCCGGCACGGCGTCNNGAGAACATCGGCGCGCGCCGCCTCTTCACCATCATGGAGCGGTTGCTGGAAGAAATCTCGTTCGAAGGACCAGGCTGGCCGGACAAGCGGATCACCATCACCGCGGCCTATGTCCGGGACCGATTAAAGGACATCGTCAAAGACCAGGATTTGAGCCGGTATATTCTCTAGGAGTCATCAGC
>DCZN01000049.1:40639-40812 GCA_002331625.1 Nitrospira sp. UBA2083 | reverse complement strand
ACGATGGAAATCGTGGAAATGGTTCTGGCCGGAAAGATCAACATGGAAATCACCGATCTGATCAACCGTCACGGTGGCAGTGCAGTCGGGCTGAGCGGAAAGGATGGAGGATTGATCCTCAGCAAACCGCTGACGGCCAAGGCCTGGGCGGAAAGCCTCGATCGCGATTTGGA
>DCZN01000049.1:16262-40519 GCA_002331625.1 Nitrospira sp. UBA2083 | reverse complement strand
GGGAATACGTACAACATCAACGCCGATCTCGTCGCGGGATCAGTGGCAGGAGCGTTGCGTGCGGAAAAACTCCTCATGATGACCGATATCAAAGGCATTCGCGACGCGAACGGGCGCCACCTGTCCACCGTCTCCCGCAAAGATGTGCAGCGCATGATGAAAAAAGGCACCATCACCGAGGGCATGATCCCCAAGGTCCATGCATGCCTCGATGCGTTGGGCGATGGGGTCGGGAAAGCGCACATTATCGATGGGCGGATTCCGCATGCTGTCCTTCTTGAAATCTTCACGCGCAAGGGCATTGGAACAGAGATCGTGAACTAACTCCTCGTGACGGAAACCACGTGCCAGTTGATCGCCACCAATTGAATACTGATCTGCATCGTCTCGTCGGAGCACGCCATCCTCTCTCTTCTCCCGTTCGACTCCAGGAAATAGAATCCTATCTTCACCAACAGATCTCAGATGCAGGCCTGACAGTCATAAAACAACCTTTCCAGGCCTTGGGCGGCACCTATCACAACGTCATCGGAACAGGGCTTCCTGGCCAGAGGTCGTGCCAATCCGCACCGCCGCTGATCGTCGCCGCACACTTCGATACTATCGAGGGGTCTCCCGGAGCCGATGACAACGCCAGCGCGCTTGCCGTGATGCTTCACGTAGCGCGTCAGGTGCAAGCCATGACATTGGTCAGACCGATCCGTTTCATCGCCTTTAACCTAGAAGAAGAGAACTTACTTGGCAGCTCCGCCTATACCATGCTGTTGAGAAAGAATCGTGAAACCATCCAGGGGGCGATCGTGTTGGAATGTGTCGGCTATGCGAGCCATCATCCCAACTCGCAAAAAATTCCACCCGGCGTCCCCATCGCTGTTCCGACGATCGGAAACTTTCTTGCGGTGATCGGCAACGAGCGGTCACAGGCTTTGACCGGCTCCGTCGCCCAGGCTATGAAATCGCATCTCCCGATAGTTCCACTGGTCGTGCAAGGCAATGGAGAGAAGCTGCCGGACACCAGACGCAGCGACCACACCTCTTTCTGGGAGCAAGACTTTCCCGCCGTCATGCTCACGGATACCGCCAACTTCCGCAATCCTCACTATCATCGACCGACCGACACGCTCGACACGTTGAATCTCGACTTCATCGCGTCGGTGGCCGAGGGTCTCACGGCTGCTGTTACTGAGTTAGCCGTCCGACCTTCTGCATAGCATTCATAGGACAATTCCGCTAGACTCCCCAGCGATACGTTCTCATCCATCTGCTCGAATCATGCCGCCACAAAAAATTGGTCCACCCCATGACTCTTTGGAACCGCTGATCTTGGTCATCAGGGATCACCGCGTGATCTTGGATGCAGACTTGGCCAAGTTGTACGGGGTGACGACGAAAGCTTTCAATCAGGCAGTTAAACGCAACGCCAAACGGTTCCCGGAGGACTTTGCGTTTCAACTGACTGCTCCTGAGGTGACACGGTTGAGGTCGCAGTTTGCGACCTCAACCGTAAAACCCATTGATGGACAACTTCCGAACCGGTCACAAATTGTGACCGGTTCCCAAAAGCACAGAGATCTTCGCTTTCGGCCCTGGGTTTTCACCGAGCACGGCGCCGTGATGGCCGCCAACATTCTTCACAGCGAACGAGCGATCCACATGAGTGTCTTTGTGGTCCGAACTTTTGTGCGCCTACGCGAGCAAGTCGCCGCCAATCACGCCATTCTCAAACGGCTGGCGACGATCGATCGTACGTTGTTGGAACACGACACCTCATTGCTCGACCTCTATGAGAAACTGCTCCCTTTGCTTCAACCGCCTCCCAATTCACCCAAGCGAAGGATCGGCTTCCAGTCGAAGGGTAAGCCGTAGAAACGCTCAATGGGAAAGTGCCTTTCCAGTTCAACCTATCGGGCTATCGCCTCTGTGTTTGAACGTCTTGAGTCCAAGCGCCTGGAGTCCGTCTATTGTTATGAAGGAGGCGATGAGTTCTGGCGAGCTAAGCGGGAACCCTGCCGACGATTGGGAACGAAGGTGGCTGAGGCTCTCGTCCGGAAATTGCCGCATGGCGGTCGAAGCCTCTACATCGGAGCGGGAGTGGCGGAGCTCCCAATGTTGATCGCGGAAGCAATTGATCGTGAACGATACGTTGAGCCCTATAACCTCAGGCGAGCAGAGGTTACGGTGCTCAACCGCGCTTGTCGTGACATACCCGTGCGCTTCATCGCCCGTGATGCCTCATCAGCACAGGCCCGATTTGATCATCTCTGGATGGTCAGTGTACTGAACGATCCAGAACGGTTCCCACACCTCTCCCCGCTGTCCTATGGTCAGGCCAATCCGGTGACTTTCAATCCTATCGCATTTCAGAAGGAGCGTCGGACTGTCCGGGCGATCGTGGATCGCTGCATGCCTAAATTGAGTGTGCCGGGTTTGGTGACGACGTCAACGGAAGAAGTGGTGTGGGTTGCGGACTGGTGCCATCGGCACAAAATTCCCTACCACGTGGAACGGAAGCAGTACCCTACGGCTCTTGTCGGAGATCCGATCTGTTTCATTACGCTTGGTAAGGAGTCAGGGGTAAGGCGTAAGGAGATCGAGACCTGAGATCTATCAGAGTTCAAAACCGGTTTTCTTGCCTGTATCGCCCATGTACTGTCTGGCGTATCTGACATAGTTCTCCGCCGACTCTCTAATCCATGCCAACTCCTTTTCCGTCACCGATCGCTTGACCTTAGCCGGTGACCCGAGGATCAAGCTCTTCGGCGGCACAACCGTGCCCTCGACAACCAAAGCCCCTGCTCCCACTACGGAATCTTCGCCGATCACGGCTCCGTCCATGATGATGGCGCCCATTCCCACCAACACCCGATCCTGAATCGTACAGCCGTGGAGAACCACACTGTGGCCGATCGTGACATTGTTTCCAATGACCAACGGGTGGGTGTCATGAGTCACATGTAACATGCAGAGGTCCTGCACATTCGTCCGATCGCCCACCCGGATGTAGTGCACATCTCCTCGGATCACGGCGTTGAACCAGACACTACAGTGCTCACCCAAGACGACATCACCGATCACAACCGCCGTCGTTTCAATGAAACAGGACTTCGGGACAGTCGGCTTGATGCCCTGAAAGGTACGAATCATGCGAAACACTCTAGGGAATTACGTCGACTCCCGCAAGGGTCTAATTGACAGGCTTTTTACCCCTCCCGTAGACTGACCGCATGGCTCAACCCTTGATTATTCCACGGCGTGCGACATCGACCAAGACAGCCCGTGTCAATAGCCCGCAAACCACGATCGGTTTCGTGAATCTCGGCTGCTCAAAAAACCAGGTCGATTCGGAAATCATGCTCGGCACTCTTGTGACCGAGGGATTTCAACTGACTGGCGACCCCAAACAAGCTGAGGTGGTCATCGTCAATACCTGCGGCTTCATCGAAGAGGCCAAAGAAGAATCGATCAACACAATCCTCGAACATGGGCATCTGAAGAAAAGTGGCACCTGCCGGGTCCTCATCGCCGCTGGTTGTTTGGCCCAGCGATATCAAGGAGACTTACTGAAAGAGTTACCGGAGTTGGATGCGGTGGTCGGCACCGGCGAGTTCGGCAAGATCGCCGAGATTTGTCGAGACTTGTTAGCTCCGAAGAAGCGGCATCGGCGGCTTTGGATCAGCCAACCTCCCTATCTCTATGATGAATTGGCGCCCCGCCTACGACTTGGTGCGCAGCACAGCGCGTATGTAAAAATTGCGGAAGGCTGCAACCGCAACTGTACGTTTTGCGCGATTCCACTGATGCGCGGCAAGCAGCGCAGCAGGCCGGTGGAGTCGATCGTGGCCGAGGCCCGTCAGCTTGCCGCCGAAGGTGTCAAGGAGGTAAATCTCATCTCACAAGACACCATCAACTACGGTGTCGACTTAGGTATCCGCCAAGGCCTCGTCCGGCTGCTCCGTGAATTAGTAAAAGTGGAGGGCCTCCGCTGGATCCGCCCATTCTATCTCTACCCGCAACAAGTCACGGATGACCTCCTCGACTTGTACGCCGGTGAAGAGAAGATCACGAAGTACATCGACATGCCGCTCCAGCACATCAATGACCACATGCTCAAGCGGATGCATCGCCTAGGGAATCGCGCTGCCATCGAATCGCTCGTCGACCGGATTCGCACCCGTATTGCCGGTGTGACGTTCCGGACTGCCTTTATCGTCGGCTTTCCGGGAGAAACCGATGCCGCCTACACTGAGCTGCGCAATTATGTGGAACAGACTGAGTTCGACCGGGTCGCAGTGTTTGTGTACTCGGATGAGGATCAAACCCCGGCTGCGGATTTAGATGAGAAAGTCGAACGGGAAGTGGCGGATGACCGCCGCAATACGATCCTCGCTATACAAGAATCGATTGCCGCCGCCAAAGGAAGGGAGAAAGTCGGTTCAATTCTCGACATCCTCATCGATGGACGATCTTCTGAAACGGAGGGCGTCCTAGAAGGACGCCACGAAGGGCTTGCACCAGAAATCGACGGCGTCGTCTATATTGACGAAGGTTCAACCGACCCTGTCACGCACAACCCCTCTCGTCGTCACACCTCAGACCCTGCACCGGGTGACTTCTACAAGATCGAGATTACCGAGGCCGCGGGATTTGATCTTGTCGGGCACATTGTGACGAGCCCCGTGACCTGAGTATAGGTACACACATCACAACCGCCAACAGAGGAATGACACCGATGACAGCCCGTGGAAAAGATTCGATCGTATTGCTGATCCATTGCAAAGACCGCAAAGGCATCGTCGCACGAGTGTCAGGATTCATTCACGATTTCGGGGGCAACATCCTCGACTCCGACCATCACACCGACGAAGAGACGAACGATTTTCTCATGCGGATGGAATTCGCGACGGAGGGATTCCAGATTCCTCCGGGCGACATTTCGGCTGCCTTTGCTCCCATCGCGAAAGTGTACGAGATGCACTATGACGTGTCCCCGTCCAACCGACGGACGCGTGTCGGTATGCTGGTCTCAAAGCAAGATCACTGTCTGGCCGATCTTCTCCAGCGGCACCGCCGAGACGAACTGCATATCGATATTCCCATCATCATCTCGAATCATGACACCTGCGCAAGCTGGGCCGAGCTCTTCAAAATTCCGTTCGCCGTCTATCCCGTGACAAAGGAGACCAAGCCGCAACAAGAAAAACAGGTCTTGGCGCTCCTGAAAGAGCACCAGGTGGAGCTCGTAGTGATGGCCCGTTACATGCAGATTCTCTCTGCAGATTTCTTGGGTCAAGTCGCCTGTCCGGTCATCAACATCCACCATTCCTTCCTGCCGGCCTTTATCGGAGCCAACCCCTACCGGCAAGCCTATGACCGCGGCGTGAAGATCATCGGGGCGACGGCACATTACGCGACCCAAGACCTGGACGAGGGCCCCATCATCGAGCAAGACGTGATTCGCGTGGGACATCGGGATACCGTGGAAGATCTCGTGCGCAAAGGGCGAGACCTAGAAGAAGTCGTGCTGGCACGCGCCGTGCGGCGCCATGTCGAGCGACGGATCTTGGTGTACGGTAGAAAGACCGTCGTGTTTGATTAACTCGTTCTTATCACGAGAAGACAATGATGGGCCGATTGATGCCCGCTCATGTGTCGAGATCGATGTCAAGCCTTAGATCTGGACAGATAGAAACAGCGAATTTCCACGCCGATTGACGAGAATCAAGATATTGCCTCCCTTTTTCACATCCGAGGTTGCTTTCTCAAAATCCTTCACGGACCCGATCGGCTGCCGATTGATCGCTCGGATCACGTCGCCTGGCAGGAGGCCTGCCCTCTCCGCACCACTCTCCGGTTCAACCTTTGTCACCACGACCCCTCGCTTCTCTTTGACGCCGAGCTCTCGTGCCATCTCCTGATCGAAATCCTCGACGGTAAGACCGGACAAGACAGCGTCCGTTCCAGCCCTTTCAACCTTGGCAGTCTTTGTTTCGCCCGGCTGCTCCCCAACCTGGACCGTCAGCTCTCGTTCGCGACCATCGCGAATGATTTTCAGCGACACGTTGGTACCGACGGAGGTCCTCGTCACCATTCGCTGCAAAGCGACGCCATCTTCCACAGGCGTATGCTGATACTCGATAATCACATCACCCTGCTTGAGTCCGGCTTGCTCGGCCGGGCTGCCATCCCTGACGTCGCTGATCAACGCGCCCTTAGCCTCCTTGATGCCGAAGGACCTGGCCAGGTCCTGGTTCAATTCTTGAAGGCCGATCCCGAGATAGCCTCGGATCACTTTCCCTGTCTTGACCAGACTCTCATAAATCGGCTTGGCCATCGTTGTCGACACCGCAAAGCCTACGCCCTGATACCCGCCGGTCTGCGAAAAGATCGCGGTGTTGATGCCGACCAGCTCTCCTCTCGTATTCACCAGCGCCCCGCCTGAATTGCCAGGGTTGATGGCGGCGTCAGTCTGAATGAAATCTTCATATTGGGTAATGCCCATATGCCCCCGACCAACCGCACTTACAATCCCGAGGGTCACCGTCGAATTCAGGCCAAAAGGATTACCGACCGCCAGGACATATTCACCGACTTGCAGTTTTGCCGCATCACCCCATGTGACGGCGGGAAGAGCGCTGGCATTGATTTTGACCACCGCAAGGTCGCTCTTCGGGTCAGTACCGATAATCTTGCCTTTAAATTCTCGCTTATCCGGAAGTGTGACGCTCACTTCCTGTGCATTGGCAATCACATGATTGTTGGTCAACACATAGCCGTCTGACGAGACAATCACGCCCGATCCTTGGCCACGTTGCTCACCGCGAGGGTCTCCCTGGTGTTGCGGCGCCCGATACCGTGGGTCGGAGCGTCTCCCAAAAAACTCTTCCATGCGATCACGCAGTTCATCAGGAAACGGTGATCGTGAGACCTTTTCCGTCATGACTGTGGTGATATTGACGACCGCAGGAGTCACGCGCTTCGCCACATCCGTAAAGCCGTTGACCGATGGAGCTCCGGCGACTGTGCCCGTTGACAGAGACGGGACAGTCGACGCGTCGGATACGCTGAGCGAGTGACCACTCCAGATCAAGACACCACTCATGAACCCGATTCCACAAACAGAACGGATGGCACGATACGGACGTACGAACATGACTCCCTCCCTATACAACTGGTGATCGGGTTATGACTGATTCAGATCCAGGGCCGCGAGGCTGACGTGCCATTACAGTTAACAACTGCCGATGAGAGGGAGATTAACTGGGGATTAAACTTTGCTAAGCTGTAGGGGAGCAAGGGGCAGCACCACGGTGAAGGTCGATCCCTGCCCGAGGTCGCTCTTCACTTCGACCCGACCCTTGTGCAAATCCGCGATCCAGGAACAGATGGCGAGGCCGAGACCCGTGCCCTTCTTTGTATGCGCGCGGGCTACGTCCGTGCGGAAGAAGCGGTGGAAAATCTTCTTGTGATCGGCCGGAGCAATGCCGATGCCATGATCGGTGATGGAGAGCCGCGCTTCTTGTCCTTCTTTCAACAGCGAGATCTCCACTTTGCCGCCTGGATGTGAATACTTCATCGCATTCTCGACCAGATTGAGCAGCAGCTCACGAAGCCGCAAGTCGTCGCCTTGGACGATGACCGGCATGATTGTTCCGAGCACCACTTCAATATCTCGGTCATGCCCAAGCAACGTTGCTTGACGATGAACGTCTTCAACCAACGCTTCCAGAGCGACCGGCAAGGACTCGACCTTGACTTCTCCCATATCCGCCCGTGAGAGAAACAACAGTTCGTCGACGATGCGGGTCATGCGATCAATCTCTTCGAGATTGCTCTCCAGCACCGTCTTGTAATCCTCGATCGGTCGGGGCCGACGCAAAATCAGATCCGTTTCGCCTTTCATCACGGTCAGCGGCGTTCTTAACTCATGCGAGGCATCACTGGTGAATTGACGGATTTGGCGAAACGAGGTATCCAGCCGACCGATCATGTTGTTGAAAGTGGCCGCAAGCCGACCGATTTCATCATGAGCGGGCGGCATGCTCAGGCGCTGACTCAAATCCCCAGCCGCAATGCGCTGCGCGGCAAGCGTGATCTTGTCGACAGGACGTAACGCTCGTCCTGCCAGAAACCAGCCCCCGGCTAGAGACACGGCCAACGCGATGGGGATCGCGATCACAAGCAGAACGAGGAAGCGATGGAGCGTCTCCCCAACGGACTCCATCGACGTGCCGACCTGCACAATATACAGCAGATTGCCGCGGTACATGATCGGCACTGAAATCAACCGCAAGGGAGGCTCCTTGGGATATTTCGCCGACTCAAACGTGCTCTGTCCGGTGAACGAGGCCTCGAGAGCCGTCCGGCTTAACGGAACTTCATGCTGTTTGATGTTCGGGGAACGAATCGTGATCGTGCCGGATGGGGTGAAAATCTGGAAGAATTTGTCGATTCGGGTCAGCTCAGGAAATTGAGAGAGCAGTTCCTCTTCGTCTATTAACGGGAGGAACCCTCGCGCTTCGAGCGAACGCACGGCCGTCATCGCCGTTTCTTCCAAAGATTCGTCGACGGTGTCGCGGAGGCTTCTCGCCGTGATGGCATACAAGATCACGGAGAAAATGATCAGGACAAGAGCGAGGGCACTCCCGTACCAGAGGGTCAGGCGGACACGCAGTGGCATCAATCAACTCCGGGCTCGTGATGACGACAGGAAATCGCGGCACAACCTCGCGATCGGCCTCGTCCAGCTTGAGCTAGGGCGGAAGCAAAGACCCATGGCCCGAGCATGACGCTAGTCGGCCTTCAGCATGTACCCGCTCCCACGGATGGTATGGATCAGTTTCTTGGTCCGGCCTCGGTCGATCTTGTTCCGAAGATAGTTCACATAGACATCAATGACGTTCGTAAAGGTATCGAAGTCTTGATTCCAAACGTGCTCGGAGATCATCGGTCGGGTGAGCACCCGTCCGGCATGACGCATTAAATATTCCAGCAGCGCATACTCTTTCAACGTCAGCTCGATGCGTTGCCCGCCACGCGTGACATCGCGTGTCGCTGGGTTAAGCAATAAGTCGTCGACCTGAAGAATCCCTGGACTTTCCGTTGCACCACGACGCAGCAAGGCACGAACCCGCGCCAAGAGCTCATCAATGGCAAACGGCTTGGTGAGGTAGTCGTCGGCGCCGGCATCCAGTCCCTTGACTCTCTGATCAATCTGGGACTGAGCAGAAAGGATCAGCACCGGGGTCTGGACTCGTTCGTGACGGACATTCTTGACCACGTCCAAACCGGACATGGACGGCAACATCACATCGACCACCAAGAGATCATAGTCGGTCGCCAACGCCATGTCCAAACCTTTGGCCCCGTCTTCGCAGAGGTCGACCGCGTAGCTTTCTTCTTCCAGCGCTCGCTTAATAAAGGAGCCGACTTTGGTTTCATCTTCTATGACAAGGACCCGCATACACACTCCACCAAAAGTTGATCAGCAGGTGATTATACCAAACCAAGGATTGCGAATCTCGGTGGCTGAGAGCGGTGCGGGTTGCTACAAGAGAACGGTATTCCGAACAAATGGACGGCTCTTGAAGAGGCAGTTACATCGAATCGCCGGGGAAGGTCTGTTCAAGCGACGTAATCATGGGCTTCCCGTCGCGGATGTTGAAGACAAGCGTTTCTTCCCCTTCTGCCTTGAATTCGTGATTAGAAGGTCGAAGTGTCTCAGTAGATTTAAAGGACACCTTTGCACTTCGTTCATCCGCGGCAAGCGATACCGACGTATTCGTCCGAGCGAAGTCGTGGTCGCTCGGAAAGGCGAAACTCATGGCCAACGTCTTGCGATACTCCTCCCGCGTCAGCAGAGCCGCTTGTTGCTGCGGGCCCTGTTTCAGATGAATGGTGATGGTCGCGTCATGTGCGATGTGCCGTAGGACGCCCTCGACATCTTTTCGCCGGATCGCTTGATCGAGGGCATCAAGAAGCCGATCGATTCCTTCTCGTGTGAGACGCACTTCGGCTGCCAGGGGCGAGGTCTGTGATGCGGTCAGTCCCGTGTTGGGCTGAGGGGTCGGATTGCGTGACGCGAAGAAACTGGTCTCCACACCAGGGCCTTGGACAATCAAGTATCCGATCGCACCCACGATGCCGAGAGCCACTGTGAGAAGGATGACCATCCCCATGAAGGACCGACGCGGCAATTCCTCTAGTGAGTGCTGATTGGGGCCCCGATTTGTAGCGTCCATAGGTCAACGCCTTGGCTACGATATGTGAGTTCACCATAGCGTGAATTCTCTAAAATGCAACGAAAGAGCAAGCCTGTGCAACCTGTTAAGCCTAGGCCGAGGGTTGACCGCCTATGGACACATTCCTCGAACCTGAGCCTGGTGACCTAGCGCGCATCCTGTCTCTTGGAAATGAGGTGGTCTCATGGTAGGCTGCGCGTTCGATGCGACCATCACGAAACGCTCTGCCAACGACGGCTCACTCGGAAACCGAACAGAGGATGGAAGGCTCGATGAATGCTCAGACTTGGCTTCAACCAACGGATGATTTTGTACATCGACACCTTGGACCGTCAGACGCGGACATTCAGGAAATGCTCGCCACCCTCGGCCTGCAATCGCTCGAGACGCTGGCCGATACGGCCGTTCCCTCTGATATTCGCTATCGCCACGTCCTCGATCTACCAGACGGTGATGGCGAACAGGCCGTCCTGGCTCGGCTGAAAGGCATCGCCTCCCAGAACAAGGTCTATCGGTCGCTGATTGGCATGGGATACTACGACTGTGTCACGCCTGGGGTGATTCAACGGAACATTCTCGAGAATCCGGCGTGGTATACGCAGTACACTCCATACCAAGCTGAAATCTCACAAGGTCGCCTAGAGGCTCTCGTCACTTTTCAGACTATGGTCGGGGACCTGACCGGTCTTCCGCTGGCCAATGCGTCCCTGTTGGATGAAGCGACAGCGGCCGCTGAAGCGATGGCGATGTGCTACGCGATCGCCCGCCATGACGGTCAGGAACGCCATGAGTTTTTCGCCTCACACGACTGCCATCCACAAACTCTCGCGGTGCTACGGACAAGGGCTGAACCCCTGGGCATCGTCCTCAAGACGGGCGTCCCATCAGCCGCTGATTGTGCCCGTCCAGAGCTGTGCGGCATCCTCCTGCAGTACCCTGCCACGGACGGGTATGTAGGTGATTTCAGTGCATTAGTGACCCAGGCTCATGAGGCCGGTGTTCTGGTCGTCGTATCCACTGATCTCCTCGCACTCACGATACTCCGCTCACCCGGAGAATTCGGCGCCGATATTGCTATTGGGTCGACACAACGATTCGGTGTGCCAATCGGTTTCGGTGGACCCCATGCCGCGTTCCTCGCTACCAAGGAAGACTACAAACGGCAGATACCGGGTCGACTGGTTGGTGTCTCAAAAGATGTGACCGGCAAGCCGGCAATCAGACTATCGCTT
This sequence comes from Nitrospira sp. UBA2083, assembly GCA_002331625.1. Classification (GTDB taxonomy): domain Bacteria; phylum Nitrospirota; class Nitrospiria; order Nitrospirales; family Nitrospiraceae; genus Nitrospira_D. Next base: position 29,049 of record DCZN01000049.1, on the reverse strand, counting down.
CAAACCCGCGAACAACATATCAGACGCGAAAAAGCCACGAGTAATATCTGTACCGCTCAAGTCTTGTTGGCTGTCATGGCCGGCATGTATGCGGTGTACCACGGGCCGGATGGACTGCGACGGATCGCCGAACGAGTGCATGGGCTGACATTGCTACTGGCGGAAGGACTGCGTCGTCTGGGCTTCGACGTGTTGCCGAAAGTCTTTTTTGACACGATTCGGATCCCGGTTTCTAAGGAGCACGGAGAGCAGATCTCCGTACGGGCACGTCAACATGGCATCAACCTCCGGCAGTACGATGACGGATCAGTCGGCGCCTCGCTTGATGAGCTCAGCACCGAGCAGGAAGTACAGACCCTGCTGCACATCTTCGTCGGCCATGATCAATTGCCGTTCCGCCTTTCGGATCTGGCTCTGACCATTGATCTCAGCTACTCATCTCCCTTGGCCAGGACTAGTAAATATCTGACACATGAGATCTTCAATCGTTATCACTCCGAGCACGAGATGCTCCGCTATCTCTACCGGTTGCAGACCAAAGACCTCTCCTTGGTGCACTCCATGATTCCGCTAGGCTCGTGCACCATGAAACTGAACGCCACCTCCGAAATGCTGCCGGTGACGTGGCCGGAGTTCTCGCGTGTGCATCCGTTCGCACCGGCCGACCAAACACGGGGCTACCACACTCTCTTTCAGCAACTCGAAGCTTGGCTCGCCGAGATTGCAGGATTTGCGGCATTCTCGCTGCAACCGAACGCCGGATCCCAGGGTGAATATTCCGGCCTCATGGTAATTCGAGCCTACCATCGGTCAAAAGGAGAGTCCCACCGGGATGTCTGCTTGATCCCTGTTTCTGCGCACGGCACGAACCCGGCCAGCGCGGCGATGGTTGGGATGACAGTGGTGGTGGTCGCGTGTGATCGGAACGGAAACGTCGATGTCGCCGACCTGGAGGCCAAGGCCGTTCAATACCGTGACCGGCTCGCCGCCTTAATGCTCACGTATCCCTCGACCCATGGCGTGTTCGAGGCCAGCGTGCGACGCATTTGCCGCATCGTCCATACTTACGGGGGCCAGGTGTACATTGACGGGGCCAACATGAATGCTATGGTGGGCCTCTGTCGTCTGGGTGATATCGGGGCGGATGTCTGTCATCTCAACCTGCATAAGACTTTTTGTATTCCCCATGGTGGTGGTGGACCTGGCGTGGGTCCGATTGGAGTGGCACAGCACCTTGTGCCATTTCTCCCAGGGCATCCCGTGATCAAGCTCGGTGGACCTCAAGCAATGGGTCCGGTATCGGCGGCGCCGTTCGGCAGTCCGAGCATCCTACCCATCTCCTGGGCCTATATTGCCATGATGGGGCGAGAAGGACTAACCAAGGCGACTCAGGTGGCCATCCTCAATGCCAACTACATGGCCAAGCGGATGGAAAAACATTACTCCATTCTGTACCGTGGCGATTCCGGCCTGGTGGCCCATGAGTTCATCCTCGACCTGCGTGAATTCAAGGAAAGTGCAGGTGTCGAGGCGATGGATGTCGCCAAGCGATTGATGGACTACGGCTTCCATGCGCCGACCGTCTCGTTCCCCGTGGCCGGCACACTCATGATCGAGCCGACAGAAAGTGAAGCCAAGAGCGAACTCGATCGGTTCTGCGACGCGCTCATTTTGATCCGCGCCGAAATCCAAGAGATCATCGACGGACGCCAGCCTCGGACAAACAATGTGCTCAAGAACGCGCCTCACACCGCCACCACGGTGACGGCTACGGAATGGAACCGGCCGTATAGCCGGGAGCAAGCGGCATTTCCAGCTCCCTGGCTGAAGCACAGTAAGTTCTGGCCCAGCGTGAGCCGGATCGACGAGGCCTACGGCGACCGCCATCTCGTGTGCAGCTGTCCGCCGATCGAAACGTACCAATCCTAGCGGAATCTCTTTCGCGTCCATGTCGAGCAGGACCATGAGCCCTGCTCTGGTCCCACTCCTTCTTGCCTGGCTTTCTGAACAAGCAGTAGAGTAGATCCGTTTATTCTGGCCAGGAGGTTTGTATGAGCGGCATGGGACGTCGAGATTTTCTCGTGCGGACGGGCTTAACCCTGAGCGCGGCCCTTCTGGCAGGCACCAGCCCTCGTGTGCTTGCCGGTCAATCATCCCCACAGCGCGCATTCACGAGTTGGGACAGCCTACGTGCGCAGTTTCCCCTTTCCCCACGGCTTATCCACCTCGCCGCGTTTTTTCTTGCGTCTCATCCCACACCAGTGCGTGAAGCGATCGAACGTCACCGCGACGGTCTGGATGCCGATCCCATCGGCTACTGGTTTGAGCATGAAGAAAAACAAGAAGCGACGGTCCTTCGAGCCGCGGCTGACTATCTGGGTGCCAACCCCATGGACATCGCTTTGACCGACAGCACGACGATGGGTCTCGGTCTGCTCTATGGAGGACTCCAACTGCGCAGCGGACAGGAAATCCTCACCACGACCCACGATCATTATTCAACTGAAACAGCACTACGCCTCCGCGCGGAACGTACAGGCGCCATGGTTCAGCAGATTGCCCTCTATCGAGCACTCAAGACCGTCTCGCGCGACGAGATCGTCGAGTCTCTGCGCAAAGGTATCTCGCCTGCCACCCGCATCGTGGCCGTCACCTGGGTCCATTCCAGCACAGGGCTTAAACTGCCTATTCATGAGATGGCGATGGTGATCCAGGGCATCAACCGCTCGCGAGACGAACAGGACCGGATCATCTTCTGTGTGGACGGGGTCCATGCATTGGGAGTCGAAGATTTCCGCATGAGCGAGCTCGGCTGCGATTTCTTGGTTGCCGGGACGCATAAATGGATGTTCGGTCCACGCGGCACGGGGCTCGTCTGGGGTCACCCCAAGACCTGGCCCATCGCCCAACCAACCATCCCAACTTTTAGCAGTCAGGCCTATGACCTCTGGATGGAAAACAAATCATCGAAGGATCTCCCTCAATCAGTCCACATGACGCCGGGTGGGTTCCATTCCTTTGAGCATCGCTGGGCGCTGGATGAAGCCTTCCTGTTTCATCAAGCCATCGGGAAATCCAAAGTGACACTGCGCATCTACGAACTGAACCAGCAGTTGAAGCAAGGCCTGGTATCCATGCCGCATATCACCCTCCACACGCCGATGTCACAGGACCTGTCAGCTGGGATCGTCTGTTTCGATGTGGCAGGCATGACGCCGCGTGCAGTCGTGGACAAACTCCGTTATCGCAGCATCGTCGGCAGCGTCACACCCTACGCAACCAAGTATGTCAGACTCGCGCCGAGTCTCATCAACTCATCGAAGGAAATCGAGACCACGCTGGAAGAGATCAGTAAACTACGGTCGTCCTAGACCGCAGGGAGTAGAACCGTCGAATGGATCCTGATGCGTCGACTCAGCGGCGGTGGTACGGCACACAGAGGCTGTTGGAGCAATGAGCAACTTTCAGATTGCCATTCGTGGCATCGTAATAACTGATCAGGGCTCGGCCATCCATCCCAATCGCGATCGTTGTGAACTGCCCAACATCATCGTGGCTCTGGACGACCGTCTGGGTCGCCGACCGACACTCCACATCGACGCAATGGGCAACTCGGAGATCCCCGTTGGTCACATCGTAATAGCTGATGAGGCCTCTCCCGTCTGAACCAATAGTAATCGATGTGAACTGGCCGACGTTGTCGTGGCTACTCAGAGTCGTGACTTTAGCTGTGCGACAGACCAGATCATTGCAGTGCGCGATTTTTAAATCGCCGTTGGTCGCATCGTAGTAGCTGATCAGACCGAAACCGTCGGACCCTATCGTCACGGAGTTGTACTGACCCACCTGACCGGAACTATCCAAGGTACTGTGCGTCGCCGACCGACATTCCACATCATCACAATGTGCAACCTTAAGATCCTGGTTGGTGGCATCATAGTAGCTGATTAGAGCCAACCCATCAGCGCCGATGGTGATTGAGGTGAACTGCCCGACGTCGCCCTGGCTGGCGAGCGTGGTGATCCGAGCTGAACCACAGCCACGATCGCTGCAATGTGCCACTTTCAAGTCCTTGTTTGTCGCATCGTAGTAACTGATCAAGCCTCGGCCATCAGCGCCGACGGTGATCGCGGTGAACTGGCCAACTTGCCCTGCTTCGTCCAGCACATGATGCGTTGCGGTCATGCAGGCGACGTCATCGCAGTGCACCACTCTCAGATTCCCGTTCGTCGCATCGTAGTGGCTGATGATCGGCAGACCATCCGCACCGATAGCGACGGAGACGAACTGACCAACGTCATCATGACCCTGGATAGTTGTCAGGGTGGCCGAGGCACAGACGAGATCAAGACAGTGAACCACCCTGAGGTCGCCATGTGTCGCATCGTAGTAGCTGAGAAACGCCTTACCGTCAGCTCCCATCACCATCCAAGACGGAGCGCCGACATTAATGGCTGCTCCATCCAGCGGCGTGATGGTCGAAGAGGTACAGCCGACGTCTCCACAATGAGCAACTTTCAGATCGCCATTGGTGACATCGTAGTAACTGATGATCGGCAGCCCATCCGCCCCGATAGCAACGGCCGTGTACTGGCCGACGTCACCGGTTTTATCGAGGCTCACAAGCGTGGCAGAGGCACAGGTGACATCGGCGCAGTGGGCGACTTTCAAATCCCCGTTGGTCACGTCGTAGTAGCTGATGATGCCCAGGTCGTCGCGTCCGATCACGATGGAGGTGTACTGACCGACATTCCCTTCGCTCTCAAGAACGGTACGCGTCGGAGACGTACACACGACCTCCTCGCAGTGGACGATTTTGAGATCTCCATTCGTGGCATCGTAATAGCTGATGAGGGGCCGACTATCCGTTGTCCCAATCGTCACGGAACTGTATTGGCCCACATCGGCGGTTTTATCGGGAGTCGTCGTGAGGGTCGGTTCCGTGCAGGCCACATCCGGGCAGAGGGCGGACTTCAAGTAGTGATCCGTGGCGTCATAATAGCTGATAACGCCCTGACTCATCACCATCGTGACCGACGTATAGAGGCCGACGTTCCCCTCGGCCTGCAGAAAGGTGAGGACGGTAATCGTCGCGGCCTCACAGGCGACGTCGTTGCAATGGGCCGCTTTCAAATCGCCGTTCGTGACATCGTAGTATGTGATGAAAGGGAGCTTGTCGGTGCCGATGGTCAGAGATGTGTACTGACCAACGTTCCCAGCGTGGTCGATCGTCTTGAGCGTAGCCGACGTGCAGGCGAGGTCGGCACAATGCGCAACTTTCAGATCCCCTTTCGTGGCGTCGTAGTAAGTGATGACACCGCGGTCGTCGCTCCCGAGGGCAATCGAGGTGTACTGACCAACATCTCCGGCTCGATCGAGAGAGCTGATGGTTGCCGCAGTGCATGCCTGGTTGGAACAGTGGGCAACTTTCAGATCGCCGTTGGTCGCATCGTAGTAGCTGATAAGAGCCAAGCCATCGGCCCCAATGGCAATGGAGCTGTACTGACCGGCATCGCCAGATCCGTCCCGAGTGACGATCGAAAACCCCGGGCGTTCGAGAGCGGTGTCATCTGCCCAGGAATCCTGGATAAATTGGAGACAAAATAGCAGCGCAAGAATACTGCCCAGAATCATAAACCGTCCCATCGATCTCTTGCCGGGTCGGACCTTCATGAGACACCTGTGTCATACAGTGTGAACTGCTTTGAACCCATGAGGCAAGGGGGGGAGCGCAAGGGAAGTTCCTAGTGCTGTCGAGAGTTCACGAAGAAGAGGGCGCTTTATGGGCTATGGAAAACCGAGGCATCGGCTGGAGTCGCCTGTCAGGAAGACCAGATCGCCTGCCTGACGCCTGAGGTTATTGAGAGGTAGTCAGGCAACCTGATTGGATAATCACGACGAAATGATCTGCGAAGGGTCTGCACTTGGATATGAGTGACGTCAGCCTCTGGTGAGCGCCCTTATTTCTCGCCGCACTTCTTGAACTGTGACTCCAGGCACTGCTTGGTCAGCTCCTCTGCTTTCTGGATCTGTGCTGGCGTCATGCGTGAGGCCATGCTGTCTCGGTCCTTCATGATTTCGTTCTTCGACCCGCCACCCAACGATTCTCCCGCCACAGTGTACCACACGTAGGCCCGGACCTGATCCGGTTGAACACCCTGCCCCTTCGCGTACATCTGAGCGAGCTCGTTTTGCGCTCCTGCGTGACCTTGGCCCGCTGCTAATCGATACCATTTCAACGCGGCTTGGTTGTCTTGCCCGACGCCGAGACCGCTCGCATAGAGCAATCCAAGATTGTATTGCGCTCGGGCATCGCCCTTCTCCGCCAACGGATAAAAGAGCCCGGCCGCGAGTCGGTAGTCTCCACGCTTCAGCGCCTCATACGGCTCCTCCCCGGACAGGGGTATCGATTTATTCACATCACCACTTTTCTTAGGATCGCTATGTAACGATCCCGCTGCAGCCGCGACGGATGCACCGGCCAAGATCACAATACCTACGAGCACAACTAGTCTCATTGTGTACCTGCCTTTCAGCATGGCCAACCAGTTTGAGACCCCATGGTGTTCTGTACTGTGATGGGGCGATGGGCCGTTATTCTCAAGCGTTCTCGCAGCTACAGGAACCGATGTTGCGAATACGCTCATTGTTGTCGAGCTGAGCGAAGATGTCATCCAAAAACTGTTTATGGTGTACAACCCGATCGATGGAATCTTACACGAAGGATGTCGTGATTGACACAGGACCCGTAGTTTACCAGGATGATGAAATGGTGCCGAAGCCGGGATAGCAAAAGTGGGGATCGCTGAAGCCCTTGATGGGAGCGGTGATTCCCACTTATCCACTTGATACATGCGGACACTCTATTTGTTTCTCTTTGTCGCTCTCTGCTCCGGCTCAGCTCGATCTGGCAGCCAGTGTAACACCCTAATAACACCGGCGGAAGACCCCCCGGCATGTTGTCGGAGGCCGGTAGGGGGCCGGAGTCCCGTTTCCTCAGACTCCCTAGATGTATGAATGGCGTGCTCCCTCAGGGATCCCCCGGGGGCTTTCAAAAAGGAATGCAGTTGAAGAGGGAACCCCTCGAAAACGGAACCCCCCCAGCAATGTCAGACGATATTAGTGTGCTACTTACACTCGATGGCGAGAGTGTGCTGAGGAGCGGCTATGATCGCCCTTCCGTATGGAACAGCGGCTGTTCCCGTAGAACGATCAATGATGTTGTAACCGGTAACACAAACCTCTCCTGCTTTTTGATAGCAGGCGTTAAGATCATTACCACAATCCATAGAGTATGCTGGGTTCCCGTTCGGCCCCCTGAACTCCTGTACGCGGACACACCCGTGTAGCGCAGCAAGAACCGTCACGCAAGACAGCACGATTACCCATTTCATAAGTCACCTCCAACGGCGGCACGGCGGGCGAATGTTAAGCCGTCTGTCCCCAAAAGATCAAGGTTTCACCGAATGCCTTCGCATTGCTCATATTGGCTTGGAGTGGTATGGTCTCCAACATTCCCCTACAATCATTGTTATTCCTCACCAAGACCCCGTGGAGGGAGTATGTCACTGCGTAGAGACAAGCATCCACGCTATAAGATCAAGGCTCTTCGCAAACAGCTACGCAAACTCTCGTTTCCGACTTCACCAATCTCCGTCAATCTCGCCAGGTTTGCAGCGGATGCGTTCGATAAGTATCTGACTGCTGAATGTCCGACACTAGACGCCGCTTTTGGATTATCAAAAAAGCGGGGCGTACCAGGTTGGCCAAAAATGCGACTCAAGATGGCTAAAGACATATATCGGTTGAGGAAAGCTGGGAAATCGTGGTCCAAGGTCCAAGATGAACTTTCGTCTAGCTACTCCGATACGGATCTCGGCACTCTCAAGCGCACCTATAAAGAGTTTCGTGTTCACCTCATGAGCAAATCTGTAATCGACCTCCTCTAATCAGGAACTCCCTTAATTCAACGGTAGGGGCAAATTAAGCCCCCTAATTCTGCCTCTCCTCAACAATCCTTTCCTGAGTTATCTGTCACAGCAAGACGCTGCACGCTCCACCTCGGGAGCGACGTAACCAGGAGGATTCTACATGGACAACGCACTTATGGACGCCGCAACAGTCGCGGCGAAGCTTGGGCAGGCTAAATCAAGTATTTACCGTCTGGCGCAAGCCGGGCTCATTCCATCTTACGCGACAGGGCCCCGCCTTCGTGGACGGCGGTTTGATCTTGCGGAAGTCCGAGAAGCACTCAAGACCTTGGCACAGCAGGCGGTGAAGCCATGAGTTCTGATCATGGGTTCACACACATTAGCGACATTCTGCCGGAAGTATTGAAGGAAATTTCACGGCGTGCCGAGTTACGCCCCCGGCTTGAAACAGAACAAGGGCATTCCATAAGCGATGAGGCGTTTCTTGAAATTGCCGAACGGGATGGGAGGAAACTATGACCGTTCAGGCATTGTTAGATCGGCTTGATAGCGTTCGTTCTCGCGGAACAGGCCGATATAAAGCCAAGTGTCCAGCCCACCCGGATAAGACTCCATCCCTCTCAATCCGAGAGACACACACGCGGACTCTTCTTCACTGTTTCAGCGGGTGCACGCCGGAAGAGATCCTTGCGGCCCTGAGGCTTGAGTGGAAGGACCTTTTCAAGGACACGCCCACCCCTCGCGGACAACGGCTCACCCCAAAACCGCAGAAGCTCGACCTTATAGCCGCAGCCCATCGCTTCGAGTTAGCGGCGCTGGATAGACGACTTCGCGCCGATGTCGTCCTCCAGACTGCTACGAACTTCAAGATTGATGAGTTGAGTGAACAACAGTTTGACCGGGTCCTGAACGCCGTTGCCCGTGCCTACGCAGACAGAGAGCGGGCCGAATTCCTGGAAACCGTGGCCGATGACTTCAGGATGAAAGCTTTCCATGAAAGAGAGGCACTCCATGCAACCTAACCTTGAGGAGATAGAAGAGCTGGCCACCGCACCTCTATTGAGTGGAGAACCCTCTCCATTGGCACGCTATGCCCACCTGCTTGAGGGGCCTGACGCGCTCCCATCGCCTCGACTCCCTCAAGAGTATCGTAATGGAGTCCTAAGCATCGGCGTGCTACTTGACGGGCAAGCCTACGTCATTCGCGGGGATCGGGAGATTGTTCTTGCTGAAGAGTTCGGGGCCGAGAACTACGGTCTCTCAAATGTCCGCTTCTCGAAAGAAGGGATTAGACGGTTCTTAGCTGGTGAGAGCATCACTGGTGAGGATCTGCTGAAACAGCTCGAAACGTTCCTTCGTCGATTCGTCGTGATGGGTGAAGACCTTCCGTCCCTGCTGGCCCTCTGGTTGATAGGGACCTACTGCTACACAGTCTTTGAATACTTTCCCTACCTCGTTCTGCGGTCGCCGGAGAAGCGCTGCGGTAAGTCGCGGACCCTGGACTTAATTTCAATGCTCGGCTTCAACGCACACCAGCCCACGGCTTCCCCGACGGAAGCACAGATCTTTCGAGAGCCTCGGGAGGATGGTGGGGTCCAGATTTACGACGAAATGGAAGGCATGACGGGAGACAAAGAGCGATGGAGTGCTGTCACCTCGGTTTTCAACGTTGGGTTTCATAAAGGACAGGTGGTCACACGATATAGAAAAGCCAGTCAAGGCCAGCGGAAGGAAACGTTTGAAACGTATGTGCCAAGAGCCATTGCTTCCATTTCCTGTCTTGAATCGACGCTCGAAGATCGGTCGATCATGATCATGATGCAGCGCTTACTGCCTGGACAACAGACGGAGCGCTTTAGCCTTCGTCGGCTTGATTATCAGGCCCAGATTCTCCGAGACGACCTTCATATTTTTGTGCTCACGATGGCCTCAACGATCGCCGAGCTATACGACGGATCAGAATTCCCCGATCTGTCCGGCCTCGATCATCGGGCCGTCGATCTGTGGGAACCTCTACTCTCCATTGCCGCTGTGATTGAAGCGAGCGGTGGAGCGGGAACCTTAACTGACAGAATGATCCAACTCGCGGAACGTCTTGGCGGGGAACGTGCCTCGCGCTCCGCCGATGATCCGAATCCGATCATCATTGAAGTCCTGGATGAATACCTTGGCTTGGGAACGGAAGCTAAGGTCAGAGCTGAGGATCTCGCCGGGAAAGTACGCACCCGGCTCGGGTGGGACTCCCTCACCTTAAAGGCGCTCGCCAACCGGCTCCAGCCCCTCGGGTTGAAATCAACTCGGTGGCGCGAAGGTCAAACCAATCAACGAGGTTATCTTTTCACACGGATTCAGATCGACGATTTAGCTCGTCGTTATACCTCTGGGAATCTGGAACAACCGGAACATGGAACGGCAAAGTAATGAGATTGATCCATTAATACAATAACTTATGCTGCGTTCCAGATGTTCCACATGTTCCAGATAGGGGGAGGAGTATAGGCAATTAGTAAAGCTCTCTTGGACAAAGCCCGGGCAATTCTGGCTCATCCGAAGCAGGGACCTCCACCAATGGCGAGCAGCATAGAAGCCGGGGAGAATAAAGCCCCCATGATCCAGAACTTCGAGCTTCAACCCGCTGCGCCGAATGCCAAGGCGATCTACTGGGAAACGGGTACCGGTCAAATCCTCGGCCCGGCGATTCCCGAATTCCTGGCGCGAGACAGCAATACCTTTTGGATAAGTACAACCTTTGAGGGGCAGATCCGATGGATCAATGCGGATCGGTTGCGCTCGCGGAAAGCGTTCGAGGAACAAGCCGAAGTACAGGAAGTGGAGCTGATCCGCCCACTCTGAAGTAGAGGGGAACAGAATGTCGTTCCAATCAGGAAAACCGAAAACAGGCGGACGGCAACCCGGTACCCCCAATCGGTTGACGGGAGCTTTTCGGGAAGCTGTCCTTCACGTCTACAACGGCCTGGGTGGACATAAAGCATTTTTGGAGTGGGCACTTCAAAATCCCACCGAGTATTACCGCATTGCGGCTCGACTCATCCCTGTTGAGTTACGTTCTGAGGAAGATCGGACGGTTACGGTCATCATTGCTCCTCCGCCCCCTATTAATGCCCCGGTGGTGATCGAGAGTCATGCTGACGATACACAAGGATCTGTAAGCACATAGGACGATGCGTGAGACTTCATCTATGACTCGTCGTTTGCTGAATATCCAGGAAGTGGCCGAGTATACCGGCCTCAGTCCCCATACGCTCTATACGATGGTCTCGCAACGTCGGATTCCCTTTGTGAAGCTCGGTCGGCTGACGAAGTTTGACCGGTACGAACTCGACCGTTGGATTACCTCCCAATCGGTGAAAGCTCGACGACCGTTTTCGGTCTCCATCCCCTTGTTTCACGGTAGCTAAAAGACTACCATGCACCCCATGCAGACACGGCTAAAGGAATGGCGAGAGAAGCGGGGCTTGAGCCAACGTAAGCTTGGCGGCTTGTCTGGTGTCCATTACGTTTCTATCGTGAAAATGGAAACAGGACGGCTGGACCCGCAACTCTCTACTCTGCTCAAGCTGTGTCGGGCACTCAATATCACTCTAAATCAACTCGTGGGAGAGTCACGAGGAAAGGATGGTGTTCGACATGGGGCTAACACGAAGGGGTAAGTGTGCGCGGGGATGCCCAGATGGGGTGAAGGGCCGGAAATGCCCTTGCCCGAAGTCCTGGGCCTATTACGTGGAGTTTTATGTGTTGGACGATGGGGAACGGCTGACGTTTACCAAACGTATGCCAGGGGCCAAGCTGAAGCGTTGGAAGGTCGGTTGTGACAACAAGACGCTTGCCCGGCAGCAAGAAGCCGTCATTAAGACGAAGCTGTTAGCCGGAGCCGTTGAGAGTGAGCGAGCCAAGAAAGCCGTGATGTCCTTGGGCCAGTGGGCCGAGGAATACAAGGCGACGGAAGAAGTCATGCGGATTCGCTCCTACAAGGAACGCTGTCAGCGGATCGACAAGGTGATCGTTCCCTTCTTTGGAAGCAATCGCCTGCTTCAAGATCTGACTGTGAAGGATGTCGAGGCGTTCCGACAGGAACGGGGCAAAGGGCGTATGGTCGGGACCGTCAACGTTGATCACAATTACCTCAAGCACATGCTGAAACTGGCGATGAAACGGGACCTGATCACACGGAACGTTGCTTCTCTGGTGGCGGCTCCTAAGCCGAAGAACGCAAGAAGCCGCGTCCTTGAACCTGAGGAATGGGCACGGCTCTATGGTGCTGCCCCTGATTGGTTCAAGCCCGTGTTGTTGACCGGTTATCACACCGGCATGCGGTTAGAAGAGATTCTCACCCTAACTTGGGATCGGGTTGACTTGGAGAAGGGACGGATCTTTCTTCCAGGTCACTTGACGAAGACGGGACAGGAACGGCTTGTTCCCATTACAGCAACCCTACGGCGAGAACTCCAACGTCATCGGAGCCTTGAGGGGGTCACACGCATTCAGGGCTTAGTCTTTCACAAGGACGGGCGGAAACTGAGCCATACCTATCGGGAGGTTCAGCGGCTGTGCCAGGAAGAGAAGATTGAAGATTTCGTCTTCCATGACCTTCGGCATTGTGCGGTGACCAACCTAGCCGATGAGGGGGTCGAGATTGAAACCATCATGAAGATCGTCGGTCATTCCTCGGTGGAAATGTTCCTTCTCTATCGCACCGTGAAGGCGGACCGGTTGGATGCTGCAATGGCTCGACTGGACGCTAGGCTTAACACCCCCGCAACACGTGCTTCCGCACGGTTTTCTAACTCACTGAATAATTAGGCAGGAATGAACGGTGGTGCCGAAGCCGGGATTTG
>DCZN01000049.1:675-16215 GCA_002331625.1 Nitrospira sp. UBA2083 | reverse complement strand
TGCCAGTTCCGCCACTTCGGCATAGAGGCTGCTGAGAATGTCTTCCATCGGCGTTCTCAGTCGCCCACTCCCCCAACGTATCAACACGGTACGCTCGGGACCTGGGCTCCTTGCGGCCTTGCTCGAAGCCATTCTGACCAGCCTCAAGCATGGAGCCGACATGATGAACAACCGGGGAGCCGGATTATCCTGAATTCTCCTCATCCACGTCAAGCAATGGGTAAGGGTGCGGGTTGCGAAGCAGTCCGCGTGCCTGCCACAGGCATCGCCCAGCGTCCAGCGGCGGCGATGTCTCGTAGGTCGCCACTGACAACAATGCGTTCACGCACGAGGCTAGCTGCAGCCAACAGTGAGGGCGCGGCAATCTTGGGAGCGTCATCGACCATCAGGACATCGAACCGCACACGGCTGAACAACGGATCGCTTGCAACTCGACCAGGAGTGGCCGCCACCAGTCGTCGGTTCTGGATGAAGGCCTGGCGATTCGGATTCTCCTCAGCCGCCAGCAACTCGCGGACTTTCTTGGTTCCGCCTAGTTTTGCGATCTGTTCTTTGAGCTCCTCGAATTCGGCTCGGTTCCCTCTCGGAACCGCCGCCTCCGGCACGAGCTGTTGGATACGCGCTTTGGCAGCATCGAGCTCTTTGTCTAATTGATCCATCTGTCCCTGATACAACGCACAGTACTGTGTCAGCGACTCGGCATTCTTCCCGACGGCCTGCAGGGCGAGCCGTTGAAACAGCGGCAGGTTCTCAAAGTCCTTGAGCGTCTTCTGCGCATCGGCCATCCGCACCTGAAGCTCACGCATGTGTGTCACGAGACGCCATTCCAGGAGGCGGACTTCATCCAGATCCTTTTGCTTCGCTTCCTTCCGAGAGAGAAACGGGGTCAGCTCTCGAAAACGGTCGTACTTGTGTTTCAAGGAGGCCTTGTCCCCTTGGGATTTGGCATAGAATTGATGCATCTGCGCCTCGAACCCCAGCTCGTGAAGCTCGAGGCCGGCGGCTTGCGAGGCAAGCGGGAGCTCATACCGAGTGATCCACGTTCTGTAGTTCAAGCCACCGGCCTTCACGGTCCGTCCCACCGTTCCGACCATCTCATCGCACGCATCATGGTCAGGGCTGATCAGAAGAATGCGTTTGTTGGCACGAATCAGCTCCGTCGCGAGATTGCCCAGCTGTTGCCGACGGAGGGCTCGGTCATCCGACCACAGCGTCGTAAAGATCGAGGCAGCGGAGGAGAAGCGTTCCACCTCGCCAGCTGGCAGCTGTAAGAGTACAGCCAACCGCTCAGTTGGCCCAAGGTGATACAGATCGGGCTTCGCCAGTACCTCTTTCAGACGAGCAACCGCTGTGCTCACAAGGCCAGTCTCATCGGGAACGAGAGTGACGGAAGGGACCTCGCTTCCCAGCCCATCGACCAGTTGAACGAGGAGGCTCTTGCCTGTGTACCGGAGCACGATGCCTTCCGTCGTGTCCGCCTCATCGGCGGGGATCACGGATACCGGGAGGTCAATGCGCAGACTGGCGTCAGCAGGCACGACAAATTCATAGAGATGGAGCCCACCGGTCGTTCCCACCAAGCGGCCGTACGATGCCATGACAAGACTATCCTGCCCCGTGTGGGCCAGCCGGTCTCGTTCCGCTTCAAGCAGAGTAATCCAGGATTCGATAAGCTCCGTTGCTGTCATGACGACTCTGCTCACCTGCGCTTCAAATCAAAGAAACGTCATGATAAATGCCCACCGTCATCACTGTCCACCGAGCGAGCGTGGATGTTTCCCTTGTCTTCACGGCTCTAACTTGTCTAGAATGAGCCCCTTCTCTTACACTCGCAGGATGCTCAAAAAGACCGTCCAGCGAGGCGAGAACGAAGCTGACGGGTTGTTTCAACATCCGGCCGAGGAGGATCTGTGAAGGGCTTGAGATTTGAGCGGATTGCGAAAGGACGCCACTACAACGTGGTCTTCCATATCGGCAGCACCTATGTGCCCGTGAGTGACGAGACGATCGACGAACTCAAGGAACAAAGCCTGTTGCCGTCCGAACGCTTTCTCGACCTCCTCATTGACCGCGTCGGCTATTCGTCTTACCTGAAGGATCAGATCCGTAACGAACTGAAAGCCACAGGTGATCCGACTACGCAGATTACGGTGCTGCAGGGTGCGATTCGGGAACTGTGATTCTCTTAGTCCTGACGCTGCCCGCTCTTCATCGATTTAGGTAAGCAGCTAGCGACAGAATTCGCACTCCGTGCGAGATTTCTATTGCCAGCATAGCCTTATCACCCGTCACGATGGCCTTTGCGTTGCCCTCAATCGCACATTCGAGAACCCGATTGTCCGGATCATCGTTGAACACATGGATGTGCTTCTCCGGATACACGAGTTCTGCCAGCTCTGTGAGCCAAAGAGCGGTACGGCTCAAGGCTTCCGCATCCCGACTGAACTTACGAGCCAACGTTGCGAGAACTTCGTCCAGGATAGGTTTAGAGATCAATAGCCGGTCGTGGCCATCAAGGATGCGTTGTATCGCGCGATGAGCTGAAGAACCAGAAAGGATCAGTGCTGAGATATAGATATTGGTGTCGAAAACGACTCTCACGGTTTCGCAAGATATCGCTTAAGGTCTCGAGCGGTGAGAACACCCCTCGCCTTGGCTTTTTTGCTCCAATAGCCTTGGATCTGCGTGAATTCCTGTACCAGACAATCTCGTTTATTCTCTGTCACGAGATCCCGTAACACCGCGACCGTACTTTTCCCTTTACGCCGGGCAAGACGCTCCAGATCACGCGTGAGCGCTGTGGGAAGTGCGAGCCGTCGTTTTGCTGCGGTGGCCATCAATCTCCCCTTTATAATCTCAATCCTACCATGAAGGTCTCTGCACATCCAACGGGAGACTCAGAAACCTCACCTGGGAATCCGAGTCCTATGCAGACTTTCTGCAGACCTTTTGCCAGCTTGATGCCTTTGGGAGTTTGTCGAACAGCTCGGGCTCTCGCAAGAACTGCCTCTGAATTGACCTGAGATTTCTGATTTAACTGCTCAGGTTTCATTTTCATTTTCCTACTCCAATAGCCTTGAATATCGCCGACTTCTTGACCAAGGTGCTTTCCTTATCCTTCGAGACGAGATCCTACAACACGGCGATCACGCCCTTCCAAGCGCTTTGGCAGCGCGCTGCATGTCAGCAATCAATGCCTCGTTGCTGATGGGTTCGTTCTTAAGGTCTAGCTCGAATCTCATATCATTGCGCCCTCGATTCCGAAAACCTTTAACTCACTTCGTATTGCAGGATGCTCAAAAAGACCGTCCAGCGAGGCGAGAACGAAGCTGACGGGTTGTTTCAACATCCGGCCGAGGAGGATCTGTGAAGGGCTTGAGATTTGAGCGGATTGCGAAAGGACGCCACTACAACGTGGTCTTCCATATCGGCAGCACCTATGTGCCCGTGAGTGACGAGACGATCGACGAACTCAAGGAACAAAGCCTGTTGCCGTCCGAACGCTTTCTCGACCTCCTCATTGACCGCGTCGGCTATTCGTCTTACCTGAAGGATCAGATCCGTAACGAACTGAAAGCCACAGGTGATCCGACTACGCAGATTACGGTGCTGCAGGGTGCGATTTGGGAACTGTAGTACATCGTCGTTTCTTACTCATACCAAGTCGTTACCCACCGATACTCTTGTTTTGCTATAAGGTCAGCTCGTGTTCCAAGCTTCGGCCGTCACATCGATCAAAAGAACGACCGCCTCGCTGGTCGAGCGTTAAGCTCTGTGTGGTATTGAAGATTGGTTGCTTCCGAATGTACTGCCGGAATCCCGCACTGTGGAAAGTGATGCGTCCGTTGAAGAAATTAAGAGTCCACAGCCATGCCGCTGATATCGGCTGGTTACCTGCAGTAGTTTCCGAATTTCCTAGTTTTTCCCGCGAAATTCCATCCAGCTCAAACGCCGGAAAAGGTTCAAGACTAACTTTCAGATTCTCCACCTCGGAAAAAACTAGCGTAGCTGGGGCTGACCAGAAGTTAAAGTGTTTCTCTTCCGGTCCTGGATTAATCCATTGCAGTATGTAGTCGAGGTCGAACAGCAATTCGGCTGTTTCAGGGTCGAACGCGAGCGCATGTACCCAACAGTCGTGTCATCCCATTTGTTCGAAGTCGTTTTCGGTCCAGACCCATTTTTCAACGACGAAACCATCGGTCATGCCAACTCACTCCTCATTACCTCACATACACTACACCGGGTAGCTCCTTGAGGTCGTCATCGCCGGTCACCACTTCGACTTGATGATCCTGTGCCGTTGCATAGACAATTGCGTCGGCCATAGCGAGTCCGTGGCGGAGGCTCAAATCTGCGGCTAGATAGGCAACCGACTCCGTGAGTGGCACTACTTCTGTTGTCTGCATCCGTCCGGAGAGCAGTAGGGCGGTTTCTTCGCCCCGTTC
This sequence comes from Nitrospira sp. UBA2083, assembly GCA_002331625.1. GTDB lineage: Bacteria > Nitrospirota > Nitrospiria > Nitrospirales > Nitrospiraceae > Nitrospira_D. Next base: position 11,770 of record DCZN01000049.1, on the reverse strand, counting down.
TCTCTTGATCTTCTTGTACACCTCGTAGAGGATAATGGTCGGTGTGAGGATGGAGTACCGTGGAGAAAAATATGGCGCGTAGCGCTCAGCAAGCGGGCCATCTGTGAAATACTCGATCCACCCGCTGGAATCGAGCAGGACCTTCATATCCGGTCCTTCTTCTCCCTGACATCTGCCTTGGACATGCCTTTCAGCAACCCTCGCAGCGACTTCAGAGGTACCTCGGGTACCAGTGTGATGACGCCACCCTTCTCAATCACCTGCAATCGCTGCTGCGGGGTCAGGTGGAGCTTATCCCGCACTTCCTTTGGAATCACGATCTGAAACTTCGGCGAAATGGTGGTTGTGGCCATATTGAGCCTCTTACACTTTTCTTATCGATCATCATATCGTCATACCAGCCTATCGTCAACCGCGATCCACTGGTCTGCCCAAGGGGATCAATCCCCCACTTGTCCTTCCTGGAACAGTTGATTCATGATCTGATTCCGCTTTTCCGGATCTTGATAGTACTTCAGTGCCTTGGTGTAGTTTTCCATCGCGCTCTGGCGTTTGCCACGGATCGCATAGATTTCAGCGATGCCATGGTACGCGCTCGCATCTTCCTCATTGCATTTGAGCGCCCGGCTGAAGATGTCCGCCGCTTCTTGAAGCCGACGTTTGCCGAGCGCCAGCCAGCCGAGCGCGGAATGGGCCGCACCAAAGTCCGGATTGGCAGTGAGCGCGTCTTGATAACTCTTTTGTGCCAAGTCCAAGCGACCACGCGTTTCGTAGAGCCCCCCCAGTGCAAAGTGCACTTCGGCGTCCTGAGGATTGAGCTTTAACGCCGTCTTGTAGGCTTGCACCGCCGGTTCCATCTTCCCCTGTTCCGCCAGGGCACAGGCGAGATTGGAGTGCGCTGCCGAATCGTTTGGGGTGAGCTTGATGACCTCGCGATATTCCTTAATCGCCATCTCCAGCCGACCCTGGTGCTGATACGCCACTCCGAGATTCATCCTGGCCGGTCCATAGTCAGGAGCCAGTCGGACAGCTTCACGATACTCTTTGATTGCCATTTCCGGGTGGCCGGCCCGTTCGTGAATCTGCGCCAAGAAGTAATGCGGATAGGCAGACTGCGGAAGCAGTCTGGCCGCTTCCGCGTACGGCTGAATCGATTGTTCGGACTGACCAGACTGCGCAAGAAACAAGCCTACGACCAGATGGGCATAGCCGCTATCCCCATGCCGTTCGAGCAGGCCCGTCATCCAGCCCCCCACCGCCGCAATGTGTTCCTGAGATTCAAGACAGAGCGCATGGGTTTTCCAGGCATCGGCAAATCGCCCCTGGACCAGATACACAACATTCCTGGCAAAGAGTGGACGTGGATCCTTCGCTCCATCCGACTCCCGACTCCACGCCAACGACTCAGCGAAGAGGGTATCCCATGCTCCGGCCACGATGGCGGCTTCGCATTGTTGCTGATGGGTACTCATGACTGATGCGAGGATTTTATCGAGTCAGCGCGTCTTCGACATCAGGCGGTGTCGCCTGGATACTTTCGCCCAGGAAGGGAAATTTCTTGGCCAGCTGTTGCTTCATCTGCCAGGCCACTGTTCTGTACGACCAATGGCCCTTCACGCCCGATCGGAGCTTGCTGATATATTCTGCTTCTGCATAATCCATCTTAAACAAGCATCGGACTTTGAAGCCAAACGGAATGGCATAGAGCGAGGCTTCTTGATCCTTCTTCCTGAGCAATTCGATGTCGTTGCGCACGGCATCCATCGCCTGCCGATACTCCTGATCCAACCCCGCTTCAACTAACGCCGGTGGAACATCGTAGCCGTGAACCGTCGTAAAGTTCTGTTGTACTTGTTGACACCGTCGGTGGCGATGCATGTCCCGCCACGCCCCGATGTCCATGAGAATGTCAAAGGTGAATGCATAACCACTACGGAACTCTTTGATGAGCTCATCGTACGGGCCGCGGCGTCTCGTGGCCACTTCGATGGTCGCCTGCTTTTCCTTCTCCGACCACTCCTTCACAACCTCGAGGATCTTCCGGTAGGGGGCCTGCGACACGCGATATAGAAGCGTCGTGACGATTTCATCGAGCGGATGATGCGGGTCCATCAACTCGACCGACTCTACGTCACCCCACGTGCCTGGCTGATCCAATCCTGTGCCCTGCAGGATTTCCTTCGCGTGGCGCGCTAAATCAGAGTAGACCGATTCTTGGTAGGGATTCGCCTTGGCATGGCGGGCTAGGGTTGGCGCAAGCGGATCATTCTTCGCGACGGTCTGGCCGGAGAGCTCACCCCACAGATTCACCGGCGGACGCTGACAGGCCTCCTTCAAGTCCTCACCGATCCCGCGTAGCTCGGGCAGTTGCGACGACAAGAGCCGCGTAATCTGCTTCTCCAGCGTGCGGATGCTCACCACTTGCCCGACATTCGTCTTGGCTGCCAGAGGCAGTAAATACCGTGTGATGTCGAATGCTCTGGCCGCAATCGTCCGTTCGTAGTCGGCCGGTTTCATCGATTCTGGCCGTGACTCTCGTTCGGAGAGGAACGTCTTCAGTGGATCATGGAGCAGGCGATAAATTTCTGAGAGGCTTCGAATGATACCTTCGTACACCGCCTCCGTTTCGCTCCCTCGAATCTGGCCCGGAACAAACCAGCGATCGGAGGCGAAGTTCTGATAGCGGCTCGACTTCGCCTGGCCATCCCAGAGCGGTTCATCCTCCAGCCGAATAGCGGCCAGTTCGGAGATATTTTCAAAGCAGATGGTGACATGCCCCAGATCGGCGATCGAGGCATGGCCATAGTCGAAGTAGAATTGGTCCCAAAACTTCTCCGAGGAATGCCCATGAACCCACTTGATACTGTTTTCTATCGAATCGGGGGATCGACTATAGCGAGCAAGCGCATAGGCCGATGGTTCCGGGGGCATCGGTGCGATGGCGACTACACGGCGGCTGTTTTGATCTTGATTCATAGGCCAATTCTACGATCAGCACGTGTGAGTTCGAGGTTCCTCACGTAGGCCGCGCACTATACCTCCGGACTCGAAACCGTGCAAGGTCGGTCCGTTGACTTGCCGCAGAATGCGCCGCTATAGTCCGTCGGACTGTGCGATGACAGAGGAGTTTTACTCACATCACCAGCCGGATAATCACGGCTTATCTCATTGACGTGTGACTATGATCAAAGGCATCAAGGGCGTCAAGGACCTCTTACCTGAAGAAGCACCCCGATGGCATTTCATAGAAGAATCAGCCAGGCGATGGGCGACACGGTATGGGTTTCGGGAAATTCGCATTCCGATCTTTGAGGTGACCACGTTGTTTGCGCGAAGCATCGGCGCATCGACCGATATCGTCGAGAAAGAAATGTATACGTTTCAAGACCGGGATGGCACGTCCTTGACTCTGCGCCCAGAAGGGACCGCTGGAACCGTTCGAGCCTATATCGAACACAACCGGGCTGCAATCCCAGTTCCTCAGAAATATTACTATTTTGGGCCGATGTTCCGGCACGAGCGCCCTCAAGCCGGCCGCCTCCGCCAATTTCACCAATTCGGAGTTGAGTCACTTGGAATGGCCGATCCAAGAGCCGATGTTGAGGTCATCTCTCTTCTCTGGCGACTGCTCTCTGACCTTGGGTTGCCTAGCCTCACACTGGAGATCAATAACCTCGGCTCCACCAGTGATCGCGAAGCCTATCGCCCTCGACTCGTGGAGTATCTCAAAATCCAAGTGACCGGACTCTGTACGAATTGCCAGCGCCGCATCGAGACCAATCCATTAAGGGTCCTTGACTGCAAGGTTCCTGAGTGCCGAGCACGTACAGAAGCTGCTCCCCGTCTTGGGGACTCTCTTTCCGACGCGGCTCGGTCCTACTTCACACGCGTGCTCGCTGGTCTGGATGCCATCAAGGTGCCCTATGCGTTAAACCACCGGCTTGTGCGGGGCCTTGATTATTATAATCTCACAACATTTGAAGTCTCTGCGACCAACCTCGGCGCCCAGAATGCCGTTGGGGCGGGCGGGCGGTATGATGGGCTGGTCGAGACTCTTGGGGGGCCACAGACCTCGGCGGTAGGATTCGCCCTGGGGCTTGAACGGATGGCCATGTTGCTTCCGGAGTCCGTGACGAACAGTGTGCCTCAGGATGTTGTCGTGTATATCGCGGGCTTTGGCAGTCAAGGCACTGATATTGGATTTAAATTGCTTGAAGAGCTTCGCATATCCCAGGTCTCTGCTGTTTCAGACTTTCGCTCGACGACGCTCAAAGCTCATCTCCGCCAGGCTGATCGCTTAGGCTGCCGGTTCACCCTTATACTCGGTGATGATGAAGTTGTTAAAGGAACTGCAGTCCTCCGAGATATGGTTTCGAAGACCCAATATGACATCCAGTTGTCTTCTTTCTTGCAACAGATCAAGCCCTTTCTTGCATGTTCTTAACCGCCACTTCTGTGGTTGACTTTCATATCAAAACCTCTTAGTCTTGCCCTGTAATTAAATCATCGAATCTACTGAATATTAAAATAAATTCCTGTGGATTGATTACATGAAACAGAAGGTTGGATTCCTTCTTGCTCTACCCCCATCCCACACGAGTTCCGGAACAGTTGTTGGACTTGCCCAGGCGGCACTCGAGGCTGGTCATGAGGTATATCTCTACCTCATTGATGAAGGAGTAAAAAATATGGCTTCTCACTCATACCGAGACCTTGCCCAGTCTGGGGTCCGCGTGTTTGTGTGCGCATATGGGTGTCAGCAACACCATGTCTCGACCGACACTGTTGAAAAGGATTTCTCCCTCTGCGGCCTTGTGGTTCTTTCCGGACTTATTGACGCTTGTAAACCATTTCTTTCATTTACTTGAAGGCTGTTCGAATCTCGCGTGGCAAAAAAAGTCGCGGTTGTCATCCAAGAAGATCCTCGAAAGACACATAGGCCTGTTGAGGCATTGCGTATTGCACTGGGACTTACTGCTGGAGAACACGCGACAACCGTCATTCTTCTCGGTGAAGCTATTCGGTTACTCACAGACAATTTTGATACTGACGACATTATTGATCTCGATATTCTCGAAAAGTATCTTCCGTCTATTGAGCAGCTTGAAGTTCCATTTATTGTGCCCACAGGTTGTGATCTATCCACTCTTCGAGGGAACTTCCGTATCCAATGTCAATCAGACGGTGAGATAGCTTCTATTCTAGAATCTGTGGATTGTGCACTCGTTTTTTAATGGTTCTCACTATGACATCTGTGCTCTATTTATTAAGGTCTCCATCGCGCGTTCCGCCTGCGCTTTACCAAAACCTAGGGAGTGCTCTAGTGATTTCTGTGGAAGATATGTCATTGTTACCAAAACCAGGCAAAGTAGTGACGGCACCACCTGAATGCGGACTGAAGGCAGGAGAATCGTTGTCTTATAAGGAACTAATAGGTCTATTGGTGGAATGTGGGAAGGTTGTCACTCTATAACTCCGATATTCCGGTATAAAGAAAATTCGTCGCCGTCGGAGTAGTAATAGGAAGCTGTATAGAGAGAATATTGTATAAGTATTTGATTATTAAAAATTTTAAAACGTTAAGAAACTGGATAACTGTGGGGAAATGTTCTGTATAAGGTAAAGGGAAGATGTGAGTAGTTCGTGGAGAGTATGAAGAAGGTCGTTCCTCTGGATGGACTACCTCGACAGACATGGTTTAGGCATGTTAATTGACGATCCCATTTTCGCCTGAAAATGATCACTTTTGTAAAGTTATCCACAGGTGTGAGTAATCCTGTGCATAGGAGCTCTAGTTGTACATGACTGGCGAGAATCTTTGGCAGGAAACACTTGAATATATTCAACAAAGGGTCCCGAAGCAGGTCTTTGACACGTGGTTTATACCAGTACACTTCGATCGAAGTGAAAACTCGACGGTCTACATAGGAGTTCCGAATAAGTTCTTTGGGGAGTGGCTCGATACCCACTATCGTCCTCTCCTTGAAGAGGCAGTGACGACCGCAAGCACCGGCGAACAGGTGACGGTCGCATTCACCGTCCGTGAAAAAGTAATGGCAACACCTCTGGAAGTCCCAGCTGCCCTTCCTGCGGGAAAAAGTCAGAGCCAAGTAAAGTCCCGCCGTGGTATTGTATTGAATCCGAAGTATACATTTCGAAACTTCGTCGTGGGCGCAGGCAATCAATTTGCTCACGCCGCATGTATGGCAGTTGCTGAGCAGCCCGGGCAGACCTACAACCCGCTTTTTATCTACGGGGGGGTGGGACTAGGAAAGACACATCTCTTAAACGCAATAGGGAATCATGTCGCGGAACAGACAGACCTCCGGATCGCGTACTTAACGACCGAGCAGTTCACGAACGAAGTGATCAACTCGATCCGCTACGACAAAATGATGGACCTCCGGAAGCGCTATCGACACATCGACATGCTGATGATCGATGATATTCAGTTCCTCGTCGGGAAGGAGCGGACACAGGAAGAGTTTTTTCACACATTTAATGCACTGTACGAAGGCCATAAGCAGATCGTACTCTCGAGCGACCGATTTCCTAAAGACATGCCCGATATTGAAGAACGCCTACGATCACGGTTTGAGTGGGGGCTCATCGCCGATTTGCAACCTCCTGACGTAGAGACGCGTATCGCGATTCTGAGAAAGAAATCAGAAGATGAGGGAGTGAAGCTCCCTGAGGACGTGATTCAGTTCCTCTCTATCACCATGAAAAACAATATCCGAGAGCTGGAGGGAAGTCTTGTCCGATTAGGTGCATATGCCTCGCTGACCGGGCAAGTAATTAGTCTCGATCTGGCAAAAAGTGTGCTGCGCGACCTCATAGGAGACAAGAAAAAGGTCGTCGCGATGGATGATATCCAAGAAGCAGTGTGTACCCAATTTCATGTAAAAATCTCTGAGCTGAAATCTCGACGTCGGAGCAAAACACTCGTACATCCACGACAAATTGCGATGTATCTCTGTCGTGAGCTGACGGACGCCTCTTACCCGGAGATCGGGCGACAGTTCGGGGGGAAGGATCATACCACGATCATTCACGCCTGCCGTCAGGTCGCAAAGGCGAAAGAAACTGACACAGGGCTGCACACGACACTCGAGACATTAAAAGAACAGATTCTGCGCAGTTAGCAAGCAAGCCGGGAGAGGATCCTATGAAAGTACGCATCGGGCGGGATGAACTGCTGACAGGCCTTCAGCGTGTGCAAGGCGTTGTGGAAAAACGGAATACCATGCCGATTCTCTCAAACATTCTCGTGGAAGCCAAACAGGATGGGGTTGAGATTGTGGCGACAGACCTCGAAATCGGCATGAGAGGCCTGTATAAGGCGACCGTTCTTTCGACCGGAGGCGTGACGATCTCGGCGAGAAAGCTATTTGAAATCGTGAAGGAGTTACCAGCTGGTGAAATCGAATTGATCGCGACCGACAACAACTGGACAACGATCCAAGCCGGGAGAAGCCAATTCAAGGTCGTGGGCCTTCCCAGCTCCGAGTATCCAGCGTTGCCGACGATCGATCGAGAGGGACTCATGCCCCTCGCTGGGGATGGATTCCTCGAATTGATTCGAAAAACACTGTTTGCCGCTGGCGATAACGATGCGCGTTATATCTTAAATGGTCTCCTCGTGACCTTGATCGCAACCGACAAGAAGACCGTGCTGCGACTCGTCGGTACCGATGGGCATCGTCTCGCTGTCGCGGAACAGGAAGTGGGAAAGGCCGGACCCAAATCAACAGGGATGCCGCAAGAAATGAAGGCCATCATTCCGAAGAAAGCCGCCCATGAGATCCGTCATCTCTTAGAAGAAGGTGGAGACGGCGAACCCCTGATTGGATTTTCGAAGAATCTCATGATCTTTCGGAAGAGTGGCCTGCTCCTCACGTCGAGGCTGATGGAAGGCAACTATCCGAACTACCAGCAGGTCATTCCCAAAGAGAGCGGGAAGACCATCAGTGTGAATCGGGTGGAACTGGAGAGTGCGCTCCGACGAGTCTCCGTGTTATCCAAAGACAAGGCCAGCGCAGTGAAAGTTTCCTTTGCGCCAGGGAAGATGACATTATTTTCCGCCAGTCCGGATTACGGGGAAGCGACAGAAGAATTGCCCGCGCAGTATGAGGGAGAGAGTCTGAATACTGGATTCAATGCCCGGTATCTTCTGGATGCGTTTGGGGTGATGGACGGCGAAAGAGTCTCGCTCCAGATGGATACGCCGCTAAGTCCCTGTCTGGTTCAGGAGCCGGAAAGTCCTGGGTTCAAATGTGTCGTCATGCCGGTAAAGATTTAGCACGATGATGGAAACGTTCACAACGATGGTTCGTACTTCGATCAACTCAACGTACCAAGGCATAGGTCCCTCCCCATGGACTGACGCCGTGCGAGATGTCGGCACATCTCGCAGAGCACAGGTCGCTTCTTACCAGGGTATCAGGTAGCGGATGGCCAGCGAAGACCAGTCTCCAGCCAAGTCAGATAGCTACAGTGCGGATCAGATCAAAGTCCTCGAGGGCTTGGACGCCGTCCGTAAGCGCCCGGCGATGTACATCGGGAGTACCGGCGTCGACGGACTGCACCATCTGGTCTATGAGGTCGTCGACAACAGCGTCGACGAGCACATGGCTGGATTCGGCGAAGCGATCGAGGTCACGATCCACATTGATGGCAGCGTGACAGTGATCGACAACGGGCGCGGCATTCCCACCGGCATGCATCCCACGCAAAAGAAGTCCGCGGCTGAGGTCGCGTTAACCGTACTCCATGCAGGGGGGAAGTTCGAGCAGGGTGCCTACACAGTGTCCGGAGGATTGCATGGAGTCGGGATCTCCGTCGTGAACGCTTTGTCGGAGTGGCTTGAGCTGGAGATTTGGCAGGACGCCCAAGTGTTCGAGCAACGATATGAACGCGGCAAGCCCAGTGCGCCACTCAATGCGACAGGGAAGACCAAACGCCGGGGTACCAAGGTTCGGTTCAAACCGGACGGTCAGATTTTTGAGTCATTGGAGTTCAGCTTTGATGTGTTGGCCCAGCGTCTGCGGGAGCTGGCATTTCTGAATAAAGGGCTCGCCATCACGCTCCGAGACGAACGGAAAGAACCGGCCAAGGAACAGGTCTTTCTGTACAAGGGCGGCATTGTGTCGTTCGTCGAACACTTAAACGAGGCCAAAACACCCTTGCACAAGCCCATCTATGTCAAGGTTGAGAAGCCCGAAATGATTCTCGAAGTGGCGCTCCAGTACAACGATAGTTATGCTGAGAACTTGTTTTCGTTCGCAAATAACATCAATACCAAGGAGGGCGGTACACACTTAGTGGGGTTCAAGGCCGCTCTCACCCGGACCATCAACAACTACGCGAATGCGAACGATCTCTTCAAAAAAGAAACGGAATCGCTGACGGGAGATGATGTGCGGGAAGGGTTGACGGCGGTCGTCAGCGTCAAGGTACGGAATCCCCAGTTCGAAGGCCAAACAAAAGCTAAGCTCGGGAATAGCGAAGTAAAGGGCGTTGTCGAAGCTGCGGTCAACGAGGCGCTGGGCAACTACTTTGAGGAAAACCCCCCAGTCGCCCGGAAGATTATCGGCAAGGCGGTCGATGCCGCCCGCGCGAGGGAAGCGGCTCGGAAAGCCAAAGATCTGATCCGACGCAAGAGCGCGCTCGACGGCGGCTCGCTTCCCGGGAAGTTAGCGGATTGCTCAGAAAAAGATCCGGCCTTGAGCGAGCTTTACATCGTGGAAGGTGATTCGGCGGGCGGATCCGCGAAGCAAGGACGCGACCGGAAGTTCCAAGCGATCTTGCCACTCAAAGGCAAGATTTTGAATGTCGAGAAGGCACGCTTCGACAAGATGCTCTCGAGCGATGAAATCAGGACGCTGATCATGGCGTTGGGGACCGGGATCGGTCGCAAACGGGAAGAGGGTGACAAGTCAGAAAAAGATGCGTTCGATATCGCAAAGGCGCGCTATCACAAGATCATTCTCATGACGGACGCCGACGTGGACGGCAGTCATATCCGGACCTTGCTCTTGACGTTCTTCTTCCGACAGATGCCCGAGCTGATTGAACGCGGCTACGTCTACATCGCTCAGCCGCCGCTGTTCAAAGTCAAAAAAGGCAAGACGGAACGGTATCTCAAAGACGAAAGCGCGATGAACGAGTACTTGGCCGACTTGGCGGTCGAAGATGTCGAAGTCTACATGGAAGGGGCTCAGGAGTATGTGACGGGGCGACGACTCTTGCCCATCCTCAAGAAGATGATTGCCTTCGAAACATTGCTGAGCCGCCTGAATAAGAAATCCCAGGAAGCCGCGATGCTGCGCACGTTTGTCGATGAACCAGGGCTCGATCGCGAACTGCTCAAGGACCGAGCGGCACTCCAGCAATCGGTCGAGAATGTGAAGCGGTCGCTGGCTGTTGTGTTTCCGAAAGTCACACCGGCCTTCGATGTGCAGGTGGATGAAGAACACCAATCGAACAAGGTGGTCTGCCGACTGCACACCAATGGCGTCGCGTATGAAGTAGACGTGACACACGACCTCGTCGGATCCGCGGATTTCCGAGAACTGCAGAAACTCACGCCTTCTGCGATTGGGCTAGGGAGGCCTCCGTACAAGCTCAAGGCCAAGGGGCAAGAGAGTCACTATCGGGCCACTGATGAGCTGGTGAAGGCGATCTTGGACATGGGAAAACAGGGGCTCAGCATCCAGCGGTACAAAGGACTCGGGGAGATGAACCCGGGGCAGCTCTGGGAAACGACTATGAATCCGGAGATGCGTACCCTTCTGCGAGTGACGCTTGAGGACCTCACCGGTGTCGATGAGATCTTTACGATTTTGATGGGCGATGAAGTCGAACCGCGGCGCAACTTCATCCAAACCCATGCGCTAGAGGTAAGGAATTTAGACGTATAATGTCGTTCGTGAAGCGCGGGCTGAACAGGATGTCGGGTCCTTACATTTCACGAAAGACGCTTCACGAGTAACGATTAACGAGGACACATGCCCCCTGATGAACGATTAGGCCACATCGCGATCGAAGACGAGATGAAATCGTCGTACCTCGATTACGCCATGAGCGTGATCGT
>DCZN01000049.1:0-352 GCA_002331625.1 Nitrospira sp. UBA2083 | reverse complement strand
ATCGACAAGGACACCGTCGACTTCGGTCCGAACTACGACGAATCAAGACAGGAACCGCTGGTCTTGCCGACCCGGGTGCCGAACCTCCTCATTAACGGAGCGGGGGGTATCGCGGTCGGCTATGCGACGAACATTCCGACGCACAACATCGCTGAGATCATCGATGGGTTATTGTTGCTGTTGGAGAACCCCGAGGTCACGATTGCCCAGCTGATGAAGAAGATTCCGGGCCCGGATTTTCCCACGGCTGGGTTTATTTACGGCATGAGCGGTATCAAGGAGGCCTACGAAACTGGGCGGGGTCTTTTGACTTTGCGGGCCAAAGTCGTGGTGGAGACCGATGAACGCACGG
>DCZN01000079.1:35541-35825 GCA_002331625.1 Nitrospira sp. UBA2083 | reverse complement strand
GGCGGGCGAGGATTGAAACTCTTGCCACGCAGCATAGTGTTCGTCGTCAGAATGTAGCGCCCGCTCGAAAGGGCGGGCGAGGATTGAAACAAAAAAGGCAAGCATGTGCAGGGCTTCGTCACCGGGTAGCGCCCGCTCGAAAGGGCGGGCGAGGATTGAAACTGTGGCGGGTTGGTCCATCGCTCGCCATGAGGGGGTAGCGCCCGCTCGAAAGGGCGGGCGAGGATTGAAACAGTACGCTGCCAAGGGGAGACACCTGTATCTCTGTAGCGCCCGCTCGAAAG
>DCZN01000079.1:908-35395 GCA_002331625.1 Nitrospira sp. UBA2083 | reverse complement strand
GGGCGGGCGAGGATTGAAACTGGAGTGTTGTCTGCCCTAGTCGCTCGGTGGTTCGAAGTGGCCCGACGGACGTTGTTGCCAGGGGACGGTTGCCTGTCGAGATTGTTTGACCAGACTACGAAGGCTCATCTCGGCCGCCCGTAAGAGTTTGGGGTCGCCGGATTGCATGAGCGTGGTGAGGAGCACATAGAGTGATCGATCGGTTCGTGACCCTGCCAAGATTCGATCCGTCACCGGATCATGCTGAGTCGTATCCGGCTCCTCTTGCTCCTCTCCCACTGTGAACAGATATTCAAAGGACTTGGGATCGTCGAACAACCAAGACGGTGGGATCCCGAGACCGCCAGCGAGCGCTGCAATGGTACCGGCTGTCGGGTCTGTGTAGTCTGCCTCGATCTGTTCCAGTACGTCGGGCGAAATGCCGGCTGCGTCCGAGAGCGCCTCGACGGACTGATTTTTCGCGAGCCTCCAGCCTTGGATACATGATCCAATCGACATGAGCGGATGATACACAATGATGCGACCAGCTTCAAGAAATCAGGCGAGAATAAGATAGTTTCTATTTATATATCAATAACTTACCAGGCATTCCAGATTGACGGTGAGATCGGGTATAATGCGCGCTCTGGTGTCGACGCCTGTGTAAGGAGGTGGGATTCATGTTGGGAACCGATATTCGCGGGATCATGGCTGAAGAGGAAGAGGTTCAACGCCGTCAGGAGGCTCTGAAGTCGCTCATGACGATGCGGGCCAGGCAGCTTCGAGAATCCTTGGAGGATCGCATCAAGCGTGCCAGGAACAGCGGAGATTGGACACAGCTTTCCAAGGCGGAATGCGCAAATCTGCATAAACGAGAGAAGGCTCACTTAAAGTCTCAGCTTGAACAGCTGCAGTTTGAGCAGACTCGGACTCGTGGAAAGCTCACGGCTCTGAAGCGTGCCAAGGCGCGGGCTCAACGTATTCGTGCGGCAGAAGCGGCGTCTGAACGAAGGCGCCGGTGATCATCGGCCTCACTCTGATTCGTCGTCCCTTCCTCAAGGCGCTGTCGGGATTCTAGTGGATGCCGGGCCACACCTTCGGGCTCTGTCTCGTGCGCAGGGCGCTCTGATCCGACAGCTGCTTCGAGAGAAAACAGTCAGATCAAGCGAGGACGCCTTCATTGTTGAAGGAATCAAGCCTTGCCGTGATCTGATGTCCCTCCATCCTCGGGCGATCCGCACGCTTGTGATGTCGCCCAGTTATCTCCAGGCTGAAACCGCTGCGGACAGGACGAGGCGGTCCACTCTGGGAGCTCCACAGTTCCTGTGCGCGGATCATGTCTTTGAACAATTGACCGATGTGGAGACGCCGCAAGGGATTTTGGCCGTCGTGCAGCAGCCTCGATGGAATGAGACCCAGGTGTTCGGACGATCGGGCGTCTTAGGCATTTATGGTGACCGACTGCAAGACCCGGCGAATGTGGGGGTGATCATTCGGACCGCTGCGGCACTGAATCTCTCCGGAGTCTGGTTGAGCACCGATTCAGCCGATCACTTCAGCCCTAAGGTCGTGCGTGCCACGGCGGGCACGCTCCTGAACCTTCCCATTTTCCGTACACCGGATGTGCGGACCTTCGCTTCGTATGGATGTGGGATGTATTCGGCGGTGCCCTCTGCGGCTGATAGAGTACCTATCAGGAGCCTTCGACAAAGACCTCCGCGGCTGGTGGTTGCCGTCGGCAACGAGGGTGCTGGGCTGTCGCCGGAAGTTCTGCAGATGTCGGATGTCAGGTTTTCCATTCCATTGGCTCAAGGGGTTGAGTCGTTGAATGTTGCGGCAACCATGGCGATCTCGGTTTTCTACTTCAGTGGATTGCCGATCAAATCGGGAGGAAAAACGGGCCAGCTCTCGTAGACACTCTAGGCATTTGAAAATAAAACAGATTCAGCCTAGTATAAACTGATGGTTTTAAGCATCGACGTAGGAGGGTGAGGATGGGGGGTGTGCTCGCTCTTATCTGTGTGGTGAGTGTAGGACTTGGTGCAACGATCGCTTCCGCACAGTCTGAAGGGCAGGTGTATGGGCTCGATATGATCGTTGATCTCGCCTTGGCGAGGAATCCCTTGGTGTCGAGCGCGGAAGGCACGATTGAACAGCAAAAAGGCCAGCAGACAGCGGCCGGGGCCTATCCGAATCCCACCGTCGGGGGTGCGGGTGGCCATGGAATGCTTCGCGATACCTCTCGGGGCGGCATTGGCCCGAATCTCGATCCAGACTCGCTTATGGAATACAACGTGACGTTCGGACAGCCGGTGGAGTGGCCGTCGTTGCGTACGGCTCGGCAACGAGTCGCGGATCTGGGGCTGGCTACGGCGAGTGTCGGGATGCAGGAAACCCGACTGAATCTGGCATCACAGGTCAAGGTTGCATTCTATGATCTGCTGCTCGCTCAACAGGGCGCGGATCTGGCGAAGCAAAATCTTGATACGGTTGAAGGCGTGGCCCGAATCGTCAAGGCGCGGGTCAAGTCCGGCGAAGCCCCTCAATTTGAATCGATCAAAGCGGAGGTTGAAGTCCTGAAGGCACGGCAGCAGCTTGCCCGGGCGGATAATCTCGTTCGAATCAACCGCGTGGCGGTCGATACCTTGACCGGCGGCGCGCTGGGGCCGGCTTACCTGGTCCACGGCGAATTCAGAATGCTTCCCCGAGACCTGCAGATCGACGGGCTGATGGCTCGGATGATAGAGCAACATCCGACGATTCAGCGCTTGCTCAAGTCTGTGGAGCAATCGGATTGGAAGATCGAGTTCGAACGGCAGGCCCGTGTGCCGACAGTCACCGTCAACGGCGGGTTTTGGCGCGAGATGGGGCGCGAGGCGTTCCAAGGCGGACTCTCCGTGCCCATGCCGCTCTGGTACCGGCGCCAGGGAGAAATCGCGTCATCGTTAGGGGCGAAACGGCGGGAAGAGGCGGAACTGCTCCGGACACGCAACGAGTTGGGGCGAGCGGTCTATCAACATTATCAAGATGTCCGCACGACAGCGGAATTGATCGACGTATTCGATAAGGGGTTGTTGAAACAGGCGCAGGAAGCGCTCAGGCTCGCACAGTTCAGTTTTCAACAAGGGGCGTCCAGCTTGTTGGAAGTGCTCGATGCACAACGGGTGCAACGGCAGACCTTGCTGGACTATTCATTGGCGCGACATGATCTCTCTGTCTCATTGGCCAGACTGGAACAAGCTGTAGGGGGAACGTTGTGACCGATCACGTGTATTCCTTTCGTTGTCCGTCATCGTCCATCAGGCAAGGGCTGTATGGGTTTCTGTTCAGCGTGATGATACTGGACGCAGGTTGTGATGGGACGCCGAGTGACGTGGTGGCCAGCAAAACGCCGGCTGTCGTTTCTACGCCAGGACGCATCATCCTCTCAGCGGAAGAATCGTCACGGGTGGGGCTGGTGGTCCAGCCGGTGGCTCGCAGCGACTTTCGGACGCATCGGGACTTCCCGGCCATCGTGCAGCCCAATCAACGGAACATGGCGGAGATCACGACCCTGGTCCGCGGGCGCGTGGTCGAGGTCTACGCGGATCTCGGCCAACAAGTGAAAGCCAATGCGCCGTTGGCCATTCTCTACAGCAGCGAGTTGGGTCTGGCCCAATCGGCCTACCTCAAAGCCAAGGCCAAGCTCCACCTCGCAGAGCAAGCGTACAGCCGGGCTCAGTTTCTGCTCCAGGAGCAGGTGATCGGTGAGGCAGAAGCCCAACGACGGCAGGCGGAATTGCTCAGTATTCAGGCGGAAGCGAATGAGTCTCACGACCGGTTGAAGCTGCTGGGGATGAACGACGAAGAGTTCAAGCGCCTCGAGCAGAGCCGAAAAATCCGATCGGTGGTCCCCATCGTGGCGCCTTTCGAGGGGCGTATCATCGGACGCAAGCTGACGCGGGGAGAAGTCGTCGAGACGACTGAGAATCTGTTCGTGATCGCGGATCTCTCCGAAGTGTGGGTGCAAGCCAATATTCCGGAGAAAGACATTCCGTTCGTGTATGCCATTCACGCGACCGGCGGAACACAGGTCGAAGTGCGGATTAATGCCTATCCCAAGGAAGTGTTCAAAGGGACGATTACCTACATCGGGGATGTATTGGATCCGGTCACACGGACGATGCAGCTTCGGCTGGAACTGCCAAACTTGGACGGGCGGTTGAAACCCGAAATGTTCGCGACCATTCGACTCTTTTCCGAAGCACAGCCTGATCGGTTGGCGGTGCCGGAGGCAGCGTTGCAACGTGATCAGGGCCGGACCTTCGTGTTCGTGCAGCGCAGTGCGAATGAGTATGAACTACGCGAGGTCAATGTCGGTGAATCCAACGGTCTTCTGACTTCTATTCTCGGTGGGTTAAGCGAAGGAGAGCCTATCGTCACGCAGGGCGCCTTTGTCTTGAAGTCCGAGTTGTTGAAGAAACCCGTCTGATGGTCTCCCGCCTCCTCGACATTTCCCTCCGGCAGCGTCTCCTGATCATCCTCTGTTCGGTCGTCCTCGGAGTCGGAGGCATCTATGCGTTCCGGAATATCCCGATCGATGCCTTTCCCGACGTGACCAGTGTGTTGGTACAGGTGGTGACCAAGGCTCCTGGACTCTCGCCGGCCGAGGTGGAACGTCTCGTGACCTATCCGATCGAATTGCAGCTCACCGGGGTTCCCGCGCTCACCGAGATGCGGTCGCTGACGAAAGTCGGCCTCTCGCTTATCACAATCGTGTTCGACGATTCCATGGACATCAATTTGGCCCGCCAATTAGTGCTGGAACGGCTCCTGGAGGTCGAGGAGCAATTGCCTCCTGGCGCCGAGCCGATGTTGGTGCCGAACAGCACCGGCTTAGGCGAGGTGTTTCAGTATTACTTGGACGCGCCTCAGGGGGCCGCAGCCGATGCCGAAGCGGAGCACCAAAGCTTAATTGCCCAGCGTACGATCCAAGATTGGGTTATTCGCCCCATCCTCAAAAGTACGCCGGAAGTCATCGATATCAATTCGATGGGGGGATACGTCAAACAGTATCAAGTGCTGGTCGAGCCGGGCCTGCTGCGGAAGTACAATCTGACGTTGCGCGATGTCTTCGATGCGGTAGCCAGAAACAATGCCAATGCCGGCGGCAATATTCTGGAAAAGCATGCTGAGAAATACATTGTGCGAGGCATCGGCTTGATCCGTTCACTACAAGATATTGAGCGGATCGTGGTGAAGGAAACCGGGGGCACGCCGGTCTATGTCTCCGACGTCGCGCAGGTGGTGATCGATCATGCGGTGCGGCATGGTGCCACGGTGCTGAACGGCGATCGCGAAGTCGTCAGTGGCATTGTATTGATGTTACGAGGCGGGAATGCCCGAGATGTTGTGGAAGGGATCAAAGCCCGCATCGAGGATATCCATGCCAAACATCTCCTGCCGAACGGATTGCGGATTGTGCCCTTTTATGACCGCATCGAACTGATCACTGCTGCGTTGAATACGGTCTACAAAGCACTGGCGGAAGGAGTGGTGCTGGTCGTTGTCGTGTTGTTTCTCTTTCTTGGCAACATTCGGAGCGCGCTGATCGTCGTCGGCACGTTGGTGTTGGCGCCGTTGGCCACCTTCATCGTCATGGGGCAAGTCGGGCTCACGGCGAATCTCATGTCCTTGGGGGGGCTTACGATTGCCATCGGCATGATGGTAGATGGGTCCGTCGTCGTGGTGGAGAACGTGTATCGCCATCTCTCGCATCGCTCCGCCGCTTCTACTCCCCGGGTACAGTTGGTAACCGAAGCGGTGAAGGAAGTCGGCCAACCGGTTGTCTTTGGCATTCTGATCATCATCATCGTCTTTCTCCCGCTGTTGTCACTGCACGGGATGGAAGGCAAGATGTTCAAGCCGCTTGCCTATACCATCATGATCGCCCTGCTGGTGTCGCTGGCACTCTCACTCACGCTGTCGCCGGTGCTCTGTTCCTTGGTATTGAAGCAGGGCAGTGAAGAGGATCCGTGGGTTGTGAAGTTGGCCAAGCGTCTCTATGGGCCGACGTTGCACTGGGCCCTCGGGCACCGCACGACGGTCGTGGCATTGGCCCTTGTAGCTCTCATCGGTGCCCTCTCCTTGGTGCCGTCCTTGGGGACGGAGTTCATCCCGATTCTGAATGAAGGGTCGGTGGCTCCGCAAACGATCCGGCTTCCCAGCGTATCGCTTCCTGCATCCATCGAGATCGAAAAGCGCATGCAACAGGCCATCATGGAGTTTCCGGAAGTGGAGATGGTGGTCTCCAAGATCGGACGAACGGAATTGGGAAACGATCCGCAGGAACCGAACGAAAGTGATCCGGTGGTTCGGTTGCGACCGCTCGACCAATGGACGACGGCACGGACGATGCCTGAACTGATGCAGAAGTTCCGTGAGCGGTTGACCAATGTGTCAGGCGCAACGTTCCTCATCAGCCAGCCCATCCAGCAGCGGGTCGATGAATTGATTTCTGGCGTACGTACGGAAGCTACAGTGAAGCTCTTCGGGGATGATTTGGAGATGCTCCGGAAAAAAGCGCAGGAGATCGCCGAAGTGCTGGAAACAGTGCGTGGTGTCCGGGACATCAAGGTTGAACAGCTATTCGGTCAACCCTACCTGACAGTTGATATCGATCGCAGCAAGATCGCCCGCCATGGGATCAATGTCGCTGATGTGCGCGAGATCATCACGACGGCCATTGGGGGAGAGGCCGCCACGCGAGTCTACGAGGGGCAACAGCGGTTTGATCTGGTGGTGCGTTTCCCCGAACAGTATCGAGACAGCGTTGAGACCATCAGCAACATCAAGGTGAGCGATCAAGCCGGGGCGGTGATCCCTCTGGCTGATCTGGGCACCGTGCAGTTGGAAGAAGGGCCTGGACGGATCAGCCGTGATCAACTTCAACGGTATGTGTCGATCGGCTTTAACACGCTCGGACGGGACATCGGCAGTCTGGTTGCCGAGGCGCAGCAAAAAATCGAGCAACGGGTTGACCTTCCGACGGGCTACCGAGTCACCTGGGGAGGATCGTTCGAAAATATGGAGCGGGCGATGACCAAGTTGCGGATCATCGTTCCAATTACGATCGGCTTGATTTTCTTTCTGCTGTATTCCATGTTTAACTCGCTTCGTCAGGCCACGTTGATCATCTTGAATCTACCCTTCGCGTTGATCGGCGGAGTGGTGGCGCTCTGGCTCACCAAGGAGTATCTCAGCGTGCCGGCTTCGGTCGGATTCATCAACCTGTTTGGGGTGGCGGTCTTGAACGGCATCGTGCTTGTGTCCTACATGAACAAGCTGCGTGAAGACGGGCACAGTTTGGACGATGCGGTGATCTCCGGGGCTCTGCTTCGGTTGCGCCCGGTCTTGATGACGGCCTTGGTGGCGCTGCTCGGCCTTGTTCCGCTCGCATTTGCGAACGGAATTGGATCGGAGGTGCAACGACCGCTGGCGATCGTCGTCATCGGCGGACTCGTCAGTTCAACATTGCTGACCTTGATTATGTTGCCCGTTCTGTACCGGTGGCTGGAAGGCGATATCCAGGATCCAAGACGGGCAGGAGAGCCACCGACCGGATCAACATTTGAGTCGCACCACAGAGGGGGCGATACGCATCATGGGAATGGCGAACCACGGTTCACCCGCCACCCCGGCGAGATTCCCTCGCCGTAACGGAGAGCGGATTGAGGAAAGATTGGCCTGATATGTGGAAGAGACTCGTTTCGATAGTGATCGGTGTAGGAGTCATCAGCGTTGGAAGCATGTTTGCGATCGCTGCGCCAAAAGAGGTGGATTCATCGCGCGCCATCGACGCCAAGGGAAAACTGGTTTTTACCAAACATTGCGCGGGCTGCCATGGACCGGAAGGCAAAGGAGACGGCTATCGATTGCTGGGCGCTGATCCGGCCAACTTGACGAGGTCCGCGACAAAAAAGAAATCTGATGCGGTGCTGCTCCAGACCATCCATGAAGGAAGACCTAATATGCCGTCATGGGAGGGCCGTTTGTCCGAACAAGACAGTCGTGCCGTGCTGGCCTATATCCGGACACTCAAGAAATAGCGATCCCTGGTCGAATGGCCGATGTGAACCATCCATTCCACCATCCACTCCTCACCGAGATACTCTCCTCTGACTCGCAGAGATATGAATCTGGTTTCTTGTCGGGCTGAAGCGGTGCTGTACTCGAAGACAGGGAGGGAGAGAGTATGCTGATGATGGTGCCGAGGGACAGAATCGAACTGTCGACACCAGCCTTTTCAGGGCTGTGCTCTGCCAACTGAGCTACCTCGGCACAAGAGGAGTTTGGATATAACAACGACCGATCGCCTGCGGTGGGATGATCGTAGGGCGCATCTTACCAAGGAGCTGCATCGAACTTCCACATCATTTTGTGCAAAGGGCTTTTCTGTGATGTGGAATGGATGACCGATATTTTCGATGGTTAGCCGGATGGAGCGAGATGGTGGGCATGTACAAGGAGCTTTTGGCGATTCGGGACACCAACTTTGTCAAAAATACTTGTTAGATGGTGTCGCACGGTGCTGTCCGAAATTGATAGTTCGTGGGCAATATCCTTGTTGGAAAGTCCTTGCCTGACCAGCTTGATCACCTCTCGTTCGCGCTCGGTCAGTGCATCGGGCCACGTGGTTTTCAGTATCTCGGCCGTTGATTTTGCTGGAAGTGGATTTTGGGGAACCGCAGACAGCGTTTCGTTGCCTGCAGTGGGCACATGACCATCCGATAGCAAAAATAAGGCGTCGATGGCTGCGAGCATAACCGATGGCGGGTGAATCTTTAGGATGACGCCATCCACACCGTATTCCAGCGCCTCGCGTACAGGATCCTTGTCCTCAAATCCGCTCAGCAGGAGTATTTTGCTCCCACAGGAGGAGTCTCGTAACTGCTTGATACTTTTCAGAGCATCTCGTTCAGTTTCCATATCGAGGATAATCACATCCGGCCGACATTCGGCGAGCAGCTGAGGAGAGGTCAGGCGTTGTGAGGGTTTTCCAACAACCTGAAAGCACGGGTTGCGCTCAAGAATAGTCTGCAGCCCATGCCACACAAGATACTGACCACTCAGAATGGCTATTGTAATCGATGAACTGGCCGTTTGACTCATCGCCCATCCCTAAGCATAGGTCCTCTGGTTGACATATGGATCTAGACAAAATACGTATATGTTGCCGTGGTCATACATAGCATAAGCCAGGCACATTTACTAGCCTTGTAATTGAGAAAAGTAGACTGCTTGGATGGAAAATCTGGAGAGGCAAGCAGGGCTGTACCATGGTTAGATTTTTAAGAACCACAGGATTGTGAGACCCAGTAATCTCTTGTTGGAACGAAACTCAGAAGAGCCGCATCGTCTCAGTGCTGGTGCCTGTTTGTCGTGGAGAAGTTGTTTCTCTAGAAGAGCCGCATGGTAGGAGGTTCGAAGACGGACCCGACATACTACCGTCAGGCTAGCATGGAATGTGATCGGATAGCCATGATGTCGATACGTATGAATAGACCTATTCGAAGGAATCAAAAACAGAAACAGAATGGACGCACTTTGAATGTGGTCATGGGATAGAATCGTGCCATCGGTTAGGTTTGTGGCACAAGGTTACGGCGGATCCTCGGATGTTCCGCATTCACCATAAGGATGAAAGATAGGCTCTTCTTACGCGGCTTCTTGCCTACGTGTGACCAGCATTCCTTAAGATCATGATTATATTACGTATACCACCCTGAGACGTTTACGTGCTGGGTTTCGGTGCGGCTGATTCGGCTACCTCGTGCATCACACAAACGTGCCGGTAGTTGTTTGGGCGACTCCACATTAACTCGACAAGTGTCTAATAGCGGCTTCTCTCCTGATCCCCTATACATTCACCTAGCAGTAAGTTCTAGAGATAGTTCTTGATTGGGTGTGATTGGCGTCGGTTTTTCACGAGTCATGGGACTCACGGGGCGAAGCTGTGTCAACTCGCTGTCTATCAGAATCTCATTGGGTACATGCAGAGAACAGCTGTGCCGTTCGTGAGACAGTCCGGTAGACCATTCAAATCTATTCCCTCCAGGAAAAAGCCGTTCGAGATAGGTTCACGACAGCGAGTGCGAAGCCGTATCTTCCGGTGAACACACCATGTCGTCAATGGGCTGAGCGTAACGTGTAAACATCAGTTCCGTTGTTTGGTTGTCGGTGGTCCGCGAGCTCGCATCCATGGGTCATTCATCCGACATGGGGAAGTGTCGTGGGTTAGCAATCCGAGCGTTGGGTATACGACGCTCGACCCGCATTGATCCTGGGGATGACACAATCATTCCCTTACAGTAAACGTTCCATCGATCCGCTCTATTTTGCATATTCAGTCAAGTAGGGATATCGGACGTCCGTGGTGTTGGGGGGCATCATGCCGAAGTGCAATTTGACCGGGGATCAGATGAAGGCAGTGGTTTCAGAGCTTGCTGCAGGGAGGGCAGTCAGGGAGGTGTCGCGCCGTTATCACGTGTCTACCGGTACACTGTACCGATGGCGGGCGGCGCTTGAGCGGAAGCCGCAACCTGCAAGAACGCGATTGCGCGTATTGGAGGCTGAACATCGACGACTGAAACAGCAATTGGCAGAGTTGCGGCTTGATTACAGCATACTCCGGGCAGCACTCTTGAAAGATGTTAAGGGGGATTGCTAGAGGGTGGCCGAAATCTCGATTGCTTGTGTCGTCACAGGACACGGGAGGATCAATCGGATGATTTGTAAAAACCATTATGCAGGGCTGCAGATTTGCAAAGCAAGCGACTCATCAGTTGTAATGGCAACGGACAGCCTACAGGGAGCAGATTGATCCGTTCTCGTTGGTCATCGTTGTTACCTAATAATGTTTGCGTTAAAAAGAAGGTGTTATGGCATACGGATGGTTGGTCGCCCAGGTGGGTATCAAGGACTCGATCGGCGTAATCCCTACTAGTACAGGCGTTAGCCATGCGATTGCGAGCAAGAACGACAGGATCGTGAAGGTCCACAAATTTGGATTGACAAGGATCTTGAGCGTTGTGTTAGTCGTCGGGGTTTTATCCAGCCTGCCCGGTTGCACCGGACCACCGTTGTCGCCCGATGTGATTGCTGAAGCGAACAGTGCGAACCAGAAACAATTTCTGTTGGGTCCTGAGGATGTTCTCGAAATCAGGGTCTGGCGTAGCGAAGATCTTACGCAAAAAGATCTTGTGGTGAGGCCGGATGGAAAGATTGCGATGCCGTTGATTGGAGATGTGGACGTCAGTGGTCGGACGGCCAGCGAGGTAGCTGCTCAGATTGCAGGGATGCTCAAAGTGTACAAGGAAAATCCGTCGGTTTCCGTCAAAGTGAAAGAGGTCAACAGTTACCATGTGTATGTGTTAGGAGATGTCGCCAAGCCGGGTAAGTACCAGCTCAAGTCATTGGCTACGGTTCTTCAAGCTATTGCCGTAGCGGGTGGGTTCACGCCCTATGCGGCAAAGAATCACATGCAAGTGCGGCGTACGGTTGTCGGGCAGGATGGTCAATCCAAACAACTTCGGATTCCTGCTCGGTATGATGACCTGGTATCCGGGGATGGGCAAATTCAGGACTTTGTGTTGAAAGCAGGTGATGTGGTTGTGGTTCCTAATAGAGCATGGTGAAAAAAAGGGATGGTATGGCGAGGGGATGGGCGAGGAAGACGGGAAGCCGGTGCTATTGGATGGTTGTTTGTGATGCTGATGAACAGCCCACTTGCGGTATTCGGGCAGACTGCCACGGCCCCCGCCACACTAGAGCTGCCTAACCCGGCCCAGCCCCAATCGCCGTCGCCTGCATCAGCGATGAAGCTCGTCCCCTCATTTCGCATCGCTGAACGGTATGATAGTAACGTCTACTTTGTCCCAGGGAAAGACCTCGATGATTACGTCACAACGATGTCGCCGGCGCTTATGCTCACCCACAAGAATCAGTGGGCGGAGGCGCGCATCGGTGGAGGAGCGATTGGCGAAGTTTATGTCAAAAATCCGGAGCTGAATTATGTGGGGGGCAATGGCACCGTCGATCTGAATCTTGATGGTGCGATGAATTCGCTTATCCGTGGGTTGGGATTGCGTGTGGTCGATACCGTCATCTACACACCGCAACCGCAGCCATTTGCTTCGCTAACGGGCGGCAATCAAGTATCGCAAGCTTTGGTGCCAGGTCTTCAGCCGGGGAGAGTCAATACCTTGTGGAATAGTGCCCGCGTGGACACCTCGTACTCACTCTCCTCATTCATGGGTGTGAGTGTGACATACACGGATCAGCGAATACGATTTGGGGAACAGTTAACGGCATCGAGCGGAGCGACACAAGAGAACCTCTTTAACACGAGCTTCCAAAATGTGACGTCGGGGGTTGTCGGAAAGCCAACCTCCTCCGACACGCTGTTGCTGGCACACCAGTACCAGAAAGGCACATTTTCGAATTCGAACAGTGGAGACGGTGGATTCACGACTCAAGGGGCTATTGCGCGATGGTCGAGGTCACTTTCTTCGGAACTACGGGCTACAATCGAAGGAGGGTTTACTGTCATCAACCCACACAGTGACCTGCAGCCGGTGGCGGCCGCTTCTCTACAGTGGAGGGGACAGTATACAACGGTCGAGATATCCTATTCGCGCACCGTGGTCGCGAGTTTCTTAGCCGTGTCGACGCCATTGCTCAGTCAGGTCGTGGATGTGCAGTTGAGGCGTTCCATTACCGAGCCGTTGTCGCTGTGGCTGACCGGGCATTACGCCGTCAATCAGTCCGTGCCGGATCGCTCGCTGGTACGTTTTGAATCCTATTCGGTGAGCCCGAGTCTTGAATATAAGATCAGTCAGAACCTCACGGCAGCACTGTCTTATACCCACCTCGAATTCAAGGAAGACATATCAGCACAGTCCTTCGATTTTGACCGAGAGATGGTGCTGTTGAGTGTGTCAGCTGAATGGAGATGAGGATGTACAAAACCCTACCCCCTGCTCAATCACAAGCCCAGATGGAACCTATCTCAGTGAGGGTGCATGAATACTGGGGGCTCATCGTTCGAAGGCGATGGATAGTCACGGGGGCCATTCTGGCCGGAGTGATCCTGGGAGCGGCGTTGTGTGTGTTGCTGCCCAAGAGCTATCGGTCGAGTACACTCATCCTGGTTGAAAATCAAAAAATTCCGGACGAATATGTCAAGGGGATTGGCGGAGGCAATATCGACGAGCGGCTCATGATGATTCGGCAACAAGTGATGAGTCGGGCATTCCTTAGCAAAATCATGGACGAAGGCAAATTTTACGAAGGACTGGTTCAGCGCGAAGGGCGTGAGGCCGCTGTCGAGAAATTGCGAAGATCCATACGGGTTGAGACGGCGAGAACTCCGGATGGTATGCCGAAGACGATCGAGCCGGTGACCATATCCTTTGCCGATGAAGATCCTGCGACGGCCATGAAGGTCACGGAAAAGCTGGCCGCCCTCTTTATTGAAGAAAGTCTCAAGGACCGAGAGCAGCTTGTGACGAGTGTGTCCGCATTTATCGAGCAAGAACTGCAGGAAGCGAAAAAATCTCTCGATGCACAAGCGCAGGCGATCAGTCAGTACAAGACAAAATATGTCGGTCTGTTGCCTGATCACATGGAAGCCAATCTGAGAACGTTGGATCGACTTCAAATGGAGTTGAACACGGCGGAGGACTTACTGCATAGCCAAACCATCAAATTAAGCTCGCTTGAGAAGGTGATGAAAGACTATCAAGCAAGCGGAGCCGCACGTGTGGAATCCGATGATGCGAAGTCTGCTCGGAAAGGCTTGGACCCTCTCGTGGCACGGTTGCATGAGTTAGAGCGGCAGTTGACCACGCTGCGGGCAGAGTGGAAGGAAGCCTACCCCGATATCTCGGACACAAAGCAGGAGATTCAGCGTGTGAAGGCACAGCTCGCAGAGAAGTATGGAACCTTTTCCGTAGATCGGCCCAATGAAACGGCCATGATGTATGATCCGACCATGAGGGAACTGGTCAGGCAACAGAACGATTTGCGTGCGGATATGTCGGCGACGAAGGACCGCCGTGCGAGACTCAAGGAATTGGTCAAAGAAAAACAACAACTCGTGGAGCAAACCCCGTCGCGCGAGCAGGGACTCATGATCTTAGTCCGCGATTACGACAATATGCAGAAGAACTACCAAGCGTTGCTGGATAAACGCTTGAACGCACGCGTGGCGGTCAATCTTGAGAAACGACAGAAAGGCGAACAGCTTCGGGTGTTGGATCCAGCCAACCTTCCGGCAAAGCTGGATAGTCCGAATCGTCTATTGATTATGGCGTGGGGTTTGTTGGGCGGATGCGGACTCGGCGTCGGTCTCGCGCTCGGTCTGGACCAGGTGAATCCAACCTTCCGGCGGCGGGAGGAAGTTGAGCTACTGCCGGATATCAGGGTGCTTGCTACAGTCCCGCAGTTTTTTGTGGCTCCCTACAAGGAGGATGGTACAGCCTCGGCTATGCTCGGCGAGGTGAACGCCGGCACTCATGCACTCACGGTGACATCTACCCCGAGCCTGAATCTGGTTGCAAAATGGCAGCCGCGGTCGCTTGCCGCAGAGCAATACCGAATGGCCGCGACCAGGATCGTTCTGTCTACAGAGAAGACCCAATCGACTGTTATTGAGGTCACCAGCGCTCTGGAGGGGGAGGGCAAAACCACGACGGTGGTGAATTTGGGGTATACCATTGCTCGAGATCTTGGGAGAAGAACCCTGTTGATTGATTGTGATTTCCGCCGCCCCGCCCTTCACCGGTATGTGAGTGTCCCGGCACGGGCGGGCCTCGTCGATTTGCTTGATGGGCACGCCTCGTTGGAGGAGTGCTTATCCCGTATCGACGAGGTGCCCTGCGCAATCATAGCGGTCGGCAAGTCTGGAGACGAGTGGAATGAACTGGCCAGAATCGAGCAGTTCAGAGCAGTCTTGCCGCAGCTGCGCGCACAGTTTCAGTATCTCATCATCAATACGCCACCCGTTCTTGCCAGTGCCACGATGGGGATTCTGGCGCATTTGGCCGATGAAGTTGTGATGGTCATCAAGGCGGGGTCTTCTCCTCAGTATGTCGTCCAGAAAGCGTTTGCCATGCTGAATCTGCCTGGCGAGCGATACGTTGTGCTTAATGGCGTGGATGCACTCAGCCTGCCTCATTATTTGTATGGCTACAAGATGCCGTACAGTGGCGAACCAGTTGTGGAAACGCTGGCGAGGTAGCGAGTGATGGTGCGTATCACCGTTGATTAAGTTAGTTGTTCCGATAATTTCAAAAGTTCAATTCCATCCTTCGTCGATCAAACTCCTGTCGATGGTATTTCCTTGCCAAAGGCTCAACAGCCGATTTGTGTAGGCGCATCTTAGGGGTGCGATCCCTGCATCTGACTGTTTTCCCCTTCGGTGGGGTGAATACGTGTGTGTCGGCCTCCCGCCATGAGGTCAGATCCGTCTCATGGTTTTGGATCCTGATCGACCAATTTGTGTCATTGCTCTGAGTCAACATGGGACCAATGTTTTTCGGCATGAGACGGGCCAACTCGGTGGAAGACTTGACGCAGCTTTGTGTGGCATTGGTCGTGTGCCGCTCGCTTATTCCATCTCGATCTTGCACACAAAACAGCGGGTGATCGAGGCCTAACCTGGAGTACGAATTCATGGATGCCGTCGTTGATACCACGCTGAGGGAAGCGAGCCGGGAAGCCGTGCCGCGCGAAACAGCGCAGACTCTTAGGAGTCGCCGGCAGATCCTGATTTTGGGACGCGGCGATTTTGCGTTGACCTGTTGGCACATGCTCCGGCAGGATCCACGTATGGCCGACCGGGTGATTGGATGCGTAGACAATATCGAAGCAGAACAGGCCGGGCATCCTGTGGTTGGAACTTTTGCCGAGCTTCCCGTTTTGGTTCAACGGTATAAGGTTGGGATGATCGTAGTGTGCTTGGCTGATCGACGCGCAACGCTTCCCATGGATCTGTTACTCGATTTGAAAGTGACGGGGATTGAAGTGATCGATGGACATCGCATGTTCGAGAAAATCACCGGGCGGTTATCCATTGATTCGCTTCGACCAAGTACGCTCATTTTCTCCGACGGTTTTAAGCGTCGGACGGCGGCTAGGTTGATCAAGCGTGCGCTTGATGTGACCATTGCTTTGCTCAGTCTGTTGGTGACAGCGCCGCTTTTTCTCATCGTGGCAATTCTGATTAAGTTGGACTCTTCAGGGCCGATCTTCTATCGGCAATCGCGTGTTGGTTTCGGGTCCCATCCCTTTATGATGATCAAGTTTCGATCGATGAGCAGTGATGCGGAGATTTCCGGGCCTCGTTGGGCTCAGGAGAACGATCGGCGAGTGTCACGAGTGGGACGGTGGTTGCGAAAGTCGAGGATCGATGAACTTCCACAATTCGTCAATGTGCTGAAGGGCGAGATGAGTGTCGTAGGGCCTCGGCCTGAGCGTCCCGTCTTCGTCGAAGAATTGCGCAAGCAAATCCCCTATTATGATATCCGGCATGCCGTCAAGCCTGGTATTACCGGATGGGCTCAAGTCATGTTCGGCTATGCCGCCTCTCAGCAAGATTCGCATCTCAAACTTCAGTACGATTTGTACTACATCAAGAACCAGTCTTTTTGGCTGGATCTAAAGACGCTTATTAAGACGTTCCGTGTGCTGGCAAGTGGCGATGGCGCCCGATAGTGCGTCTGTGTATGGAGGAGGACCATCATTTCTGTGTGGGACAGCTCTTCCGACCATGATGGAACAACGACGACTGCATTCATGAGTGTGGTGGTAAGGCATGGTCAAGGTGGATACGGTTGGTGCACAGAACCTTCGGCTCGGGAATGTTGATCTTCCTGTCGTTACATCAATAGGCATGCCGTATGAGTCTCGTATGTGAAGCAGGATTGTGGGTAGCGCTCTGTATCGTCGCCTATGCCTACATAGGGTATCCGCTCCTCTTGATGTTGTGGAGTCGTATGAAATACAGGCCGATCCTGCGATCGGCGATCTACCCCTCTGTGTCCGTCGTGATTGCGGCTAGAAATGAAAGTAGTCGCCTTGCTGCACGGGTTGAGAATTGTTTGCAACTGTACTACCCAAGCGACCGTCTTGAGGTCATCGTGGTATCAGATGGATCCACTGATGAAACAGAGCACACGATTCGTCGATTGGATTCAGCACGAGTGTGCCTGGTGGTGCTAGACCGACAGATGGGGAAGGCCGCGGCATTGAACGCTGGAGTCGCAATGGCTACGGGGGACATTCTGCTCTTTACTGATGCACGACAGCGGTTTGCCCCGGATGCTCTCATGCGATTGGTCTCTCATTTTGCTGATCCGACCGTTGGTGCGGTAACTGGAGAACTGATGCTTGAGGACAACGGACAAGGAAACACGGAAGGTGTCGGTTTGTATTGGAAGATTGAAAAGGCGATCCGATCGATGGAGTCTGCCATTGATTCTGTCGTGGGTGTGACAGGAGCCGTTTATGCCATGCGAACTCATCTCTACAAGCCGTTGAGAAACGGGACGATCCTGGATGATCTTGTCAATCCGATGGGGATCGTGATGGACGGATATCGGGTGGTGTTGGATCGTCAAGCCGTTGCGTTCGATCAACTGACGTCGGATTATCGGCATGAATTCCGAAGAAAAGTCCGTACCCTGGCCGGTAATCTTCAGGCCCTGGCATGGAATCCTGCCTGGCTGAATCCACTGAAGAATAGGATGTTTTTTCAGCTGATCTCGCATAAGGTGAGTCGGTTAGTGGCTCCCTTTGCACTGGTCACCGCGTTCATCCTGAATCTCGTTGTGCTGCAATCTGGCTATGTGTATCTCTTTGCTGCACAGGTAGTGGGCTATATTTTAGCGCTCATTGGGTGGGGATTAGCAGTCGTGGGAGTCCGTGAGCGTGTTACGGGGGCCGCGTTTTCCTTCTGCCTCTTGAATTGTGCTGCTGTGGTCGGGGCCATTCGTTTCATATCTGGCAGCCAGAATCTTTGGAGAAAGGCCGCGTAAGTCACGGAGTGCATGGCCGTTAGTGTGTATTTATGAATTATCCGTCGTTGCACCAAGGCCATCGACATGCGGTTCTTCTTGAATGATGGTCTGTCAGAAAGTTATGGGCTTGAGGTATACGTACATATAGTCCGACACATCTAGGAAGCTTCTTCCGTGGAATTCTCGCTCAGTAAACAGATGGGTTTCTTATTCGTCAGCCGAATGGCGGCGTTCGTGATTGTGTTTACCATCCCACTGGTTCTTGCGAGGGCATTCTCCCTTGAGGAATTTGGGCAGTATAAGCAGTTGTTTCTTATTCACGAAACCCTCTGGATGTCCCTCAGTTTAGGGCTCTCAGCAAGTCTCTACTATTTTATTCCTCATTACCCCAAAGAATGGCGGGCCTATGTCTACCAGACACTCTTGCTTCTACGATGTTTCGGGATAGTAGGAGGAGGTGGTTTGGTCATTTGTAAATCCCAGGTGGCGCGACTCCTCAATAATCCGGATATTGAGTCTTATCTCCCCTACCTGGCGATCTACACAGGTATGTCCCTTCTTACGACCAATCTTGAATACATCATGGTCATTTTAAAGCAATCGCGATTGGTTGCTTCGACGATACTCTTGTCCGATGTGTTGCGGGCGCTGTTGTTGATCGGAGCGGCTGTCTGGATGCACAGTATGCTGGTTCTCATCCTGGCCGCACTTGGATGGATGATGTGCCGCCTCATCATGTTGTTCCTCTATCTTCGGACACTGGGAATGACATGGTGGGCTAGACCTCAGTTGGGACGTGTTCGTGAGCAATTCTACTATTCTCTACCGTTTGGGCTGGCCAGCATTGCCGGAACGTTTGCTGATAGCATGCATCAGTATGTAGTCGCTCATGTATTTAACCCTACAATTTTCGCAATCTACACAGTCGGGTGTTTCTATATCCCAGTGGTGGAAATCATTTTTGGTTCGATTTCTGATGTCACTCTTGTTCGGCTTGCAGAGTTGCGGAACGATTGCCGGATTGCGGAGAGCGTGCAGGTGATTGGGGACTCCGTTGTCAAGGTGTGTTTGTTACTGTTGCCGTTGTATGTGTGGCTTCTGGTCAATGCCCGTAATGTCATTGTTCTCCTTTTCACGGAGCGCTTTGAGGCAAGCACCGACATTTTTAAGGTGTTCTTAACCGTTGTGCCCTTACTCGCGTTTCAATTGGATTATGTGCAGCGAGCATTTGCCGATACCCGATGCAGTCTTCAAATTTATGTCTTGCGGCTACTCCTGACAGGAGCCTTTCTTGCCGTTCTCGTCTTGCCGCTCGGCCTGTTCGGCGCGGTACTTGCCACTGTTGTGGCGTCGGGAATAACAAAGTTCCTCGTTATTCTCAGGGTCAGGTTCTTGCTCAACATCACGCTGTTTGAATTGCTGCCATGGAATCAATTGGGAAGGATCAGCGCGTCATCATTGGCGGCAGGGGCTATTATCTGGGCGTTTGCATCGATGGTGAAATTTGACAGCATGATCATACAATTGACGCTATCAGCACTCATGTTTGCTGTGGCGTACGCGGTCTTTGTGTGGCATTTCAATGGAATTGAGGCACAGCAGAAGTATTGGGTCATTGGGAGACTGAGTCATTACTATCGGACAATGCTGGGAGAAGTCCCCGTGCCACGGTGAGTTGTTCATTTTCATGGAGGAACGGGTGACAAGACGCAGGCCGAATAAATGTGGCCAAGAGTCATGATATGGACCAGATCGACCATTTATACGCGCTGTTGTAGATACGAGCGATCGGTGTATTTCGAAGGGAAATGTCCTCTTAGGGTCTTCTGATCTCATGACCGTGCAAGTCTATTTCTGGAGTGTCCTGAAGATCCAGTGCGCTGCAGTTTCAGATCGAGTATGTCACGAAAGGCCGCGATGAACCGTCAGGGGCGGGGATAGAAGTGTCCTTGACAGGACCGTTGATTGCGAACGCCGTTCGCCTCGTATGTGCCGATAAAGAGTTGGGAACATTTTTACTTGCGATCAAGCGAGGGATCCACTGTCACGATCATTCAGCAAGACCGGCACCTGATCGTCAGGGTTGCCAAGCGGAAACTCGATTAGCACACGCGGACCTGATTATCCGTAACGGGTCCGATGCCTGGGGTCTGACAGATCTTGGCGAACAAGTGGTGAGCTGTTTATTGCAACATGAAGCGGTTGAAGAACTTGCTCTGATGTATGAACGGTTAGAATTCACGGCAGACTCGGTTTTCTTGGACCTTGGATGCGGAGCCGGACCTGCGTTGGTCAACGCATGTGCATTAACAATTGCGCCACGACTGCTTATTGGGATCGACATCGACCGATCATCGCTGCTAGCGGCAAGTACATTTTTAGGACCACATCAGCGTCGATGCTTGCTTGTTCAGGCCGATCTCGCTGCATTGCCGATCAAGACGGATATGATCACCCATGTGTGCTCCAGGCTCTCGTTGCCGTATGTCGATCAGTGTACATCGCTGGCTGAGTTGGGCCGTGTGTTGAAACCGGGCGGCAAAGTATTTCTTCAGCTGCACGGGGTCAGGTTTTACCTGCAATTGCTTCGTGACCAATCCAGAGACTGGCGACGTGTTCTGGTGAACTCATTTTGTTTACTGAACGGATTTCTGTTTTCGTGGTTTGGAATCCAGCTACGGGTACGTCGGTCGGATGGGGTCTATCAGGAGTTATTCCAAACGCTCGGTGGCATGAGGCGTCTGCTCAAACGGCATCGCGTTGCTGTGTGTTGGCATGAACATGCTCAGCTGTTTCGTCTGGTGGGATGGAAACTGAGAACATAAACCATTCGGTCACTGACTGGATGAGGATGTACACCTGTGCACCGCAGGCTTGGCACTAAGCTCCATGGGTACGTCGAATGGGAATCGTATTAATGAGCATTGGCGTGGAATTCATCGGGTGCCGCTGGGCCATCGACGCCCTCCTCGACTGAGGCGAATATCTGTATGATCACGGCGGTTTTTACATGTTTCGTGCTGGGGCTCATTGGCGCCAGTCTGATCCTGGTTCTTGAGTTGCGACGGAAGCATGTGCATCTCTGGCTGGGATCGTATTTGTCTCAACGCGCTCGAGTTCGGCATGTTCGTCGTGAAGCCTTAGCGCGTGCTCCAATTCATGTCCTGTTTTGTGTGGTCGATCATTTTGAGCCGATTTCATCCGGGTCGACCAAAGATCAAGAGCGAGCCAGGATGCGGGCGTGGCGCGACGGCTATCCGCGGCTGGCAGGGCGGCATCATGATTCACACGGACGTCCACCTCAGCATACGTGGTTCTATCCAATTGAAGCCTATCGTTCGGAATATTTGGACGGACTTGGTGAGCTGTGTCAGCAGGGTCTGGGAGAGATTGAGGTTCATTTACACCATAGCAATGATACACATGAAGCGCTAGAGAAGAAACTCCGACAGGGTTTGGCCGACTTCTCGAAGCATGGAGCCCAACTCACCCAAGAGGTCCCGCCTAGGACAACCTATGGTTTCATCCACGGCAACATGGCGCTGGACAATGCTCGTCTGGACCCGGTGTATTGCGGAGTGAACGACGAACTGACGGTTCTACGGCACACCGGTTGTTATGCTGACTTCAGCTTGCCGACGGCCCCTTGTATGAGTCAATCGAGAAAGGTCAATGCGATCTATTATGCAACGGACGATCCTGGACGGCCAAAGTCGTTCGACACCGGTGTCGAGGTTGAGGTGGGCGGGTGTGAGACGGGAGATCTCCTTATTGTTCCCGGTCCATTGAGTTTGAACTGGCAGAATAGAAAGTGGGGCTTGTTCCCTCGGATTGAAAATTCAGAGCTGCAGGGGTCCAATCCTCCGTGCGCGAGCCGTGTGCAGAACTGGGTCAAGCAACACATTCATGTTACTGGTCGCCCTGAATGGGTGTTTGTCAAGGTGTCTTGCCACGGCGCCGAGGAGCGTAGTTGGGATGCGCTCTTGGGACAATCCGCTGAAGAGATGTACAGCGCGTTGGAGGCTCTGTATCGCGATCGGAGCGAGTATCGGTTGCATTATGTGACGGCCCGGGAGTTGTACAACATTATCAAAGCGGCTGAAGCCGGAAAAACCGGAGACCCGAACCAGTACAAAGATTTTGCCATCCCGCCGTACCGGACACACGGCGCAATGAGTCACCACGTTCACTGAATCCCGTATTTTGAGACGAACAATGGATTCATTGATATCTCCCGCCCAACATATTCGTGTGAGCCCCGCCTCGTCTGTTGAGGCCATTGATTGGTCGGCCGAGCACGGTACGAAGTTCGCCTTCCAGTGTTTGCTCTGGTTTGGTGTGATTGTGTTCATTGCGCCGCAAGCCTTCGTGCCAGGTGTATCGGAGTTTGGAGTGGGAAAGATCGTTGTATTCTTGGCACTGTTTTCCTATGCCAAGTTCGCAGTTTCGCAAGGGCGGCTGAGTAGTGTACAGGGAAGTGAGCTTAAAATTGTAGCCGGGTTTCTTCTGCTAGGACTCGCATCGGTCAGTTTTTCAAAATGGCCAGGTGGAAGTCTTCAATTCTTCATGGACTTTGCGTGGAAGGCTGGTGTGTTGTTTTTTCTCGTCGCGAATTTGATGATCTCTGGTGAGCGGGCGAAACAGCTCTGTTGGACATTTGTCATCTTTGCAACTGTGAACTCATTTATTGGGCTCCAAAACTGGAGCGCCGGCAATCTGATGGCTGGCGCCACCAATCGCATCGAGGGTGGATTCGCCCCTCTTGCATCGAACCCGAATGACTTAGGGCTGTTGTTGGATATCTGTATCCCGCTTATCTGGTATGCGTATCGGACAGCCAGGACGGCAGTGGCCCGGTATGCGGCATTGGTAGTCGTCGTGATCAGCGCTGTTGTTGTGGTGGTCACATTCTCACGAGGAGCGTTCCTGTGTTTGCTGGCCGTGGCAGGAATATTTACGTGGGAGCGAGCAAGGGGTAAACGGGTGCAGGTGTTCCTGCTCATCGCTGTCCTGCTACCCGTGATAGTGGCCTTGCTTCCAATGGGTTATTCCGATCGCATGCTATCGATATTCTATGGTGATATGGATGAGACCGGTTCACGCGAGCATCGTATCCAACTGATGGTAAATGGATTGAGGTCTATGATCGAACACCCTTTGGGAGTCGGTCTCGGCATGAGCATTCTTGCATCATTGGATTATGGGACAGGCTGGGCTGAGATCCATAATGCTTATCTCCAGGTTGGTGTGGAATTAGGAATAGTAGGATTTCTGCTCTACATACTCCTGGTATGGAAGACCTACCAGGGACTGACGACCATTGAACAGTCACCTGACCAGGATATTGCTGACTTAGCCTTCGCCATCCGCCTCAGCATCCTCGCCTATGCCGTAGGGGCGTTTTTTTCGCCTGTCGCCTACAATCTTTACTTCTTTTATCCGGGAGGAATGGCAGTCGCGTTGAAAGGCTTGGTCAAGCGAATACCTCACCTCGTGTAAGGAACCAATACTGAACCAATATGAACAAGTCAAAAACTACAGGACAGGTGTCGTTCTGGCGCGGGATTCTCTATAGCCTTGTGATTGTGGCGACATTGTTGGGCGGAACCGAAATCGTGTTGCGACTGTGGGCCAACTATTTTCGAGTTGCGTATCTCACCTATGATCCAGTCCGAGGGCGTCCTGCACTAGTCCCGAACGCGCGTGTGCAGAACAGCACCGAACATGTGGCCATCAATTCGAAGGGATTTGTCGGTCCAGAATTCGACAAGAAGAAGCCGGCTGATACGCTCAGGGTTATCGCACTCGGTGACTCCTGCACCTTTGCCGGGGGATGGTATGACATCACCTATTCAGGGCTGTTAGCTCGCTTTCTTAAGGATCGCCACCCCGATAAGCGGATCGAAGTTATTAATGCCGGCATCTCGGGATTCAATTCGGAGTTTGCCTTGGCCAGGCTGCGCGACGAATTGCTGGAGTATCAGCCTGATCTGGTCACTCTTTATATTGGCTGGAACGACATGATGAAAACAAACCCGGCCAATCTAGCGGCGATCCGACAGTATGAGTATGGTGGATTGTGGAGGGCTCTCAATGAGAGCTACCTGCTCAAGTTGTATTCTAAAGTGCTGTTTTACTACTTGCGGCCGCTGCTCATGAAGCCCAAGTTGGATGGAGATCCGGAAGGAGTCTCTGCGTTCGATCACTTTGTGCCGGCTGTCTATCAAGCGAATGTTGACGCGATCGCCACCACGTTGGAGGCACAAGGCGTTCGTGCGTTGTTCATGACAAGACCGACCGCTGTCCGCTTGGGGATGACCCAGAATGACATTGACCAGGAGCACATCTTTTTCCCGTATTTCGCGGGTGCCTATAGTCTCGAGCGGTTTCTGAGTCTTCACCGGTCGTATAATCGTGCAATGGAGGACGTTGCGCACAGTCGCCAGATCCCTCTTGTGGATTTAGACTCTCTCTTCAATCTGCGTAAGAAAGATTCTCTCTTTCAGGATACGATGCATCTCAATGATGAGGGAAATCGTGTTGCGGCTGAGGCTCTTGTTGAGCCGATTGAACGGGTGTTGCTGCTCAATGAGCCTGCTTCGCAGGCGTTTGATTCTGAGGGCAGTGTAAGGAGGCAGCGCCCTCTGTGAAACAGACACTGCACATTGCCTTGGTGGCATGTTCAATTATTGTTGCGATTGTTCTTGCTGAAATTGGGCTCCGTGTCATCGGTGTAGGCGCTCCTCCGGCCTTCGCGTCACATCCTCAATACGGGTATCTCATGAAGCCGAGTCAGTGGGTTTCAACGAGGGGAATCGCGTTTCAGATTAATTCAGCTGGTTTGCGAGGAACCGATTTTACACCTCAGAAACCGCCGGGGACGTTTCGACTTGTATTTGTAGGAGACTCAATCACCTACGGTGGTGGGAGTATTGCAGATGCCAACTTATTTACAAACCGAGTGGCTGCCGCGTTACAGGTAGCTCGTGGACAAACAGTAGAGATCATAAATCTTTCTGCTCCGGGCTGGGGAATTGAAAACATGGTTGGCTATATCAACATGAACGGTGTCTATGACGCCGATGTTGTCCTGTGGGTCCTGCCAGAGTGTGATTTTCGTCGTCCCAAAATGTCTCTGGAGGAGAATCATTTTCCCACTGTCCAGCCGTGGAGTCGTCTTTTCTATATTGCCTATACTGCAATCATTCAGTTCAAGTCCTGGCAGAAGGATGTCGTTTCTGCAAATGACGAGACTCTCTTTAAGAGCAATGTTGATCTCCTTATAGAGACGCTCCAGAAACTTATGCTGGATCACTCACGTGTTGGATTGGTGGTGTTGCCATCTGAGGAACAAACGGAGTCGTATGAGTTGGATCTCGTTGCTATCCGCACGGCCGCGCGCGTACGGTCCATCGCAGTTCTTGATGTTACGCACACATTTCAAATCCACCGAACAGAAGGTCTCTATATGGATGGAGCACACTTGAGCTCAAGTGGTCACAAAGTTATGGCGGAGGCCATTACCAAGTTTTTGCACGAGTCCCTCGCCCCGACAACCGTCATGCAATCAAGTCTTGGTCATTAAGAATTATGCGTTGCATGAGTTGTGACAGGTCTCCTTGACGAGGGGGCGTCCCAAGCCTCCGCTCTTACCGTGGGTGGACCGTACTCCGATTGTTTGCCTCGTGCTTCTCAGCGGGCTTGACTTCGAGGAACCGGTACATTCGTTGTGCTTTTACTGTGAAATTGACAATTGATATGGCCCTTCACAAAGAGTCCTGAAGTTCTAATGTGTGGAATCGCCGGTTACATCAACAGTTCACGTGATTGTCCTGCCGATCAAGAAATCGTCGAGAGGATGTGCCAGACCATCTTGCATCGTGGCCCCGATGATCAGGGGGTGTATGTCGATGGTTCGGTTGCCATAGGCATGCGTCGGCTGAGCATCATTGATGTGAGTACGGGGCATCAGCCGATCTCCAACGAGTCTCAGACGATCTGGGTCGTCTTAAATGGTGAGATTTATAACTATCGGGAGCTGGCGGTCTGGCTCAAGAGTCGCGGCCATCACATTCGTACGTTTTCCGATACGGAGGTCATTGTCCATCTCTATGAGGAGTTCGGCGAGGACTGTGTCCATAAACTACGAGGGATGTTTGCATTTGCCGTTTGGGATGGACCGAACAGTCGATTGTTCATTGCTCGAGACCGCCTCGGGGTCAAACCCTTATTTTACGCTTGGGATGGGAAGCGACTCGTGTTTGGGTCGGAGCTCAAGGCAGTGCTCGCCCATCCAGCAGTGGAGCGGCAGCTGGATATGGAGGGTATTCTCTATTACCTGCGGTATTCTTATATTCCTGAGCCGTTGACGGCATTCAAGGGCATTTCAAAGTTGCCACCAGGTCACACGCTGAGTATGGTTGGGCCAACTCTCCATGTACGGTCCTATTGGGATGGTGCTGCTCCGGTAGTGAACGGATGTGGCGCGTCGATGAACGAGGAAGATGCTCTGGCGGAATTAGAGGGACATCTTCAGGATTCGGTTCGGCTGCGGTTGGTCAGCGATGTACCGCTTGGCGCGTTTCTCAGTGGCGGGGTTGATTCCAGCCTGGTGGTTGCGCTGATGGCGCGGCAAATGAGTCGCCCTGTGAAAACGTTTTCCATTGGATTTGCCGAAGAGGCCTATAACGAACTGCCGTATGCCAGACAGGTTGCAGAATATTTGAGTACCGAGCATCATGAATTGATTGTTGGCCCTGAGGGGTGTGATCTGATCGAACGAATCGTCGGCCATTTTGACGAACCGTTCGGTGATCCTTCAGCGATTCCAACGTATCATCTGTCTAGATTGGCTTCTCAGCACGTCACCGTCGCGCTGAGCGGAGACGGCGGTGATGAGCTCTTTGCTGGGTATGAACGATATCGAATTGATCTTTCCCGGAGTCGGTTCGACACGATTCCGGCGGCGGCTCGGAATCTGTTGGGTCTGGCGAGCGATGTTCTTCCCACCGGATTCTTCGGTAAGCGGTTCTTGCATAATGTGTCGCTCATGGCGCGTGAGCGCTATCTCGATAACATCTCTTATTTTAATCAGCGGCATTTCCTGAGTCTCCTGACACCACAGGTTTATGATGAGGTGTCGAAGGCCGGCGATGCTGACGCGATTATGGAAGACCACTTTAAGGTCGTGGTTGGTCGACCATGGCTCTCTCAACTGCAGTATGTTGATACGAAAACCTATTTGCCAGGCGATATCCTGACAAAAGTTGATCGCATGAGTATGGCTCATTCGCTGGAGGCTCGAGAGCCGTTGCTCGATCATGTTCTTGTGGAGTTTTCCGTGAAGCTCCCACCGGAGATGAAGCTCAGGAACGGGGTGTCTAAATACATTCTGAAACAATTCGCGGAGAGGGTATTACCTCACGATATTGTGTACCGGAAGAAACAGGGGTTTGGAGTGCCGCTTGAATATTGGTTTAAGGATGGTCTCAGGGAATATGTCCATGATGTTCTCTTTGATTCTCGATCGCGGGCAAGAGGTGTTTTTCAGCCGAGAGCGATTGATGCTCTGGTACGACGTTACGAACAGGGGGAGAGTGAGCTGGCGAATGCCATTTGGGTCCTAATCGTCTTGGAAACATGGTTCAGGCTCTATATGGATGACGAGAGATGTAGTTTGTTGTCTGCCTAGTCCATTCTTGTAAGAGGCGGATCGAGACTAACACGGACGGAGCGTAGTATGGGGCATGTTGAGATTATAGATTTGGGTGAAAAACGAAAAGTTCGAATTCACGGAGAATCCTATTCATACGATGGGTATGTGCCTGCCGGAGTTGAGTTCGAAACAAAAAGTAGTGTGGAGCTGATTCGGGATCTGGAGCGCATCAAGGGTGCGTGGCTGAAAGATGAGATTGATAGGGCTGAGTGTCCAGACTATTTGGAAATTCCACTGACACGATTTATCCTTCGATTTTTGCCGAAGCCGGCCGGCCTGAAGGTATTGGACATCGGGAGTGGGGTTGGGGCTTCGTCGATGGCGCTGGCGAAGTTGGGAATGCATGTCATCGGCATCGAACATGACCGAACGTTTGCGGCGGTGGCTGAGCGGAGAATACGGGAGTTTGGATTTTCATCAGATGTTCAGCAGCTCTGGGTTGGGAACACCGCCGATGGATTTCCCTTCGAGAAGGACTCGTTCGACGCGGTTATTCTCAGTGCCGTTGTGGAGCACGTCATTCCCGTTGCTCGACCAAAATTGCTTCAGCATGCATGGAGTGTGCTGAAGAAAGGTGGCTTGTTGTTTATCCATGACACGCCGAACAGGCTCTGGCCCTACGATGGTCACACCACGGGCCTGTGGGGAACAGTCTGGTTGCCTTGGAAAGCTCGGGTGGTCTATGCCCGCCGCTTCAGCCGAAGATTCTTGCCGACGATTTCAGAAGAGGAGTTGGTCGCCAAGGGGCTTCATCCTCCTACGTATTGGGAAATCGCAAGGTGCTTATCATCTCCTGTCTGTCTCAACAAGATGAACGGCGACGACGTAGAGTTCGCTTTCGGCTTGACCAGCCAAAGACAACGGTCCCTTTCGCTACGGTTGATGAGGGGTGCGGTTATTGGAGCATTGAAAGTTGTGGGGGGCGCGATGGTCGTGTTCGACGCACCTCCCGGTGCAATCCTTCAAAATCTGAACGTGTGTTTTCTGAAACAGTGATCCGCGGTACATGTCGAAGCGCAACGTGCTTATATTTACCGATAGCTTCAACATCGGCGGATCTGAGCGCCAGGCAGTCGAGTTGATCAAACGGCTCGATCGATCACGTTTCTCCCCCATTGTGGCATGCTTTAAAAAAGTAGGTCCACTGGCGGCAGAGCTTCCTGGTGGGCTCGAAGACGTTCACGCGTTTCCCTTATCTGGATTTGTGAGTTGGGGGGCGCTTCGTCGTGCGCATGAGTTTGTCAAACTTGTTCGTCGTATGCAGGTTCAGGTTGTGCAATGTTTTGACTTCTATTCAAATCTCTTTGCGATCCCGCTTGCAAGACTGGCGGGAGTCCCGGTTATTCTTGGATGCCGGCGTGACGAAGCTGTGATGAGGTCGGCAGCACAGCAGAAGGCGGAACGGTTAAGTTATCGTTTGGCCACCGGGGTTATCGCAAATGCGGACGCCATTAAAAGTCAGTTGATAGGCCGTGATGGACTTCATCCGGAGAAGGTCTGGGTTATCCATAATGGACTTGATCTGAAGCGCTTTGACGGTCCGAGTGGTCCTATTTCTGGCGTTCCTTTAGAAAACGGGACAATCACCGTCGCCATGGTGGCGAACTTACGGCCTGAGAAAGGACATGTGGTGTTCCTGAAGGCTATTCAACAGGTCGTTACACAGATACCGCGGGCCCAGTTTCTGATTGTGGGTGACGGTCCTATGCGTGAAATGATTGAAATGCACATTAAAGAATTAGGAATAGCGGGGTCGGTAACGATGACTGGCGCCGTGACGAATATCCCCTCTCTGTTGCGTTCTGTCGATATCGTGGTACTTGCTTCATTGAAGAATGAAGGATTACCGAATGCGGTTATGGAGGCCATGGCAGCAGGCAAACCGGTTGTTGCGACGGATGTTGGTGGGACTCGTGAGTTGGTTACCGAGGGGGTGACGGGCTACCTCGTTCCGAGCGGTGATGTGTCAATGATGGCGAATCGTATCAAAGATCTTGCGCTGTCGCCCGCGGCGCAAAAAACGATGGGAGAAAAGGCACGCCGGAAAATCGAAGCGCAATTTGCGGTTGAACGGATCGCGAGACGATTTGAGCAACTCTACGATGAGTTAAGCGGACGGAGATGAGGGCGCGCGATGCACGAGGTTGCCAAGAATATTCGGGCCAAGGTCCTGCTGGTCGGCCCGTTCCCACCTCCGTTTGGCGGCATTAGCACCACGGTTCGAGATTTGTACCGGAGGTTGCGTGCTGAAGAGGGATTTAAGGTGACCGTCTTGAATATTGGCGAACGGCGGAGGGAGCCAAGTTCAGACTATCTTTCTCCTCGAGGAGGCGCCCACTTTGTGTGGCTCCTGCTCCGACATGCAGTCGGAGGCTATGTCATGCATCTGGAGACCAATGGCCACAATCTTAAGAGCTGGCTGACGGCTTTCCTCTGTTCTGTGTGTGGAGTCGTCAATGGAAATAGAACCATCATTGCGTTCGGCTCCGGGATGTTGCCGGATTACATTCGAGGCGGTAATCCGCTTGTGCGTGCCCTTGTGAAGATGACGGGCCGATGTGCAGGGCTCATCATTTGTCGCAATGAGGAAATGGTCAGCGCGCTGCAGGCGCGGGGATGTCCTTGGCACAAGATTCATGTGCTGCCTGGGTTTGTTGGCATCAAAGGGCGAAGAACTCAGTCGGCACCCGTTGAGGTCATGGATTTTGTTGAAGGACACGATCCAGTCCTAGGAGCGATGGTAGCCATGAGTCCAGAGTACGGTATACCACTGGCATTGCAGGCTGTCGCAGTCCTTCGTGAACACTATCCAAACATTGGACTCATTTTGATGGGAATCAGCCAGGCAGACGGTGGGACGATGGAAGATGTTCCGGCTGTGAGGCCGCATGTTCTGTTTGCGGGGGAATTGCCGCCGGATGTTGCCTTGGGTGTCATGGAAAAAGTTACGATATTTCTTCGGCCAACCTACTGTGACGGCGATTCCGTTTCCGTACGGGAAGCGCTCGCGCTCGGTGTTCCAGTCGTTGCGAGTGCAGTGGGGACACGACCGTCATCGGTCAAGACATTCGAGGTTGGAAACCTGGATGACCTCTGTCGGAAAGTTCAACAAGTACTCACCGAGGTCGCATCGGACCATCACAGCGTGCGTAATGTGGAAGAGAATCAGGGGAGTGGCGATGCGTTGCTCGGGCTCTATGAGTCCCTATTGGGGGGATCCGCACGCAGTCTCAAGTGTCTGCACGGGTATTGAGTGATCGTTATCTAGAATTCATTCCTCGGGCCAACCTACTTGGACGGTGATCTCAAATCAGCGCGCGAGGTGCTCGCCCTCAGGATTCCGGCTACAGCCAGGAGGACGGGTCTGCGTCCGGTTGGCGTCCTGACGTTTCACCTCAGAGACCGTACACGGATTGTGGAGAACCGTTTGGTGCAGAAAATGTTATTTGGCGCAGGGCAATGAACATTGTGCAATCGCTCACCTATGCCGCGCGGGCGTTGCGGCGTGAATGCCTTGAATTCCGCTTTCATTACCCAGTTGAAGAGGTAAAGGAGGCCGGCCCCGTTGACTCCCTGCATTACTATGTGTGGAGTGATAGCCTGTTTCTAGAGAACATGGACTTTGACAGTGCCGGGATTCCTCAAAAACTCTATCGAAGGCAAGGTCCTCAATACAACCCGCTCTTTATTGCCTGGTGGGGGCTATACACATTGGAGCGATATCTTCGGAATGGTGATCAGTACGACTTAGAAAAGAGTTTAGCGCAGGTTCGGTGGCTGAAAGCCAACGCACAGTCTCGAGCGGATGGTGCCGTGGTCTGGCCTTGTTACTTTACGTGGCGTGAGGGACGTTGCGTACTTGAGAGCGGCTGGATTTCCGCCATGTATCAAGGTGTGGTCATAAGCCTTCTCGTCCGTGGCTATCGTGTGACAGGTGAGAAGGAGCTTTTAGATTTATGCATGAAAGGGATACGTGTCTTTCATCAGTCCGTGGAAGAGGGTGGAGTGCGTACCGTCGAGCGTGGGTATGCTTTGTACGAAGAATATCCAGCGTTCCCACTTCCTCGTGTGCTGGATGGGTTGCTCTTTAGTTTGCTGGGGTTGTACGACTTGGCGGCTCAGACTCATGCCTCTGACGTAGCGACGCTGTTAACACAAGGTATTGAAGGGCTCAACGCTTCAATCGGTATGTGGGATTATCGTGGAAAGTGGAGTTGGTACGGTACCCATGGCTATTTATGTCCTCCACAGTACCATACGCTGAATTATCTCCTGTTACAGATTCTCGGTCGGTTGACGAATGATGCGAGACTGATGGCGCATGCTGCTCAATGGAACGTTGGGCATCTTTCTCTTTTCAGTAAGGCCGAGATCTATATGGGGTTTCTGTTGACTAAAAATATGGCTCGTCTGAGGTTTCCCAGCAATTAAGACGATGTGTGGGATAGCGGGAGTTCTGAATCTTGACGGAAAGCCGTTTCTCGATGAAGCACGACTTCGTCGTATGGGCGATAGTATGGTCCATCGTGGACCAGACGGGCATGGATATTTTGCGAGTGGCCCGGTTGGTCTGGTGCATCGTCGTTTGAGCATCATTGATTTGAGTAGCGGCGCGCAGCCTATGTTTAATGAGGACGCTTCGATTGTCGTCGTATTTAATGGCGAGATCTATAACCATCTCGATCTCCGATCAGTCTTGGAATCACGCGGTCATATCTTTACGACTCATTCCGACACAGAAGTGATTCTGCATGCGTACGAAGAGTACGGCCTCTCCTTTCAAACACATCTGACAGGCATGTTTGCTTTTGCGATCTGGGATATGAAACATCGCCGATTGGTGCTGACTCGTGATCGAGTCGGGATCAAGCCGCTGTATTATACCGTTTACAATGGGGAGCTCTTGTTTGCGTCAGAAATTAAAGCGCTGCTGACAGAGCGAGATGTTCCTCGGCTGATTGATTACGATGCGTTGCAGGCCTATCTCCGTGTCCGCTATGTACCGGCCCCGAAGACGATGTTTCGAGAGATCTACAAGCTGTTGCCCGGTCACCAGATGGTGATTCAGGACGGGCACATATGCGTTGAGCAATATTGGGATCTCACCTTCTCAGATGAGTTGCTGAGTGAACAGCAGTGTCTTGATGATTGTGAGAAGCTCTTTTCTGAGGTATGCCAACAGCATCTGATGAGTGATGTGCCGTATGGCGTGTTTCTCAGCGGAGGTCTTGATTCCAGCGCGCTTGTGGCCACGATGCGCAGATTGCTGAACTCAGATCCGATGACGTTTACCGTTGGATATGCCGGATCCGAAGGGATCAAC
The DNA here is from genome assembly GCA_002331625.1 of Nitrospira sp. UBA2083. Classification (GTDB taxonomy): domain Bacteria; phylum Nitrospirota; class Nitrospiria; order Nitrospirales; family Nitrospiraceae; genus Nitrospira_D. Next base: position 2,319 of record DCZN01000079.1, on the reverse strand, counting down.
GAGTTTGACAATGGCCGTCTTGTGAGTGAGCATGTCGGGACGGACCACCACGAAGTCGTGCTTTCCCCGCAGCAATTTTCAGATTGGATTCCAAACCTCGTCTGGCATCTGGATGAACCTGTTGGCGATTCTGCCTGTGTGCCGCTGTTTTTCTTGGCACAGCGAGCCAAACAGCATGCCACAGTGTTGCACTCCGGTGAGGGGGCGGACGAAATATTTGGTGGGTATTCCATTTACAAGAAGATGTTGGTACTGAGCCGTTTGCATTCAAGTCCGCTGGGCACGGTTGCCGGTGTGTTTGATCGCCTAGGAAGCACGGCCTCAGTTGGTGGAAAGTGGGGGCGATATCTGCGTCAGATGGCGCTGCCGTTGGAAGACCGTTACCGAGGTGTGTCTTCTCTCTTTTTAGACGGTATCAAAACCGATGTGTTGAACCACGACTTACGGACGACCACAACAAAGAGTTCGTACTTGGAGAATACGTTTCACACATATTACCAACGTGTCAACGCGACCACGGAACTGAACCAAATGCTGTATGTCGATACGAAAGCGTGGTTGCCTGACGATTTGCTCATCAAAGCCGATAAGATGACAATGGCAGCCTCCATCGAGCTGCGGGTGCCATTCCTCGATCATCGCATGATTGAGTTTGCCGCCAGGCTTCCGATGGCATTGAAAGTGAAGAATGGAGAGGCGAAGTATCTCCTCAAGAGGGCCATGGAACGCTATTTACCCAAGACGATCGTCTATCAGCCAAAAAAAGGATTTCCTGTTCCCATTCAGCAATGGTTTCAGCAGGGGTTGGCTCAGATGGCACAGGAGCTGGTACTCAATCAGCAGAGTGTCGTCTCAAATTTTATCAATGGTCGTGTGGCTGCGGAGATGCTGCGCGCGCATCAGCATGGTCGGATAGACGCAGCCGACGAACTCTGGGCGCTTGTTGTGCTCGAGCAGTGGTGTCGGAGGTTTAACGTGTCGGTATGATGTCAGGTCAGAATATTATTTGTTTCGCCAACGACTGGGACGCAGATCCGACGAGCAAGCACCAGGTGATGCGAGTGCTCGCCCGGGATAACCGGGTGTTGTGGGTCGAATCGATCGGGTTGCGACGCCCAGGAGCCTCGGCGGGCGATGCGTCGCGCATTCTTAAAAAGATCAGAAAGTTTCTGCGAGGGCCGGTACGCATCACACCAAATCTCCATGTTGTGACGCCACTGGTGATTCCTTTTCATGATATGAAGGGCGTTCCGACGTTCAATGCATGGTTTCTCTCTCGATATATTAAAAGGCAAGCTCGTCGATTGGGCATGAGAGATTTCCAGCTCTGGACTTTTCTCCCTACCACTGCACCCATGGTTCGTCATCTGAAGCCCAGAAAAGTGATCTACTATTGCGTCGACGAGTGGTC
>DCZN01000079.1:0-898 GCA_002331625.1 Nitrospira sp. UBA2083 | reverse complement strand
AGCTTCCTCAATGCCAAGCTCATGGAGGAAATGGAAACAGATCTCATTAAGCAGAGTGATCTGGTGATTGCCTCGGCAGAAAAGCTTTATGCCAGTAAACGTCACCTCCATCCACAGACATATTTGGTTCCCCATGGAGTGGATAGTGAGCATTTTGGCAAGGCCTGTTTGTCGGATATGGTCATGTCGAAAGAGTTGGAGGGCCTCCCAACTCCAATCATTGGATTCTGGGGCCTCATTCATGAATGGATCGATATCGACCTCATCTATCGTGTCGCATTACAACGTCCGCAGTGGTCGTTCGTACTGATCGGTAAGGTAGGGGTCGACTGCAGTGCTCTGAAGACATTGCGCAACGTGCATTTGCTTGGAGTTCGATCCTATGACACGCTTCCCGCATTTGCGAAGGGCTTTTCGGTCGGCATCATGCCCTTCAAGATCAACCGGTTGACGGAAAATGTGAATCCCATCAAGTTGCGTGAGTATTTAGCCGCTGGTCTTTCGGTCGTCTCAGCGCCTCTACCAGAAGCACAAGCCTATCGAAGGGTTGTGCGATTTGGCGCGAGTGCGGACGAGTTTCTTGAGGCACTTGATCTTGCTGTGAAGGATATTTCTGAGGAGTCCGTTCGAATGAGGCTCGAATCAGTCAAGGCCGAAACGTGGGTAGCCCGGGTTGATCAGATATCTCAGTACGTTGAAAATCTTGGATAAGCCGCTAGCCCTGTTACCTCCTGCGTTCAATCGACAACGTGTTCAGGTACAATTTCAGAACATTCCGATCTTGATTCAGCAGGTCGCTAACTTTTGTAGTTATGTGCCTGCCCGATCACCATTTCACCTGCCTGACTTCTTGAATTGATGTCCGATTCTTGGCACTAGAACCTGCTTAGAAAATGCC
>DCZN01000089.1:829-3341 GCA_002331625.1 Nitrospira sp. UBA2083 | reverse complement strand
AAGCATCGTCAGACCGATGAAGACCGGCCGATAGGGCAAGAGTGCCTTCAGAAATCCGGCCGTGCCGGCCAGAAATCCTGTCGCCCCAATACCAACACCGAGGGCGGCAAACACCACCGGCCCGATGCAGCAGATCGAGGCGAAGAAGGCGGCCACGAGCCCACCAACAATTGTTGTCGTTCCGCCTCTCGTCAATGGTGGCCCTCACTCATTCCGCTTGCTCGATTCTTGTGAGCCTCTCTTTTCCCATCTTCCAGACTCGCCAGAATCGGACAGTGCGCTGTCGGCCGCCTAGTCTGGCAGGCACGGACTAAGCTCCGCAGCGCCGTTGCAAGGGATTGCAGGTCCCGCACTTTGGCTTCTACGTGTTTCAATTTGGCCTCGGCTTTTTTTTGGACATCCCCACAGCGGGCCGTCGATCTGACACGAAGATCGAGGAGTTCCTCGATCTCATGAAGTGTAAAACCCAACGCCTGGGCATTTTTAATGAAGCGGAGACGTCGCTGCGCCTCATGGTTGTAGAGTCTGTAGCCGGATGGCAGCCGAGATGTGGGGCCGAGTATGTGGCGTCGTTCGTAGTAGCGAATCGTTTCGATATTCACCCCAGCATCTTTTGCGAGCTGTCCAATTGTGAGTATGGTCGGCATGTTCACCTCATTGATGACGATACACCCTGTACCATAGTACCGAGTCAAGTAGGCTGTATGTCTGTTCATCCTCTTCCTAGCTCTAAGGATCTCTTTAACGTGAGACTTTCCTCAACCGCCTGCACGGGCCAGTCTCTGGCGGTGGTGTGACTGTAAGCCAGCTCACAGAAGTGAGATGCCTTTCCCTGTATATTGACCTATGCACTTATCTAGATAGACGTAGGAGCGATATAAAGAGAAACGGATCTTTCACTAAGCTCGGTGTCACAAGAGGAGACTATGCCGATCGAAGAAATCACCCAGAAAGTCAGTGACCGCTATGCGAGGGCTGCTGCGACAGGGGAGCAGATGTGTTGTCCAACGAGTTATGACCTTGCAGAATTGAGGTCGTTTATCCCGGACGAGGTACTCAAGATTTCCTATGGGTGCGGCACGCCAGCCGGTTTAAAGACCGTGCGTCCCGGCGAGACGGTTCTCGATATTGGTTCCGGGGGAGGAATCGACTGCTTCGAAGCTTCACGACTGGTTGGCCCATCTGGACACGTGATCGGCCTCGACATGACCGACACGATGTTGGAAATCGCGCGTCGTAATGCGCCGATCGTCGCAGCGAATCTGGGCTATGCCTCCTCCAATGTGGAGTTTCGAAAGGGCATGGCGGATGCGACGCCGGTGGACGACAACTTGATCGATCTCATCATTTCCAATTGTGTCATCAACCTGGCACCGGATAAGCGCAAGGTCTTTCGGGAGATGTTCCGCGTCACTAAACCGGGTGGGCGTTTTACCATTTCCGACATCGTGTCGGACCAGCAAGTCCCGCAGTACCTCGTGCATGATTCGCAGAGATGGGGCGACTGTCTCTCCGGTGCGTTGACGCTCGCGGATTATCTGGCTGGTCTAGGGGAAGCCGGGTTTCTTGGTATCCATCTTGCCACGTCCTCTCCCTGGCAGATCATCGACGGGATTCACTTCTTCTCCGTGACGCTGACCGGCTATAAGCTCGCGACGCCTCCCACGGCCCCGACCGCTCGCTACGCGACACTTCGAGGACCTTTCAGCCGTGTGGTGGATGAATGTGGCATCAGTTACCAGCGAGGGGTCTCGCAACCAATCGGGCCTGAGACGGTGATGCTGCTCAGTACGCCTCCGGTCGCCTCATATTTTGTGCTGTCCCATGACCCAATCTCGTTCGACCCATCGGATGCGCGCTGGTGTTGCGTATTACCCTCACAAACTCCTTGCGTGTGGAGAGGCGAGTTCGCTCTCCTCGCTGGACCGTTTCTTGAAGTGGACGATGACGATCATCACGTCTATCGGCGGGGAGAACCATTGGAGATATGCTCTAAGACTCTCAAAGTGTTGGCAACCGACGGGTACGCTCCGCATTTCGCGATCATCAACCGCGCCGGTGAACAGGTGAATGGCGGCGAGGTGACTTGTTCACCGGTGGGAGGCTGCTGTTGAGGAAGCCCGCTGTCACTCGAACTATGCTTACCGTGGACCAATGCGCCCTGACGCTCAAGGCCCTGGCGGACCACACGCGGTTGCGTATCCTGGAGTCGTTACTGGTTGAGGAGAAATGCGTGACGGACCTCGTGCGGCACTTACACTGTCCGCAACCGCACATCTCCCATCATCTTCGGATTCTTCGAGATGCTGGATTAGTTGAAGGAATTCGGGATGGCCAGCAGGTGTGCTATCGCATTGCGCCAAGGGTTCAACACCTGCTCGCCAATCGGCAAGGACGGGCGCTCAACTTCGGATGTTGCGAGCTGCGATTCCCGGATCCGGTGTTCAGCCCTGTTAAGCGTAGGACACACCTGCTGACGTGATGGTGGATTTTCGAGGTGCTTCTCGCGTGC
>DCZN01000089.1:139-559 GCA_002331625.1 Nitrospira sp. UBA2083 | reverse complement strand
TGTCTCGCGGCGTTGGCGAAGACCGACATTCCCACCATCGATATTACGGGCGGGGCACCGGAACTCAATCCGAACTTTCGCCGGCTGGTCGAACGGGCCCGTACCCTCGGTCGTCATGTGATCGATCGGTGCAACCTCTCAGTCTTGCTGCTTCCCTCCCAAGCGGATCTTGCTGAATTTCTGGCTGCCCACCACGTCGAAATCATCGCCTCACTTCCGGCCTATCGCGCCAGTCAGACTGATGCACAGCGCGGAGACGGCATCTTTGAGAAATCCATCGAAGCCCTCGCGCGTTTGAACCGACTCGGGTACGGGCGACCGGAGAGCGGCCTCGCCCTGAACCTCGTGTACAATCCGGTCGGCGCGTTTCTCCCGCCGAAGCAAGAGGCGATCGAAGCCCAATTTCGGAAAGAGCTCCGG
>DCZN01000089.1:0-128 GCA_002331625.1 Nitrospira sp. UBA2083 | reverse complement strand
TTCAACCATCTCTATACCATCACCAACATGCCGATCAGCCGATTTCTCGAGTTCCTGACCGAGAGTGGGAACTACAACGCCTATATGGAACGTCTGGTCAGTGCCTTCAACCCTGCCGCTGCGGCAGG
>DCZN01000001.1:49525-49654 GCA_002331625.1 Nitrospira sp. UBA2083 | reverse complement strand
GATTGTGAAGGTGAGAGAGGGGCCAATAGAGGCTATCAACGATGGGGTGAGCGTCTCGCCTCCACCAAACCCCGCTTGCGCGTACCGCCCGCTCCTTATCGCGTTATCGGAATAGCGGCGGGGGGGTCG
>DCZN01000001.1:49110-49292 GCA_002331625.1 Nitrospira sp. UBA2083 | reverse complement strand
ATCAAGCCGACGTGGGAGTAGGCCTGGGGGAAGTTCCCGAGCTGGACCCGGGTGTCCGGCACAAAGTGCTCGGCAAACAGACCGACACTATTGGCGCCAGTAAGGATCTGAGCCATGATCTGTTTCGCTTCAGCCAAGCGACCGAGCTTGGCTAAGGCCTGAACGACCCAGAACGAGCAAAT
>DCZN01000001.1:48298-49014 GCA_002331625.1 Nitrospira sp. UBA2083 | reverse complement strand
CCGTCTCGACGAACGGCGAGGGCCTGCTTGATATGCGTGATCGTCGTATCGCACACCTCTCGATCTGGAAATCCCAGAATCGCCAATTGCGCCAAGGAGGCATCATAGCTGTCGTCGTTCGGCCCGTTCCGCACCGCCTTGTCTTTCGTTGCCTGAAGGATGGCGCTTGAGGCTCGGATACGTGCCGCATCGAGGTCGGTGGTCAAACCGTTGAGAAATCCTGCACGCTGCATGCGGTAGGCTCGATCGAGACCCGCCCAACACATCAGATTGGTAAATGAGTGTTCCCTCCACCCGTTCCGAATCTCCCAGAGGCCGGCGTCGGGCTGAGAGATGCTGCGTTCACAGAGGCGGACCAAGTTCACGACCAGCGCTTCATGATCTTTGGTGCGCAGGTCAAAAAAACGGTTGTCGAAAAAGATCGGAGCGAGGGTGAGGATCATCTCGCCATACACGTCGTTCTGCACATGTTCAGCGGCCTGATTGTGGCTCCGCACGGGGCGACTGCCCTGAAAGCCGTGCCAATTCGCATGTTCGGTCTCGGGGATGGGGAGATCCTGGGTCAACGTGTAGACCGGTGCCAAGCGATCCTGCGATTGCTCGTAGGCATAGCCCACGTTCAGCAGAAACCTCAGGAAGCCTTCCATTTCCTCGAAATGGCCGAGGTTGTAGAACGCGGACAGCGAAAAGTGGGCGTCGCGCAGCCAGCAGTACCG
>DCZN01000001.1:32686-48208 GCA_002331625.1 Nitrospira sp. UBA2083 | reverse complement strand
AGCTTGAGCGCGAGAGCCGAACGAATGACCTCCTCCTGATAGATAACGGGAATCGAACAATGTTTCACCCAGGTCCGCCAATATTTGGTCGTCTGGTCCAGAAACTCGTGACTGACTTTGACGAGGTCATCTTCAATACCGATTCCCCAGGTCAGCGCAAAGTACATTTTCGATGTCAGGATGACCGGCGTCTCCTCGCAGAGGTAGGTGAGCGGCATGCTCGTGAGCAGTCGCAAGTATTCGCCTCGCATCTCGTATCGGAGGTGACTGCTGCCGCGAACAAATCGGACGGGGCTTTTGTCCCATCCGGAGACCGGCTTGCAAGACACACGAATGGAAGGGGAGCCGCTTAGGGGCTCCACAATTCGAAAAAGGGCGGTGGGCCGGTAGACACGGCCATATTGGAGAAAGCGCGGGCAAAAGTCGGTGATTTGGTACGCATCCCCGTTGGGGAGGGAGACGGTGGTCACTAAGATGTTCGTATTTGGCAAATAGTGTTGCTTGGTGGTTGTTTCCGAGGTTAGGACAGCTGGGGCGATAGAGAACTGCCCCCCCTCCGGGTCTAATATTTTCCCGAAGATCGGAGGGCTATCCGGTCTTGGCAAGCACAGCCAGTCGAGAGACCCCTGGGCACTGATCAGCGCGGAAATTTGGCAGTTTCCGATAAGTCCGTATTGGTACACAGGACGACCATATTTGATTTCTCCATGAAAGTAAACTACCTTGTTTCTATGAGGTTGCTCGCACTGTCATTGAGATTTGTGCTTCCCTTGGTGATCGTGTTGGCCGTGATCGCCTACGGGGTCATTCCACTGGTCGACTCACTCCAATTGAAATGGTTTGTCCGCGATCTCGACATGCGGTCAAAAGTCATGGTCAGCACGATGGAGGGGCCGCTTGCAGACCTTCTGGTCTCCAACTCCAGAAGCAAGATATCGGCGTATTTTACACGCATCATCCAGGATGAGCGGCTGTACGCGCTCGGGTTTTGCGACCTTGAGCAGCGCCTTCTGTATGAGACCCAAGCCTACCCGCAAGACCTCACCTGTCGGGATACGCTCAATATCGCACCCGACTCGTCCGCGGTGCGGTCGTTCAGCAGTGGACCGCTCTATATTACGTCGGCATCCATTGAATCCAATGGACGCCGGCTTGGACGGCTTCTCCTCCTCCACGACATGAGTTTTATCCAGCAGCGCAGCAGCGATACTAAACGGTATGTCTTTTATCTGTTCGCGGCATTGACTGCCGTCATCTCACTCGTGACGGTGTTGGTCGCGCACTTCAGCTGGAAAGAATGGGTATCCGGGGTGCGAGCCATGGTCAAGGGGGAGCGACTGTTGACCCCCCTGACGCAAGAGCAGCATGCCCCGGAACTTCAGCCTCTGGCGAAAGACCTGCGCTCGTTGGTGGAAGCGCTCGAAACCGACCGCCGCCTGCGCGATGAAAGCCAGATCTCATGGACTCCTTCGAGTCTCAAGTCGATTCTTCATGAACAACTGGCGGGTGACCAGGTCCTGATCGTGTCCAATCGACAACCCTATGCCCATTACTGGCAAGGGCAGAGCATTACGGTGCAGGTCCCGGCGAGTGGGCTTGTCTCAGCTCTTGAACCGGTCATGCGCGCCTGTTCCGGTATATGGGTGGCGCATGGAAACGGCTCCGCAGACCGGGATGTGGTGGACGCGCGAGGCCATGTGAGCGTGCCGCCCTCCAACCCCACCTATCAGATTCGGCGAGTGTGGCTGACGGCTGAGGAAGAGGCCGGATACTATTATGGATTTTCTAACGAAGGGTTGTGGCCGCTCTGTCATATCGCCCACGTCCGGCCCACATTTCGGTCCTCGGATTGGAAACACTATGTGGCCGTCAATGAACGATTTGCCCAGGCCGTCTATGAAGAGGCCACGAGCGACAATCCGGTCGTCCTTGTGCAGGACTACCATTTTGCGCTCCTTCCGAAGCTCATCCGGGATCGCTTGCCGACTGCCACGATCATCATGTTTTGGCACATTCCTTGGCCGAACGCAGAAAGCTTCGGGATTTGCCCCTGGCGCGAGGAAATCCTGGAGGGCCTACTGGGAAGCAGTATCCTGGGATTTCACACCAGAGTGCATTGCAACAACTTCATCGATAGCGTCGACCGTACTTTGGAGGCACGCATCGATCGGAACAGTTCAACGGTTTCCTATGGGGGGAAACTGACGGCCGTCAATCCCTATCCGATTTCCATTGAGTGGCCTTCGCAATGGATCCATCACCAGCGATCGGTCCAGGAATGCCGGACTAAACTACGGGAAGCGTATCAGATGCCTGCTGATCGCCTGATCGGCCTTGGAGTTGAGCGTCTCGATTACACCAAAGGCATCCTCGAACGGTTTATGGCCGTGGAGCGTCTCTTGGAGTTACAACCGGAATGGATCGGGAAGTTTACTTTTCTTCAGATTGCCGCGCCAAGCCGTTCCGTGATCGAACAGTATCATCATTTTACGAGTCAAGTCTCTGCGTTGGCCGAGCAGATCAACAAGCGCTTCGGACATAACGGCTACGAGCCCATCTGCTTGCGGATTCAACACCATGAGCCGGAGGAGGTCTATGAATGTTATCGGGCGGTGGACCTCTGCGTAGTCAGCAGTCTTCATGATGGTATGAATCTGGTCGCCAAAGAGTTTGTCGGCGCCAGGGACGATGAACAGGGGGTGCTGATTCTCAGTCAGTTTACGGGAGCCGCTCGAGAACTGACGGAGGCGCTCGTGATCAATCCGTACGACATCGACCAATTTGCGGCTGCGCTCCACCTTGGCTTGACGATGCCGAAGGTCGAACAACGAGCGCGGATGCAGAGCATGCGTGGGCTGATTCAGGAGTTCAATGTGTATCGTTGGGCCGGCCGGATGCTCATCGATGCCGCCCGCATGCGGCAAAAAGAACGTGTGATGAAACAGGTGCGACGGCCGAGCCTGCTGAGTTGATAGAAAGGCATCATGGATTATCTGTTGACAGCAAAAGGGAAGCTGGAGCTGGAGACGCTTCTGAAGGGGCGGTCTCTGTATGCTTTTGATTTTGACGGGACCTTGGCGAAGATCGTTCGGGAGCATCATGCGGCGAAACTCTCGCGTCCTATCCGTTTTTGGCTCGAAGAGCTCGCAAAGCGGGCCCCCACGGCCATTATTTCAGGACGCTCTGTGGAGGACTTGCGGGCACGGGTCGGGACCGTGGTGCCGCACTTGATCGGGAACCATGGTTCAGAGGGGCCTCATACGCGCCAAGAAGACATGCAGCAGGTTCGAGAGACCAGCGGCGCATGGTTGCAGTCGATCAACGAGCGATTTCAGGACGAGCTGACTCGAAGCGGTGTGGTGGTCGAAAATAAATCCTATTCTCTCTCATTCCACTATCGAACCGTCGATCAGCGAGACGAGGCGCGGGCGCTGATTGCTCGAATTGTCGGGGAATTGTCTCCCCCTCCTCGCATCGTCCTGGGCAAATCCGTCGTGAATGTGATGCCGCCGACCGCGTCGCATAAGGGGACGGCCTTGCTAGAGTACATGCGCCGACTTGACTGTAGCACGGCTCTGTACGTGGGAGACGACGAAACCGACGAAGATGTCTTTGCGCTGCGGGATCATCGCATTCTGACCGTGCGGGTCGGCAAGAAGAACGGGTCCTCCGCCAGATATTTCCTTAAAAAACAAGCGGAAATCACGGAGATGCTTCGACTCATCGTCGAGGGCGGCAACCAAAATATTCACACCTGGAGCGGCTGCCATGAACATGGTGCCAATCTGCCTGTTCAGCGGCCCAACGAATAAGTCTGACAGGATATTGAAAAAGTCCGTCAGCTTTGCGAAGGTCAAGGTTGAGGCTAAGGTTAAGCAAATCACAACTCCACTCAGCCTTACCCTCGACCTCAGCCTGCTAGGAACCGCATTCTCATTCCACCAATTGTGACCGCTCTCGTCCAAGCAGCAGGTCATAGGGAGCATAATCGTCGCTCAGGACGATGCCAGCGGGCCACGGCTCGGTTCGGCGTGTGCTCAACAGGGAGATGACGTCCATCGGAAGACGCTGATTCATCGCCATATCCGTGACCTTTGTGATCAGGCTGTCCACTGATTCGTGCTCAACGAGATGGCCCCCAAAGAAGATGAGATTTTTCGCCGGGGTCATTCCCGTCTTCCACGGACCTTCGACTGCGAAGGTGGTGAGGATTGGGAAGGCCTGTTTCATGGTTTGAACCACGGCAGCGGCTCGAGCAAGATCCCCTTCTTTGCCGGATGACGCGAGATTGACCGCCAGGATTCCCTCAGGGTTCAGGTGACGACGGACGAGCGAGTAAAATTCCGCTGTGGTGAGATGAAACGGGATCATGTCGCGGGCGAAGGCATCGATCCACATGACATCGTAGGTGTGATCCGTGGCGTTGAGAAAGGCTCGACCGTCTTTCACGAAGACGTGATGATTGACCGGCCGGCGATACTCAAAATACTCTTCGGCCATGCGGACGACGACCGGGTCGAATTCCACGATATCCAATTCCAATGAGGGCCAGTGCTGCGCCAACCACTTGGCGATCGATCCTCCCCCGTGACCGAGAATGAGACCGCGTTTCGGTTCGGACACCAGTGCCAGCGAAGACACCATCATTTGGCTGTAGGGAAGAAACAGAGAGGTCGGGTCGACTTTCCACATCGTGGCATGGAACGTTCGATCCAAGACGAGATAGCGGAAGAGATCGTCTTCTCGAATGCGGACCTGCTGGTACGGACTTTCTTCCTGGTAGATGGGAGCCTTCAATCGTTGAAGCGGGTTGAGAGCCATGGTTCCCAACAGGGCGACGCCACCTAGGGTAAGTAATAGGGCCGATCGGCGAGCCGAGGTTCCCTTCAGCAGCCACAGGGTGCCAAGCCCAACCTGGATCCCTCCCAACCAGGCCATCAACGATTGGCTTCCGAGCCATGATAAGAGGAAGAACGCAGTCCCCCAGGTTCCGGCGAGACTGCCCACAGTCGACAACGCGATCATGCGGCCGGTCTGCCGGCCGAGGTGATCCATATCTGCGACCGCCAAACGCAACATGGCCGGCAAGACCCCACTGAGTCCGAACGCGGGAGGGGCAAGCAGTATGGTTGCAGCGAGACACGGGCCCCAACGAGGGTCTTGCACCATCTTCTCGATCTCAAACAGAATGGGTTGTTTACCCCACGCGACGAGAAACGTCCAACTACCTGAGAAGAGCAGTAGGGCAGTCAGCACCTGTACTCCGGTATAGCGGTCGGAGATCCATCCTCCGAACGCGTACCCGCTGCTCATGGCGGCCAAGATGACGCCGATCAGCGCGCCCCAGACGAACAATGAACTGCCGAATACGGGGGCCAACAGCCGACTGCCTAATATTTCCATCGCCATCACGACCGCGCCGGTCACGAACGCAGTCAGCAGCAAAAACCAGCGTGGAATGTGTGGGGCGTGAAGACTCATTGGCTGGGTGCAGGCATGAAGGTGTTTCTTTTGACCGGGCTAGAAACGGCGTCGGATTGTACTCAAGGCATTTTACAAGAGTCAACGAAACCCACACGGACCATTGCGGCACTGACCGTTTCTGGAATGCGTTGCTCGATGTCAGTACAGGTTGCTATACTCTCGGTTCAATTGCTTAAGATGAGGAGGGCTCATGCACATCAGTGTGATCGGAAGCGGCTACGTGGGACTCGTGACCGGCGCCTGTTTCGCCGAGTTCGGCGTGCACGTCACCTGCATGGACAGCGATAGTCGACGAATCGAGAAGCTTGAAAAGGGCGAAATCCCGTTCTATGAGCCCGGTCTTGCCGAACTGGTCGCCAAGGGGGTCAAAGAAGGCAGGCTGAATTTTACTACGGATATTGCCAAGGCTGTCGAGAAAGCGCTTGTTATCTTTATCGCGGTTGGGACTCCGCCGAGGGGCGATGGCTCAGCCGATCTCTCATACGTTGAAGAGGTGGGCAAAGGCATTGCCCGTCACATGACTGGATATAAAGTGATTGTGACGAAGTCGACCGTTCCAGTCGGAACCGGCGCAACACTTCGCGAGGTCATCACAAAAGCTCAGGCGAAAACATTTGGGTTTGACCTGGTCTCGAATCCGGAATTTCTGCGAGAGGGATCGGCCATCGAAGATTTCATGCGGCCGAATCGCGTGGTCATCGGCGCAGACAGCGACCAAGCCGTCGCCATCATGAAGGACCTGTATCGGCCTCTCTATCTGATTGAAACGCCGATTGTGGTCACCGATGTCCCGACGGCTGAGCTGATCAAGTATGCCTCCAACGCCTTCTTGGCGACGAAGATTTCATTTATCAATGAAATTGCCAATCTCTGTGAGAAGGTTGGAGCCAATGTTCAGTTGGTGGCGAAGGGGATGGGGCTCGACCATCGAATCGGAGGGAAGTTCCTTCATGCGGGCCCTGGCTTCGGGGGCTCTTGCTTTCCGAAAGACTTGGCGGCCCTCATTCAAACCGGTGAGCGCCACGGCTATCCCATGCAGATTGCTGCAGCCGCTTCACAGGTGAATCACGATCAGCGAAGGCGGATGGTCGACAAGATTCGAGAGGGAGTCGGAGGCGTGAAAGGGAAAACGTTGGCCTTCCTTGGTCTTTCCTTTAAGCCGAACACGAACGACCTCCGAGAGGCTCCGGCGTTAGCGATTGCTCGAGAACTCCAGGCGGAAGGCGCCAGGATTCGTGCGTATGACCCCGAGGCGCTGGCGGAGGCGTGCCAGCTGATGCCGGAGCTTCAGGCCTGCCGAGACGCCTACCATGCGGCCGAAGGAGCGGAGGCCCTGGTGATCATGACCGAGTGGAACGTGTTCAGAAATCTCGAATTTGAGAAGGTGAGGTCCGCCATGCGCACGCCCCTGATCATTGACCTTCGGAATGTCTATGATCCTGAACGAGTCGCGGCAGCCGGGTTCAAGCATATCTCGGTGGGGCGTGCGGCTCGCAGTCCAAGAGATACTCGGTGAACGAACTTCGCGAGATCTTTGATTCGAGTAGGATCCTCGGACGGTATTAATGTGGAGAGCGCATGTGTCGCGCAGCCTCAACCCGTTCATCACATCATGTTCTTGGCCAACCTATAGCTGAATCGTATGAGGCGAAGGCAGCGTGTAACATGTAAATAGGATTCGACCTCTAAATACACAAAGTAATGCCTGACAGTAATTTGGTCTATTGATGGTTTAGGGGATTGACTTACGTGAAGCCGGTTAACGGATGATGCATTTCAACTCACGCTTCAGGTGAGGTCATGAGGGAGTGGCGGTTGCTGGGAGGGTGGGCGGCAAAGAGGAGACTGTAATTACTACGACGTGCACGATTCCAGACCAGAACCCGATGAGCCTCTTGAGGAGATATATTACCACAAGGACGCCAATTCCTGAACAAAGGGTCTAGCTCGAACCTACCAAAGGCCTCGACATCAGTAAGCCTCACCCTTGCGTGCCATCTTCCAGACTAAATCGATCGGTATATCCATGCTATCATTACTGAATCTACTCCAGCGGGAGGTCCCCGCCTGTAAAGGCGGGGGTGTGAGCAAGGTCCCGCGGCTTCCGGTAGACTAGCATGCGTGAAACTGCCACGAGCGGCCCACACCGTCTATAAGACGCAGTACCACATCGTGTGGGTGACCAGATACCGCCGCAAGATCCTTGTCGAGGGCGTCGCCCAGTACTGGCGGGTCAGGTTATTGGAGGTGCAGAAACACTACCCCGATTGGCATTTGACGGAGATTGGGATCGACAAGGATCATGTGCATGTGCACATGGTGATCCCGCCAAAATATAGCGTGAGTGTTGCCGTGGAGACGATCAAGAAGAACACCAGCCGCAGACTACGGGGAAAGTTTCGGTTTCTGGATAAGGTGTATTGGGATCGCGGCGGTATCTGGTCAACCGGGTACTTTGTATCCACGGTCGGGATTACCGAGGAGATCATCAGACGGTACGTGGCCCGACAAGGGAAGGAAGACGCGGGACAAGCGCAGCTTGAATTCTGAGAGAACCCCGCCTGTAAAGGCGGGGGAATCTATTCAGATGCACCGAATCGAAAAAGATTCACATCGTGAGGTTCCTTGTTGAGAGCTACCAGCACATGTCCTCGCAATTCCGATCATTTCTACGGTGTTCATCCTGGCCTGTTATTTGCCTGTTACGCAAATGGGGCCCTCATGGCCAAATCGCCGGAGGGAATGCCGGAGAAACCAAAAACTGCAGATAACGCATGAGGGAGGATGACGCCTGCACGGGAGCCGTTCCACGCATCCCACCTGACCGGCAAGATCGAGTCAGGCGGACAAACCGACACGGGAGGGTATGATGGCGAACATTAACGGAACATCTTCTATAGACTCACTCTACGGTACAGACATGGATGACATAATTATCGGATTTGCTGATAACGATTACCTCCATGGTGGCAACGGCAACGATTGGCTGGACGGTGGGGCCGGGATGGACACCTTGTACGGCGACGACGGCAACGACACCCTGGACGGCGGATCCGGATACGACTTCATGTACGGCGGCGCTGGGAATGATACCTATATTATGGATCACATATGGGATGGCATGGTCGAGGACGATCACGGTCCGCTGGGCGGGGTGGACACTGTGCTGTCGTCTGTCAGCAACAGCGGTCTGAGCGAGGGGATCGAGAACCTTACTCTGACCGGCTCCGCCGCCGTCAATGGGACGGGCAATATGGATGCCAATGTTATCGCCGGCAATATCGCCAACAATGTGCTCTCCGGTCTAGACGGTAACGACACCCTTACTGGCGGGGCCGGGTACGACATCCTGTACGGGGAGACCGGGAATGACAATCTCAATGGCGGAACTGATGGAGACACCCTAAACGGCGGCGAGGGAAACGATTACCTCTACGGCGGCGAGGGCCCCTTGGGCGAGCTTGGTGACTATATCTCGAGCGATACCCTCTATGGGGGAAACGGCAATGACATCCTGGATGGTGGGAGTGGGGAAGACTTCATGTACGGCGGGGCCGGGAATGATCGGTATATCGAGGACCACTCATGGGATGTCATCCATGAGGACGATACCAGTCTGCTAGGTGGGGTGGACACTGTCTGGTCGTCCATCGATGATTCTTTCACTTATGGCCTGGACGAGGGGATCGAGAATCTCATCCTGACGGGCGAAGCCGACTATGGCGGAGGCAATACGAGCAATAATGTCATTACCGGCAATGCAAGAGGTAACAACCTCGATGGCAGGGGAGGCAACGATACGCTCTACGGCCGCAGCGGCAATGATTCCCTAGAGGGGTCTTACGGGAATGATACCCTGAACGGCGAGGACGGCAAGGACCGACTTCATGGTGACGACGGGAACGATAGGCTCAACGGCGGCAACGGGAATGACTACCTGTATGGTGAGAACGGTCGCGATATCCTGGCCGGCGGCTCAGGCGCCGATGTCTTCAAATACGCCTCGGCTACCGATAGCCTCGCCGGTGCCGGCAAGGATGTTATCAGCGATTTTGACGGCTCGGCCGCTTTCAACCGCGATCAGATTGATCTGAGGGATGTCGATGCCAATGACACGTTGGTTGGCGACCAGGCTTTCACCTACATTGGCAGCAATGCCTTTAGTAGTTCCTCCGGTAGGTTCACTCCCGGACAGCTGCGTTATTCTTCGCTTGGAGTTCTGCAGGGCAACACCGATTTTGATGGAGCTGCGGAGTTCGAGATTCAGCTCACCGGTGGCCCGGCAATTTTTGTTAATTCGGCATCGGCGGGCACCGACATCCTCTTGTAAGGAGCGCGCCTCCAAGAAGGGCGCCCTCTTGTCAGAGGCGTCCTTCTTGGGTTGGTATGGGAATTTTCAAATCCTTGGTGACTCGGAGCTACTCCGCTGATCTCGATGGGGTCGAGCCCCACCTTCCGCAGGTCGACACTCTTGCGCGAACAGTTCCACGACTTATGGCCTTTTTGTAGCATGTGATCTTTATGCCGCCACATATAGGTCAACTTTAACTTTCCAGCTTGCTTGCGCATCTCGGATGTTCCATGCCAGCTCCACGCGATACACGCATTATTGACTGCCCTTCCACAGGAAGAGGTTGTTAACCGCCTAAAAGTAGCCCCTCCCTTTTTCTCGCCTGAACGAAATTATCAACCCATCTTGTGGGACACATCGCTAGGTCAGCCTCGGCAATTCAGCCTTGACCGGTTCCTTGGTTTTTGGTTTATACCCCATTCGATCAAGCACCTTCATGATTCTGGTCTTCAGTCGATCATCAGCATCGGCTAGTGCAGTAGCCAATGGTTCGACGGCCGGCTTGCCGATTTTTCGCAGAATCTCCGTCGCCGATTGGCGAATCTCGTCTTCCTCGGACACCAGCAGCGGAATGAGCGACGGGACCGAGGGGCCGCCGAGTTTAATCAACGAATCATAGGCCCGTTGCCGCACGTCACCGACTTCGTCGTTCAAGGCCGACACCAACGGATCGACGGCGCGAGGATCTTTCAACTCGCCGAGGACTTCTGCTGCATACTTCCGGTTCAACCAGTGCGAATCGTTCAGGTCGAGCAACATGGCGTCGGCTTTGGCGGTGTTGGGGTCTTTTGAACGAATCTTAAAGCTCTTTGCGACCCGCTTGCCCCCTTCTTCCACCACACGGATCGTGGCACCGTCTCCAGCTTTTATCTTTTTGAGATCCTCCAACGCTTCTTCGGCCACGTCCAGGAGGACCGTCTTGCCGTCGTACGCCAGGAGTTCGACCTCAATCTGTTTACTTTCTGGATTGACGGCGACAACTCGTTCCGTGACTAAGTTGAACCCTTCTTTCTTCTCACCACCTTTGGGTGTGATCTGAATCAATTTCGGAGCTTCATCTGCCATGGGTAACTATCCTCTATTTGGAATGGTTTATTGTTGAGTAGGTGTCCAGCCGAGACTCGCCAGCACGGCTTCGACGGTTTCTTGCACCATCGTGTTCTCGTCCTCAAGTAACGGTAACAAGGGTTGAATGGCTTCCTTGGCTCCGAGCCGAGCGAGGGACTCCGCGGCATTACGCCGGACGAGCCAATCTTCATCGCGCAGCGATTCTATCAACGGACTGATCCCTCGGCGATCACCGATTTTCCCCAGCGCCTCTGCCGCATGACGGCGAACCATCCAATTAGGACCGAGGAGGCCGTCGATCAGTGCGTCAACCGCCCGCACGTCGCCGATCTTCTTCAACACGCGGGCGGCGTCCTCCCGCAGCGTGGTATCCATGAGGGCCTCGATCAACCCAGGTACCGCCTCGGAATCGCCGATCCGTTCCAATGCCCATACTGCCGCCGTCCGCACCGCACCATCACGGTCTTTGATCGCCTTAACCAGCGGGTCAACCCCGCGTCGATCTCGTAATTTCCCGAGCGTTGATGCCGCCTGTTCTCGGATCGCCCAGGAATCGTCTTGTAGCGCGTCGATCATCGGTTCGACGACCGATGGGCCCATTCGCACAACCGCGCTGGTCGCGGCTTCTCGAATGACCACATCCTCATCCGCCATCAGGTCGATCAATCTGGGGAGTGCCTCCTGCCCGGATTGGCCGAGGCTCGCAATCGCATGGTCGCGCAAGGCTTCGTTGTCGTCATGGAGGGCGTGAATCAGCTGTTCGATGCGGTCGGATGCTCCCTGCTCAGTCATGTTCGTGGTCCTCTTCATGGGACTGATTTTCCGCAACCGACATGGCTTCGAGCTTGTCGGCAATGAGGCCGGCATTGTAGGCCACCAAGCCGTCGCGATCCGTGCGGAGCTGGTCAAAAATATCTTTGTGTGGACGCAACACCCCGACGTCCTTGATCTTGGCCAGGGCTTCCATGGCGTAGACTCGCAGAGGTCGGATCGGAATGGCATCGAGGTAGAGTCGGGTCGGGCGTGAATCGCCGATCAGCCCAAGTGACTTGATGGCGAGTTCTTTGACGCCCGTATCTTTATCCTGTTCCAGCCGCTTCATCAGCGGGTCAACCGCCCGCACATCGCCGATCTTCCCTAGGAGATCCGCCGCGGCTTCCCGCACGAGCCAGTCGTCGTCTTCAAGGTATTCGATCAGGATTTCGACACTCGGACGCCCGATCCCAAGCAGGTCGATGATCGTCGCCATGCGTGCTTCCTCTCGTTCGCTGGCTCCTTCCACCTCCCGCAAGGCGTTGAACGTCTCGTCGATTCGTTCACGGATGGCACTCAGCTTCTTCAACGTCCCGACGGCAATATCCCGCACGGCCGGCTTGCCCATGGCATCGATGAAGGCATCGATGGAACGAGGATCCAGTAATTGATCGAGCATCAGGGCCGCGGCCACCTGTGCATCTTGGTCGGGATGTTTGAGCATCTCACAGAGGGGAAGCACGGCGGTCGGAATGGCTCCGATCAGGTGACTGAGTACTTGTCGTGCCGTGCCTTCCGGAGTTTTGGGCAGCAAAGAAACGAGAGCACGCGTGGTGTCTGTATCGAGCACTCCCGCCATCTGTTCAAGGGCCGCCGCGGCGGCGTTCCTCGCCCCTTCTTCCTCGTGTTCGAGGAGCTCGACAAGGGCAACCCCGGCTTGGGGATCTTTGATGCGTGCCAACATCGCTGCCGCTTGCTTCTTCAACTCCGTGGGTCCAGACCGGAGGGCGTCGATAAGCGCTTGGACCGAGCGTGGTCCACCGGCGACACAAGCTGCCGTCGCGCGCATGCGGCGCCAATCTTCTTCATGGATCAGTTCAGAGACCAGCGTTTCGATCGTTTCTTTCGCCATGGTGCTTTAGAGATGGATCGTGGAGGTTCGCCGTGGTCTCCACCCCGCGAGGGTCAACGCCTCGCGAACATGAAACCGGATGTTGTCATCCTGTGAATCGCTCAGGAGTGGAACCAGCAGGGGAATGACCTTTGATCCGAACTTGGCCAACGATGCCGCCGCTTCCGCACGGGTCTGGGTGGGGCTTAGGGCGGCAATGAGGGCAGGGAGTGCTCGTTCGTCTCCGATCGAACCCAACGCACGCACGGCTGCGCCCTGTGTAATAAACTCTTCATTCCACTGATCCCCACAACCGGCTACGGCTCTGGTCGTTTCCGGAGGGCTTGATCCGATCACGACATCAACCAGGGCGGGAACTGCGCGTGGATCGCCGATCCGGCCAAGGGCTTCAACGGCCAAGGTTCGCAGGCTCGGTTCACGCATCGCCGTGAACAAACAGTCGACTGCCTGTGGATCACCGATTTCGCCTAAAGCCCGCACGGCATCTTCGCGAACCGCTGAGTCTTGATCGTTAAACAATACCGACAACAGGGGCTCTACGGCTCGAGGTGATCTGGTTTTCCCCAGGGATTCGACCGCATGCAGGCGAACCAGCCAGTCGTCGTGGCGTAAGGCCTCCAACAAGGGGGCAATCGCTGGATCGCCGATCGCGGCCAGTGTCGCCGCGGCTTCCTCCCTCACGGCTTTGACCTTGTCTTGAAGCAGTGGAATGAGCGGCTCGACTGCCTCTGCGCGTTTCACTCGACCCAAGGCTTTGGCTATGTGCATCCGAACGATCCAATCTCCACTGCGCAATGCGGTGATCAGTGGATCGAGCACCCGCTCATCGGCAATGGCGGCCAAGACCGCTGATGCTGATTCCTGGACTGAGAGATCGGGCTCGGTGAGGCACGTTCCCAACGCCACGACCGCCGGCGCTCCGATCTCACGCAAGGCTCCGATCGCTGCCTCTCGTACAGAGCGATCCTCATCCCGAAGGAGAGCTATCAGGGGGTGGACCGCCCGTGAATCCTTCAGGCTCCCGAGAAGACCGGCCGCCTCTTCACGGATCGCCCAGTCTGCATCTCTCAGCGCAGCGATCTGTTCTGTCACCGCGTCGGTCATGTTGTATCCTTCGAGATCAGCTCGTGTCTGTTGGATCGAAATGAATTAGGTACCGACAGAATTGGTGATTGCCGCGGCTTCCGATGTATCTGTGCTCGATCAGACGATGTCTCCGGACGGCCCAAACCGTCCGGCTTGTCCCAATGGCCGATCGATGCGCAGATTATCTGCTTGGCTTGAGCTGATCTCTACCTCTTCATCAGGAGGTGTCCATCCAAGCTTTTCCAGGGTTTCGAGCGTGATCTGCTTGAGCGCATCTTTTGCCGTCAAACGAACAGAGGCATAGGAAAGTACACGCTCCTTTTCGGCCTCCACTTCGGATGCTTTGGGATCGTAAAGAAAAGCGATCAAGGGTTCGATGGCGGCATCGCCGATGACGGTTAGGGCCGCCGCCGCCTTTTCACGCAACACCCCGTCCTTGAGCAGCATGATCAAATCCGGAATCACGCGTGGGTCACGAAACTGACCCAGCGCGGTTGCCGCGGCTTCCTTGATGAAGGCATCCTCACTCACAATGCATCCGGGTGTCGGCGAGCCTTCCTGTTTGATTCCTTTGCCCTTCAAGGCATCCAATACGGCCGGCAGTGCGCGTGGATCGCCGATCATGCCGAGCGACGCGATGGCATGGCGCTTCACGGCTCCATCCTTCATGGCTTCGATCAATGCCTCGATGGCTCGACTGTCACCGATCATGCCGAGTGCGATCGTTGCATCTTCGCGGACAGCTCGATCCGGGTCCTTCAAGGCGTGAATCAAGGCATCGACGACCTTGGCATCTCGGACCCAGGTTTTTCCGATTTGATAGTCGGTTGTCATACCCCCCAACGCTCGAGCGGCGTGACAGCGAACCACGAAGTCTTTGTCGGTGAGACTCTCAATCAGCGGATCAACCGATGGCGGTCCGATGTAGACTAAGGCGGTCCCCGCTGTTTCTCTGACGATTTTTGAAGAATCTCGGAACAGCTTGATCAGGACTGGAACGGCTTTAGGGTCCGCGATCCTACCGAGGGCCTCCGCCGCTGCGCTCTTGACGGCTCCGTCACGGTCCCGACAGGCGCCGATCAGCCCATCGACAGCTCGTGGATCCTTCATCTTGCCGGCCGCCTTGGCCGCGTGTTCGCGTACGCGCCACCGCTCGTCCTTCAAGGCCGTCATGAGACGGTCAAGTGCCACTGCGCCCATCGCAGCCGCAGCCTCGACCGCCTGATCCCGCACTTCCATGATCGGATCATTGAACAGGCCGATCAGAGCTTCGATCGCTTTGGGGCCGCCGATTTTCGAGACGCCGCAACCGGCATAGGCCCGTACGGACCAAAAGTCATCGCTGCAGGCGCCGATTAGTGCCTGGAGCGTAGCCGGATCACCCAAGTCAGCCAACGTCTTTGCCGCCTCCTCACGGGTGGCATCGTCGACATCCTCAAGTGCTTCTAAGAGATCTGCGAGTACGTCAGCCATCGTTCGGTTTCTGCTCGTAATAAGGGTCGCGCTGGCCACCGTAGGGGTACATGCGTTTGCACGACACCACTAAGGTCTGGGTTCCTCGACCTTGGATACACTGATCTAAGGACTTTGAAAAATCGAGTGTGCCGTCAAGATTCACGGTAAAGGGAAAATCGAACGTAAAGCTGAT
>DCZN01000001.1:22984-32626 GCA_002331625.1 Nitrospira sp. UBA2083 | reverse complement strand
GACTCCGGGTCGGAATTCCAGATCGAGGGAGTCACGCCTGGGATTTGCCACCAGGAAGCCGGGACGAGCTTCGTCGCATCAATGGTAATCCCGTGTTCCCTGAGATGAGCGGCCGGCGTGTCTCCCGCAAACACCTGCTCAAAGCTCGGCAGGGCCATAAGCCCGATCACTGCCAAGCAGGGGATCAGATACCAGTGCGATAAGCGAGACGTGTCACGCATGAATGGTCAGTGTTTCTTCGGTCGTCGTGTGATCGCCGGGGTGACCGCGGCTGTCTGGAAGATTTCTTCCACCGCCTTGCTTTCCCATTCCGTATGCGTCTCAAGCCCCAGGATTTTCATCACGGTGGCTCCGGTATCGATGATGGACACCGGCTGACGAATGAGGTTGCCCGGCTTGATTTTGCTGCCCGACGCGATCCAAGGAACGACGGGGGCGTCGGTCGTTGGGGTTTCAGCGCCAGGGTCGGTTCCTTTGGCGCTCAAGGTTGTCACAACTATGGTCGTGCGATTCAAGATGGAATATTCCTTGAAGAGGTCTAAGACGGACTTCATTGCACCATCAACGGTTCGCAATGCCTCGCGATACTCTTTAGAATCCCAACCATGGGCCACCCCGGCCCTGCCGGCTTCCGGAAGATGAACCACGAGCAAATGGGGCAAGGAGAGAATCGCGTGTCCGTAGCCATGTCCACTGGTCGCCTTTTGTAGATATTGCTGGATATAGGCGACGAGCTTCTGCGATCCGCACTCCGGCCGCAACGCTCCGCAGAGCTGGTAGTCGGTATAGGGTTCAGGCTTGGCAAGTTGATACAAGGCCTCATCCATATAAAAGATGGCGCTGTCGCGGCCTCCGCTCAGGTCCAAATAGTCAAAGAGACTGGGATGGCGCGGGTAGCCTCGGCTGAATTCAAAAAAATTCCACGTAATCCCATGCTTTTCAACCGGCACGCCGGTCACCAGCGAGGCCATCGTCGGCAATCGCAACGCCGGCCTGACGCCGTTTGCGGACCAGGTGACGGATCCTTCCTTGATCAGCTTGCTCAGTACCGGCATCGTCCCGCCCTGGAGCGACTCTTGCCCAAACCCCTCCAAGACAAACAGGACGACGTGTTCCGTCTCCGAACCGGCAGGAGTGATTTCATTGCCGCGTGGTGGAGCGGCAGCGACAGGCGTATGGACACCGATTTCAAATGAAACGGTCAGCAGGGCGACAAAGAGCGAGAGAAGGCGTTTGGGGGAATGAGTCATCACGAAAGCTCACCCGTCTGGATTCCAACAATAAGAATGGTACCCTAACATGCAAATTTTACGGAAGGCAAGGTGGGGGGCAGCATCCGCCGAATGCTGGCGGAGGTGCCGTTCCAGTGTTAAGCTAACCCGACAGACCGTTTCCTTCGCGCGTATCCTTCGCGCGTACGTAAAGAGAAGGAGTGAGTAGTGCCCAGGCGACTCCCTCAACCCTCGCGGCCGCTGGCCGACGCATGTTCTGTGCTGCGGTGTTCCCTGTTCTGCTCTCTTGTGTGTGTCGCAGGGCTCTTTTCGGCGTCCCCCGCCTTCGCAGACATTCGAGTGGTCAATGCCCAGGGCGAGCATCGCATGGGAGATCGCGATACCAGAGAAGATGCGATCCGCCTGGCCACAGAAATGGCCAAACGAAATGCCCTCGAACAAGTTGCCACCTATCTGGAGAGCGTCACCGTCGTCACTGATATGGACGTGACCAAGGATGAAATTCGCACCTATACCGCCGGCTTAGTCCTTGTCCTCAATCAACAGATCACCACGAGTCTTGACGGCGATGTCGTGGTTATCAAAGCGGATCTGCTGGCGCAGATGGATACGGATGAAGTCGCGCGTGCGATCACGGCGCTTCGTGAAAATGAGGATGCCCGTGTGCAGCTGGCTGAGCTGAAACAAGAAAATGAGCAATTACAAGAAGAACTCAGGGCGGTCAATCAGACATTGGGGACTGCGTCGACACCGGATCAGGTGTATCAGGCTTCACAGAAGCGGAAGGAAATTCTCAACCGTGTGCAGTCGAATGCAATGATCTCACAAGCCTGGACGAATTGGGTGCTTGTTTCGCCGGTGGGGATTCCCCAAGGCCTCCTGAACAGCGCAAGTGGTCTCTTCCCGACCAATCCGCACATCGCCATCGCCCAGCAAATCATCGCCTATCGGCAGCCGTTGGCCCCACCTCAACCGCCGAGACCTGGCAGCAGGTCTGGTCGGATGCCAAGCCACGAGCTAGTGCCACCTCCTGGCGGGGTGACAACGCCGCGAACGTTCAATAACGAGATCATCCATCGAACACCCCCTGGGTTACCTCACACGGATCGTCAACCGATGGGGCAACCGGGCCAATGGGGTGACGGCGCGAGGCGATTGCCTCAATCTGCACCATCAGCTGGCCCACAGAGGGGGCAGCAGCCAGGTCCGCCCTATCGGAGCACTCCGCCCTTTGGGGCGCCGGGTGGAGGTCGTTAACATGTCAACGTTGAAGAAAACCATGGGGATCGTTGCTGCTGGAGTAGGCCTCTGGTTTAGTTTCGGAATTGTGTTCATTGTAATTTCAACAGCCGAAGGTGGTTATTCCTCTGATCAGTACTGGATCGGCAAGGGCCAAGGCGATCTCACGAAAGGCAAAGTCGTCTGTCAGCGGGTGTCGGAGCTATCGGCTCGGACAGATCTTGCCAAGCAAATCCGTGTCCTGGTCAAGGAACATCTGATCGACCGGGTCCGCGAACGGTCGGGGCGGGAGAGCGAACAGGACATCGAACTGACTCGTGAGGAAATCGTGCAGGAATATCTACAAGACGTGAAGATTGTCGATCGCCGGATCGATGAAGAGCAGAAGATTTGTACCGCCACCGTCGTGATGCCGAAGAGTCACGTGCCGATGCAGCCTGCTGGAGATCAGAAGTCTAGCCACGTCCCTATCCCATAGGTCGCAGCCTGTCTTCTTGCAGCATCGAGTCCAGATCGGATATGTAATCCTTCATGCCGGTCGAAAACAATTTTCAGCACGACGAGCTGTCGCGGAAGAATCCCAATGATCGACTGAGCTTTGCGGATCTGATGGATATTGCGCCGCCTGATTCGCCAGCCTGGAGTGAGGCTATGGCCAAATGTGGGGCAAGACTGTCTCAGGCCGGTGTTGCCTGCGTCTTCTTTCTCCACGGCTCGATTCATGGCACCGACGTCTTCGGCATGCAACGGTTGGATGAGGCCGGTGGGTTAAAGCGAGGCTATTCACGAGGTGTGTCGGGGGTCGATGCCTTACTCGCGGCGATGCGCGAGGAGAGCAACGGAATTCCGTTGCTCCCGGGTGGGCTGAAACCACCGCTCTCGAATGATGACGCGACAAAGCGCCTTCTCGATGAACAGGTTGGTGATGCAGGCAACTTCACCGAGGCCTACCTTCAATCGTTCAAGAACGCCATCAGCAAGAATCTGGATCGATCCATTTCTTGCCACCGGCTGCTCTGGTCTTCAGAACACCACCATCTGGGGCGGGCGCTTGCCGCCGTTCAGTTGGTCAATGAGCTGCACCGGATTTGCGCACAGCAAAACTTGGGAGAGAGGCACCGAATTCTTGTCCAAGCGCATGGACAAGCAGGACTGGTTTTGGCGCTCGTGTCGAATCTTCTTTGCGCAAGCCAGATCACGGGTCGGCCCAAGTTACTCAGTATTCTAAGCGATTATGCCGAGCGGACTAGTCAGCCGGAACTTGCTGATATGGTCAGACGCACCGAACCTTTGCTATCAACAGCTGCACTTCTCAACGGAGTGGCACTCGACATCGTCACATTCGGTACGCCGGTCCGCTATGGGTGGGATCCGTCTGGGATTGGGAAGCTGCTACATATCGTGAATCATCGGAGTTTGCGGACGGACGGAAAGAGTTGGCTGGCCAAGATGGAGTTGCCACAGATTACCATGGAGATGCCCATCGCATGGGGCGGGGACTATGTTCAGGAACTGGCGGTGGCTGGCAGCGATGCTGCCCCTTCAACGGAATCAGCTAAGGCTGCAAATAAGGCGATCTGGGAGCTGGTCGAACCCTACGACGGATTCGAACGGTGGTTGGAATGTGCCAGGCGAGCGGTCCGTTTCCCAAGTGAAGGACGATGTCTGCTGGTCGATTATAAGGACAGTACCGGATCAACCAACCCCCGCGACCACTATTATGGCCATGCGGTGTATACGCGTCGTCATACCATGCTGTTCAACACGAAGGAGATCGTCCGTACCTTCTACGAATCCTAAGTCTGTTCCGTGGTGCTTGCCGATCGTATCGACTCGTCTGCGACAGAGGCATCCTGCGCGTCGGGATTAAACGCTGCCGGCAGCACCTCTTCGATCCGTTCTGCCAGAATGAAGGTCAGCTTGTCCCGCACTTCCTGTGGGACGTCCTTAAGGTCCTTCTCGTTGGCTTTCGGCAGGATGATCCGTCTGATTCCCGCGCGATGCGCCGCCAGTATTTTTTCCTTAATGCCCCCAACCGGTAAAACCAGGCCGCTCAAGCTGATTTCCCCGGTCATCGCCGTGTCGCTCCGTACCGCTTTGCCTTCGTAGGCCGATGCCAATGCAGTAGCCATGGTAATGCCGGCCGACGGACCGTCTTTGGGAATGGCTCCAGAAGGGACATGGATGTGGACCCCATTCCGCTTAAAGCGCGAAATGTCCAACCCCATGCTTTCGGCATGGGACCAGAGATAGCTTCTTGCCGCACGCGCGGACTCCTGCATGACGTCGCCCAATTGTCCTGTCAGGGTCAAGTCATGACTGCCAGGAAGCAAGGTCGTTTCAATATAAAGCACATCGCCGCCTGTCGGGGTCCAGGCAAGACCGGTCGCGACACCGGGAGGCAAATGTTTCCTCGCCTCTTCCGGCATAAACCGTTCGGAGCCTAACCACTCGGCGAGGATGTCGGTCTGAATGGCGACGGGTTGTCGCTCCTGACCGTCGGGAAGGTCAGCAAAGGTTAAGGCGACTTTTCTGGTCAGCCGTCCCAGCATCTGTTCAAGCTGTCGCACCCCGGCTTCTCTCGTGTAACGAGCGATGATGAGATTCAATACCTCATCGGTGAGCACGGCCTGGCGTTCCTCGATGCCTGCTTCCTTCAGTCGTCTTGGCCACAGATAGCGGCGAGCGATTTCGGCTTTCTCGCGTTCGCTGTAGCCCTGTAAACGAATCACTTCCATTCGATCCAACAGGGGTTGGCTGATGGTGTCGAGCGTATTTGCCGTGGTGATGAAGAACACCTTCGAGAGATCGAAGGGAAGATCCAGGTAGTGATCACGGAAGGTGTGATTCTGTGCCGGATCCAGAATCTCCAGCAGAGCGGATGCGGGATCGCCTCGGAAATCACGCCCCATCTTGTCGACTTCATCGAGCATCAGGACCGGGTTGTTGACACCGGCACGACGGATGGCTTGAATGATACGGCCCGGCAGCGAACCGACGTAGGTGCGTCGATGGCCGCGCAATTCCGCTTCGTCATGAACGCCGCCAAGACTGAATCGCTCGAAGGTCCTTCCCATAGCCCTGGCGATCGATTGACCCAGGCTGGTCTTGCCGACACCAGGAGGGCCGACCAGGCAGAGGATCGGTGCCTTGGCCGTCGGGTTCAGCTTCAAGACTGCCAGGTGTTCGACGATCCGTTCTTTGACTTCCTTGATTCCATAGTGATCTTCTTCCAGCACCTGCCGGACCTTTGCAAGCTCAAGATGCTCTTCCGACGCCTTCTTCCACGGGAGTTCGAGTACCAACTCAAGGTAGGTCCGAAGGACCTGATGGTCGGGTGAGGTCGGGGGCACTTTCCCCAACCTCGTGACTTCCCGCTCGACTTCCTTACGGATCTGGTCCGGGAGGTCGGCTTCGGCGATTTGCCGTTTGAGACGAGCTACCTCGTTCTCGTCGTCCTCGCCTTCGCCCAGTTCGTCTTGGATGGCCTTGAGCTGTTCGCGCAGGATGTACTCTCGTTGACTCTTACCGATCTTCGTCTGTGCATCTTTTGCGATTTTTTCGCGCAGTTGGAGTATCTGAATTTCCTTTGACAGCGCCGCATAGAGGCTGCGCAGGAGATCAAGAGTCGAAGCACACTCCAACAACCGCTGTTCCTCCACGATATTCAGATTAACGAGCGAGGCGATGCGATAGGCCAGCGCAATGGAATCGTCTTCATTGCTGAGTGCTGTGCCGACTTCCTGAATGCCGGGAGCTTGGATCAGCCTGGGCAAGTCGGAGACGAGCTCTTGAATGGCCCGGTGCAGAGCTTGGACTTCAGCTCCATCGTCGGTCGGACGCCCGAGGGAACGGACACGCACGGTGGAGTAGGGGGTTGCCTGCTCTTCTTTCAGGAGGACGACGCGATCCAGTCCCTGAACCAGCGCATGGATCGCTCCTTCCGACGATTGGCCGATTTGTTTGATGATCGCCTTGGTACCGATGGAATAGAGATCCCCCAAGCCTGGTTCTTCGGTCTGGGGATCTCGTTGTGCCACGACGACGATCGTTTTTTCTTCAGTTTTCATGGCGGCGTTGACGGCGGCGATGGATCGTTCGCGTCCGATCGTCAGCGGCATCATCACGCCGGGAAACAGAACTGTTCGCTTAACGGGAAGTATCGGGAGTGTGGACAACATATTCTCTTCCATAGACACCCATCCCTTGTTGGACATTCACCACAGTATAACAACCTGATAGGTTTCTCTGCACGGAAGTCAAGGGGCTGGCACACTGGTCAAGCCATGGCGACGGGGTGCAAAGCATCGCCTGTTTATGCTATCCATGCCCCATCACCTGAGTGGCTTCGTCTACGATTCTTACTTCACATGATACGGAACGTCGGTCGCTATGAACTATTGTAGCCATTGCGGAGCTGTTGTCACCCAGAAAGTTCCTCTCGGCGACAATCTGCCTCGGCACGTGTGCGGCCAGTGCGATCGCATTCATTATCACAACCCGAAAATCGTCGCGGGCTGTATCCCAGAATGGGAAGATCAGATCCTCCTCTGCCGTCGGGCCATCGAACCACGTCTTGGACTCTGGACATTCCCCGCGGGCTTTATGGAGCTTGGCGAAAGCACGGAGGAAGCCGCAGTCAGGGAAACCATGGAGGAGGCCTATGCTGATGTGACAGTGACAGGACTGTATGCCGTGCTGAGTCTTCCTCATATTGGACAGGTCTATTTAGTGTTTCGCGGGCGGATGAAGGCCCCGCAGTTCAAGGCTGGGCCGGAGAGCTTGGATGTACGGTTATTTCCCCTTTCAGCGATTCCCTGGGAAACGATGGCCTTTCCTGTGGTGAGCGAGGCGCTCAGGCGCTATGTGGCCGACGCCAAAAACGGCGAGTTTCCCCTATACCTTGCCAGTCTCCCCGACAAGCCGGCGTTTTAGAGGGCAGGGTCTACCGATGAGGTATCCAGAAATCAATTGATCGGGGAGAGCCTGGCTAGGCCGGGTTAACCATTTTCTGACAGATACTCCAACCATTCCGGCTCTTTCTCACGGTCGGCCCGTAATTCTACGCCGAACCGTCTCCCATCGACCCAGGAGACAACTGCTTGGGGAATGCAGAGTGGAGAGTCCAGATCGGGTAGTTCGATGAACAGACCGAGTTCCAGGCCTTTCTTCACACGACGATTTCCCTGAATTCCGAACCCATAGCGGCTCAGGTCGAGGGTCATGCCGTTGCCGATAATGATGTTATCCCCGTCAGTGCCGGAATAACGGACTTTGAATTGTCCCCCGATGCGAGGTTCTCGGCGTCGTTCCGAGCCACGAGCCGCCGGTTCCTGCTTGACCTTCGCTGATGACTTCCACCACCGCATCGGTTCCTCCTCACCTGCCCTGCAGTAGTTGGATCGGCAGTCTACGGGCACAACTTGAGGAATGTTCGGATCGGTTGATTCAAGATCTTTTTTTTGACGAGGGATCAGCCACCAGGCGAGAAGTTGTCCGGGACGTAACCCAAAAGTGTCCTCAAGGACGGGACATTATGGCTGAGGAATCCGGGAGGTGCAGTATCAGCATGGATGTTGTACCGATGAGAAG
Source organism: Nitrospira sp. UBA2083 (assembly GCA_002331625.1). Taxonomy (GTDB): domain Bacteria; phylum Nitrospirota; class Nitrospiria; order Nitrospirales; family Nitrospiraceae; genus Nitrospira_D. The sequence goes on along the minus strand of DCZN01000001.1, from coordinate 24,563 downwards.
TGCACGTAAGAACGGCACTTATCCATTCGGCAGCTCGCCTTGGGGAATGATCAATGCCTGTCCTGCCTTAACGGAGGCTTGTTCGACAACCCGCTTGAGCCGTTCTTGTTCAGGGGGCGCTAGGGTTAGGAATTCAATTCCAATCCCTTGTGATCCAGACCAGCGAACGGTCGCCTTGCTGACATGGATCGGGCTTGCTTCACCGGGCAATTCAATGAGGAGTTCCACCTGCATGCCGGTAAAAGGTCGAACGACGCTTTCCAGCCGACACCCTTTGAGAGAAAGGTCTTTGACCGATGCGTTGTAGCGTAGCTTATCCCGTTGCACCAAGGTGCTGGGAATCGTGACAGGAAACCGGGGAAATTTCCGAACGACCATCGAGTATCCTCTTGTATCTAGTTGTCGGGCATCGGTTTGAGGGTGAACCTCTAGGGGGTATTGTTTCGGCCACCCGAGAGATGAGCAAGCACCTATAGTGTTCTACTGAGTAGGCTATGTGCCGGAGGCAATCTTGTCAATGAAAAGCCGGATCTAAACAGTGGATGGTGCGGAGAAGGGGGCTGTATCCCCAGCAGTTAGCTGTTGGTGCTACCAGCGATAGCCCCAGTATCCATAGTGACGGGGTCCCCAAAAAGGACGGGAATAGGGGGAAGCGTAGAAGCCCGCGTTCCCGAAATGGAGTCCGAACCCGAGTCCAAGGCCGAGGGGATAGCCATAAGAGTAAGGATAAGCGTAGGGGACTGGAATCACGCTTGTGGTGGGCCGCTCGGTAAGTTGGCGTTGCAGATCGGCCGTCGCGGTTGATTGTCGATCGAGCTGGCTCTTGAGCTGACTGACTGCCCCCTCTTGGGCCTGGAGTTTTCCCTCAAGCTCAGCGATCTTTTTCTGCTGTGCTTCCATGAAGGCATTCACACACCGGGTCTGCGCATCGCCCGCATAGTTGGAACATTCCCAGGGAATCTGGAGCGTTTCAGCTGTGGATGGAAACGGGGCAAGAATAGAAGCCACACTTCCGGCTAACAACAAGGCTTGCAACAACCGATGTCGGAAGGCTTCTGTGTTCATGACCTCCCCCCTGTGCACCTATGTACAGGTTACCATGCAGATGCCGCTTTGAACAGACTGCAGCCCGTAGCTGCAGATGTTCGGCCTGTAGACCCGTGATCGAATAGCATGTTTGATTTTTGGCAAAGGGGACTTCTACAATACCAACGGTCATGCGAGTGTGAGCATAGGTTCGGTACATGCCTGGTCGACGTCCTTCCAACAAGAAAAAGTCCAGCAAGACGGCTCCTCCTGATCTTTCTGCAAAGCGTCGATTTCAGCAGCGACTGTTGAAGTGGTATGGGGAGCACGGGCGCGATTTGCCTTGGAGAAAGACGTCAGATCCGTATCATATTCTCGTCTCGGAGGTGATGCTCCAACAGACTCAAGTCGATCGGGTCATCCCCAAATATCATGAGTTTTTGGAGCGGTATCCGAGCTTCCAAGACCTAGCGGAGGCTCCGGTTTCTGATGTGAAAAAAACGTGGTATCCACTTGGATACAACATCCGTCCCGAGCGGCTGCATGGCATCGC